>JAZRJK010000001.1:0-41436 GCA_045645765.1 Candidatus Gastranaerophilaceae bacterium
ATAAAGAAATAATTATTGATAGGCCAGATATAAATATACAAAAATTCATAGAGCAATATTTTACAGAATACATACTGTCAATAAAACGAGCAAAAGAATTGGGTCTTACAGTAATTAATTTTATTAAAATAGATACGTTAAATTTCTTTTTAGACGATAAAAATGATAAATACGAAATTGTAAAATCAATTTGTAAAATTTGGTTTAACAATTTAGAAAAAGTTTATTTGCAAATTTATAATGAAATTTTTCGTGATAATAAATATTTAAATATAGGTTTGTATAAATATCAGATTATGCAACCTGTTATTTCAAATTTACTTTGGGTTGTTGTCAAATATCCAGATAAGAGCTTTTCTATAGTAGAAAGTACAATCCCTTTGAACCCTCTTAACGATAAAGACGTCATAAGTAGCCAAAGAAGTTTGGGATTATCAAACTTTATATGTAATAAAAGAATCCTTTATAATTCTATGAAATGTTTGCTTTATCAAGGAATTACCAAAGCTTTGCAATTAGATTGTGAAGGTGTAGCTTTTGGTTGTTTTAATAATTATCTTTTTGATATTTAATCTCAAAGATAATTTGGCGCATGTCAACTTGCGAGAGAAAATAAAATTGCACAAAGTTGCACTTTTTTGCACTGGTGGTAGTTCAAGCACCGAGCAAGATAGACCCTGAAACAAGTTCAGGGTGACGGTTTTAGTGCAATTTTGTGCAAGAAAAGGAACAAAAGTGCAAGAATTCGGTCACAAATCTCTATATACAATAACAGCCTCCGTTAGGCTGTGTGTTTGAAAATTTTTATTTGTTCCCCATTCAAAAGTCCCTGACAGGTATTATTGAAATTTTTTATTTATTCCCCATCAAATAGTAGGTGTTAATATATATCTAACTTTTTATTAAATTTTCTTATATCAAATGTCCTGTTTCTCTATAGAGATATATTACCTATACATGTCACAGCCAGAGAGACTATATAATATACCTGCAAATATTTTCATATCCGATGCACATATATAGACAGTCCTGATTAGATAGGGGGATTCACGAGGCTGGGACTCGCAAAACAGTCAATTATTCAATTTTTACAACAGTTTCAAACTTCCTTTTCTATAATTTTCCTTTCAAATTTATCTTACACACACATTAATCGCTCTTGTTCGAGAGAAAGTCAAGTCTTTTCTCTAAAGATTTTTATTAAGAAGTTATTCAGAAAATATTTCAAAAGAATTGACAAAGTGTCTGCTGTAGATTACACTATAAATATGGAAAAACGAGTTGTTAAAATTGCTCAAATAGGTGAAAAAACTCCATTTATAGAGTGGATGGACTCGTTAGATAACGTCATAAGAATAAGAATTCAAAGTAGATTAACAAGATTGTTAGAAAATAATTTTGGAGATCATAAGAAAATTGATAATGAAATCTCAGAGCTTCGCTTTAAATTTGGGGCTGGGTATCGAATTTATTACACCGAAATTGATAATATAATAGTTTTACTTATAAATGGTGGCGACAAATCAACACAAAGCAAAGATATAAACAAAGCAAAAAGTATACTTCAAGAATGGAGAAACTTACAATGAAAGAATTAAAACATACACTAGATTTAGAAAATTATATAGTTAATGATTTAAAATCTGATGAAGATATTAAATTATATTTGAATGCAAGTCTTAAAGATTATATCGAAGACGGAGATTTTAATTCTTTTTATCGAGCTTTGGAAATTGCAATAAAATCAAGAAATACTATTGCTGGTTTTGCAAAAAATATTGGAATGTCCAGAACACATTTATATAGCTTATTCAAAAACGAAAAAGAGCCTAAATTTTCAACCATTGTAAAAATTTTCCAAGAATTAGGTTATGAATTAGAAATTGCGTAATTATTCTAATCTCAGAGATAATTCGACACATATCAGTTTGCTAGAGAAAATTAAATTGCACTAAGTTGCACTTTTTTGCACTGGGGTAAATACAAATGGTGTGGGGCTTTTTGCGAATTGTAATGGTTCCTTTTCAAAATTTAGTGCAATTTTGTGCAAGAAAAGGGACAAAAGTGCAAAAATAGTCCGACTCATCTCTATACTAAAAAACAGGCTGTAATCGCCTGTTTGTCTAGATTTTTATTAAATTTTCTTATATCAAATGTCCTGTTTCCCTATAATCGGACACTCATCTCTACACTAAAAAACAGGCTATAATCGCCTGTTTACTTGACTTTTTGTTAAATTTTCTTATATCAAATGTCCTGTTACCCTATATTCAAGCAGGCATTAAAAAAGAGCCTACTAATGAGGCTCTAAATTTAAATGGCGGGAACGACGAGGCTGTCTTGAGTCGCTCGCGTTAAACGTGTCTACGTGTTTTGCTTCAAAGAATATCATTCTTTTCGCAAAAGCACTCCGCACTCTGCTCGCTCCTCGCTCGAACTCAATAATCCGTTCTCGCCTCTGCCGTTTTCTTGGCATAAAAAAAGAAGGTGTAAACACCTTCTCTTTAAATGGCGGGAACGACGAGGCTCGAACTCGCGACCTCATGCGTGACAGGCATGCGCTCTAACCAACTGAGCTACGCTCCCATATTCGGCTGTCAACATCTATATAATAATACGCTGATTTTTTTTTTGCAATACCCCAATTTTAAAAACTTGCCCAAGTAGTTAGTAATAAAATAACCTTATTATCTAATAGTTTATAAAACTAATTTTAGGTTAAATATAATCATTAAATCTTTTTCATACTTCCAGCTATTCTTAATTCCAAGCCCTTGTTTAAAGGGCTTTTTTTTATTTATTCTTTTCAATCCTCTAAATTATTATAATCATCCTACAATGAAGGTATTTTTTTATATTTTTTTTGAATATAATAATAGAACACCCCTAATGAGGAGAGGAAATACACTACCGAAAGGATTTTTATGATTAGTAATAATCAAAATTTGTCGTCTCAAAATTCAAATATTGTTATTTCAAGACAAAATAAGCTCAAAAAATTTATTTTAAAAACAAATCAAATCAAAACTCATAAGCAAATAAAAAGGCTAAATGACTCAAGAGCAAACCTGTTTAATTTTATTAAAGATTCTTCTATTTAACAGAAAATGAATATACAATTTCTCTATTATATTCTTCACCAGCTTTTAATATACCTTTTTCGGAAAAAGATTCTGTATTTATAGCGTTCGGATAAAATTGTGGTTCAATACACAAACCAGAATGTCTTTCATAACGTTTCCAGTCTTTACCTTGCGGCTGTGATGCTTTGCCTAAATTATTTCCTGTGTAGAATTGGAATCCTGGTAAATTACTAGATACTTTTAAATTAATACCTGTCTTTTCTGAATAGATTTCTGCTATTTCAACTAGATTCTTACCGTCATAACCATCTACACAATAATTGTGATCAAAACCTTTTGCTAATTTAATCTGTTCATTATTAGAATTAATTACATCTCCAATGCGTGTAGGTTTACTGAAATCAAAAGGAGTATTCTCTACGCTCATGAACTCACCAGTAGGAATTCCTAAATTACCAATTTTAGTGATTTTACTAGAATTTGGTAGTGTTACAATATGATTCTTCACTGATCCAGCAAAAACATTTGACGCTCCATCCAAGTTAAAATAGCTGTGATTAGTTAAGTTTATTAACGTATCTTTATCGCTAGTTGAATTGTATTGGATATGTAAATTGTTTTCATTGTCTAATTTATATGTCACTTTAGATGTAACATTACCTGGATAACCATTTTGTCGGTCTTTTTTTACATAAGTAAATTCTATTCCATCATTAAGGACTTTTGCTTGCCAATTTTGTACATCAAACCCTTCACTACCGCCATGCGAATGGTTTTTACCGCCATCTTTATTGCATTCCAAAAAGTATTTATTCTCTCCAATAGAAAATTTCCCAGCAGAAATTTTATTTGCGTAAGGCCCTATTGTACCACCTGCGTGACCTACTGGATACAATTCATAAGGTGTTACACTACTATATCCGTGAGTTACATCTACCAGCTTTCCATTTTTATCAGGAACTTTTATACCTGTTATTGTTGCCCCAAAAGTGGAAAGGCTTACACTTGCACCATTTATATTAGTAATAGAATATAGTTCTGCCCTTTCTCCTGTTTTTCTAATTTTACCAAAAGACTTTTTATCAATTTTAATACCCTCATATAAAGGATTTATACTTTTTACAAAAATATCTTTTGTTTGACTACAAAAATGTACTTGTTTATTTGTTTTTATAATTTGAGGTACAGAATTAAAATTAATAACATGTGGGTTAAAATCAATTAACATAAATAAACACTCCTACGATTATTAAGAAAAAAATTCTCTAATAATTTTTTCTATTTGAATAGATGTAGTACCATCTCCATAAGGGTTTTGAACCTTAAGGCGAGTATCATTCTTGCTTAAAGATAGTACTTTTTCACTTTCTTCTAAAATTTTATTATAATCAGCTCCAACAAGCTTTGAAACGCCTGCATCAACACCTTCTTTACGTTCCGTTTCATAACGCATAACCAAAGTCGGGCAAGCAAAAGTTGGGGCCTCTTCTTGAATTCCACCAGAATCTGTTAAAATAAGCTTTGCATTTTTCATTAAATATACTAAATACGGATAGTCTAAAGGTTTTAATAAATGCACATTATTAAAAGAGCTCAATCTATCATGAATTTTATTGTAAACATTTGGATTTGGGTGAACCGGAATGACAAAGGTGTGGTCTGAATATTTTTTTACCAAACAAATTATTGCATCAATAATTCTATCAATTCTTTCTCCATGATTTTCACGTCTATGAGCAGTTATTAAAACCAATTTGTCATTTATAGGTATATTTTTTTCTTCAAAGAATCTTTTAGAGTCTTCAACAATTTCTTTTGATAAACAAGAAAGTGCATCGATAACAGTATTACCCACTACGAAAATTTTGTCTAAGGATATTCCTTCTTTCATTAAGGCTAATTTATTTACACCGGTCGGTGCAAAATGAAGTTCTGCAACTCTTGATGTCATTTGTCGCATTACTTCTTCTGGAAAAGGTTCATATATATCATAAGAGCGCAGCCCAGCTTCCACATGAAAAACTGGAATTTTGTTGTAAAAACTTGTTAAAGCGCCACAAAAAACAGTCATTGTATCACCTTGAACAATTGTTGCATCAATTTTATGTTCTTGAAAAACTTTATCTAGAGCCGTTAATATCCTTGCTTGTACAGAGCTTAGAGATTGGTTCTCTCTCATACAATCGAGATTAATATCTGCTTTTAAGCCAAAATATTCAAGAGTTTGATTTGAAAGCTCTTTTTGTTGCTCAGTATTACATATAATCACGTTATAATCTTGTGGATACTTTTTTAATTCAAGTATCACAGGAGCAAGTTTAATGATTTCTGGACGAGTTCCAAAGATAAAAATAATGTTTTTCATGTGAATTATTATACAATAAAAAAACTCCTTTCTCAAAGAAAGGAGTTTTTTTATTATGATTCTACTTTATATTCAGCACTTCCATCATTAAACAGCGCTACTTTTCCAATTAAACTGTCATTTTCTTCAGAGAAAGCGTTTGGATCATATACGCCTAAAGACTTGTAATTATTTTCAAAACCGAGTCTGGAAAAAGCAGTATGTTCTCTAACAATCATATCATTAAAAATAATACCACTCCGTTTTCCCCAAGAGCCATCTTCGTTTTGACGAAGAACAAAGACTGGAGTCCCATTTTCTAAGTTCTGTATATCTGAAGGTGTCATTTTTGTAATGTCAATTGGGTCTGGATTGCCATTTTTTTCTTTAAAAGATTCAACTGCAGCGCTATAAGAATTCCCTATATCACTAAGAGTTCTAGTTTTATCTTCTTCATTAGATTAAATATTTGCAAAAACAGGACCTAAGTTTTCAGATTGGTCTTGTGCTGTTACAGGAGTACCTATCCTACTAAATGTTTTTTTAGTAAACATTGTATCTCCAGGATTTTCTTGAATTTGCACCAATCGATTGTCATCTGTATACTCGTAATATTCATTATTACATTTTATAATAAGTTCTGGTGAACCATCTACATCCCTTATGAGCAATTTACCATTATATCCTATATCTTGCCAAGAATTAAATTGTTTTGGTGAGATATTATTGTTTCCACTATTTGGATTAATCGATACTATTATATACTCCTTTTTTATTGCTAACAAAATATATAGCGGCAGGTTAATTAAAAACTTTAAATTTTTATAATAATTTGTTACAATAATTTACAATTGTGGTATTATTATAAAGAGAAAAATTTTAAGAGGTTTATTATGAGACAACGACCAATTGAACAAGATAAAATACAACGTAGAAATAACTTTGATGCTGTAGAAGAAAATCTTACAGCAGAGCAAGTAAAGTTGGAAGCTAATCGTTGTTTAAATTGTAAAAATCCTAGATGTGTAAAAGGTTGTCCTGTAAATATTAAAATTCCTGATTTTATAAAAGCTTTAAAAGAAGATAATCTCGAAAAAGCTGGAGAAATTATTCGTGAAACTAGCATGTTACCTTCTGTATGTGGACGTGTTTGTCCACAAGAAAGACAATGTGAAGGTAATTGTGTGCTAGGAATTAAAGGAGAAGCTATTGCAATTGGCGCATTGGAAAGATATGTAGGAGACAACACAGCTGCTAAGAAGACTGAGATTGTCCCAACAGGTAAAAAAGTTGCCATTGTGGGTTCTGGTTGTGCAGGTATAACCGCTGCTGCAGATTTAAGAAAAGCAGGGCACGATGTGACTATTTTTGAAGCATTACATAAATTTGGTGGTGTTTTAAGATATGGTATTCCTCCGTTCAGACTTCCGAGAAAAGTTTTAGATAGAGAAATAACAAACTTGCAAGAAATGGGTGTTAAATTCGAAAAAAATGTTATAGTCGGTAAATCTATAACTCTCAATCAACTTAAAGAAGATGGCTTCGATGCAATATTTATTTGCTCTGGAGCAGGGTTACCTAAAATGATGAATATTCCTGGTGAAAATTTAAATGGCGTATTTTCTGCAAATGAATTTTTAACTAGGGTTAATCTTATGCAAGCAAACGAAGAAACAACTCCAACTCCATTAAAAATTGGAAAATCTGTTGCTGTTATTGGTGGGGGCAACGTTGCTATGGATGCCGCAAGAACCGCTGTAAGAGTAGGATTTGAAGAAGTTTATATCGTTTATAGACGTACAGAATCAGAGCTTCCTGCAAGACTTGAAGAAATTCGTCATGCTAAAGAAGAAGGTGTTAAATTTATATTTTTACACGCCCCTGCAGAAATTCTAGAAAAAGAAGGCTGGGTTAATGGTATGAAATTTGAAATTATGGAATTAGGAGAATCTGATGAATCAGGAAGAAGAAGTCCTGTCGGAACAGGAAGACATGCTATTATAGATGTTGATACCGTAATAGTAGCTCTTGGAACAGGTCCTAATCCTATTATTCAAAAATCTGCTATAGCAGATGGACTTGTATTTGAAACAGATAGAAAAGGTTACTTTATTGTAAATGAAGAAACTCGCGAGACGTCGATACCTACAGTGTTTGCTGGTGGCGATGTGGCTCCTGTCGGAGCTTCTAACGCAATAAACGCAATGGGTGCTGGTAAAAAAGCAGCTAAAGCTATCAATGAATACCTGTCTAAGATATAAGTTAATAAATATTTACAAAAAAAGTTTGATATGTTAAAATTATCGTATCAAATGTGCATAAATGAGGGCTTTTATAAATGCTAATAGAAAAATATTTGGAAGTTGTAGTTAAAGAACGAGGTTCGGATTTACATATTTCTGCAGGCTTACCTCCAGTTGTTCGTATTGACGGACAATTACAAAGAATGGATGTTCCTGCTCTAAAACCGGAAGAAGTTGAGCTTCTTTTGTTCCCAATGTTGAATAAAGAGCAAAGACGTAAATTAGAACAAGACTGGGAACTTGATTTTTCTTATGGTGTTCAAGGACTTAGCCGTTTCAGGGTTAACATTTATAAAGACAGAGGAAACTACGCAGCAGCATTTCGTGTAATTTCGTCTAAAATACCTACATTTAAAGAATTAGGATTATCTGAGACTGTTAGAAAAATTGCAGAAAAACCTAGAGGTCTAGTTCTTGTTACAGGCCCTACAGGTTCAGGTAAATCAACAACTTTGGCTGCAATGATTAACTATATTAATGAAACACGTTCTGAACATATTTTGACAATTGAGGATCCGATTGAATTTATCCATCCGTCAAAACGTTCAATTATTCACCAAAGAGAATTAGGACAAGACACAAGAAGTTTTGCTAATGCCCTTAAAGCTGCACTTCGTGAAGATCCAGACATTATTCTTGTTGGTGAGATGCGTGACTTAGATACAATACGATTGGCTCTTACAGCAGCTGAAACTGGTCACTTAGTATTTGGTACATTGCATACATCATCTGCGTCACAAACTATCGATCGTATTATTGACGTATTCCCAGAAGGACAGCAGCAACAAGTTCGCGTACAGTTGTCAAACTCTTTAGTCGCAGTATTTTCTCAAACATTATTGCCACTATTGCAAGCTGATGGAACTAAGAACGGTCGTATCATGGCACAAGAGGTTATGTTAGTAATCCCTGCGATTGCAAACTTAATTCGTGAAGCAAAAGCTGCACAAATTTATTCTACAATGCAAACCAATGCAGGTTTTGGTATGCAAACATTAGAAATGTCTTTAAGAGATTTGTATATGAAAAAGAAAATTACACTTGAAGATGCTCTTGCTCGTTCAAGTCGACCAGAAGAATTTAAACGTGGATTGCAAAACTCATAGTCATAGATAAGAAAAAGAGGTTCTCATTGTGAGAACCTCTTTTTTAGTGTAAAATGTTTTTATGAAAATTTGTTTTATTCCTATTGATAATCGTCCAGTTTGCTATAATTTAGTTAAAGATATAGCTTTGATGGATAGTGAAATTGAACTTTTCATACCACCAAGGGATTTTTTAGGGGATTTAACAAAAATCGCAAATATTAATGGTATTTTAGATTGGCTTAAGTCTTGTCCAAAGTCGGATGCGATAATTTTATCATTAGATACTGTCGCTTACGGTGGCTTAATACCTTCTAGACGTTCAACTGAAGGTTTTGAAGAAATTAAATTGCGTATTGATAATTTAAAGCAGATACTTATTGAAAAAGAAGCTAAAATATATGCTTTTTCAAGTATAATGCGAATTTCTAATAATAATTATAATGAAGAAGAAAAAGAATATTGGAAAGACTATGGAAAGAAAATTTTCGAATACTCATATTCTGGCGGAGTAAATAATTTAGATATTCCTCAAGAAATTCTGGATGATTATTTAGCTACACGAAAGCGCAATTTTGAGATAAATAAGCTTTATCTTGAATGGCAAAAAGAGGGGTTGCTAGATACTCTTATATTTTCAAAAGATGATTGCGCTAAGTTTGGATTTAATGTGGAAGAAGCAAAAGAGCTTGAGAAGCTCGGAGGTAAAACAAAAACTGGAGCCGATGAGATTCCTTTAACCCTTCTTGCTAGAGCTATAAATAAGGAAATTAAAATCTTTGTAGAATATACTGAGCCTGATTATATAAATTTAATTTCAAATTATGAAGACGTATCTATTGAAAGCTCTGTATTTGGTCAACTTGAATTAGGTGGTTTTAAAGTTGTCAAAACTAAAGAAGAATCTGATATTATACTTATAGTAAATAATTTCGTAAGCAAACAAGGTGAATTAGTAATGAATTGGGAAACAGAAGCATACAATAAAAAACTAAAACTTCCAAACTATCCTTATTGTATTGCTGATGTGCGTTTTGCTAATGGGGCGGATAATAAATTTGTAGAACAGCTTTTGCCACAGATGAATTTAGTTAATTTTTATGGTTATGCCGGATGGAATACTTCTGCAAACACCTTGGGGAGTTTACTTGCAGGAATAAAAGTTCGGTTTAATGCGAAAAAATATAACGAAAATGCGTTTAAAAAATTACAATTAATTAGATTTCTTGATGATTGGGCATATCAAGCTAATGTAAGAGGATTGATTAATAAACCTTGTGAAGTATCGAATTTAATGAAACAATATGAAGAAAAACTTTGTAAAAAAATAGAGTTTAAAAATATTGAAACAATAAAATATATTTACCCATGGAATAGAAAATTTGAGATAGAAATTGTCATATGATTTAAGCTAGTCACATCTTTTATATTGGTGCTATAATCCTAGTATGGCAACAGATAAAATTACAATTAAGGGAGCAAGGGAACATAACCTCAAGAATGTATCTTTGGAAATTCCAAAGAACCAGCTCGTTGTATTTACTGGAGTTTCAGGCTCAGGTAAAAGTTCATTAGCTTTTGATACGATTTTTGCAGAAGGTCAAAGACGCTATATTGAGAGTCTTTCAACTTATGCTAGACAGTTTTTAGGTCAAATGGATAAACCTGACGTTGACTATATAGATGGACTTACACCTGCGATTTCTATTGACCAAAAGTCAACAAGTAACAATCCTCGTTCAACAGTTGGAACTGTTACAGAAATCTATGATTATTTAAGACTTCTTTATGCAAGAGTCGGGACGCCTTTTTGTCCAAAATGTGGTAAACCTATTCGTCCACAAACTATTGATGAAATTGTAGCAAGTATCTTAAAACTACCTGAAGGAACTAAAATTCAAATTTTAGCTCCACTAGTTAAAGGTAAAAAAGGTGAATATCAATCACTTTTTGATGAATTAAAACAAGAAGGCTTTGTAAGAGTAAAAATTGATGGTGAAGTTTATAACCTTGATGAAGATGAAATATCTTTAGCTAAAACAAAAGTTCATAATATTTCAGTTGTTATTGATAGAATTGTAGTAAAGCCAGAAGCTAAATCAAGAATTGCAGACAGCGTACAGATAGCATTGCAAAAAGCTGATGGTGTTTGCCATATTGACAAGCTCGATGGAGAAGAATTGGTTTATAGTGAAAAACTTGCTTGTCCAGATTGTAATTTGAGTTATGAAGAATTATCTCCTCGTATTTTTTCATTTAACGCACCGTACGGCGCTTGTGAAAAATGTGGTGGAATTGGGGTTGATTTTAAAATAGATCCAGATTTAGTTGTGCCTGATAAAACAAAGTCTATTAAAGATGGAGCTATTTACCCGTGGAGTAAATCTTCAACTTCTTATTATGATGACGTTATAAAAGCGGTAAGCTTAGAATATGGAATTGATAATGAGGTCCCTTTTGGAGATTTACCCCTAGAGCATCAAGATATAATTTTATACGGCTCAAAAGAACGTATTCCGATGAGAATAAGAGAATTCGGCTCTCATAGATACAGAAATGTTTTACAAAAATTTGTCGGCGTAATTCCGTTTTTAATGAAGCATTACAATGTCGAAAGTGAATATTGGAAAGCTGAAATAGAAAAATATATGGTCACAACTCCTTGCGAAAAATGTGGCGGTGCAAGACTTAAACCTTTTCCACTTGCTGTACGTATTAATGGTGTTAATATTCACGAGTTTTGTTTAATGCCAATTGATAAAGCTTATGAGTTTGTAACAGATTTGTATTTAGTTTTATCTGATTTTCAAATGAAAATTGGTAAGCAAATCTTAGATGAAATAAGAGCTAGATTAAAGTTTTTATTAGATGTTGGTTTATCTTATCTAAACCTTGCAAGAACTGCTGGAACATTATCTGGGGGAGAAGCTCAAAGAATAAGGCTTGCAACACAAATTGGTAGTGGGCTTTCAGGTGTTTTATATGTGCTCGATGAACCTTCAATAGGACTTCATCAAAGAGATAACGATAGACTTATTAAAACTCTTATTAAATTAAGAAATATGGGCAATTCTTTAATTGTTGTAGAACACGATGAAGATACAATTAGAAATGCTGATTATATCGTTGATATTGGTCCAAAAGCTGGCGTAAATGGTGGTGAAATAGTTGCTCACGGCGAAGGAGTAAATTCTATTATAAAGGTAGAAAATTCTATCACAGGTAAATATTTGAGTGGCGAGTATTCAATTCCTATTCCTGAAAAAACAAGAGAAGGTAACGGGAATTATCTTCAAATTAGAAATGCACATTTGAATAACCTTAAAAACATTGATTTAGATATTCCAACAGGAAAAATTGTTGTACTAACTGGCGTTTCTGGATCTGGGAAATCAACATTAATGCAAGATTTAATTTATGAATATGCAATTCATAAATTGCGAAAAAATAAACCTAAACCACAAGGAGTAGATGAGATTTTAGGGTTTGAAAACTTTGATAAAATAATTGATATTGACCAATCTCCAATTGGTAGAACTCCGCGTTCAAACCCTGCAACTTATACAGATGTCTTTACCCCGATAAGAGAACTGTATGCAAAAACAAACGAAGCAAAAATGCGAGGTTATAAACCTGGTAGGTTTAGTTTCAATGTAAAAGGTGGTCGTTGTGAGGCTTGTGCAGGTGATGGGGTTTTAAAGATTGAAATGAACTTTTTATCTGATGTCTATGTAAAATGTGATGTCTGCAAAGGTCAAAGATATAATAATGAAACATTAGAGGTTAAATACAAAGGTAAATCAATAGCTGATGTTTTAGAAATGAGTGTGAAAGAAGCTTACGAATTTTTTGAAAATATCCCGCAAATATCAAACAAATTGAAAACTCTTGTAGATGTCGGTTTGGACTATATCAAACTTGGTCAAAGTGCAACAACACTTTCTGGTGGTGAAGCTCAAAGAATTAAGCTCGCTTCTGAATTAAATAAGCGTGCGACTGGTAAAACTTTATATCTCCTTGATGAGCCTTCTGTTGGACTTCACTGGCATGATTTGGATAAGTTGATAAAAATTATCCAACAGCTTGCGGATAATGGAAATACTATTTTAATAATTGAACATAATTTAGATTTGATAAAAATTGCTGATTATGTAATCGATTTAGGTCCAGAAGGTGGTGATTTTGGTGGTGAAGTTATAGCTTGCGGAACGCCTGAAGAGGTTTCTAAAGAGCCAAATTCTTTTACAGGGCAGTATTTGAAACAGTATTTTAAAGATTAATATTTATTTTCTTACCAAGCTGTTTGTTAAATTTAAAATAATTTCGAGTTTTTCAGAATCTTCATTTAATAATGCTATGTTTTCATTAATTTTTTGAATTAATTCTTTTGGTTCTTTCACATTATTTGTAGCAAACAATTCTTCTGAAGATGTTTCCAAAGCTAATATTAATTTATCAAGAGTTTCTGCTGTGACAAAATTTTCACCAATTTCAATGCTACTTAAAGCTTTTTGAGAAATATTTATCATTTCTGATAATTTATCTTGAGTATACCCTTTTGATACTCGCATTTGTTTAATTTTTTTACCTAATTCTTTTTTTATACCCATTTTTTTTACAACTTTAACTTATTAAAACAATCGACTTTAGTATTTAAAAGTATTTTATATTAAGTTTTGTAAACTCTAAACCTATTGTAAATAGTACAATATGCTAATTTAGAATTATTAATTCTAAAAATTAAGCAATTTTTTATATGCTAAATACTTTATATATTTATCAAAGTCAAAAAACGAGTATAAAAAAGGAGAGTATTATGACATTACAAAACATTTCAACAGTTAATTTTAATTTATTGGGTTCAACTGAAACAAAAACTTCTAAAACAATCAATGTTAAGACAATTAATATTGGTGAATTATTGAATGGAACTAATGAACCAACTCAAAAACAATTAGAAGCTAGAGAAAAGTTATATAAATTAGTGGCTTCCAATGGTATGAATTATCGTAACGCTCAAAATAATATTGAAGAAATTGAAAAAAAATATGGTGATGATTGCAAATCATATTATCATCAAGAGCAACCAAAAGATATAATGATCTATATTCCGCCAAAACAAGGTTTTGATGCAACAAAAATACCTAATCAAAAAGATAAAGATAGATACTACACCTCAATTAGAGCAATGCAAGAAATTGAAAAAAATTACTCTGCACTATTTGCAGAAACAGGTTTAAAAGCAACTGTTATGAATGATATTGTAAACAGAACAAATAAACCTAATTTTGATTTTAATTGGTAATCAAAGGAGAATTTAATATGGGACTTGGCGCAACACGAATGGTTTTACAAAGAATAACAACAAACAACGCTAAAAACCTTAGACATATTTCTGATGAGACATTTGAATTTTGGTCAAGGCGAGCTGTTGGTGGAGCTAATCCTATAAACTCAGATTTGTTAAAAGGAATTAATCAATATGAAAAACATCAAACAAGTTTATGGCAAAGAATTAAAAACATTTTTGGTTTTAGACAAAAAGTTAATCCGAAAACATTTTCTAGCGGAGAAAAAACTCCAAATATTCCATTTGTAGCATCTAAAAAATCGGTTGAAGTTTCGAATAGGTATGTACAAAATCATAGAATTGGTACGAGCGAAAGGATCGTTGATGGTTTTAGAGATGGTGGACGTGATGTTCGATTTGATAAATGGGGGAAAGCAATTAGTGCACATAGAGAAATAGTGACTGTTGATATTGCTTGTGATAAGTATTTACAAAAAGTAATTGAACATACAAAAGCTTCAACACAAGGAATGAGTGAAAAACAAAAGGCTAAGTTTATTTATGATTTGATTATAGATTTAGGTGGAGATGCTGTAAAAGCAGAAAAAAGAAGTAATGAACTAGCTAAAGCTTATCGAGGGCAAGAAATACTTTTAGGTAAAGTGTTTGAAAAAGAGGCTAGTTGTTGTCGGCACAAAAGTCTTTTATTTAAAATTTTAGCGGATAAGGTTGGATTAAAAACAACTATGGTACGTGGAAATATGCTAGACTTTGGAGGCATAGGAGGGCATGCTTGGAATGAAGTGATCTTTTCTAACGGTAAAAAATTTATATATGATACACAGAATGCTAGCATTGAGAATATAACAAAGGGTAATGTAAGTTCAAAAGTCGCAGGTTATTTAGATATGAATGATAATTTTATATACAAAGATTTTAATGGTTAAAATTATTTTTAAAGAATTTATAAGTTATAAAAAAAAGAGGCAAAAGCCTCTTTTTCTTATAACTTCCAGCTATTTAAATATTCTTCTTGTTCTGCTGTTAATGTATCAATTGAGATTCCCATTGATTCTAGTTTCAATTTTGCAATATCTACATCAACACTTTCAGGAAGTGTATATAATTTATTTTCCAACCTACCTTTGTTTTTAACAATAAATTCAATACCCAAAGCTTGGTTTGCAAAACTCATATCCATTACACTTGCAGGGTGGCCTTCTGCTGCAACTAGGTTAACTAACCTACCTTCTGCCAAAACGTAAACAGATTTACCATTAGACAATTTATATTCATCTAAGAAAGGTCTTATTCTCTTAATCTCAGTCGCTAAAGGTTTCAAATCTGGAACGTTTACTTCATGATCAAAGTGCCCTGCGTTACATAAGAATGCTCCATCTTTCATTGCCATAATATGTTCAATATCAACAACATGTTTATCTCCAGTTACAGTTAAGAAAATATCTCCTTCTTTTGCAGCTTCAGCTATAGGCATAACTCTATAGCCTTCCATTGCAGCTTCAAGAGCTTTTAATGGATCAATTTCACAAACAATAACATTACCACCTAAAGCTTTTGCACGCATAGCGCAACCTTTACCGCACCAACCATAGCCAGAAATAACAACAGTTTTACCTGCAATTAAGATGTTTGCTGCACGCATAATACCATCCATAGCACTCTGCCCTGTGCCATAACGGTTATCATATAAGTGCTTAGTCAAGCTTGTATTTACGCCTAAAGCTGGGAATTTTAATTCACCTTGTGCTTCGAGAGCTTTTAATCTAATAATACCAGTTGTTGTTTCTTCTGTTGAACCGATAACATGTGATGCCATTTCAGGTCTTTCGGCGTGTAATGTCGCTACTAAATCACAACCATCGTCAATAATGATATCAGGGTTATGGTTAAGAGCTTGTCTTGCGTGTTCTTTATATGTTTCCAAAGATTCTCCAGCATACCCTAATACTGGAATATCCCAGTATTTAACTAATGCTGCAGCTACATCATCTTGAGTAGAAAGAGGATTTGATGCTATAAGGATAGCGTCAGCTCCACCGTCTTTCATGACAGTACATAACGCAGCAGTTTCCTTGGTTACGTGAACACAAGCAGAGAGTTTTAATCCTGCAAAAGGTTTTTCTTTTAAAAATCTTTCTCTGATTTTCCTAAGTACCGGCATGTCTTTAAGAGCCCATTCGATATTATTCTTACCTTGTTCTGCTAAATTAATGTCTTTAATATCTGGTTTAATTCTTGTTAATTCCATATTCTATTCCTTTAAGTTTGCTACACTTACTGTATATATTTTATCACTAACATGAACAATAGCCCATCTTAATGGGTTAATATTGCGTTTTGTTAACTCTGATTCAAAATATTCTGTTGTTGGTTTCCCATTATTAGGAATTTCAACTAAAATTGATTCAACTTGCATGATATTAAAATAATAGCATAAGCAAAAAGTATTTCATAATATAAAAACGGACTTAGAATAACCTAAGTCCGTTTTGCCTTAAATTTACAATATTTTATAGGCTACAAGCACAAACGCCATCTTTGCAGCAATATCCAAGAGTCTCTTGAGCTTCAGACATTCTTACTTTGATACGTCCGTCTACTGCAATACCTTCACCTGTTTTTTCAGAAATCAACAATGGGTTGATATCTAACTCATCGATGAAATTGAAATCGTTAACAAGTTGAGATAATCTCAATAATGTTTCTTCGATTTGTTCCATTTGAGCAGGTTTAGTACCTCTAGCACCTTCTAATAATTTGTATGCTTTAACTGATTTAATCATTTCTTTAGCATCAATATCTGTCAATGGAGCGATTCTGAAAGTTACGTCTTTCATAACTTCAATGAATACACCACCTAAGCCAAACATCATCATTGGTCCGTATTGAGGGTCAGTTGCAATACCGCAAACCATTTCTCTGTTACCTTTAACCATTTCTTGGATGATAACGCCTTCAAGACCATCGATTAAACCTCTTTCAGTTAATTTAGCGATTAAATCTTGGTATTCAGCTCTCAATTGTGCTTCTGATTGAATGTTAACTGTTACACCACCAACATCAGTTTTGTGAGAAGTAGTTTTTGAAGTCATTTTCATTACAACTGGATAATCAATTGAGTTAGCGATTGCAACAGCTTCTTCTTCAGTTGTAGCAAAACCAGATTTACATACTCTGATACCGTATGCTTCAAGAACATCAATAGATTCACGAGTTGTAAGTTGATCTCTGCCTTCATTGATAGATTGAGCAATGATTGATTTTGCTTTGTCATAATCAACTTTATAAGTAGGAATTGAACCTTCTGGTCTTTCAATCCATTTTCTTTGTTGATCTAATCTCAAGAAACCTTCAGCAGCTTCTTCTGCGTACATAAAGAATGGCATATTAACATCCATTTCAGAGATTGATGTGAAGAAATCGCTCTTAGTCATGAATACACCAATAATTGGTTTTTGAGGGTTTTTAGCTTTAATTTCCATTAATGCTTTAGCTACATCAATATCTTTCAAGCCTAAGAATGGTAAGTAGATTACCATAATCATATCAACGTTTTCATCAGCAATAACTGTTTCTAAAGTTTGAGTGTAGTGCTCAATTGGAGCTGATGCAATCATATCGATAGGGTTTTTAACAGAAGCAGCTGCTGGTAAAAAGCTTCCTAATTTACCTTTAGTTTCTTCTGTAATAGGCGCCATTTCCATACCGTTTTCACAGATTGCGTCAGTTGCCATAATACCAGGACCTCCAGACTTAGTAATAATTGCAACTCTGTTTCCTTTTGCAATAGGGCAGTTAGCAAAAACTTTTGCTGTAGAGAACAAGTTTTTCAAAGAGTATTCTCTGATAACACCTGATTGAGCAAGTAAAGCGTTAGCTGCTTTGTCAGCACCTGCTAAAGAACCAGTGTGAGAAGATGCTGCGCTCGCACCAGCTGCTGAACGACCAGCTTTAAGAGCAAGAACAGGTTTTTTCTTAGAAATTCTTGTAGCTAATTTTCTGAAGTTTGCTGGGTTTTGGATTGATTCCATATAAAGAAGAATTTGTTCAACATCTTCCTCGTTTTCCCAATATTCTAAAGCTGTTTCAGCATTAACGTCAGCTTGGTTACCAATTGAAATAAATTGAGAGAAACCAAGGTTAAGGTCTTTAAGGATGTTAAGGATACCGCCACCTAAAGCACCTGATTGAGAAACGAAACCAATGTTTCCTCTTTCAGGTAATGTTTCAGCAAAACAACCATCTAATCTGATTTCTGGATGAGTGTTTACAACACCTAAGCAGTTTGGACCAACACATCTCATGCCGTATTCTTGAACTTTAGCAAGAAGTTGTTTTTCCATTTCTGCACCTTCAGCACCTGTTTCTTTGAAACCAGCTGTAATGATAACAAGACCTTTAATGCCTTTTGCATTACATTGGTCAATTGTATCAAGAACGAATTTTGAGTTAACAACAATGATTGCTAAATCAACTTCGCCTGGAACTTCAGTAATTGAAGTATATGCTTGCAAACCTTCGATAACTCCACCTTTAGGGTTTACTGGATAAATGTTACCGTTGAATTTGTACTCTTGTAATCTTTTCATAATGTCGGAACCAATAGTGTGTTCTTTGGTAGATGCACCAATAACAGCAACTGATTTCGGCTTCATAATTTTGTCTAAATTAGTCATTTTGTAGCCTCTTCCTTTCTTTGTAATAAGTACATGAATATTATATTACAAACAAATTTAAAGCGATAACTATTTTATAGAGTTTTTATTATTTTTTTACTAACAGAGTAATGTCATTAAAAACAATAAATATCATTAATACTATTAAAAGAGTAAAAAATATTGATGAAATTTTTTCTATGACTTTATCATCTAAAGGTTTACCCATAATTTTTTCAATTAATAAAAACATCAAATGCCCGCCATCTAAAGCAGGAATTGGTAGAATATTTAAAATAGCCAAGTTCATTGAAATCAATGCAGCTAACAAAATACCTGCAGATTTTCCTGTTTTTTCAATCATATCTCCGCCAATTTTTGTAATAGCAACTACACCGTGCATGTCTTTTAGCGGCACATTTCCTGTAAATAATTGACCTAAGGAATACATCATCATGTAAGTATTATCCCAAAGATATTTTGTACTACATTTAACAATTTTTACTGGATTATTTGTTTTTATCATTTTTTGTTTTGAGCTTAAACCAATCCCAATAAGCCCCTTCTCATCAGGATAAATTGGTTTTAATTCTAGTTTTTGCCCATCTCTTGATACTACTAAGTTGATTGGATGAATACCATCAGAAATAGCTTTTGCAACATCATATAATGTATGATTACCATCTGAAATATAAACAGATTTTCCATCAATTTCTTTTTTTAGATTTTTAAGTGAATCGTCTAATTTAAAGCCTTCTTTTTTAAAATATTTAGCACCTTTTGCAGCATACTTATCCATTGTAATTACATCAGTCTTCGGATTATGAGGGAGTCTTATTGACAAGCTTCTTGGAATAATTTCGCCTTTTTCGAGTGCAGGATTTAAGCCTTTAAGCATTGAATAATTTTCATCAACAACCGATTGAGAAATTATACCGTTTCCTTTAGCACTATTTTTTACGATCGTTACAAGTGAATAAATATTATTTATTTTGCAACCATTAGCGGATAAAATTCTATCTCCGATTTGTAGTCCAGAATCCCAAATGCTAGCTTCTTTTGGCGCACTAATACTTCCAGTGTAAATTTCGTAATCACCTGATGGTAATTGTTTAGTCCAAGTTGCAACAAGCATTACAAGAGCTAACGCGCAAATCACATTTGCAACAACCCCAGCTGATACGACAACCGCTCTTTGCCAAGCAGGTTTGTTAACAAATCTTTGTGGAGAATCTGCTGGAATATCAGAATCTTTTTCATCATCAGGAAATGATACATAACCACCAAGCAACAATGCATGGACAAGAACTTCTGTTTCTCCACATTTAGTCTTAAATAAAGTTGGTCCAACAGGAAGACCAAAACCAAATTTTTCGACTTTAATTCCAAATGCTCGTGCCGCAATAAAATGTCCAGCTTCGTGTACTAAAATAAGCAAACTTAATAAAAGTATCATTATTAATATTGACATTCAATTCTCCTAAATTTTAATTACAATAAAACTTTAAGCTTTAATAAAAATTTCTTTATTCCTCGTAATTTTGGTGTGATTGAATATAAATTAATACGTCCTTCTGATAAAAGTGTTTCGCGGATACTTTGAGTTTTCGAATAATTTATTTCTTCAACTGCTAGTTTGGCTAATAGGTTTTTAATAACAGTATTTTGTTCAGCCTTTTTTTTATTTTTTAAGAAATAAGCAGGATCTTTTATCGGATGTTCATATTCAACTTTTTTGGATACTAGTTCCGTAACTATAGGATTATTAATTCTTTCTTTTAAATAATCTGCATATTTATTAATGCTAAGCTGATAAACATCGTCTTTGAATACATTTGGGAATGTATCTAGTGATCTTCTATATGCATATGTTTTATAATAGATCTTGTCAAATTCTTGTACTTTATATACTCGCATTTTGTACTCCTTTAATAAAATATGTTATAATAAAAAAAGAAAAAATAAAATAGGTAATTAATTATGACAATTGCGATTTATCCAGGCAGCTTTGATCCTATAACAAATGGGCACTTAGATATTTTAAAGAGTGGCTCTGAGATCTTTGACAAAGTTATAATTGCTGTATCTTACAATGTTAATAAAATAGGTTTTTTAACTATTGAAGAACGTGTTAATTTAATTAAAAAAAGTGTTTCTCATCTCACAAATGTAGAAGTAGATACCTTTCAAGGATTAACTGTTGAATATGCAAAACAAAAGAACGCAGATGTACTCCTAAGGGGCTTACGTACTTCTTTTGACTTTGAATATGAACTACAATTGTCTCAAACAAATAATGTGCTTAATAAAGACTTAAAAACAATTTTTTTGATTACCAAGCCAGAATATAATTTTATATCATCTTCAATGGTTAGAGAAGTTTTATTTAACAAAGGTGATATTTCTCAATTTGTTCCAAGTGCTGTTGAAAAATATTTAATTTCTAAACGTGATGCTTAGTTAAAATCTCTTTTACATTATCTAAAAATTCTTTCTGGTTAAACAAATCTTTTTGCATATAACCATCAATTTTAATTCTTCCAAAACGCTTGAGGGCTGTATCTTTCGAAATAGAGCTCATCACTATAATTGGAATATCTGCATACATTTCATCGCCTCTAAGAATCTCTACAAACTCATATCCATCCATTTTCGGCATATTTATATCGGTTACAATCAAATCATAATGGCTTAATTTTAGTTTTATTAGGGCCTCAGTGGCATCTAATACTGCATCAACACTATATCCAATATTCATAAGAATATTTTTTATCATAGAACGTGTCGTCATTGAATCATCAACTACCAATATACGTTTATAAGATAAAACATCATTCGTTAAAAGCTTTGGAGAATTTGCAGAAACTATTGCCTTATTAAAATCATGATGCAAAATATCTTGCATATTTAAGATTAAACAGAGCTCACCTGATGCTAAGTTTGTAATACCTGAAATATTTTTAACTTTATACAATGGTGGAGACAATTTCTTTTGTAAAACATCTTGGTCTCCTAATAATTTATCTACAACAAGAGCAATTGATTTGTCATCTGATTCAATGATAAGAACAGTTTCTTTTTCTGCTCTTGGAATAGAATCAAGCCCTAAAATATCTGCCAAATAATATAAAGGCAGAATTTTATCATTATAAACTATAGAACGCGTTCCATTATTTGTTTTAATTTCATTTTGTCTTTTTAAAATAAATGTTGTAATCATTTGGATTGGAATTGCAAAAACTTGATCTGATATTTTTACTAAAAAGACTCTCAATGTTGTTAGTGTGACAGGTATTTCTATATGAATACAACTACCTTTACCATATTTTGATATAACTTTGACTTTCCCATTTAATTGAGAAATCTTTGTCTTAACTACATCAAGGCCAATTCCTCTACCAGAAATACTTGTAATAGAATCTCCTGTTGTAAACCCTGGCCAGAAGATTATATTCATAATTGCTTCATCTGACATAGAATCTATATCTTCTTGAGTTAGGAATCCTCTTGAAACTGCTCTGTCCTTAATTTTTTCTAAATTAAATCCTTGCCCATCATCCATTACTTCAATAATTACAGTATTATCATCCTGTCTTGCTGATAATAAGATTTTACCTACAGGGCTTTTCCCTGCGAGTAAACGTTCTTCTTTGGATTCAATACCATGATCAATAGCATTTCGTAAAATATGTATCAAAGGGGTTTTTATTTCTTCAATAATTTTTTTATCAGCACAAGTGTCTTTACCTTCAATTTCAAAATCAATATCTTTGTTTTTTTCTGAAGCTATATCTCTAACCATTCTTGAAAAAGAATTAAATACGGTAGAAATAGGTAATACACGAATATTTTTTACCATTGATTCCATTTCATCAATGATTAATCTCATTTTCATATCATCTTCTTTTGACGAACGATATAAAGAATTTAAATCATAGATTGTTCGAGAAACATTTTGTGTAATATCAGATAATAGAGCAAATACCTGTTTTACAAAAGCTGAAGTGTATTGTTCACTATTTCCAGACTGTAAATATTTACGATTATAGTATCTTAAATAATTAGAAGTTTTTAATAAATCTTTTTGGCAATTTTCATTAACATTTTTTATGGCATCAATTTTTTCGAGATTTTTTTCAGTTTTAATTTTAGTAATAATTAATTCGCCAAGTTGATTAACTAGAGTGTCAAGCTTTTGAGCATTTACATGTAACGTTTTTATCTCAGTAGAAGTTGTAGATTTATTAGATATAGTGGTTTGCGTTGAAAAATTTTTAATTTCAGTCAACCCAACATCTTTTTTGAAATTTAATTCCAATAACTGCTTCATGATTTCTAATTGTTGAACAATTAAATCTCCATCAATACTTTCGTTTGGTGATGCACAATATTCAATACCACTTTTAAGAGTTTGAGTCATTTGTTCTTCAAGCTGTACAGAATTTTCGATAATAAAATCTAAAATTTCTATTATCATATTTACAATTTCTAATATTCCAGAATCTTCAATGGTCTCTTTTAAAGAAATAACATCATCTTTTATTTCTTTTGCGTAAACACTACCTCCCTGGAGCATAGATATTTTTTCTGCGACATCAAAGAAAGTCGTGGCTGATGTTATATTATCAATACAAGATGTATTAAACTTTGCGGCTGCTGAACTTAATTCATTTCTTATTTCAAGGATTTCACTTATTGTAAATGTATTTGTTGCATTCATGACAAAATCAAGTTTTGTCATTACATTTTGAATCGCATTCTTAACTTCAAAAATGTTTGCATCTTTTATTTTTTCATAGATTTGCGATAATTCTTCTTTAAGTATTACTATATCTTGAGATTCTTCTTCTGGAACAATTCCATCAATAATTTCAAAACAAGTGTTAAATCTTGAATTAATTTCTTCTTGATGAATTTGTAAATCTTCACAAGATTTCAAATCTGTTTCGTTTTTAATTTGAACAGTTGTTATGAGTTCACTAAATTGCTCAAAATTACTATTCAAAAGCTCTATATTGCAAATATATTCCAAAGTGGATATAGTAGAATTGAATTCTTCTCCAATAATTTCTCTTTGGTTTACAACTGATTCTTGTAAATACTTTGCAACAAGCTCAATTGATTTAGTTATGATAAGAAACTTTTCTGAGTCCAAAACTAAATTTGAATGATTAATCCTATCAAAAATATCTTCAATTTTGTGAATGATATTTTGGATATTGGTAAATCCAACCATTCTAATAGCACCTTTTATACTATGTAGTTCTCTGTATAAAGTCGCAGCAAGCTCTCTATCTGTCGGATTTGCCTCATATGCTATTAAATGTTCAAAGATTCGTTCCAAAATATCTTCCGATTCAACTTGGAAGATACTCATTAGTTCTTGTAAATTATTTTCATTATTTTGGAAACTCAATTATAATTAACCTTCTATTACAGAATTTTTGATTTCATTTGATAAATTGCTTAATGTTGTCAATTTATTTGAATTCACATTCATAATTTGAGATAAAGCTTCAGTAATATTCTTATTTTCTTCATCAATATTATTAAGTTTTTCAATAATATCATTTTGTTTTTCAGCATTTTGATTTAATGCTTCTAAAGATTCTAATACATTGCTGATTAATCCTAATAAAGTTTCGGAATTTGATGAAACTATATTAATATCCTTAACTACAGACTCAATTTCTTTTGAGCCTTCTTCTGTAGCCATAACCGTTGAATTTGTAGTGTATTGAATATTGCTTGTTAAAGAAGTAATTTTGGTAATAGCTTGTTTTGATTCGTCAGCAAGTTTTCTGATTTCACCTGCAACAACGGCAAATCCTTTTCCGTGTTCACCTGCGCGAGCAGCTTCAACTGCCGCATTTAAGGCAAGCATATTTGTTTGTTCTGCAATATCGTCAACCACGCTTATTGTGCTACCAATTTGCTGAGTATGTTCAGATAATTCTAAGATTAATTCAGCAATCATTTGAACTTTTTGTCTTAAAATAAGCATTTTGTCTGCATTAGCAGAAATAGCATCGTGTTCTTTTTGCGAGAATGTAATAGATTGATTTATTTGCTTTTCGGTATTTTTTGAGGTTGTAAGAGTTTCCTCTGAAAGATGTTTTAACTTTTCAACAAGATTAGAAAGATTTTTTGCATTAAGTGTTAGGCTTTCTAAAACTTTTTTTTGTGAGCTTTGTGTCTCAACAATTTCATTTGCAGCTTGAGCAATTGAATCAGAGTGCATAGTCATTGATTTTCGTATAGCTCTATTAACCCATTGTTTTGTTGCAAAATGCGCAACTGCTGAAATAAAAATTATAATGCCAATATACAAAACTGATTCGTAAGGATTGTCGCCATGTTTCAATGTATAAGATACAAATAGAGATACTATTATTACGTAAACTAAAACATCTACTGCACATTTTATATTAAATTTTTGTCTCAAACCAAAATTTAAATCATTTAACACTTCTTCTCTCCTATAGTTTTTTTTTAACATTTATTATATAATTATCTTATACTAAAATTGACAAAATTGGAATATCTAAATAAATGGTTAACAAGATTTTATTAGTAGAAGATAGTGAGACGCAATTAAAATTTCTAAAAGAAGGCTTGATTCAACATGGCTTTGAAGTCGAAACAGCTACAAATGGTTCAGAAGCATATAAGAAAGTATATAGCTATGCACCAGATTTGGTTCTTTCAGATATTATGATGCCAGCAATTGATGGTTATCAGCTTTGCAGAATGCTTAAGAACATGGATGAGACAAAGAAAATCCCTGTTATATTATTGACAGTTTTAGAAAATAAAATTGATAGTTTTTGGGGCAAAAAAGCTGGAGCTCAATTATTTTTATCAAAATCAATTGATATAAAAGAGCTGGTTGCCAACATTTCTGCAACAATAAGAAGGTATCCCGTTTCTGAAGAATATAAAAGTATTTTAAAAGAGAAAGAGGGGGCAGATAATTCTGCGCAAACTCGCTTAAATTCAATATTAAATGACCTATTATTAAAAAGTATGTTTTCAAATGAATTCAGAAATTTAAGTGACTTTTTAAATTATGAAAGAATCATGGTAGAAAAATTATTTTCTCTTTTAAGCTCTTTTGTTGAATATAATGTCGCGGGAGTATATTTTGCTTCTCCTGATGATTTTGCTGAAAATATTGTCTACATTGATACTTTAGGAAGAAATATGCCTAAAAATCTACTTTCTGATATAAATTATGACTTTTTCAGAAAGATGGAAGAACATAAAAGTATTAAAAATTCTAAGTTTGAAGTTGTAAGAATGTTACTTGGTAAAGAACAAGATTTTAATTTTGGAGATTTAACTTCAAAAATAATTATTCCACTAATTTTTGATAAAAAACTGATAGGTGGTATTTGTTTTTATACGCGCCAAGAGGTTGATTATTCTTCTTTTAGATATTTTGATATTATGATTAGTGAATTATTAGCCATTTTTAAGATGAAATATCAGTATACTGAAAAAGAGTTTATGTCCGTATTAGATGGATTAACTGGGCTTTACAATAGAAGACAGTTTGAGATAAGTATTGAACAAGAATATAACAGAACAAAGCGCCATCCTTCTGACTTTTCTTTGGCGATTTTAGATATTGATTTCTTCAAAAAAGTTAATGATAATTATGGCCATCAATATGGAGATTATGTATTAAAAACGGTTGCGGATTTGCTAAAACAATCCTTCAGAAAAACAGATTTGCTTTATCGTTATGGCGGAGAAGAATTGGTTATAATTATGCCAGAAACTAATATTGAGGGTGCTGTTATACCTGTTCAACGTTTAAGAAGAACAGTAGAAGATTACGATTTTGAATATAATGGAGTAAAATCAAAAGTTACGGTAAGTATTGGGCTTACAATGAATTATCCAAGTTTTAATTCTTCGACTGAAATGCTTAAATCTGCAGATGATGCATTATATAGAGCAAAAGAAGATGGAAGGAACAGAGTAATTTTACATGAATAGTAATTTTATCGAACAGAAAAAAAATACGCATCTGTATTTTCAAATAGGCAGTAACAAATATGCAATAAATACTTCTAATGTTCTTGAAATAATGAAATTACCAGCATTGGATTATCCACAAAAATTACCTAACAATATTGTAGGGCTTTTAAAATATAATAATTTTGTTATTAATGTAATTGATGTGAGATTTTATTTAAACATTGAAGTTTCTCCGTATAATTCACATAACGAATTATTGATTGTTAAAACGGATGAAGTTATTTTTGGAATTATAACAGATAAAATTATTGGGATTTTACCATTTGATACAGCATTGGTAGATCAAATTCCTTTTGTAGATAACAAAATGGTTATTGAATCGCTATATAAATACAATAATGAAACAATTTTTATCATTAATGTATACGCTGTAGAAAACTTATTAAAGCAACATAATAACTCATTGCCAGAAGTAGATATATCATCTTTGTTTCCACAAGATGAAGGCTCAAAAAATTTAATGGTAAAACGCACTCGTTCTATTGCCGAAAAATCAACATTAAGACTAGCCTCTGGGGAGTTGCACGCTAAAAACAAATATATTTCATTTAATTTAAATAACGATTTTTATTGTGTTGCTCTAGATTATGTTAAAGAAGTGCTCAAAGATACTTCTATAACTCAAGTACCTGGAACTCCAAGTTTTATAGAAGGAATAATGAACCTTCGAGGAGATTATATTACAGTTATTAATTTAAAAAAATTCCTATCTTTACCAGAAACTTGTATACCTGATAAAAAACCTGTTGTTATAATAAAATGCAATGAACTAAAGCTAGCACTTTTAATTGATAAGATTAATGAGCTTTTTGAATATCAAGATTCGTTACCAACTGATTCTAGTGAAAGTTATTATTATAGCGAATTTATTTATAATAAAACATTGTATACAATACTTAATATTGATAAAATTTCTTCTGATAAAAGAATTATAATTACTGATATGTAATTTAAAATAATGATTTTTAAGTAAATTTGTGTGTACTTTCTAAAAATTATGTTAAAATTAGTATATGAAGAACTATAAGAAGAGAACCTTAGCTTTAATTTTAGGTACCGTGATTTCGGTTGCGGGTTCTTTCGCTACAGAAAATTATAAAAATAGTCTTACTGGTATAAATTTTGAGACATCTACTTCTGGAGATGTTAATGTCGTATTACAAACGCGCAATAACAGCTTAGGTTCGATTTCTCCAATAAAAAGGGATGCAAACACTTATATAATAATGCTCCCAGAAACTAATAGTGAAGCTTCTACTCCTGACTTAAATACAGTATCTGGGAATATACAAAGTGTTAATATAAGAACAATGCCGTATTCTAATAATGCAAAAGGATATACGAGAATAACAATAAAAACAATTAATCCTTCTTTAAGTTTATCAGCAACAAACCAAGTTTATATTCCATCAATAAATAAGAGCTCGGCTGCTAATATTCAAGATGCAAGAAAAGCAATTGCTCAAAAAGCGCAAAAAACTCAAAAAGAATCTATTCAAGAAAAAAGAAAAATGATTGCAAAATCTCTCGTTGAGAAACAAAACAGCAATTTAGATTCTAAAAAAGAAGTTAATGCAGATTCTTCAAAGCCACAAGTAACGCAACTTAAACAAGTGGAAAGGAAGCCTATTGTTGAAGAAACAAAGCCTTCAAATAATTTGAGCTTGGTATATTTTCTTTATGGAATACTAGTTGTATTAGCTTGTGCATATTTTTATGTTCGTGCAAAAAATAAAATGCAAGAAATTGCAGGTAATGATTTTAACTTTAGCGCTAAAAACGAATCTATATCAAAACATAACACACAAAACAACTTAGCAACTGTAAAATCTGTAAATACTCAAGAATACACGCAACCTTCTGTTGCAACAAAAGTGAATAAACAAGTTCCGGAATTAAATGTTGTTGATTTAGATGCTTTGTTTAAAGAACAAAATGCAAAAAAAATGACCGAAGAAGAAGAAAATGCTGCATTAGAAGATTTTTTAAGCGGTTTTTCTTTTGATGATTCTTTTGAACAAGATAACGAGATTCAAGACACAAATATTGGTTTTGATGAAGTTTTTTATGAAAAACTCCTTAATAGCAAGAATTTATGCTTCTCAAAAAATGAAATGAAATGTATTCATCAACTTTTAGGGAATGAAATACTAGATGAGACTCGAAAAAACGCTAATAAATACGCTATTTCAAATCCACTATCTATATCAATAAATAAAGATAAGTTAATTGAAGATCTTGTTACAACTTACGCTGTAAAACAAAATATAATTTTCAAACAAGATGATATCATTATTCTAAAAAAACTTATGGATGTCGAACTCGATAGTGATTTTATAAAAGATTTAAGGACTAGTACACAAAGAACAAAAGAAATGGAAGAAGAAATACTGTTTGCACCTAATGAACAGAAAAAACCTTCTAAAATTAAGACATTAAAAGTTAGTGAAACTTTACCAAATCTTTCTGAAGAATTAAAACTTCATGGCAACAAAAAAATCCTTTCAGACTATAAACCTGATACAGTATTTTATAGTGAAGGGTATGAATATAAAACACTCTCAGTAAGTTCAGATATGCCTAATTTAGCGTTAGAAATATTTAAAGATGATTTATTCAAGTATAAACCATCTGCTCAATTTGACATATTAGATACTAACTATTCTATTGGTAATAAAAAAATTAAAGTTGATAACAAACTTGAATCGATAGAACCACCAAAAGATTATGTTCAAAATAAGCAAAATACTATAATAGCTAAAAATAAGATATTGGAGCAAAACAAATCAAAAGATTCCCAAGACTTAAACGCAAAAAAAATTGAAACAAAACTTTCTAATAGTTCTGCAATGACAAGATGTATCATTGATGGAGAGTCAATGAAAGTAGTAAGTTCAGTATCATTGGATGACAGTAGAGGTTGTTATTTGGCTAAAAAAGAGGATGGCTATCTTATTTTAGGTTATATCAAAGATAAATTAATAAAATTAAAATATTATGACAGTTTAAAAAGTGAAAAAATTCAGGCTCGTAAGAGTGAGACGCTTCTTGACGGTTCTTCTAGATTTATTATAAGAATAGGCTTAAATAAATTTGTTATTGACGTAAAAGATGATCAAATTGAATATATAATGGATTTATGCTAAGAAAAGTTTTAGTTCTTTTATTTTTTTTAATAATTTTATCAGGTTGTCGCTTAAAGAATCAAGCTAAAGAAATAAGCTTTTCATCTTGGGGGTCTGTAACTGAGGTTAAAATTATAAAAGAGCTAATATCTGATTTTGAGAAAGAAAATCCAGATATAAAAATTAATTTTATTCATATCCCGCAAAATTATTTTCAGAAACTACATTTACTATTTGCATCTAATACAGCTCCTGATGTTGTGTTTGTGAATAATTTATATTTACCATTGTATTCGGAACATTTGCTAGACTTGTCTGGTTTTGTTAATAAACAAGATTTTTATTACGCTGCCCTTGAAAGTTTAACTATAGATGGAAAAATTTTAGCAATACCTAGAGATGCTTCAAATTTAATTTTTTATGTAAACACAGACTTAGTTCAAGGTTTAACTAATAATTTATCATTAAATGATATTGTTAATATTTCATTAGGACTAAAATCTAAAAACATTTTTGGAATAAGTTTTGAAGAAGATATTTATTGGGCTCAACCATATTTAACTTATTTTGGAGAAACTTTTAATGATAACTTTAATCCAGAAACATCTAAAGGTTTTTTGTTTTATAAAGATTTAAGAGATAAATACAAAATCGCTCCAACTAAAGCGCAAATTGGAAGTTCGACTTTAGCTCAAATGTTTTTAGATGAAAAAGTTGCAATGTATTTATCAGGTAGATGGATGTACCCTAAAATATTAGAAAAAGCTGATTTTAATTGGAAAGTTGTTTTATTCCCAAAAAGGGATTTGCCTCAAGCTTGTGATGCATCAGGTTGGGCGATTTCAAAAAGAACAAAAAATAAAGAATTAGCGATTAAGTTTGTTCAATTTTTATCAGAAGAAAAAAATATAAAAAATATGGCAAAAACTGGTTTAATCGTACCCGCAAACAAAAATTGTTCTGAAATTTTAAATAATAAAGAACATCAAGAGTATGTTTTCTTAGAAGCACTTGAATCTTCCCAAAGTTTTTCTATATCTAAGAATTATAAAAAATTAATTGATAAATTTAATTCTGAAAATTTTTAGATTATCTTATAAAGTTTAACAAAATCCTTCTAAGTTTTTGATTCCAATTTAAATCAGAATTTTGGATTTCATTGATTACTGTTAGAGGGAACTCTTCAGGTAAAGTTGTTCTTTGGTATTTTACTGCAGGATTACCAATTAACATTGCATAAACTGGCTTATAACAGTCTGGGATTCTGATCATAGTCGCTAATCTTGGCAATAATTTAAAGCAAGCCTGAGCAAAACCACACCAACAAGTTCCTAAACCTAGACTATTTGCGTAAAGTTCGATATAGCTAAGCGCAATTATTGGATCAACATTTGCACAAGGTGCGTGTATATGTGAAGATACAACGATCATATGAGGAGCGCCTCTAAAAATAATATCTTCACCTTTTTCAAATGCAGTTTTAAATTTTAAAAATTTCCCTGCATACTTTGCCGTAAATTTATTAGATATTAGTTTTAAGACTTTTTTATTAACATAATCGCGAATTTCATTCATAGCTGATTTAGATTCTATTATTGAGAAATGAAGACTCTTATAATTACATCCAGTCGGGATATAAGGTAACATTTCTTTTAATTGATTAAATATTTCTATAGAGATTTCTTCATCCTTAAATTGTCTAACACTTCTTCTTGACTTTATTAGGTTCAAAACATTTTCAGGATTTCCTAGATTTATAGGAGAAGCTTCTTCTGGAGACTTATTGTTTATAGTGATAGCACCCGTTGGACAAATTGCAAAACAATGTTGACAAGATATGCAACAAGATTCGCCTTGAGATGAGATTTGCGGGAAACCGCTCTCATCTTTTTCTAATGAATAAGTTATGCAGTCTTTAATACAAGCCCCACATTTAACACATTTTTCTTTATTTATTTTAATTTTAACCATAACAAAACCTCTTAGACAAAAATTTTATTAATTTAAATTTAACATAAAATACAAAATTAATTTTAATAAAATAAAAATTATAACAGATAAAATATATTTCGAGAATTATACCCAAGAATTTTATTTTAATAAAACTGTATAAATTTGATTTTCAAGTTACATCTAACCGCTAAACCTAGCTGTATTGCCACGCTTCGCTCGCAATGACGGAAAATGTATTTTAACACTCGGATTGAGAAAAAAGAATAGTGGGTTTGATAAATTACATATCTAACAAATTTTCAAAAAATTCTTTTATTTGATTTAATGGGATGATATTATCTTTTTCTGATATTTTGAGTTCTTTAAATACTAGTTTCAAGTCTTCTATATTTTTTACATAGTTATTGGGTTTAAATATATCTTTTACGCAAAGATATAATGTATCTTTGTTTGACAAATATGCAACATCAGCTTCAAATCTATTTGCGAGATTATACATTATTGTTGTTGGCAGTTTTGATTTTTCTGCAATATTATTTACATTATTAAAAAGTTTGGCAGATTCCGGACAAACTTCCTTTCCTCCAATTAAAATAGAATTATTCCCATTAAATAAATTTTTAATTTTATTAAGATGTAAAATATTTTCTATTGAATTAAATAAATGAAAGAACGAAGATGTTTTTTTATCCTTAGCTACAATTAATCCACAAGTGCAAGAACGAACCCCTTTTGTAAAACCCGCTTTCATTTTTGTTCTGTATGCTTGAAAATCTATACCCCCCAAGCAGTTATCAAGATCATAACAATTTATTAATTCACCATTGTTATGAAAAATTTTTTGAGAAACTTTTTCAAAGCGCTTAGGACTAACAATTCTTATATTAGATTTGAAAGAAATATCATTCATACAATGTATAAAACTTGTAAAATATTTTATTGCTATATTATTCTCAAAATTCCCAAAAGTAACTTTTACGGATTTGGCTCAATTCCCCTTCTTCACACAAGGGGAAAGCCGTCATTGCGGGCTTGACCCGCAATCGCAAGAGCTAACTTAATATTTACCCCTGCGACCCTCGTATCAAGTACGGGGTGATATTTTAGAAATTTGAGTCAAATAAAAGACCGTTTTGGTCCAGTTTGAAATTTAATTTTTAACTCACTTCCAACCGCTAAGATTTTGTACTGTTGGGCTGAAAGCCCAACCTACTGGACAATAAAATACAGCCGACCAAAACGGACAATAAAATACATTTGTTTTGTATGGTTCTCATCCACAACTACAAAAAAATGAAAAAAAAGACTTGAACTAATGTTCAGTCTCTTTTTTAAAGTAATTGGGCAGGGGTGGAAGAAATCCGAACAAATGACGATGTCTTTGAGTTTCTTAGCTTGCTAGTTCAAACTTATTTGGAGATGAATTGTAACAAATTGAATTAACACTGTTACAATCAAGCAATTTTGGACTGTAGAAAGACTTTATATAAGTACACAGGGAAATATTATGGGGATATTATTTTGGCACCAAAAGTTGATAGTTTAAATATTATTTCAAACATTAAGCCATTATCTATTGTTTCAATACCTGGAAATAACAACAATATTGCAGTGTTTGAAAATAAAAGTTCTAAATCTAATATTGATGAGTTTACCTTTTCAAATGCTAATTGCAATCCAGAGCTAGAAGAAAAATCTAATAATAAGAGAAAATGGTTAATTGGTGCAGGTATTATATTAGGAACTGTGGCTATTGGGGTAGCTAGTTATTTATTTTTTAAAAAAGCACCTAAAAATATTCTCAAACCACAAATATCAGATACTAATCCTCAAATAAATTCTCTAATACATGATATGACAGATTTTTTAACTGTTAATAAAGGTAAGCATATTGGTTCAGATGATATTGTTAATATTTTCAAAAAGCATCAGCCTGATATTAATTTAAACGTTATAGATGATGTTGTAGAAAACTCTTTTGGAATGTTCTCGTCAGGCGCAATAGCATCATCAGGGGTTAAGACAGCTGAAGATTTATCGCGATATACATCTTATAATATGACAATGAGCTCAAAATCTTTTATGGATAAACTAAAAAAATTATTACACATAAAAAATAATAAAAAAGAATTCTATGTTACTAATTCTTTCGCTGAGAATTTATTACATGAAAGTACACATGTAATGCAACAAGTAACAAAACCAACTCAACTAGCTTATCAAAGAACATTGCAATCTTCTTTACCTAATACTGGAGGATGGATTGTAGGATTTAATATTGACAATGCTTTTACATATCAAGATTTGGTTTATAAAGAGGAGTTATTTTTTAATAAAAACAAATTTATAAAAAAGCTTATGAAACGTATAAGAGCGCCTTATTATATGAAAAATAAAGAAGAAATGGTTGCAGTACAGCTTAAACAATTAATAAGAGAAGCTCAGGCGGAAAAACAAGCATATGAGTTAGGTAAATTAAGTCAGTTACGATATAAATTTCCTAGTTTATCACAGAATAAAAGAATAGATGCTTATTTTCAAAAAAGAGCAATAAAATATGCTGATGGATTTAAATGGGGTGATAAAATAGAAATGATGAAAAAAGAATATTTTAATCTTATTCAAGAGATACGCAAAAATCGTACTGTTTAAATTATTTATCAAAACTCATTAAATCAATTTAAATAAGTTAAAACAATGGAGGGAAGAACCACCACTGTATTTTAATACTTGGTTTGAGAAGAAAGAACATGGAGTCTGATTATTTTGGCTTATTATCTAAATTTTAGAGTTCATGATATAGTTAAGTATATTAGGGAGTGTATAATATGGATGTAAAATCAATTAACCCAAATCCAACAAGTTTTAAAGCATTATTGAATCTAATTGGTGATAAAAGCTGCCTGCCTAAAGGAGCAACAAAACGATTACAAAAATTAGTACAACCAATTGGTACAAATACTGATATTATTACTATTGGTGTATACAAAAGAGGAACAAATGAAACACGTGTCTATATTGGAACTCCACCCAAAAGATCTCGCAAGAGTCTTTTTATACCATTTGTAGAAAAAATAATCCAAGGAAAAAATTATCCCAATGCTATAAGTAAGTATTTTAATTCAAAAGAAATAAGGATGAATAACTATAAAGAAATTTATCGTTACATGTTAGATTTAAAAGATAAATTCAAATCAACTGTATAATAAACAACAGTAAGGTGCATCAAACGACGCACCTTTTTAAATTATAATCTACCCCTCAAAATTCCCAAAAGTAACTTTAATTACCCTCACCCCTTGTGGGAGAGGGTGGGCGAAGCTCGGGTGAGGGGTATATAAAAAAGGAAAACAAAGTCCAATAAAAGACCGTTTTCGTCCAGTTTGAAATTTATTTTTCAACTTACTTCTAACCGCTATGATTTAGTGTTGTTGGGCAAGTATGCCCAACTTACAAAATTTAACTTCCGAGCAAACTGGACAATAAATGTAATTAAACTCTCGGTTTAAGAAGAAAGAACTGTTGGTTTGAGGATTGAATTTTAAAAATTATTTTTTAATCTTTCCCAAAAACTGTTAAAATAACCGTGTTCTTTTTTAAAATTGTAATACCATTTCAAAGAATTCCTAAATGTCGTAGAACTCTTTTCTAAATTTTCATCTAAAATAGATAGAAAACAAGGCTCTGGTGAATTAGAGAAGTTAGTTTTGTATAGAGTATTCAAAATTATATTATCTTTTTCCTTTAAAAAATACACATCATAAGCTTTCTTCCTTAGTATATCAGCATTTGTTTTTCCTTGAAGTGAAAAGTTTATAAAATTTTTGATTTTATTCTTTTCTAAAGAATTAAAATGTGATATTTCAATAAATTTCCCCCTAAAAGTTCTATTTTGATTGTTGCTAATTGAATGAATAAACATAATCAAGTACTCCTAGCTTTTACTCTAATATATCATAAATTTTATATTTTAAAAATTCCCAAAATGGACTTTTTACGAACTCGGCTCAAATTTGAATAAGCTAAGGAGATTCTCCCCCAATGGGGGGGGGGAACATAGGAAAACAAAGTCCATCAAAAGACCGTTTTCGTCCAGTTTGAAAATTATTTTTCAACTCACTTCCAACCGCCAAGATTTAGTATTGTTGGGCTGAAAGCCAAACCTACAAATATTTTGCTTCCGACCAAAACGGACAATAAAATACAATAAAATACAACCACGGTGGTGAGAAGCACCTCTGAAACAAAAAGACCCCTTACGGAGTCTTTTTTAAAACTGGGCAGGGGTGGATTGTCTTGAGTCGCTAGCGTTAAAAGTGTCTACGGATTTTGCTTCAATGAATTACATTCATTTCGCAAAAGTCCTCCGCACTCTGCTCGCTCCTCGCTCGAACCACTGACAAGGCTTCGCCTTGTGTGGTTCTCATCCACCTTCCAAAATCTATAAAAAAAGAGGTTAGGACTAAAGTCCAACCTCTTTTTAGTAATTGGGCAGGGGTGGATTCGAACCACCGTACCCTCGCGGGAACAGATTTACAGTCTGTCGCCTTTAGCCACTCGGCCACCTACCCTTATTAAATTTTCATCTGTGACTTTTTAAAAGTGCCACATCTTTTTAGAAATTTGCCTTTGACGAGATTTGAACTCGTGGCCTCTCCCTTACCAAGGGAGTGCGCTACCCCTGCGCCACAAAGGCTTGTTTAGCGTTTTTCTTTGCGCGCCCTTCTTGGAGTGCTACCTCTCACAAAAAAGATACTTAATCTTTTTGTTCGGCAGAGTCCCTGCGCCACAAAGGCCTGTTCAACTGTCAAAGAAAAAAGCCGGTAATAGGAATCGAACCTACAACCTACGGTTTACAAAACCGTTGCTCTACCGTTGAGCTATACCGGCAACAGAATCTATAATATAGGAAACAAAATCTGTTGTCAATAATTTTATTTTAAATTTTTATTTATTGTATAATTTAGTTAATAAAATATTGGGGATTAGATTATGCAAGGATATAGCTTTGAATTAATAACAGGGCCTATGAGCTGTGGTAAAACCGAAGAATTACTTAGAAGAATTCGTCGTTGTATTATAGCTAAAAAGAGTGTAAAAGTTTTTTCTCCTGAAATTGATACAAGAGAAAATTCTGATTGTATAAAATCTCGCAATGGCCTTTGTTTGAATGCTATAAAAATAAAAAATTCTACGCAAATCATGACATTTGTTAAACCAGAAGATGAAGTAATTGCGATAGATGAATTGCAGTTCTTTGATAAAAATATTGTGAAAGTTATTTCTAAACTTATGTCTGAAGGTAAGAGAATTATTGGTTCAGGTTTAGAACTTGATTTTAAGGCTGAATCTTTTGGTTGTATGCCAGATCTTATGTGCATTGCAACAAGAGTCGATAAACTACACGCTGTATGCATGAAATGCGGTTGTGATAATGCGACAAGAACTCAAAGGCTTATTGACGGCAAACCAGCAGATAAGAGCTCTCCTCTTATTATGATAGGTGGAGATGAATCTTATGAAGCTCGTTGTATAAAATGTTATGAACTTCCTGATAAAAAGCATGACAGTGCAAAAAATAAATTAAAACTCTTACATTTTGAAACTTTAAAATAACATTTGTGTTAAAATTGTTCAATGAAGGAAATATTCGAATGATTCAAAATTGGCAATTACCATTATTAATGACATTTTTAGCAGGTTTAGCTACTATAATTGGCGGCTTTATAACTTTTTTCGTTAATAAAAATAATATGAAAGTTCTTTCTCTAGGGCTTGGTTTCTCTGCGGGTGTTATGATTTTTGTATCACTCACTGAAATTATGCATTCAGCGCAAGATTTATTGGTTGTTTACTTTCCGAACAATTATCATTGGATGGTATTTCTTGGATTCATTGCAGGGGTAATAATCTCTAAACTTATTGATACTTTTGTACCAGATCACGTTGAAGAAGATTTAGGTGAAGGTTGTGATTTTGAATGTAAAAGAACACATAGAATCAAAAGAGCTGGAATCTTAACTGCTATCGCAATTGCAGTGCACAACTTTCCTGAAGGTTTAGGAACATTTCTTGTATCTTCTCAAGATTTAACAATCGGTATTTCTGTTGCTATTGCAATTGCATTGCACAACATTCCTGAAGGTATTGCAGTTGCGCTTCCTATTTATCATTCAACCGGTAAAAAAAGAATGGCGATTTGGTATTCTTTTTGGACAGGCATGACAGAACCTATTGGTGCTTTAATTGGTTTAGGTTTATTAAGTTGGTTTTTACCGCACATATATATCGGTTTTTTTCTTGCTGCGGTTGTAGGTATTATGATTTACATAGCATTTGATACTCTTTTACCCCTTTCCCATGAATATGGGGATTGGCACTATGCTATATCAGGCATAATGGCGGGAATTATTGTTATTTGGGCTAGTTTACTTTTATTACATACTCATTAATTTAAAATAAATTAGGTTTATGATTATCACGTCCACCCATTTGAATTAAGTTTAATTTATCAATAATCTTGTTATAATTAACTAATTCATCCTCGGTAAGTTTGTCTCCGAATTGGTAAGCTTGATGATATTTTTCAGCTAATTTCAACCTACCTTTGCTTCTTTTAATTAAATTATTCATTCCTTCAAACATATCTTTTTCTAAAAAATTTTGCATCGTAAAAGCAGGATGTGCAAATCCCATTATTGCATTTTCATTTTTAGCATAATTTGCTATATCATCAAATGTTAATTCATAAGGAGAATAGGCTTCGAATTCATTCTTTTTTTGAGGCATGAATTTTTTCTTAAAATTCTCTCCTATGAGATTATTCATTTTAGAACTTTTTGTTTGTATATCTTCGCCTTGAATATATTTTTCTAAAGAATAAGGGTGGACACTTTTATCATATTTTTTTATTTTAGGAAAATGTTCTGCGTACATAGAATCTGCATTACAATTTTGTTCTTTGGCTATTTGAGCGAAGCGAGATTTTGTATGAAGATAATTCCAAACTTTCCAATGCTGATTCAAAAAACAATATTTTTCTTGAGGGTTATAAAACTTTGTATATTCTTCAAAACTAAAATTACCATCAGGGTAGAGTTTTTTAGCTTCATTTATCGCATCTACAACCCCTTGTTTACGTTTATTATATAATTTGTTAAAAAACTCTTTAGATTCTTCAGAAAAAGGATTTAAATTAAAGACTAAGACTTCTGGCATTTCAACAGTAGAGTTATACTGCTGAAATCTGCGGCTACCTTCTTTGCAAGGCATAATAAAGCTCATTTCCGCAGCAGGTATAAATTTTATATTTTTATATTTTTCTGGATTTTGAACGATTAATTTTAAAGCTTCCTCAACACCTTTGATTCCATCGTGATCAGATAATGTGATTATAAATTTTTTGCCATTAATATTATTTAATTTATTGCCATATTCTGCAGCTTGATCTAAAAAATCTTTTATTTTTATAGTGCCGTCCGAATAATGTGAATGCGAATGTAAATCTGCTAAAAAAGTGCCATTTTTCATGTTTTCTGCAGATGCAACAAAATTTTGTTCATTCATTTTTGACAACTCTTTTAAAAGTTCATCTTTTGTCATTATTGATTTTAAATGTTTTGAAGTTATTTTTTGTCCCAACTCTTTTGACAAGTCTTTCGCTAATTGGTTTATGTAATTATTGCTATAATGAGAATAAGCCAATAATCCAATAGAGATTGTACCCAGCGTAACAGCTCCTGCTAATATATAATCAGTTTTATCAAGTTTCTTTTTTTCTTGTTTAAATGCAACCAATTTATTATTATAACTTGGCTGTAAGCCATTGACTCGCATAACACACACCTCATGATTAATGATAAGAAGTTTACTTAAATTTGTCAAATCAGAAGTTTTAATACTATTAATTTTTGTAAAATTAAGCTTTCAAAATAGCAAATTTTTAAACTTTATGAACATTATATAAGCATAAGGATTTAAGCTAAGGATTTTTTATTATGGGAATAATTAATACAAAGTCAATAAAATATTTGCATGAACAAGCGGGTCAAATAAAAAGATTACTAGGTCCAAGACCCAATTTTACAAATATAACAGATTTACAATATATGCCAAAGCAATTGGCAACAGACGTACTTGTGAAGTCTAGTGAAGCTATGCAATCCGGTATTACACGAGAAAGACTTGAAGCTCTTATTAATTCAGGTAAAACTCAAACACAAATCGCACAAGAATTAAATATGACTGGGTCAGGAGTAGTTTATCATTTAAAGAAATTGGGAATATATAAACCTACAAAAATTGCTGCAACCCCAGAAATTATTATTGAAAGAGATGTTTTACAGGCTCTTATTGACAATAAAAAATCTATGGCTGAAATAGCTACAGAGCTTAATGTTTCACCAGGTAAGGTAAGATACTATCTTGATAAATATGAAATAAGAAATTCTGATTTAGAAGAATTAGAAATTTTAAGAAAGTATATTTCTGCAACAACTCAAAAAGATAAAACCGAAGCTTATGCCGTTATTGATAAATACTTAGAACAAATTGCAAAAGAAAAATATCAAGAAGGTTGTGCTATTTCATATCAAGATTTTTTACAAGATATTCGATTACAATTTTTTGAGCTTGCAGAAAAAAGGGAAAATAATATTAATTCTTCCGTAAGGAATTTGTTTAGAAGAATTCGTGATTTAGATTTTACTAAAACAGTAGAACATAAAACCGAAGATCTAACATCTGTTCTAGATAAAGCAGATGATATGGATATTTCAATTGAAAATTTTGAGAATGCCGGTTTCTTTAAATTTTTGCTCAAAAATTCTGATTTAAAAGAGCGTGAAAAATACATTATTGATGCATATACTGAACAAAACCGGAGTTTAGTTGATATAGCAGATAATTTGGGTTTAGAGCCTCAGAGAGTTCGAAAAATCTTAAATGATGCTATTGAAAAACTGGATAAATCCAGAAAATTCTTTTCATCTGAAAATTATCACGCATCAAAAGCGAATAGAGCACAGCTTTTTGTGAATGAAATAGTAAAGAGAAATGAAGATTCTCGTAATATAAAAGTTGATAAAATTTTTGATTATAATTACTGAGCTTTGATATATTAAGATTTTTATTCAGAAATTTTCCTTAAATTCTTTTTTAATGTATAATTTAACCATTAAGAAGAAAGGAAAAAAGTATGACAAACTTATCACCATTACAAATCGAAAGATTGAAATACCAACCGAAATTGCCTTCTTCTTTGGCAAATGGTATCAATCATTTAGTATCAAAAGAAGGTTCAGCAACAGAATCAGTTGCGAATCAAGAAGAAATTAAAGCTTTGTTTAAAAACACTTATGGTAAACCGACTGTAACTTTTGAAACAACCTCAGATTCATCTTCAAGCGAAATCAGAAATGTTGGGGTTATATTATCAGGCGGTCAAGCTCCTGGTGGACACAATGTAATTGCTGGGCTATATGATGCTTTGAAACAAGCAAATTCAGCTAACAAACTTTATGGTTTCTTAGG
>JAZRJK010000002.1:0-2741 GCA_045645765.1 Candidatus Gastranaerophilaceae bacterium
GTATATTATTTTCCAATCAAAATTAACTGTAAAAACCACAAAAATTACTACAAAAAAATGACCTTATTTTCCTTTATACTTACTTTAATTTCAGTCTTCCTCCATGCAGGTTGGAATTTTATCAGCAAAGCTAGCAAATGCACTAAAGCATTTTATTTAGTTTCCAACGTTATTGCAGTAATTATGCTGCTGCCAGCATTTATTATCTGTCCATTACCTTTTAATAAACTTGAACTTAGCTTCTTTTTATTTTTCGCTGGCAGTGTTTTCTTTGAAGTTCTCTACTCTTTAGGTTTAGTTGGAGCCTATAAAAAAGGTGACATTAGTAGCGTATACCCAATGGTTAGAGCTCTTCCTGTTATTATGGTAGCAATTATTGTTACAACCTTCAAGTTAGGTTCAACTCCTAATCTATTTGCAATGATTGGTTTTATATTTGTTACTTTTGGCTGTTTTATTATCCCACAGCAAAAACTAACTTCTATAAATTAGAACTTTACGAATTCATTAGACTATATTTTTTACCCCATTTTCTTGCGTAGCAGGTGTCTTTATCAACATTTTGACACCTGTTTTTGCATTTTAAATAATCTACCAATACCTTTTTATCGACTTTTCTTATAAAAAAACTGTAATTTTTGTTATAAAAACACTTGATTATAGCCTAATTTAAGTATATATTATATTCTTAATTAGACTATATAAAACAATAAATTTTGAGGTGAATATGCCTATTCCAAAGGAAATATTAAATGTTGAGCGTCCTAAAAATACCAATGTCATCTGTTATGGAAAAAATAAAGATAAATTCGCTGTTCGCGAAAGAATTGGATGCAAAAATGTAAATGGAAGACATCTTCCTATAAATGGAGCAGTTATAGGTCATATTGTAAATTTTCAATATGTACCAATTTCAACAATACCTACGGTTTCAAAATCACCTATAGATCTATTAAAATGGGGTGCTGTACAACTATGTGATAACTTAGCAAAAGATCTATTAGACGAACTTAAAAAGGTATATAATGATAGTGATGCCTTAAAAATTTACCTTATTGCAATTTTAAGAACTTGCGATATTGGAATCACAAATTATGAATTAAAGCAAGCATATGAAGAAAGTTTTCTTTCCATTCTTCACCCCAATGCATCTTTGTCTAAAAATACTATTACAACCTTCCTTAAAGATTTAGGAAAAGCCTCATCTAAAATCAAAGAGTTCATGACAGAACGCATTAAAAAAGTAGATATTAAAGATAACATTTTAATAGATGGAACATTAAAATCCAATGATTCTCAAGTAAACACATTATCAGATTTTTCTCGTAAATCAATAACTAAAGGTACTAAAGATATATCTTTAATCCATGCTTTTGATTTAGAAATGTACGAACCTATATGTTCATCTTGTTATCCAGGGAACGCCCTAGAATATAATATTTACCAATCATTTCTTGAAACAAATAACTTGTCAAAAGGTATAATCGTTACAGATAAAGGATTTCCAGCAGTTGCTGCTGAATCTTATTTTAAGAAAAATCCTGATCTTCATTTTTTAAATCCTGTCAAGCGAAATCGTAAATTTATAACCACATTTAAGCTTTATGATTTTACACATACTCTAACAGGCTATGAAGGAATAACTTATACCAAATACCATGACCCAGAGACAAACAAATATTATTATTCCTATCGTGATGTAAAAAAAGCTTCAATAGAAGAAAGTGATTGGTTAAAACAAGCGGTTAAGAAAAAGAACTATTCTCTAAAAACTTTAGAGAAAAAAAGAAGATATTTCGGTACTATTGTTTTAGAATCAGATTTAGATTTAGACCCTGTTGTTATTTATAAAATGTATATGACAAGATGGGAAATCGAGGTGGTCGCAAAATATTACAAAAATACTTGTGATTTTGATGAAACTCGGGTACATAATGATTATTCTGTAATTGGAAGTGAATTTTGTAATTTTTTAGCTACAATTATAACTTTTAGATTGATAAAAAAGTTTGATCAAGCTGATTTATTAAAAAATTCCAATTATGGTAAAATTATGAAGTTATTAGACAGAGCTATGAAAGTAAGAGATAAAAAAGATCAATGGAAACTTGTTAACTTAAACAAAGGGGAATTGGAAAAATTGGTACAATTATCCTTAATCCCATCCCCTTCAAAACCAGGTGAACGAAAAGTTGGAAGACCTAAAAAAGTGGAAATATAGTCTAACGATTTGGGAAAGTTCTAATAAATGTAAAATGCTTTGCTAATGAAGCTATTTGGCCAATTTTATTAGCAGCAATTGGTACTACTGGATATACAGTTTGCGATAGTTTAGCTCTTAAAGTTTTATCTAAACATCTATCAACAACTTCTATTGCTACTGTATCTAGTTACTACTTCTTAATTGAATGCGGTATTTCTTTAGGTTTAGCCTTATTTATGTTTGATGCTAAAGAAATTGCAGATTTGAAAAATAATTGCATAAAATCAATTTATCCATACTTAACTGGCATATTTTCTTGTTTAGCTTATTTATTGATTCTCTTTGCTATGAGCTATGCTACCAATGTTGCTTACATTCAAGCTTTCCGTCAAATGAGCTTACCTATAGGTGTTGCAATGGGTGTAATTTTACTTAAAGAAAAACTTTCCCTACCCCGTTTAACTGGTATAATAATAGTTTTTATTGGTTTGTTATTAACCGTAATAAAAAATGATATAAGCAATACTATTATAAAAAC
>JAZRJK010000003.1:0-41606 GCA_045645765.1 Candidatus Gastranaerophilaceae bacterium
GTTTCAGCTGGTGCTAGAAAATACGCTAACCAAACTTACTTAATCAAGTTGGTTGAAGCTGCTTTAGCTACTACTACAGTACCTCTCCCATTACACCTTGACCACGGTGCAGACTTTGAAATTTGTAAAGCTTGTATCGACGGTGGTTTCTCTTCAGTTATGATTGACGGCTCTAGATTCCCATTCGAAGAAAACGTTGCTTTAACTAAAAAAGTTGTTGAATACGCTCACGAAAGAGGAGTTTCTGTTGAAGCTGAATTAGGTAAATTAGCTGGTATTGAAGATGACGTAAACGTTGACGCTAAAGATGCTAAATTTACTAACGTTGCAGAAGCTGTTGAATTTGTTAAACAAACTGGTTGTGACTCTTTAGCTATTGCTATCGGTACTTCACACGGTGCTTATAAGTTCGCTGGAGAAGCTAAATTAGACTTCGATAGATTAAAAGAAATTAAAGATGCTCTTAAAGAAGCTGGTTTCGGTGATTATCCAATCGTTCTTCACGGTTCATCTTCAGTTCCAGCTGAATTCGTTGCTAAATGTAACCAATTCGGCGGTAAATTACCAAATGCACAAGGTGTACCAGAAGATATGCTAGCATACGCTTCTAAGCACGGTGTTGCAAAAATCAATATTGATACAGACTTAAGATTAGCAATGACTTCAACAATCAGAGAATTCTTTGTTGAACATCCTGAAAAATTTGACCCACGTGAATACATGGGACCAGGAAGAACTGCTGTTAAAGAAATGGTTATGCACAAAATGAGAGACGTTCTTGGTACAGCTGGTCATGCTGATGACTAAGAAATAATTTCTTAAAGTTCAAAAAAGAGTTATGTATAAATACATAACTCTTTTTTTTATTCATATACAAGCTTAAACAATTATTTAATCACACCTAAAATTTTACAAGCTTCATAAGCACAATTTTGTTGAGCTTCTTTTTTTGATTTCCCTTTAGCTTTTGCAATAATTCTATCTTGCCATTCAACTGCTATTTCAAACTCAGGCTTATGAGCAGGACCATGTACCGCAATAGTTTTATATACTGGCAATGTTTTATCAACACCTTGTGTATATTGTTGCAAAATATCTTTAGCATTATACTTCTCAAAATGTTTGTCAATATCTTCTGCATAAGGTAAAACATATTTTTCAATAAATCTTTCAATAGCTTCATTCTGCCCGCTTAAATAATAAGCCCCTAAAGTAGCTTCCAATGAACAAGCCAAATTCGATTCACGTTTTCTACCACCTTGTTTTTCTTCTGCTGGGCCAAGTTTAATTAATTTATCCAAGCCAATTTCAAAAGCAATACCTGAAAGAATAGCATCAGATACCAAAATTGAACGGATTTTAGACAAATCACCTTCTGGATACTTTTCATATTTTTCATAAAGCAATTTTGATGTAAAAAGTTTTAAAACAGAGTCCCCAAAAAATTCTAATCTCTCATAATTCAATAAATCATCCAGATTAAGTTCTTTTGTATATGAAGGGTGAGTTAGAGCTTTATCTAAAAGCTCTTGATTAGCACTTGCTCCGAAAATATCCTCTAGCATTAAAATAGACCTCTAAATAAATCCATAAAAATATTAGAATTTACGCAATATTGTAAATAATAATACACAACTGGAATTGTTAAAATATAGCTATCAGTTCTATCCAAAAATCCACCATGACCTGGCAATATATTACTTGAATCTTTAACCCCTGCATCACGCTTTATCATAGATTCACATAAATCGCCAATTTGTGCAAAAGTTGCTATAATTAATCCCAAAACCGCCGCATGATAACAAGGCAAACCAACTGCAAGTCCAATTCCTAGAGAAAAGACCATACACATTGCAGTACCACCTAAAGAACCCTCAATTGTTTTATTTGGACTAATTACAGGTGAAAGTTTGTTTTTACCCCATCTACAACCTACTATATAACAAAAAGTATCTGTCACTAGTACTGCAAAAAGAATTAACAAACAGTATCCTGCTCCTAAAGGTGAAGGAATTATCCAGCCATCAAAGTTGCCACCCATATTTCTTAAAAATAGCAAATGGAGCGGAAACCAGCCACAATATACAAACCCTAAAAGAGTTGTCGCAACGTTTGCAATATAAGGTTGACGTCCTCTAAATAAAACCCACATAAAAGCCATAGTCGCTGATATTGTAAATGCTAGTGGAATCAAATCAAACCTATTAAAAAACGCAAGAGCCGCAAAAATAGCACTTGAAGTTAACATTATTTTTAAACTCGGTAAAAAACCTTTATGCCTTAGTATTTCAACATATTCTTTTGACGCAAAGAACACAACTATCAAAACTAATAACGCTAACCAAAAACCACCTGCAATTATTGCGAATAGTGCTGGTAGTCCTACCAAAAATGCTGTTGCGACTCTTTTTGAATCCATTATACTGTCATAACCTCTTTTTCTTTTTCAACAACAAGATTATCAATCAAACCAACAAATTTATCTGTTAATTTTTGAATATCTTCTTGATTTCCTTTAACTGTATCTTCAGGGAGATTTTCGTCTTTTTCAATTTTTTTCAAATCGTCAACCATATCACGACGAACGTTTCTAATTGCAACCTTTGCATCTTCACCAAATTTCTTAACTTCTTTAGCAGTTTCACGTCTTCTTTCTTCTGTTAGAGGCGGAAAGTTAAGTCTAATACATGTTCCATCATTGTTAGGAGCTACACCTAATTCAGCTTTAATAAGAGCTTTTTCTATATCTTTCATAATAGTTTTATCAAAAGGTGTAATAACTAAAGTTGTACCTTCTGAAACAGTAACTTGAGACATTTGTCTTAATTGAGTAGGAACCCCATAGTATTCTACCAAAACTTTATCTAAAACAGCTGGGTTTGCACGGCCTGTACGTACTGAAGCGAATTCGCGTTTAAGCTGTGCAATCGCTTTTTCCATTTTTTCTTCGCCATATAAGAATAATTCTTCTAAAGCTTCTGACATATTTTTTCTCCTTTATATAAATACTAATTTACACTCACATAAGTTCCGACGTTTTCACCATTCATGATTTTCACTAAGCTACCTTGAGCTTTAAAATCAAAAACATTAATCGGAATTTTATTTTGCTTACATAAAGCACAAGCTGATGTATCCATTACTTTTAAATCTTTTTTGATAATCTCATCATATGTAACTCTATCAAATTTTTTAGCATTTGGATTAGTTTTAGGATCATCGTCATAAATCCCATCAACCCCATTTTTAGCCATTAGCATTACTTCAGCGTTAATTTCAGACGCTCTTAATGCCGAAGCGGTATCTGTTGTAAAGAATGGATTACCAGTACCTGCTGCGAATATTACTACACGACCTTTTTCTAAGTGACGAATAGCTCTATGACGTAAATATGGTTCACCAATTTGATTAATTGCAATTGCAGTTTGAACTCTACAATCTACTTCTATTTTCTTTAATGCACACTGCAAAACAACTGCATTCATAACTGTTGCAAGCATTCCTACATAATCACCAGAAGCTTGATCCATTCCTAATTTTGCGCTGTTTTTCATTCCACGGAAAATGTTACCACCACCTACAACAACTGCAATTTCTACACCTCGTTCATAAATAGAACGAATTTCATCTGCAATCATTTCTACAGGTTTAGGGTCGATACCAAATTGTTGTTCTCCTAAAAGAGCTTCTCCGCTAATCTTTAACAACACACGTTTATATTTATTATCCACCATTAGACTTCCTCTTTCTCTGTTATGTTTATAGTATTAAAAAAGGGAGATGGTGTCAATAAAGATTGAAATTTTTATTCAAAGTTGATTAGCTTTAAATTTTGATGTAAAATTAAGGCTATGAAAAAACAAGTTATTGCATATTTGCACACACATTGGGATAGAGAATGGTATAGAGAATACGAGATTTTTAGAATGCGCCTTTTACGTGTTTTTGATAATATTCTCTATCTTTTGGATAATAATAAAATACCTTGTTTTTACTTTGATGGACAAGTATCAGCATTGCTAGATTATCTTGAAATGCGTCCAGAAAAAGAAAAATTAGTAAGAACTCTTATTCGTACAAAAAAATTGTTTATAGGTCCTTTTTATTGTTTAGTTGATGAATTTTTGACTGATAAACTATGTTTTGAAAAAAACCTTGAAATAGGGATGAAAACAGCAATAGAATTCGGCTGTTCTGATTTTATAGGTTACCTTCCAGATACTTTTGGACATAGCCAAAATATACCGGATATTTTAAGAGATTTCGGTATTGATAAAGCTATTGTATGGAGAGGTTGTGGAGATTTTCCTGCGGAATTCAAGTGGTGCGGAATGGACACTGTGAATCTTGTTCGTGGTTATTTTCATGACGTATTTTCTCTAACCTGTGAGGTCGAAAAAAAGGCTGAAATTTTAAAAAACGAACTCGAAAAAATTGCTCAAAAATCTGAATCTTATATATTACTGCCAATAGGTGCGGACCATTTGGGAATTCCTGTTGATATTCAAGATCAAATACTTGCTATAAATGAAATTCTAAAAGACAAGTATGAGATTAAACTCAGTTCGCCTTTTGAATACTTTAAGCTTGTTGGAGATAATTTTGAAAAATTCAAATTTGATGACGAACTGAGAGATAATTCAAAAACATTCATATTACAAGGTTGCTATTCTTCTAGACTAGATTTAAAAAAAATGAATATTGAAGCATCACATAAATTAGATTTAGCAAACCGCTATGTAAGATATTCTAAAGCAGAAAATAAATATAACAATTTAATTACTTATGCTTATAAATTATTATTGCAAAACCAAGCGCATGATGGAATTTGCGGTTGTTCAACAGATGACGTGCATTTAGAAAACAAAGTGCGTTACAAAAAAGTTTTGCAAATAGCTGAAAACATCATTGAAGAATTAAAATTTGAAACTAAGTTTAGCGAAAAAATGATTTTGAATTTAGCAGAAACTGATTTTTCAGGCTTTGTTGAATTTAAGTCTCCAAAACTTCAAAATGAATTCGAAAGAATTTCTACGCAAAAAGGTTTCGATAAAAAATTGCTCACAGACACTAATCGTATACCTATTACAGAAGATTACATTGATATTCATACATATATTGCGGAGACAAATAACTTAAAACCTGATGTGCCAGGTTTTATCATGCCTCAATTAACTAAAAGTGACTTGGAAGTTACCACAAGCTCTCTTTCAAATAGCAAAATTAAACTTGCAATAATTGACAATCAAATTTTTATAAATGATATTCCTTTTAGTTTAATTGATTTTATAGATTTGGGAGATAGCTATAATAATGGCCCAGATGAAAAAGATAAAGGCTTTGAATTCAAAGTCTACCGTACAAGAATTGGTTTAAATACAAAAGATAGAGCTTCTTTGAAAATTGATCTTGAAGGGCGTTGGGATATTGTTTCTTTAACAGCAACTTTAGATAGAAATTCTGAATATATTAAGTTTGAATTCAATTGGAATAATTCTCAAAAAAATCATATCTTACAAGCTTGCTTTGAACTCGCAAACTCAATTAAAGTAGTTTATTCAGAAGATATGAACACGCTTATTAAAAGAGAATTTGATTCAAACTATGATATAAGAAAAAATTTACCAAAAGAAAAAGGCCAAGAAGCAAAAACAGATACTGCTCCAATGCAAAGAGGTCTGTTAATAGACGAAAAAGAAAATAATATTGGGCTCATAACAAAAGGTTTAACCCAGTATGAAATCTATAAAAACAAACTTTATGTACCAATTTTAAGATCAACGGGAACAATTTCTAACCCACAAAACCCAGCAAGAACAACACCTGCAGGACCTCCACTTGAAACTCTCGATTCGCAAATGCTTGGGAATAATAATGCGGAATTTTGTATTTTCTTCGGTAGTTCAAAAGATTTCACCAATGTTTTAAACAAGGTCTATAATTACATAATTACATAGTTATTTATTATAATTTTTATCATAGAAATCTAAATAAAAATCAATATTAGCTAGCCATGTAGGCGCAACTCTTTTCTCGCAATATCTGCCAGAATAAGCAACCTCTCTAGGCGTTTTAAAACCTTCACTATAGCGAGAAGCTAAAGTTTTTGCGATAGAACGAATACTTTCGTCCACGCTTTCAAAATGATGATATTCACCATTTATTCTCAAACCTCCTATATTATTTAATTTCTGTGCTTTATAGGATATTCCACGAGTTGATTCATGCATGGCAATAGCTACAAGCATCCTAGGATCTATATTGAATTCTTTACCAGCCTTAACAAACGCCTCTTCCTTATTTTGTAAAACACTATGCTTAAATTTACCTTTATATTTCGGATTATTTAATAATTTATCTAATACTTCGCCAAATTCTTCTACAGACCACTCGTAATTTGTACGCAAATCTGAATTTGGGCCTAACGGCTTAGGATTTACAACAGGTTGTTTCGAAGGAGTTTTTTTGTTAACCAACTGGGGTTCTAAAATAATAGGTTGTTTAACTCTTATTGCATCATTAGGTGCAACATAATTTTCTTTAACAAAATCGGGAAACATATTAACCCCATTTTCTCTACACTCTTTATAAAAAATACTAATTTCTTTGCCTGAGATTTTACCATCCGTCACATTCTTTGCATCAATCATTTTAGCTATTTCTAAAGCTTTTCCTGACATTTTTTTAATATTAAAGCCTTCTGACATAATTTACTCCACTAAAATAAAATCTTACAATTTTATTAACGACAAGTTATTATTAAAACTTTAGAAAAATAGATCGATTCTTTACAAAATTTTACATTCAGAAATGTTTTTTTAACAAGAAGCATCATTTATGTGAAGTAATTTTATGCTATAATCATCGAACAAAGGAGATGAAAATGAGCGAATGTATTTTTTGTAAAATAATTAATGGGGATTTTGGTACAGAATTTGTTTATCAAAGTGACTCAGCAGTTGTATTCAAAGATATTAACCCTCAAGCTGAGACGCATTTATTAGTGGTCCCAAGATTACACATTGAATCTCTTAACGAATTGAATGATAAAGATTTATTAGGAGAATTAATGATGACAGTTAAAGCTGTTACTGAAAAACTTAATATAAAATCTTATAAAACACTTATTAATACAGGAAAAGAAGCTGGTCAAGAAGTGTTTCATTTGCACATACACATTTTAGCAGGGAGAATAAATTAATGAAAAATGGTTTAGAAAACGGATATTACCACGAAATTACTCCAAGTGGTTTTGGCATAGCTATTAAAGCTGGAAAAGTTTTGTACTCAAAGCAATCAGAATTTCAAAAAGTTGAAGTTTTTGAAACAGAAAGTGCTCTTGGTAGAGTTCTTACGTTAGATGATTTAATGATGACAACAGAAGGTGACGAATACCATTATCATGAAATGATTTCTCATGTTCCGATGATGCATCATCCAAATCCAAAAACAGTTTTAGTAATAGGTGGTGGTGATGGTGGAACAATTAGAGAAGTTCTAAAACATGATACCGTTGAAAAAGCTGTCCTTTGCGAAATTGACGGACTTGTTATAGAAGCTTGTAAAGAACACCTACCTACTATTGCTTGCGAATTAGACAACCCTAAATGCGAAATCTTAGTTGAAGACGCAATTGAATACATCAAAGATAAAGTTGATATGTTTGATGTTGTACTTATTGATTCAACAGATCCAATGGGACCTGGTGAAGGATTGTTCACAGAAGAATTCTATACAAATGTTAAACGTTCACTTAAAAAAGGAGGGATTGTTGCAGCTCAATCAGAATCTCCTTTTGTTAACAAGGAAGAAATTAAAAAGATGTATAATCTTCTTAAAAAAGTATTCCCAATATGTTCAACTTTCACATCTAACATTCCAACTTACCCAGGAGGATATTGGGCTTGGGCATTCTGTTCAGAAGAAGTTACACCTCTTTCATATTTTGCAGAAGAACGTGCAGAAAAAATTACAAAATCTTGCAAAATTTATAACAAAGATTACCATAATGCAAGATTCGCTTTACCAAACTATTTGAAAGAGTTGTTATAAACTTATTAAAAAAAGAGGATGATTTAAAAATCATCCTCTTTTTTTTGCTTTTATAATGTTTCTTCTTATATCTTATCAAAACCAGTGTATTTTCTTAATACTTCCGGAATAATGATTGTTCCATCTTCTTGTTGGAAGTTTTCAACAATAGCTGCAAAAGTTCTTCCAACAGCTAAACCTGAGCCATTCAATGTATGAACAAATCTAACTTTTCCTTCTTTATCTCTGTATCTAATATTAGCTCTGCGAGCTTGATAATCACCAAAGTTAGAACAGCTAGAAATCTCTTTATATGAATTGTAAGAAGGCATCCATACTTCAATGTCGAAACATTTATTTGCGCTAAAGCCGATATCCGCAGTACAAAGAGCAACTCTTCTATATGGTAAGCCTAAAAGTTCAAGACATCTTTCCGCATTTTTTGTAAGTTTCTCATGTTCTTCAGCACTAGATTCTGGAGTTGTAAGTTTAACCATCTCAACCTTATTAAATTGGTGAACTCTTATTAATCCCCTTGTATCTTTACCTGCAGAACCAGCTTCACGTCTAAAACAAGGAGTATATGCTGTCATATATTTAGGTAAATCGTCTTCTGATAAAATTTCTCCTGAATATATGTTTGTAACAGGTACTTCTGCGGTTGGTATTAAATACAAATCTTCATCAACACATTTATACATATCTTCTGCAAATTTAGGAAGCTGTCCTGTGCCAGTCATTGTTGCAGCATTAGCCATAAATGGAGGTAAAATTTCTTCATAGCCATGTTCTTCAGTATGTAAATCTAAGAAAAATTGAATGATCGCACGTTCTAATCTTGCACCTTTACCTCTATATAAAGTAAATCTTGATTGAGAAATTTTAACACCACGTTCAAAATCTACAATATTTTTTTCTTCGCATAAATCCCAATGAGCCTTAGGTTCAAATGAAAATTCTGTAGGATTTCCCCAAGTTGAAATAGTTGGGTTATCGTCTTCAGATTGACCAATTGGTGTTGTTTCATCAGGTGTATTTGGAGTCCTTAAAAGTAAATCACGTTGTTTTGTATCAAGCTCTATTTGTTTTTCTTCTAAAGCTTTAATATCATCACCAAGCTTACGAACTTCTTCTTGAATGACATCAGTATTTTCACCATTCTTCTTCATCATACCAATTTTTTGAGATTCATTTTTACGTTGAGCGCGCAATTCATCTGCTTGAGTCTGAATTTTTCTACGCTCAGCATCAATTTCAAGAATTTCATTAATTGATAATTCTGGATTTCTTCTTTTTAATAGCTCGTTAACTTTTTCTGGATTTTCTCTAATAACTTTAATGTCTAGCATTTTCAATACCTCTCTATGTTAGTTATTATAAAACAAAAAATATAAAAGAGCATTTTAAATTTTTAATAAAATTTAAGTTATAATAAATGTTATGAGTATAAATCATGAAAAATATATGAAGATGTGCTTCAAACTTGCCTTAAAAGGTGAAAATTTTGTTTCTCCGAATCCAATGGTGGGTTGCGTAGTATTGGATAAAAATAATAAAATAGTATCAAAAGGTTACCATAAAAAATATGGTAAAAACCACGCGGAAAGGGATGCTTTACTCAAACTAAAAAATAATGAGGCAGATGGTGGAACTTTATATGTAAATTTAGAGCCTTGTTCGCATTATGGTAAAACTCCACCTTGTGTTGATTTAATAATAGAGAGAAAAATTAAAACTGTCGTTATTGCAACGAGAGACCCTAATCCAAAAGTTGATGGAATTTTGAAACTACAAGAAGCTGGAATTGAAGTAATTGAAGGTGTTTTAGAAGAAGAAGCGAAATTTTTAAATCGCAAATTTATAAAAAATATTACACAAAAAATGCCTTATGTTGTTCTTAAAACAGCTACAACTCTTGATGGCAAAATAGCCACAAAAACAGGTGATTCAAAGTGGATAACAAATGAAACTTCTAGAAAAGAAGTCTACAAAATGCGACAAAATTTCGACTGCATTTTAACCTCCTCAAACACCGTAATAGCAGATAATCCAACAATGGCACACTGTTTCAAATGCATATTAGATAAAGACTCTCGCACGTCAAAAAATGCAAAAATATATCAACAAGGCAAATTTTATATTGCTACAAAAAAAAATACGCCAATAATTAAAAATAAACTAGATTTAAATTTTATATTAAAAAACCTATATCAAAATAAAATTTATTCTGTTTTTATAGAATGTGGAGGAACATTAGCTGGAGCTTTTTTAAAAGAAGGGCTTATTGATGAAATTTATCAATTTATTGCCCCAAAAATTGTCAATGATAATTCCGCAAAAAGCTGTTTTGATGGAGATGTAATAGACAAAATTGCTGATTGCAAAAATTTCAAAATATATGAAACTAAAATATTAGAAAAAGATTTGTTAATAAAAATGATTACTGATAATTCATAGTAAACAATATCTCATTGCTCAGAAAATTTTTACGTGTTATAATCCAATTAGAAGACAAGTTTGAGGGAGAAAAAGACTGTGCCTGAAGCTGAGGCTACTAACCTAAATAAAAAAAATAAAAAAAGCGTTACAGCTCAGACCCGTTTGCTTATTGCGGGGTTAACAATCAGTACTGCATTTATTCTTTGTACTGCAGGATTTGCTGTATATAGTATTGATAAAAATATGAACTCAGCATATAGAAGTTTTGCGCAAGTCCTTGCAAAAACTCTTGCTATTGAAGGGGTTGAGCTTACAAAAGAGGTCCCTCAATTAGCTAAGTATGATGCATTGCGTACAAATTCAATGTCTATATTAAAAAGTAATGATGATATTGCATTTATTACATTTAAAGATAATAAATCAAAAGTTATTTATTCGAGTAAAGATGATTATCCAGAAAGAGCAGATGGTGCTATTTGGACAGGATCCCCAATGATTGTTAAAAACTTAAACGAAACTACCAATGTCGGTTCTGTTGAAATTGGGCTTTCAAAACAAATGGTAGATAGAATTGCAATGACTTCAAAAGTTTCTATTGGTATTGTCTTCTTACTTGCTTGGCTTGTAATTCTTGGTATTGTTTATATGAACTCATCAATTATAACTTCTGAGTTGAGAAAGCTTTACCAAGGTGTTAAAAAGATTTCTGGTGGTGAATTCGGTTATAAGCTTGATGATAAAAATGTTGATAAAGAAGTTAAAGAACTTTACGACGCATTTAATGACATGTCAGAAAAATTAAGCCGATATAATGAACAAACAATTGAAAGTCTTACTTTTGAACGTAATAAACTTGAATCAGTGTTAATGAGTATTGTAAACGGTGTTGTTGTTTGTGATAACCATGATAAAGTTATAATGGTTAATAACCATGCTAAAAAGCTTTTGGAAGTTAACGAAGATGATATTATTGGTTCTCAAATCCAACAATTCTGCGATACAAGCGGAGAGTTTTGTTTTGCAGAAAAGATTGCAGAGTTTAAAGATACACCAATTGAAGATGACGGAGCTCCGGTTCCATTTAATATCGAGATTGATAAACGTATTATTAAATGTTTAATTTCTCCGATGTTTACGCGTTCAAATTCTTATGTCGGTTACATTATTGTATTAATTGATGTTACTAAAGATGTTGAAATGGATCAATTACGCTCACATTTCATTTCAAATGTTTCTCACGAATTAAGGACTCCGGTGACAGTTTTAAGAAGCTATATTGATACTCTTTATAACTTTGGAAACGATTTCGATTTTAATACACAAAGAGAATTTATCGGTGTAATGAATCAAGAAATTATTCGTTTAAACAGAATGGTAAATGACATTCTTGATTTTTCACGTTATGAATCTCAAAATATTCGCTTAGAGAAGACTAAACAAAATATTATTGAAATTATTGAAGATTGTGTAAATCAAGTCCAAGTTCTTGCAAAAGAACATGATTTAACAATTTCGATAATGAAAGAGCCTGATTTACCTGAAGTTTATTTAAATATTGATAGTATTTCTCGTGCGTTAATGAATATAGTATCAAATGCTATTAAATATTCACCTGATGGGAAGCGTATTAAGATTCGTGCTGAACGTTCTCGCGACGGAGAGTTTGTTGAAGTTAGCGTAGAAGACCAAGGTATGGGAATTCCAGAACAATATCAAAAGAAAATCTTTGATAGATTTTTCCGTGTTGAAAATGCTACTCATACAGTTAAAGGTACAGGATTGGGGCTTCATTTAGTTAAAGTTACTATCGAAAAACATCACCAAGGACAAGTTTTTGTTCACTCTAAAGAAGGTGAAGGTTCTACGTTTGGTTTCAGATTACCAATTAATTTACCTCAAGAAGAAATTGAAGAATATATTCCTAAGAACATGCTTCCTGCAGAATCAGAGGCATAGAGGTTATGAATTATACTCAAGCGTTAAAACTTTTAACTTCTAATGGTATGTTTTACGTTGATTTAAGTCTCGATAGGATTCGAACAGCCTTAGAAAAACTGGGAAAACCTCAAGATTCATTAAAATGTATTCATGTGGCAGGAACTAATGGAAAAGGCTCTACTTGCGCAATGTTAGAGAGTATTTTACGTACAGCCGGCTATAAAACAGGATTGTATACTAGCCCACATATTTATGAATATACTGAACGAATAAAAATTAATGGGCAAGAAATCTCAAAAGAAGATTTTGCTCAGCTTTTTGAAGAAGTTTATGCTTTAGGTATTCATCTTACAGAATTTGAAACCCTTACTGCAATGATGTTTCTTTATTTTCAAAGAAATAATGTAGATATTGTTGTTTTAGAAACAGGTATGGGTGGTAGATTTGATGCAACAAATGTTATTAAAGAAAATTTGTGTTCGATAATTACACAAATTGATTTAGACCACACCGATAGATTGGGTAAGACTAAGGATGAAATTGCGTTTGAAAAAGCTGGTATAATCAAACCTAATTGTCCAGTTATAACTTCAATGGGTTATGAAGCAATTAGGGATAAAGCTGATGAAGTGAATGCGATGTTGTTATTTTCGTCTCCGTATGTACCACAAGATTTTGTTGAGACATTAGCATTAAAAGGGCTGCATCAGATTGAGAATTTAGCATTGGTTTTGACTGCAATTAATTACCTATTTAGAGATATTGATGAAAATACGATTAAAATTGGATTAATGAAGGTTAAAAATCCTTGTCGTTTTGAATATTTTCCTGAAAAAAATCTAATAATTGATGCGAGCCATAATCCAAATGGGATAAAAGCTTTAAGAGAAAATTTAGATTATTATTATCCTAATCAACAAAGAAGATTTGTATTTGGATGTTTAAATAATAAAGATTATAAAAAAATGATGGCATTACTTTTCCAAGAAAATGATGAAGTACATTTAAACGAATTTGATTATCCTAACACTTGTACATACGAAGTATTAAAACAGTTTTGCCCAGTGCAGAGTCAAAAATATAACGGTGAGAAACTAAGTCCCGATAAATTAAATATAATATGCGGTTCTTTTTACATGATAAAAGAATTGATTCCTCTTGTATAAAAAATAAGCCCCGCAAAAACTACTGCCAGGGCTTATTTTAAAGTGTGCGATTAGTTTGTTAGTTTTACTATTCCTTACTCGCCACTGCAACCGAAAGCTATAGTTACGTGTTCTTTCGGATTAATTGCTGAGATTTTGAAACCTTTAGCATCAACTAGGTAAGCGACTTCATCACCAGTTGTTTGGAATAAGCCCATTGTGCCTGATAATGCAGTTCTAGTTAAATCGATTGGAGCTTTAACTGTATCTTTTACTACATCATAAACACTTCTACCAGCAGCTGGTAATTGACCTTGGAAGACTTCTCCTAAAGCAATACCGGTACCTGTTGAAACATCTTCGACAGCGTTACCAAGGCTTGTTAGCATACCGCCTGTTGTACGTCCAACAATACCTACAATTGAACCAGCCCAAGTAAATGGAGCTGTTACTAATCTTGAAACAATATTAGGAGTGTTAGATTTATCAATTTGAGCTGTTAAAATTTGTCTTGGCAATGTAGCTTTGCAACCACAGTTTTCAATGTCTGTAAATGCTAATTTTAAAGCACCTTTTTGACATCCGCTAGGACGAATTACTTCAACGACTTTACCGTGTACATTTGAGCCACAAGGGTATAAATGACCGTTGATAGTTACATCTTCAAGAGTTTTTGCTGCGAATTTTTGTCCTACATGAGAAGATTTTGCAGTTACTTGGTCTTTGAACTCGAGTTGCAGAGTTGGGATTTTAACCAATTCATCTTCTTGAATAAATGCTTTTTTATCAACAGGACAGATTGGGCAATCATTATTTGCAGTCACTGGATTTTTGTCAATACCGGCATTTACTCTTATGTTTTGTAACATTGAAGCAATTTCTGCACGAGTTGCATCTTTAAATGGTGCAATCATTTTTGGATTTGGTGAATCATTTAATGCACCTTTTTCTAAAGCTGTTGCAATAGGAATTTGTGCCCACTCAGGAACGGTATTACCATCAGAGTACTGTGATAAGATTTGTTGAGCTTTACATTTATCAACTTCAGGACATTTTACGCCTTTAGCTAAAGCACAAAGAGCTTCTGCACGAGTTACATTATGGTTAGGCATAAATGTACCATTTGGATAACCTTTTAATAAGTTTTGATGCACTGCAACTGTAATAGCTGAGCTTGCCCAGTGATTTGCAGGTACGTCTGAGAATAATTTTTCAGGCGCACAAGAATACATATTTTGGTCAAAACCTTTTACTAACATAGTTGCGAATTCAGCTCTTGATATAGATTTTGAAGGCTTGAATAATCTATCAGGATAGCCTACAACAACATCATTTGTAGCTAATTTATCAATTGGACAAGATGCCCAGTAACCATTTGGTACGTCAGGGAACATTTGTAATTGTGTAGGAACAGCCGCACCTGTCATTTTAGCGAATGGTGATAAATCAAAAGGTACTAATGATTTTTTGACTGCTTGAATAGAGTTAGCAGTACCCATTTGAATCGGACAGCCCATGCCATCCATACGATTTTCATCTCTTATTATTGGGATACCATTATGGCTACCTAAATCATTCAAGCAAGGGATGTTTGAAGCTGCACCAGTAATATTACCATCAGTAGCGATTGTGGTTCCCATTGTTTGATTACTTAGCATGTTTTTACTGTCTCTGTTAACGTTAAAACCTTCTGAAGAATAGATTGAATCAGCTTTTGTACCTACATAATTATTGTAGCCGTAGATACCATTAGGATATGCGTAAACTTGTCGCATATTTTCTCTATCAAACCCACTAGTATTTGGACAAAGAGCACAAGATGGAACAGGATCAGGTTCACATTTTGGAGCTACATCACATCCACAAGGGTCAGGCTTTGCATCACAAGGACACGCTTGTCCGGTAACAACCGGAAGTTCGTTGCAACCACAATTAGATTGATTAACAATCGGACGTTGGTCACAAGGGCAAGCTGCCATTACCGTATTGAACGAACACGTTGCTATACCAACGGCAATTGCAGCTGCCACAGTAAGTTTTCTAATCGTCATTTTAACCTCCTTATAGGTAGGGGTAAATAGTAATATCTTAATTTACCCTTATTACCCCTTGATTATGAGCTTTTCATAAATTAAAAACATTGCCAAAAACGTCAATCCAGGTGGGCAATAATTAAATTTGTGAATATTGTAAAAAAAAGTTTGACATTAAAATTTGTTTGGGTTAATATTGATTTTGCCGAAGGAATAAATAGGAGATAGTTATTCTAATGGCAAACCCGATAAGGGCGCTTAGCTCAGTTGGTAGAGCGTCTCCCTTACAAGGAGAGGGTCAGAAGTTCGAGTCTTCTAGCGCCCACCATAAAAAACAGGATGACATCAGTTATCCTGTTTTTTATTTTGTCGTTTTAATGTTTTGAGAGTTTAACTGTAAATGCAATTTAATAAAAATAGTTCTTTGTGTCATGCTGAACTCGTTTCAGCATCTTACCAATTTGTATCTATTATTATTTTGGCTTTTATTAACATTTATTAATAAAAAAAGCAATTTTTGAATATTGAAAGACTTTATATAAATACACGGGAAATTTATGGAGAATTTTTAATGTCTAAAGTCGATAGTTTAAGTTTAGTATCTAGTATTAAAACTGCAGAACTGGTAACTAAACCAGAAACAAAAAGTAATATTGAGGTATTTGAAAATAATAATACAAAGAATAATATTGATGAATTAAATATTTCTAATAAAAATCCAGTGGTTGATTCTGAAGAAAAAACAAATAATAAGAAAAAGTGGTTAATTGGAGCTGGTATTGCTTTAGGTACTATAGCTATTGGTGTTGCTGGCTATTTATTATTTAAAAAATTTAAAGGAAATATATCGCCAGAAAAATACTTAAGTAAAAATTGTGATGTATTTAAAGAAGGAAATTATACTGTAATACAACATAAAAAAGGTGGTATTGTTGATGTATCAAAAATCGGTGATCTTAATAATAATGGAACAATTATTAGATATAGATCGCCTGAACAAGCAAAACAAGGTGCTATTGATGCTTTAATGAAACATTTTGATTCTCCAATTGGACAACAAAGAGAACAGGTTGTGGCTGTATTAGATAATGATCTACATTTAGGAATGATTGGTGATGCAACTAGTGCTACTAAACCGGGAATTGCACATCCTTTTAATCATTCTAAAGGCAAGGTGGATTTATTCCATAATCACCCCTCACTTAATAGAATGGGTACAACAGCTCCTTTAAGTGGTAATGACATAACAAGCACTTGTGTTTGTGAATGTCGTTCTATCACAGCAGTAAATAGTTTTGGAGAATATAGTACTGTAAAAATTATTGATGCTAATAAAGTTTATAAAGATTATGGCTTTATTTCCGGAGGGGAAATCGGAAATGCTCTCGGAAGAGAAATAGCACCACGAATGATGGGTAATGAAGGGAAAAGATTACTTGAACTTAGAAGTTTAAAAGAACAAAACCTTTTAAGTTCAGATCTAATCGAAGAACTTAAACAACTTGAATTAAAAGCTGAAAATTTTAAAGATCGAGATCTAATAAAGTTTATGAACGAACATTTTGATGATTATTGTACAATTCTTCATAAAGCATATCAAAAAATATTACCTCAGTTTGGCATAGAATATACAACCAATTTCTCTAATTTAGCTTAGTTTTTAAAACCAACAAAAGCGGAAACAAGTCCCGCTTTTATTTTGACAATAAAAACTCCCCGAACCGTCCAAGAATCGAACTGGGGTAAAAAATAACGAATGGTTAAAAGATTTACATGATGCTATAAAGAATACCCCGAGTAATTATTTTAAACTTTTACAAAATTTTGTTACAGAATATTAAGCAAAAAAGCAATTTTTATAAGTTGAAAGACTTTATATAAGTATATTAAACATGAGGAGATTATATGTCTAACAATATTACTATAAATTCTGGAGATACTTTAACTAAAATTGTTAAAAGAGAATATGGTTTAACAAACAATACAGATATTATGAATACTATAAACCTTATAAAAAAAGAAAACAATTTAAAAAATATCAATTTAATTACTGTTGGACAAGAGCTTAAATTACCTGAACAATTAAGGTTGAACAATGTTACTATATTTGGCGAAAATAATGAAGAAGTTTTGAAATCAAATCAAAAAAATTATTATCGTGCTAATGATGTATTTGGTGATACTGCAACAAAAAAACAAGAATTCCCAAATCAAAGCTTTGTGGAATCAGCTCTTAATTTAAAAACAAAAGCAACAGAATACGTAGAAAATGTTGTTGTTAATGTAAAAGGATTTTTTACAAATGAAACTTCTAGAGATGCAAAAATGGCAGACATATTTGCCAAACAAATAGGTACTTGGACTAAAGATGGTGAAACTGTTGGTGGCGGATTTAAACTTGAACAAACAGATGCATATAAATATGCCCTTTCAATGAATGAAGGAGATTATACTATTAGAGAAACTGAATATAAAGGTAAAAAAGAAACTCACGCATATTTTGATAATACTAAATCCGATAACAATGTTATATTATTTGCAACAGAAGAAGTTAACGGTAAAGAATATATTGCAATGAGAGACAAAGAAAATAAAGTTCATTATTTTGATAAATCTGATAATTTAAAAGAAGTTATTTTTGACTAAAAACAAAAGCGGGAACAAGTCCCGCTTTAATTTTGACAATAAAAAACTCCCCAGGTTGTCTTGGATTTGCTTCACGCTCGGAAAGTTTCGCAATAGAACCTTGCGGTTCAAGTTTGCTCAATTTCCTCGCTACCCGAATTTCGCTTTGCTCAATACGTCCGCAAATCCGCTGGACTCTCACCAAATGTTGGTTCTTGTCTCAACAAAAAACTTCCCTCATGTTAAAAGGCAGGGATTAACCCTGCCTTTTAACATGAAAAAACTCCCCAGGTTGGACTCGAACCAACAACCTACCGGTTAACAGCCGGTTGCTCCGCCATTGAGCTACTGAGGATTATTTTCAGTTTATTCAACTAGCATAAGGACAACGCCCTCACATTTATTATATTATCAAATAATTTTTTTTTGTAAAGAGGGTTTTTAAAATATTTTTTATATTAATTCTCTGCAGACTACATACCCGCTAGCTGGCCCAATTGTATTAAATCATTCACAGCTTTATCAAATTCTACTTTGTCTTTTGTCGATTGCTTTAAATAGCCATTAATACTATCCATTAACGCTATTGCTTTGTCACACATTGGATCAGAACCAGAAACATAAGCACCTATATTAATTAAATCTTCATTCTTAGCATGTACCGCTAAAAGATTTCGCACAACACCAGCTGCGGCTTTCTGTTCATCGCCAACTATATCATTCATTACCCTACTTAAAGATTGCAACACATCAACTGCTGGATAATGATTCTTATGCGCTAATGCTCTTGATAAAACAATGTGACCATCCAAAATACTTCTTGATGTATCAGATATTGGTTCATTAAAATCATCACCCTCCACAAGCACTGTATAAAGACCTGTTATTGTACCAAATTCATTTGTTCCAGCTCTCTCCATCAGTTTCGGCATCAATGCAAAAACAGAAGGAGTATAACCTCTTGTTGCAGGAGGCTCTCCAATAGCCAAACCCACTTCACGTTGGGCCATCGCTACACGAGTTACCGAATCCAGCATAAATAAAACATCCTTGCCTTTATCTCTAAAGTATTCTGCAATAGAAGTAGCAACGAATGCAGCTTTTATTTTTACCAAAGAAGGCTGTTCTGATGTCGCAGCTATAACTATGGAACGTTTCATGCCTTCTGTACCTAGAATTTCTTCAATAAACTCTTTAACCTCACGACCACGTTCACCAATAAGAGCTATTACATTCAAATCCGCAGATGTGTTTTTTGCCATCATACCAAGAGTTGTACTTTTACCGACACCAGAACCAGCAAAAATACCCATTCTCTGCCCCTTGCCAACAGTCATAAAACCATCTACAGATTTTATACCTAAAGATAAAGGCTCTGTTATTCTTTTTCTTTTTAAAGGATTAATAGCATCTGCCGTTGTTGATTTATACTCTGAAAATCTTATATCACCTAATGTATCAATCGGACGCCCTAGTCCATCCAAAACCCTTCCAATAAGTTGATTACCAACCCCTATTTTCATCGCCTCACCAGTGTTAACAACCAATGCCCCTGGACGAATTCCGTCAGGGGAAGCTAAAGGCATTAATAAAATTTTATCTTTTCTAAAACCTACAACCTCAGCCATTATAGGCTTGTCACCAAAATCATTATAAATATAACACAAGTCTCCAATAGAAGACTTTGGGCCATCAGATTCTATCGTTAAGCCTATGATTTCTGTTATTTTACCAATTTCTTTAATAGAATTTGTTTTTTTTATTATATTTAAATATTTATCCTTGTTCCAACTCATTATCAGCACCTGTTAGCATTTTTTCAGCAATTTCAGCAATTTGTGTTGAAACTCTAGAATCAAGTCTTGTATTTAAAGTCTCTACGATAACACCATCCGGTGAAACAGAATTATCTTCAATGATTTTTATAGATTGTAAACTAGAAATTTCTTGTTTAAAGCTTTCTGTTAATTTCGAAATATTTTCCATCAATATTGGATTAACAATAATTGTTATACTCTCTTTATCATCCAATTGTTTAATAGCATCAAGCGTGATTTTGTATAATATCTTCGTATCAAATTGTACATGACAAACTTTATCAGCAATAGTAGCCACTAGTTCTACCACGTCGATTGATGCGGAATCAATAATATTTTTTTTAACATCAAAGCTTGATGATGCAAGTGTTTCCAAAGATTTCAAAGCTTCAAGAGCATCACTTTGAAACTTTTCAAGTCCATCTTGCTCTCCCTTTGTAAAACCTTCATTATAAGCTTGTTGTTTTACCTCTTCGTATTCTTGTTCGGCTTTTTTTCTTGCTTCTTCAATGATTCGTTGAGCTTCTGTATGAGCAGCTTGAACAATTATATTAGACTTATTTTCAGCACCTTCTATTATTTGCTGAGCTTTTGCATCTGTTTCCTCAATAATTTTCATTACCTTAGCCTGTTGAACAGTAACATTTGACTGTTCAATAGGTAAAACATAATTATTTCCTATCTGAATATCATTACTTTTAATTCTATTACTACTCAATTAATTCATCCTCAATACTTGCACGTGTAATAGTAATTTCACCTGTTGCTTCAAGAGTTCTAATAGCATTAACAATAGCAGTTTGAGCTTCTTGAACTTCTTTTGCACGTACAGGGCCAAGATATTCCATATCATCCGTAAGCATTTGACGTGCTCTTTCAGACATGTTTTTGAAGATTTTCTCTTTAATTTCGTCTTTTGTACCTTTAAGTGCAAGAGCAAGTTGTTTTGTATCGATCTCTCTAAGCAACCGTTGAATACTTCTGTCGTCGAGAATAATAATATCTTCGAATACAAACATAAGGTCGCGAACTTCTTGAGCCATCTTTTGGTTTTCGATGTCGAGCCATTCCATGATATTTTTTTCTGTACCACGATCGCAACAGTTCAAGATATTTGCCAAAGACTCTACGCCACCAGCATTTGAAAAATCTTGTACTAATAATGCTGAGAATTTTCTTTGTACAATATCTTCAATTGTTGATAATATTTCAGGATTAGTTGGAGTCATGTCCGCAATACGCATTGAAACAACAGCTTGAATATCAGCTGGTAAAAACGCCAAAACTTGTGCTGATAATTCTGGGCGCAAATAAGCCAAAATCAATGCCAAAAGCTGAGGGTTTTCAGAAGCAAATGTGTTTGCCAACTGAGAAGGATCCGCTTCATTCAAAAAATAAAACGGATTAGTATTAACCATAGAAGAAACTCGTTCAAGCATCTGAGCAGCTTCAGCTTCACCATAAGCTTGAATAAGCAGTTGTTTAGCATAGCTTGTACCACCTTGAGTAATATAGTTTTTAGCTTGAAACACCGTCTTGAATTCAGTCAAGACTTCATTTAAATCTTCATCAGATACTTTACCTAGGTTTGCAATATCTAATGTTATTTGCTCAAGTAAATCTTCATCTTTTATATTTTTTAATATTTCTGATGCTGTGGCTGGACCAAGAGCAATTAAAAGCGCAGCAACCTTCTGGCTAGGTCGCTTAAATACCTTTTTCTCTTCCTCTTTTGCCTTTTTTACGTCTTCTATACCCATTTTTCTTCCTTTAGGGCTTTAAGTCATTAAGTCGTTAAGTCGTTAAGTTCTTTAATTTTATAATAAACCTAATGTCCAAAAGTCTTAATACCTTAAAGACTCTATTCTCTTATAAATGATGTCAATAGTTTAGCTGCTTCATCTGGAGCCGCCATTACGGCTTCATTGATTTCAGTAATTGTTTGTTCTTTTTGAGAGGCTATCTCTCTTTTATTGAATTCAAGCTTAGGAGCAACTTCATGAATTTCTTCTTCTTCTACTACTTTTGGCATGAAATCCTCAATTGGTTTTTTCTCAACCTTCTTAGGAGTAGGCATTTTTGAGATAAAACCTTTGAGAACTGCAAGCGCAAAACATCCTAAAACTAGTACAATTATTAACGGTATTACTGATGATGTAATCATGTAAATCATCTGTTCTTGTTGATATTGCTTAGCAAATTCTTCACTAGCTTTCTTATCAATTGTTGCACCCTCAAATTGTAAACCAGAAATCGAAATGTTATCACCACGATTGTAATCAATACCAGATGCAGACAAGACAAGTTCTCTGATTTCATCTTTTTCTTCAGCTGTTAATATTTTATTAACAGCAACTGCGATGGACATTCTTTTTACTGTTCCCGGTGCATAGATTACTTGTTTAACTTCTTTGGTTACATTGTAATTCATTGCCGTTTTTTGTTTTGAATAATTTAGATTTCTTTGGTTAACACCTGTTGGATTGGGTACTTGATTTGGATTTTCATAAGATTCAACTTCAGTTTGAGAACTTACTAAAACACCTTCTTTGCTACCTTCCAACGGTGTGTAACTTTCAATTGTAGATTTTGCCGAATTAAAATCTATATCAGCATTAACTTGAACAGATACATTCCCCTTACCAACAATTTTTTCTAAAACATCTGAAACTTTTTTTGCGGTTTGCTTTTCTAAATTAGATTTAAAACTTTCCATATCAGTTGAATTTTTAGAAGTTTCATCTGATAAAGTATTACCATCTTGATCTGTAATAAACACTTGTTCTGGAGTCATTCTTGGAACAGAATATGCTACTAAATTTTTTATTGCCTTAACCTGTGATGACTTTAATTTATACCCTGGTTCCAAAACAAGCATTACAGATGCGGTAGGTTTTTCATCATTATCATCAAAAATTGAACGTTCTGGCTCTGCTAAATGAACCTTTGCATATTTAATACCTTGAATTTTTTCAATAGCACGGGTTATTTCACCTTGAAAAATTCGTTGTTTAGTCAATTTATTTTTAAAATCTGTTGAGCCTAATTGCATATCATCTAAAAGCTCAAAGCCAGTATCTCCATTTTTTATCAAATCATTTTCTGCAACAAAAACTCGCATTTCATCTCTTACACTTGAAGGTACTAAGACAGATTTTTTATCCTCAGAAAGTTTATATTGATAACCATTTTTTTTCATATTTTCAACGATTGTCAAAGCATTTACTTCATTCAAATCAGAATATAGAACAACCCAATCTGGTTCCATTGCTTTAGATAAAAAGAAGGTCGCTGCAACTATTGTAATAACAATCAAGGCAAGCATACCAAGCCTTTGTCCGTCATCTAAACCGTTCCAAAGCTTCTTAACATCATTAGCTAATAACGCAAAATAATTATTTTCCATTTTATTTTTTTAACCTTCTTTCAAGCTTGTAGCTTTACCTACTAGCAAGTTATATTTACCCCGACCTTCTTTCAAGCTTGTAGCCTTACCTACTAGTGAGTTAATTTACCCTAACTTTCTTCATAGGTTTCATTTTATTTATAAAACTAATGCGTCTACCTTATCTCCCCACGCACACCTGTTCACTATATATAATAGCTTAGACAAAAAAAAGTTTCAAATTTGTTAATTTTTGTATCATAATAGATTTTTACTTTTTAAAAATACTATAACCATGCACATCAGTACTACCTGTACGAATAACATTAAAAACATTAGCCTCTTTATTTATAAAAATTAAGAACTCTTTAAACTGATTATCAATAGATTTTATTATAGTTGGATACGACTGATAATAACCTTCAAGAAAGGACACTCCCTTCTTATTTTTTAACTTATAATCTTTAAAAAGTTCTTTTATATAACCCTCTTTATCTTCAACTTTACTTAAATATCTTGCAGGATGCGCTATTCCAACTGTAGATCGCTTAGACATATAATCTATAACCTCTTGAAATTCAGGATCTACTTGTTTTCTATTCCACTTATTTTTTAAATCTTTTTTATAAAACTCCTTGTTTAAAAAATTATCATAAGGATTTATACCCCAAGCTAAGATATGTATTTCTATAGGATTTTCTGAGTACTTTGTTTCATAAGTAGAGTTAATTTCTATACCTGCTACAATTTTAATATTTTTATATTTATTAGGATTCTTCTGTAAAACTTTGATTATTTCTTTGGCACCTAAAACAGTATTATGATCAGTGATTGCCAAATAAAAATATTTTCCATTCAATTTTTCTTTTGAATACATCTGCGCTTGATCAAGTATATATTCAACACTCGCTTCACCATCTGAATTTGTTGAATGCATGTGTAAATTTGCGCGATATATTCCATTTTGGATATTTTCTTTAGAGGGAGTATAAATCTGTGGATTTTTATCATTTTGTTTGATAAAATTTTCTAACTCAATTGGACCTACAAGTGGTCTTAAATTCTCTAATTTATAAGTTATATTTTTAGAATCTGATATTATCGCTTTTTTATATTCATAATCTTCCATTGGAGAAGATATGTAAAATCTTTGTTTCTCATATTGGAAATAAAATAAACCAAATATTACAAAAAATAGTATAAGGCTAAAGAACCTTTTTTTCATAGCACTATTCTCCTATCTTGATATATGCTTTGTAAGTTTTATTAGTAATTGTATCTTCAAAAGCTTTTTGTATATCATTAATCGAATAAGTAGTTGTTATATTTTCGACATTTACTTTTTTGTCTTTTAACAAATTAAATGATTTTTCCAAATCTTTTGGAGAAGGCGAATAGCTTCCCATAACCATCAACTCTTTATAATATATATCATTATTTGCATAACCAAAATTATTAGGAGTACTCGAAAATACAAGAATTTTTCCCCCCATTTTAATAACTTTTAAAGCAACGTCAATAGCTTTATCCGCGCCTGATGTCATAAATACAGCATCGACACCAAATTTTTCAGTTTTTTCTTGAATAATATCGTTAAAAAACTCTAAATCTTTTGAATTATAAGCTTCAATTCCTTTAGCTTTTGCAAGAGTAATTCTATCTTCTAATAAATCACAAGCAAAGACTCTATATCCCATAGCTTGAATTGCTTGAGCCATAATTAGTCCAATTGAGCCTAATCCAACTACAAGCACTTTATCACACTTTTGTAAATCACATCTTTTAATAGCTCGGACACAACACCCCAAAGGTTCATAAAAAGAAATTTCTTCATCTGATAAATTCTCTGGAACAATATATGCAACGTTTTTAAGGTGTTCTTCGGATAAATAAACTTTTTCACTAAAACCTCCCGGTAAAAGGTTAGTTTCTTTAAAATGAGAACACATTGAATAATTTCCATGCTTACAATAAGTACATTTAAAACAAGGAATATGGTGTGAAGATACAATTTTATCACCGACCTCGAAACTTGTATCAGAATCAATCTCATCAATTACAGCAACAATTTCGTGGCCTAAAACAGACCCATCTTTAACTATGTTATGTTTAAATTTAACAATATCAGAACCACAAAGCCCACAGCCTAAAACTCTTACAACCGCACCTTTTTTCCCATTTAAACTTAAATCTTCTGCATCTTTTAAAACAATGTTGTTTCCACTTACTTGCGCTATTTTCATAACTAACCTCTCATAGTTTTATTTTAACACGAATCTACACAAAGCAAAAAAGCAGAGGTTGACTTGTGAATTTTGTTCAAACTTGGATTTTTAAACGATGACAACCAACTCTAAGAGAAACCAACCAACACGAACCCACACAAAACAGAAACAGCAGAGATTGACTTGTAAATTTTCTTTAAACTAGCAATCTTATCAATGTCCACCAACTCATATTATAAAAAACAAAAAACCGGCGGCTAATGTCGTCGGTGAATTGTTTATCATTTAGTTGATGAGTTTACTTTTTACTCTGCATTAACAGACTCATCGATGGCTTGAAGCTGTTTTGACTTATAGTTATGGATGACTGCATCAACCAATAAGTCGTATGAAGGACTTTTCTCGATATTAGGAAATTCTTCCTTCAATTGTTGTCTGACCATTGCTTCCAACCTTTGTTCGTCAGATTTGATTTTAAGTTCTGTTTGAGACAGAGACTTTATATATTCATCATTAGCTTCTCTTTGACCTTGTGCAAAAGTCAAAAGATTAGCTTTTGGGTTCATTATTTCTTTTATAGATTTTAGGAATTTGAAGTTAAACATAACTACCTACCTTCACTGTATCTTTTTACTTCACCTTTCATTTATATAAAGTTCCGTAAAAATAAAAATTGACTTTTTTTATATACACTTGTTACAAATATTTACAATTCAACTCTCTCTAACTATTAAGCTTAGAAAAATCTGTTAACATTATATACTTATTTTTCAATTCATTCAATAGTGCGAGACGATTATTCTTAATTTTTTCATCTTTATCCATAACTAAGACATCATCAAAGAACTTTGTAACAGTAGAGTTTACAGCAATCAATGCTTGTAAATATTCACTATAATTTCCTGCAAAATTAATTTTTTGAACTTCAGCGTGAAGAACTTTTTCTGCATCTAAAACGAACAATGCAGGGTTTATATCAGCTTCTACGTCTTCTTTAAGAATTCTTAAAACACGATTAGCATTTTCGATAAGCTTAGCGTCATTAAGCGTAGAAACAGCTTTCACTCTAGCAAGATAATCTGCTAAATCTATACAAGGATTCTTAGTAGAGCATGCTTCAAGTACATCTTTTTTATAATCATTAGCTAAAAAGATAATTAATCTTTGAGTAAAGAATTCTTCGATGTCAGCTTTGCAATCAGCTTTAATTGGAAGCAGGGCAAGAGCTTCATCGATTAAATTTGATAAATTAATTTTCAAATCATGCTCAAGTATCGTTTTAATTATACCTAAAGCAGCACGTCTTACACCAAGCGGATCTGATGAGCCAGTAGGTTTTTTACCAGCTGCAAAAACTGCACAAATTGTATCGATTTTATCGGCAATACCAACGACTTGACCTTCTGTTGATTTGGCAGTTTCGCTATCAGCATTAAGTGGGAAATAGTGTTCTTTAATACCCACTTGAACTTCTTTTGCCTCACCAGAAACACGAGCATAATCTGCTCCAATAAAACCTTGAAGTTCAGTAAATTCAAATACTAAATTTGTAGCCAAGTCAGCTTTACAAAGTTCAGCGGTTCTTTTTACTGTTTCGCCTGGATTAAGTTTTGCTGTAAGTTTTGCAATTCTTTCAGTTTTATCATAAACAGACCCCATGCCTTTTTGGAATGTCATTCCTTTCAGAGATTCTCTATATGCTTCTAGAGGTTTTTTAGTATCTTCGTTAAAGAAGAATACAGCGTCATCGAGACGAGCTTTGATTACACGAAGATTTCCTGCTTTAATATTTTCAAATTCATCTCCAATATAATTTGTAATAGTTACAAATTTATTAGTTAGCTTACCCTCTTTAGTATAAAGTGCAAAGTATCTTTGATGAGTTTCCATAACCGTAACTGCAACTTCTTGAGGGATAGTTAAATAAGCTTCATCAAAGTTGCAAGTAACAGCAACTGGATATTCAGTAATAAAAGTTACTTCTTCTAACAAATCTCCAGAAATTTTAGTAATTGCATTTAACTTATCAGCCTCTTTTTGAGTAACTTCAAGAATTCTTTCTTTTCTTTCTTGTGGATCGACAAGAACATGCGCATCACGAAGTTTTGTAACATATTCATCTGGATTATTGATTACAATATTTTGTGTAGAAAATCTATGACCATTAGTTAAGTTTGAAGAATCTTTATCAATGATTCTAATTTTTACTTCTTCACTATCTAAGATTGAAAGCACCCAACGGATTGGACGAGAGAATTTCACATCATTGCTTCCCCATCTCATAAAGTGAGGGCCTTGAAGCTTTGTAAAAATTGCAGGAACATTTTCTTGAAGCAAAGATTTTGTATCTTTACCTTTTATAGAAATTTTTGCGTAAAGATAATTGTCTTCTACATATAAATCGTTTGGTTCAACTCCATTTTTCTTGGCAAAACCAAGACCTGCAGGAGTTAAGTTTTTATTTTCATCATAAGCAACAGTTGCGATAGGGCCTTTAACTGTTTTTTCGACATCGGGTTGTGATGGAGCTAATCCATCGACAATAACAGCTAAACGACGAGGTGTTGCCATGACTTTAATGTTATCAAAACCAACATCGCTTGATTCCAAGAAAGCTTTAAATCCAGCTTCTAATTGAGAGATAGCCATTGGTATAAACTTATATGGTAATTCTTCGACACCCACTTCCAATAAATATTTGCTCATTTATATTTTCTCCAAATTATGTATCATTTGAGTAAATTATACACCAAACAGAATAAATTTAATAATTTTGTCTTTAATTAAAATAGCGACTTCAATATAATATTGAAGTCGCTATTAATAATCATTAATTTATTATAGTGAGAAGTCTTGCTCTGCTGGTAAGATGCTAGGTATTTTTTGAATGAATTTTTTAGCATCTTCATTAGCTTTTGTCCAGTTCATAGATACCAAGCCTCTTTGTACCCAAAGTAATTCTTTGAAGAATTCGTTTTGAGAATTTAGAGCTTCGACTTTTGCTTTTGTATATAAGTGTTGAGCGTCAACTACTTGGTTAATTGGAGATTCCCCTCTTAGGTATCTTGCTTTAACCATTTGATAGTTTTCTGCTTCTGCAAACATAGCTTTATAAGATTTTTCAATCATAAAGTATTTTGCAATCGCTCTGTTTACAACACTTCTAACATTCATTTCAAGTTCAGTATTAACTTGATCTAAATAAAGTTTTAGTTCGTTTAATTCAGATTTACATCTTGCAATTTCAGCAATCTTTGTACCACCTTCAATAGGTTTCCATTGCGCAGCAATCATTACACGAGTATAATGTTCATTAAGTCCCAAATATGGTGCTGTACCAAAAGCGTATGCTGCCATATCAGGATATGGCCCTTTAAGACCTCCAACTTGTGCCGCTTTACCAGCTTGTAATTGTTGATGACCTTCTGATTCATATGGTAAGTGTCTATCAAATTGAGAACCATATTCCAAGCTTAATTTAGCGTTTGGCATAATGAATTTTTGAGCATAATTTGAAATTTCTGCTTTCTTCATTGCAATTGCTGCTTTAAGCTTAGTTGTTTCAGGTGACATATAAATTACTTGTTCTACTAACATGTCAGTAAACTTAGCTAATTTTTCAGGTGTTCTTACGTGATCAATGATATGAATATCAGATGTAAAGAACGCAGGATCTTTTGCTGTTAATGGATTTAAATCAAATTGTTCTTTTTGATCTTTGAAAAGAATTTTATTGATATGAATTTTTACGTTTTTGTAATCAGCTTTCATATTCAATAACATTTTTTCTGCTTCACTAACTTCACCAGCCCAACGTAAAACTTCTTCTGTTCCACATTTACCAGTCTGCATACGAACTTTTGCAATACCTAAGTTTTCTCTTGTTTCTTGTAAATATTCTTCTTGAACTTTAATCATGTTTTCGAAAATCAAAGCATCAATATAAAGATTTCCAATTTCATGACCCATTGTTGCTTCTTTTAAAACTTTTTCAGCTTTATCAAATTTTAATTTTTTATGTTTAACAATGATATTAGTTACCAAATCCGGTGCATAAATCATTTGATCTAAACCAACAACAAATTGACCAGCACGAGTTGGAACATTTGAATAAGAATTAGCATATGCGTCATTATAAGATTGATGACCTAAATCTAATCTTAAAGTCGGTAAATATCTTAGATATGCAGCTGTTGTTGCTCTACGTGCTGCATTGATTAATTGTCTTTTTCTTGCAATATCTAAGTTCTGCTCTTCTAAGGTATTCATAATATAAGTTAAGTCATACTTAGCAACTGGTTTGTGTGAAATAATTTCACAGTTATTTAACAATCTTAAAGGTGCTGAATAAGCTAAAGCTTCACCAGTATCTGAGTTATAAAAAATAATTTCATCATCATAGAATGCTACTTTTTCAGATTTTACTTTATTACCATGTAGTACTCCATGAATATTGAATGAAGTAGCTTCTGCTAATTTTTTATCTAAATCTCTGGTTGAAGTACCTAATAAAGCACCTAACTCAACATCTTCTTTTCCTAAACCAGAGAAAGAAGGTAATTTTTTAGAATTAAGAATTGAATATAACTCTTTTCTTTCAGTAGTTGAAAGATTGAATAGCGGTGTTACGAAAACAGAATCAACATCACTAGGAATTTTTGATAAAGATGCGCTTACGTTTGAATTAACAGGAACTACAACAAAATCTAAGTCACACCCTTTTTCTTTAAGTTTTTTATCAATAATTCCATTCCAATCTTTTTGAGTTTTGTAGAAAGATTCGTTCATCAAGATAGCTGTTTTATGTTGTTCTGGAACAAGTTTTTTGAATAAAACGAAATCTTTTACGTATTGTTGAATTGGGTTAAAGAAATCTCCACCCAAATCTCTTAGACCATATTGGTCAATTGTAACAACAAATTTATTTGCACTTTTTCTTGTTGAATAGTAATTACTTGACATATAGCCCATAGAAATTACCATTGTTGCTTTTGATGCAAGCGCTTTCTCAGAAGCTGCTGCTACGCCTTTTTCAGTCCAATCACCTGTGAAAATAAGCTCATTTGGGAATGATGCTTTATAATCCGGTAATAAAGAACGAGTAATAGTTGTTTGGAATGTTTTTAAAAGAGCCGTATTTTTATCAGAAGGCCCGTCAAAAACAAATGCCAAATCAATTGTTCTTGCATTTGGTGCTGCTTGTAATTTTGCAACACTTCTTGTGTCTTGAATAGCAAATACCATGCCCATGTTCATAGAAGAAACGAACACTGCAAGTGCTAAAGCTAAAATCTTCTTTTTCATACTCCAATAACCACCATAATTTTTTTATAAAACCAAATTCAAATTAACAAAAACATGTTTAAATGTCAAAACAAGTTAAAATAATTATAAGTTTTGCAAATTTTTTTGACTTTTAATTATTTAGAGAATACAATATCATTTGTTAACAAGTATAGTGTTTATATTATTCAAGAGGATTTAAGATGGGATTAAGAAGCAAGGACGTTTTATCACTTTTAGAAGATAAAACTGGAGAACACGAAAATCGTGTAGCATTAGGCACAAAAGACAACTTTGGCTGGAAAGAATTTACCTACAAAGGTATTGGTCAATTATCTAGAAAAGTTGCAAGATTTATTATCGAAGAACTAGACATTAAAAAAGGAGAAAAGGCTGCTATTCTTTCTGAATCAAAACCTGAGTATGGAGCATCAGTTTTTGCATCTGTTCTATCAGGTTTAGTCGTTGTTCCTCTTGATGTTAAACTTACAAAGTATGAATTGAATTCAATTCTTACAGATGCACAACCGACTATTTTATTTACTTCACAATATTATTTGGAAACAGCGCTTGCATTAAGAAATGAAATTCCAAGCATTAAATACATTTTTGTTATTGATCAGTTTTCAAAAAATGAAAATACTATAAATATTTATGATTTGCCTGATAAATATAATGCTAAATGGAGAAGAAGAAGTTCAAAAGCTACAGCTATGATTATTTATACATCAGGTACAACTGGTCAACCTAAGGGTGTTGAGATTTCATATTGCAATATAACTAGCCAACTTGAAGACTTGGGATATGCACTAAGAGAAATACTTGGCGATAAAAAAGTTACAGTATTATCAATTTTGCCTATGAACCACTTATTTGAAATGACAGTTGGTTTTTGTACATTCTTAAACTATGGATTCTCTGTCTATTACACTCAAAGCTTAAAACCTAAAGATATATTAGGAATCATGACTGAGAAAAAAGTTGAATTTATGATTGTTGTTCCAGCATTCTTAAAACTATTAAAAACTGGTATTGAATCAGAGCTTAAAAATGCTCCAAAAGTCACTCAAATTGCATTCAACGCAATGTATCATATCGCAAAATTCATTCCATTCTATTGCGTTAAAAAAGTTCTTTTCAAAAAAATACATGACAAATTCGGTGGAAACTTTATTGGATGCATTTCTGGCGGAGCTCCATTAGACGTTAGCGTTGGAAGATTCTTTGAAAGAATTGGTATAAAAGTTTATCAAGGTTATGGTTTATCAGAAACAAGCCCAGTTGTTTCTGTTAATACAGATAAACGCTCTGTATTAGCTTCAGTTGGCAGACCTCTTAAACATTTTGAAGCTCGCATTGATAAACAAAGTGGCGAATTACAATTAAAAGGCCCTTCTGTAATGAAAGGTTATCACAATCAGCCTGAATTAACCGCGGAAGTTATTGACGAAGATGGTTGGCTTCATACTGGCGATATCGCAAAAATAGATAAAGACGGGCATATCTACATTACAGGTAGAATCAAAAATATGATTGTACTTGCTGGTGGTAAAAAAGTATTCCCAGAAGAAGTCGAATCTGTAATTGAAAAAAGCGAATACTTAGCTGAATGCTGTGTAATGGGTATTCATCGTTCTTTCGGAGCAAAAGATGGCACAGAAGAAGTTGTAGCAATTGTAGTTCCAAAAGAAGATTTATATAAAAAATACTCTGATGAAGAAATTGATAAAATGGTAAAAAATGACATTAAAACTTTATCAACACAACTGACACAATATAAACGCCCAAGCTCAGTTATTATAAAGAAAGAACCTCTACCAAGAACAACTACAAGAAAAGTAAAACGTAATGAAGTAAAAAAATTAGTTACTGTATAAGATAAATAACCGAGGAGATTTTCCTCGGTTATTATTTTAATAAACATTACATTTGTTCACATATTTCAATAAAAATGCCTTATATGTTAGAATGAATCTAATTATGTGAAGAGATTTTTATAGAGGAGATTTTTGTATGCAAGATAAAACATTTTTAATGATTCCAGGCCCAACACCTGTTCCAGAAAGCGTTATGCTAGAAGTAGCAAAACATCCAATTGGACATAGAAGTAGCGAGTTCTCGAAAATTTTAGAAAATGTTTATCAAAATCTAAAATATGTTTTTAGAACTAAAAACGATGTTTTTGTATACACTGCAAGTGGTACAGGTGCAATGTGTGCAGCATTAGAGAATTTAGTTAATGAAGGTGACTATGTTTTATCTCTAGTACTTGGTAATTTCGGAAACCGTTGGGTAAAAATTGCAGAATCTCGTGGCGCAATTGTTGAAAAAATCGAAGTCGAAACTGGGAATGTTATTGATCCAGAAGTTTTAAGAAAACGCCTTGCAGAAGATACAGAAAAGAAAATCAAAATAGTAACTCTAACACAAAGCGAAACTTCAACAGGCGCTGCAAATGATATTAAAACACTTTGCTCAATAATAAGAGAACATGGCGCGATTTCAGTGGTTGATGGTGTTACTTCTGTTTGTGCTATGGAATGTCATCCTGATGAGTGGGGAATTGATGTTCTTGTTTCAGGCTCTCAAAAAGGATTTATGATTCCTCCAGGATTAGCATTTTTAACCGCAAATGAGAGAGCATGGAAAGTTTATGAAGAATGCAAACACCCAAGTTTTTATTGGGATTGGAAAGCTTATAAAAAATCTGTTAACGAAAATTCAACACCATTCACACCAGCTGTGAACTTGATTGTAGGTTTGGATAAAGCTTTAGAAATGATTAAAAGCGAAGGCATTGACGAAATGAACGCACGCCACAAGAAACATTGCCTTGCTCTAAGAAAAGCTATTAAAGCAATCGGCTTAGAACTCGTTGTAAAAGAAGATAAAAATGCAAGTTGCGCAATTACTTCTATTTATCCACCAGAAGGGATTTCAGTTCCAGACATTCGTAAAATTATGAAAACAGATTTTGATATTGTTGTTGCAAATGGCCAAAATGCTCTTAAAGACAAAATATTTAGAATGGGCACATTAGGTTTTGTATGCGATAGAGATTTAATTTCGGCTATCGGAGCTCTAGAAGCAACACTTTATAAGCTCGGCCATAAATTTGAATTGGGAAAAGGTGTTGCAACAGTTATTAAGGAATTAAAGTAGAAAAGGTGTAAAATGAGAGTTTTAGTTACAGATAAAATTAATGAGTCAGCAGGAAAGATTATAGAAGCAGCGGCGGAGGTTGATTTTTTACCTACGATGAGCGAAGAAGAATTAATCAAAGTAATTCCTAATTATGATGCTTTGATGGTAAGAAGCCAGACAAAAGTTACTCCAAAAATTATTGAGGCTGGTAAGAATTTAAAAATTATTGGTCGTGCAGGTGTTGGAGTTGATAATATTGATTTAGAATCAGCAACACAAAACGGAATTATTGTTGTGAATTCTCCAGACGGAAATACAATGGCTGCGGCAGAACATACAATTGCATTAATGTTAGCAATGGCAAGAAATATTGCTCCGGCTGCGACTTCTACAAAAGAAGGTAAATGGGATAGATCTAAGTTTACTGGATGCGAGCTTTATAAAAAAGTTTTGGGTGTAATCGGATTTGGTAAAATCGGTACCCACGTGGCTGAAGTTGCTTTAGCTTTAGGTATGAAAGTTGTGGTATATGATCCATATACTTCTAAAGAAATTGTTGAAAAAGTTGGCGGTGAAAGAGTTGATAGTTTAGACGACTTTTGGGGAGTTTGTGATTTCATAACTGTTCACATTCCTAAGACAAAAGATACATTGAATTTGATTAATAAAGACACAATCGCTAAAATGAAAAAAGGCGTTAGATTAGTAAACTGTGCTCGTGGCGGAATTATTAACGAAGCTGATTTAAAAGATGCGATTAATTCAGGATATGTTGCAGGTGCTGCAATTGATGTTTACGAAAACGAGCCGAACATTACTGAATGTCCGCTTTTAGGATGTGAAGGGAATGTTGTTTTGACTCCGCACTTAGGTGCAAGTACTCAAGAAGCTCAAATAAATGTTGCAATTGATGTTGCGGAACAGATTAAAGAAGTGCTTTCAGGCGGTTCAGCGTCTTCTGCGGTAAATATTCCATCTCTTAGACCTGATAAATTAGAGCCTGTAAAAGATTATATGCAGATTGCAGAAAACTCAGGCGAATTAGCGGTTCAATTAACAGAAGGAGTTATTAAAACAATAGAAATAACTGCGGACGGAGATTTAGCGGATGTTGATATTCAGCCTTTAGAAGTTGCAATTTTGAAAGGGGTTCTTTCTTCAAAAATCGAAGGAGTTAATTATGTTAATGCGCCTGTTATAGCTAAAAGACGCGGAATTGAAATTAAGTCAACACGTTCAAAATCTAATTGTAGCTTTGCTGGTAGAATTACAATAAAACTTATTACTGATAACGAAGTAAATGTTGTATCAGGAGCTTTGATTACAAAAGATATTCCAAGAATAGTTAAGATTAATGACTATGAAACAAGTATAAGACCGCAGAAACACGTCTTGATTGTTCCACACGTTAACAAACCTTCTATGATTGCAAAAGTTGCTCAAGTAATTGGTGAAAACAATATAAATATTGGTTCAATGAACGTTGTGCAGAAAAACGATAAACATGAAACTGAGTCAATAATGGTGATTAACGTTGACACTGCGGTTGATGATAAAACGCTTGAATTGATTTCAAAAATAGATGGTGTTCATAGTCCAAAATGTATTAATTTAACAGTGTAAGGTGTTCTATGGCAAATAAATTAGCTGTCTTTGATTTTGATTCAACATTAATGGATGGCGAAACGTTAGAGTTCTTTGCAGAAGAACTCGGGATTCGAGAACAAATTAAATCCATTACAGATAAAGCGATGCAAGGTGAGCTTGATTTTTTTGAAAGCCTAACCGAACGTGTTGGTTTATTAAAAGGGCTTTCGCTAGAAAAAGTTGATGAAATATCTCGCTCATTACCTTTGATGAAAGGTGCTTTTGAAGTCGTTAGAGGTCTGAAAGAGCGTGGCTATAAAGTCGTATGTTTTTCTGGTGGATTCAGAAACGCAACAAGTTATTTTGCAGAAAAACTTGGACTTGATGGCGAGTTTGCGAACATCTTACACTCAAAAGACGGAGTTCTAACAGGTCTTGTCGGCGGTGAGATGATGTTTAATAATAGCAAAGGAGAAATGCTTAAACGTTTACAATCCATTCTTGGTATTAATGAAGAAAACACTTTAGTAGTAGGTGATGGAGCGAATGATTTAAGCATGTTTAAATACGCAAAAAAACGAGTTGCATTCTGCGCAAAACCAATTTTAGAAAAAGAAGCTAATATTATTATTAAAGAAAAAGATTTAAGCCTAATTCTAAAACATATCTAAAATTAATTACACACAAAATTGCATTCCATTAGGCAAATAAGAATGATAGCCTCTTATATGTGGATGTAAATAGTTTGCAAAAGTTACATGATCATCATCTACAGAGATCCATTCTTTATTTTCAACACCCTCATTAAAACCATAAGAATTTTTTAAATTAAGATTGGAGTTTTCACTCAATAAAAAGCAATTATTTGAACCAACACTATCATTAAATTGAAGTCCTAAGGCTTTATAGTCAGGGATACGACTTTGAATTTGTAATAAATCTCGAGTATTACCATTGACTGAAATATGCTCAATATATTCATAAATCAAAAAATTCTTATCATGGTTATAATATAATAACGGTGCAGTGTTTCTTGATTTATTTTGAGTCATATATGTATTAATTTTTGCCAAAGTCCCAAGCGCAAAAGGAGCATCCAAACTTTTTTTATCCTCACTAGCCATCTTCAAAATATACTTTTTATTATTTGGTAAAATAATTCCAAAAACATTTTTGTCAGTTTTACCATCAACAAAATATTCAAAACTATAGTTTTTATTGCCTACAAATAATCCTTGAATATTTACAGGCTGTTTTGCCCCTCCATTTTGCATAAACGATTTTAAATAATTTACAATTGTCATCAGTTCATTTTTTGACAAATCACAAGGAATCTTTCCTAACTCAAACTCTTTACTTCCATATAATTTTCTATGCTTTTGTAAAAGAGCATCACCTCTCCAATCTGGACGTATCGCTAACAATTCCTCATTAGTTTTAGCTTCATTAAATTTTTGAACAACAACCTTTTCATATAAAATTGTGTATAAATTATTTGGAAGAAATGTTTTTTGAATATCTGAACTACTTCCAATCTTTTTGGGCAAAATATTTGCTAAATCAATAGCTTTTCTTGGATTTTGCAATACATCTTTTACAAATTCAATACCCATATTCTCATCCTGCAAAATATTTTTTAATAAACCTTCTAAAAGAGCTTGCTCTCCCCTAATGTCCATAAAAGCCTTAATTGGATTTAAACCAGATTTTTTTAAAAACATGTATTCTTTTTCCAAAACTAAACCCTGTTGAGATTTAAATGCAACATTATTTTTTTTATTAGAAAATTTTTGTTTTCCATAAGTTGTATAACTAATAGGGACTATTTTGAGCATGCAATACTCCTTTAAATACACTACACATAATAAATTTATTATTTCTCTATTTTTTAAGCAATTCTGACAATTCACCTAATTGAGAAATTGATAACTTTTCGCCACGAATATTTTCATCCAAGCCCATTTTATTTATTGCTTGAGCTATTTTTTCTTTATCAAATCCGCCACCTAAAAGACAGTTTTTTAATGTTTTTCTACGTTGTGCAAAAGCAGACTTGATAACCCTTCTAAAGAAAGTATAGTCTGTTAATTTTAATAAAGGTTCTTTTCTAACTTTTAAAGAAATCAAAGCAGAATTAACCTTCGGCGCCGGATAAAAAGAACGCCTTCCAACAATTCTTATTATTGAACAATCTGCCCAAAATTGAGAGAGTATTGTTAATAATCCATATTGTTTTGCAGAACTTTTCTCTGTTGCAATTATTCTACGAGCTACTTCCTCTTGAACCATAAGAATTATATCGTCAATAACCGCGCGATTTTTGTTCGCTAAATCATCAATTTCCCCTAATAAATGCGCTATAATTGGAGAAGTAATATAATAAGGTATATTTGCTACGACTTTTATTCTTTCACCTTGAGCTAATTCAGAAATATCTGTTTTCAAAATATCATTATGAATAAGCTCTAAATTATCACATTCTAACTTTTTAAGCTCTCTTATCGCTTCTTCATCAAGTTCTACTGCAATAACTTTTTTAGCATGCTTTACTAATTGTTCCGTTACAAAACCAACCCCGGGACCAATTTCTAAAACAATATCCTCTTTAGTAATTTGAGCATGCTCAAGTATATCCCCAATAACTTCAGGGTTTACAAGAAAATTCTGACCTAATCTTTTTTTAGTTCTAAAGAACTTTGCTCTTTGTAAATAGTCCACCATGCTATCAATAATAATACAAATAGGGAAATGTTTAAAGTTTTTATGTGGAGTAAAGTAAATTTTGTTAAAGACATTAAGATATTAGGTCATTAAGGCTTTAAGTTCTTTTCATTAGCTTAACTCATATATTTTCATAAAGGATCTATGCCTCAACGTCTTAATGCCCTAACAACTTTTTTAAGCTATAATTAAACAAGGAGTAGACAATGATTAAAACCGAAGCACGTTTAGAATACAGTCAGCTTTTAGATGAGTTTCTTTTGGGTTGTAAAAATGAGCAAAAAATCGGCATGGAATATGAACGTATTCCAGTTTCCTTGTATGGTAAAAATGTTGTTCCATATGAAGGAGATTTTGGTATGTGTGAACTTTTGCGAGAATTTGCAAAAAAAGACAATTGGGACTATATTCTAGACGGAACCTCCATTATTGGGTTAAAAAAACTTCACGAAACTATTACATTAGAGCCAGGTTGCCAGTTTGAACTTAGTATTGAGCCACAACAGTATATCAGAGATTTAAAAAAAAGAATCGAAGAAATTGATGCAAAATTAAAACCTATTCTAGAAGAATTTGAAATAAAATTTCTAAACCTTGGAATTTCTCCAAAAACAACTTATAAAAATATAAAACTTTTACCAAAACATAGATACCATATAATGGCAAGTTATTTGTGGGGTATTCTTTCGGATGTAATGATGAGAGAAACCGCTGGGATACAAGTAGGAATTGATTTTCGTTCAGAAGAAGATGCAATGAAAAAATTCAGAGTTGCTAATTTAATGATACCATTCTCAACAGCCATGTTTGCAAATTCATCCATTAGAGGAAATGTAGATACTGGATACAAATCTTTTAGAGCCCTCGCTTGGTTAAATACTGATAATGAAAGGTGCGGATTTGCATTAAACTTTAACAAAAACGCGTGCTTTAAAGATTACGTCGCTCAACTTCTAGAAACCCCAATGATATTTATAAATAGAGATGGTAAATATTTAAACATAAATGGGTGCCTAACGTTCAAACAATTCATGGAAAAAGGATATGAAGGTTTTTATCCAACAATTGAAGATTGGAATCTCCATGCAAATCTTTATTTCCCAGAAGTAAGGCTTCGGAATTTCATAGAAATCAGAAACCATGATTGTGTTGGGAATGGATTAGAATACTCTATTCCTGCACTATACAAAGGTATCATGTATTCAAAATCTGCAATGAGCGAAGTCGAAGAACTTTTGAATAAATTCACAAAAAATGAAATTAAAGAACTACGTTATAAAGTTGCTCGTTCGGCAATCAATTCAAAAATAAACGGAAAAACTATTCTACCTATTTGCAAAGAATTAGTTGAAATATCGTATTATTCTTTAAAAACAGAAAATGAAGGTGAAGAAAAATTTTTAGAACCTTTAGTTGAGTTATTAAAAAAAGGAAAATGTCCTGCAGATTTGTAAATAAATAGAGAGGGGGCGGAGGGAATTGTAATTCCCTCCGCCCCCTCGTTTGAAAGAGTTCTTTAATAGTTAGTAAAAATTTTCTGAACAAAACTTTCAAGTTTTTAACTAACTTAGTATGGCAAGTTTTAATATGCCATTTAGGTCTTATCCAAAGTATCTAGCTAATAAACCGTCAAAACCACGTCCGTGACGAGCTTCATCTTTAGCCATTTCATGAACAGTATCATGAATTGCATCTAAGCCTAATTCTTTAGCTCTTTTTGCAATCATCATTTTACCATCACAAGCTCCAAACTCTGCTTCTGCACGCAATTCAAGATTTCTTTTTGTTGAATCTGTTACAACTTCACCTAATAGTTCTGCGAATCTTGAAGCGTGATCTGCTTCTTCAAAAGCATATCTTTTGAATGCTTCAGCGATTTCTGGGTAGCCTTCTCTATCAGCTTGTCTTGACATTGCAAGATACATGCCAACTTCTGTACATTCACCCATAAAGTTTGCCCTTAAACCTTCAAGAATTTGTAGATCAACATCTTTTGCTACACCGATTCTATGTTCATCTGCATAATTTTTATTATTTTCATCTAAAGCTTTGAAAGCTGTTTTAGCAGCTTTACATACTGGACAAGCTTCAGGCGCTTCATTTTCTGCTGTGTAACCACATACTGTACATACAAATTTTGTCATTTTCAACTTCCTTTCTTTTTCAAACGAGTGTCTAAAGTCTTTAACTTTTGATTAAATTATAACATATGATTTTAAATTTTGTCTGTTGTAATTCCAACAAAAAAAGAAATAAACAAAAATACTTAGGTCATTAAAATAAATACAAATTAAAAAAGGAGTTTTACTTATAATTTTAACTTTATAAAACTTTCTAGCCCAACTAGGGGATAGCCAAATGCACTATGTCTTTATTATTATCAAAAAAGTTAAGAAAGGAATTAAGATATGGACAAGAAAGTATCAATATACATTGTAGAAGATTATCTTTTAGCAAGAATAACCTGCAGAAAAGCTTTAGAACAATTTAAAGATTTGGAAATAAAAAATGACTTTGAAACAGCTGAGGAATGTATCGATGCCTTAGAAAAAAATCCTGTAGATGTTATTTTAATGGATATTGGTTTACCATACATGACAGGTATTGAGGCTACAAAAATAATAAAAGATAAATATCCAAATACAAAAATTATCATGTTGACTTCTCATGACAATCAAGAAGAAATTATTTCTAGCCTTGCATCTGGAGCTAATGCTTATGCTTTAAAAGATATTTCTGTAGAAGATTTACATGATGCAATACTTAACACAAATAAAGGTTGTATCTGGATTCATCCAAAAATTGCATCTATCATTAACCATACTTTTGTTAATGCAAAACTAACACCTAAAGAAGATTTCAATTTGACAAGTAGAGAAAGAGAAGTTTTAGAGCTTCTTACTCAAGGTTTATCAAATACTGAAATTGCAGAGAAATTAATTATTAGTTCACATACTGCAAAAGCTCATGTATGTAATATCTTAACAAAACTGTCTGTAACAGATAGAGTTCAAGCTGCAGTTAAAGCAACAAAATATGATTTATAAGGAAGTTCTTAATGACTAAATTTGTTAAAAAACCTTTTGTATTCAAATATAAGAATTTTATACAAGCAATAATCGCGATGCTTATTGTATTCATATCTTGGCATCCAAAAGTATATCTACACCCTATAACTGTTACGATTTTAATTTGCACTTGTTATACACTACACACTTATATTGAAAACCAAA
>JAZRJK010000004.1:0-17707 GCA_045645765.1 Candidatus Gastranaerophilaceae bacterium
ATGAAAGGTTGTGTTATGTGTGCAAATTTAATTTGTTTTGTTTCTCGTATTTATTTAATGCTTACATATATATAAAGTATTTATTAAGTCGATAATTTCACTAAACAATAAATATTGTTACAAAACTTAATATTTATATTCGGGACTTGATTTTTTATTTTGAGCGAGCATAATAATAAATGTTATCAGAATATCGCGGGTTGGAGCAGTCTGGTAGCTCGTCGGGCTCATAACCCGAAGGTCGTTGGTTCAAATCCAGCACCCGCAACCATTTAGAAAGAGGTTTTTAGGAATCACCTAAAAACCTCTTTTCATTATTGAGTAATGTTATGAATATATTCTTTAGAATATATATCTTACAGTAGCGTTACCACCTCTTAAGTTAGCATTTGCACCAATTGAAATATTTTTTCCTGCTTGCCAATCTAGAGCTAATTCTGGTGAAACCTTGAACCCTTCTCTATGTAAAAGAGATTCATTAGAGTATGTTTTACCCTCATAAGTAAATTCACTATAAAAATCAGGTGCGTTATTTCTTACATATTGGCCAGATACACCAACTCCAATTTTTACTTTTTCATTTGGAGTAATATTCATCATGGCTCTAGCTCCAGCTTCTGTAATATTACTATTCCATTTTTTTGAATACTCTTTAACTCCTTCTGGAGTACCATAGCCATGTGTGATTTTATTATCACCAAAAGCTACACTGCATGTATTTGAAGCATTTGCTGTCAAATCTAAACCTAGAGTTTTATTAAATTTAAATTCTTTACCAACTTCTAAATCTGTAGCTAAAGCTGTTCCTATTCCTAAACCAGCTTTACCATGCCAACCATTGCGTTCAAAGCCAACTTCTGCTCTTGGTCCAAAAACTAAAATTTGATCATCTCCCAATTTTTTGTATCCAGCTTGTAGGCCAGCGCTAGCCTTAAATGATGTTTTTGATTCAGGTTGAATGTTGAAATTTGTTGTCATAATTTTTCTCCTTATTATCTTCGTGTTCTATTTTTTATTCTCGTGCAACATAATAGGTATCGTGTTGCATAGATTTTTTATGTCTATATAAAGTATTTTTGTCATGAATAATTGCTTTTTTTGATTTAAGTTGTTAAAAATTGTTACAATTGTGATTCATTAAAAACACTGCACCACTCGCTCCTTGTGGAAGAAGGAAGAATTTCTTAGCGAATAAAAATGAGCTTAGAAATTCGAGTGAGGGGTAATAGTAATTTTTCTTTTAGTCTTTTTTATGTACTTTCTTTTGTTTCTTTGTGCTATCAAAGAAACCAAAAGAAAGTACCAAAGAAAATAAAGAAAACACGCATCGTTTTCTACGTCTTCTCGGCGTTTCACACCGTTCAGCCGTTTTTCTTTTTCGGCTTCGCCAAATCTCTTTAGCCTCGCAAACTCCCTTCGGTCAAACAAAGCTCGGCTTTTCAGGATGTTTTTATAATTTTGAAAGTTTTAAAACCTTCTCAAAAGCAAACGCAGAAATCATTTTAGTCATTTACCCCTGTGCAACACAATACCTATTGTGTTGCACTATTTTTATACAAATAATATTTATTCCTACCAATTGTAATACTCAATAGTGTAAATGGAATTTATATTGTAAAATAAATGAAAAATTACTACAATTTTATTGTTCTAAATATTGTAGAATACTTATGATTTCCATAATAAATAATTATAGAAACAAAATGATTTTCTAAATCAGTAATTTCCATATAACATTTGATTGGATCTTTTCGTTTTGTGCTTTTGAATTTTCCAAGAAAACTCAATGCTCCCATATGAATTTTTTGAGCTTTTGTTAATTTTGGCTTAGGTAAATGTTTTTCATAAAAGAATTCTGGGGTTATATCTCGTTCATAAACTGGAATAATATGAGCAACTTTCCCATTTTGTTTAAAAAGTAGGTACCATTTATCTTTATGTTCTCTAGGAGTTAACAAATAATATCCTGGTTCAATTGAAATATCTTTGAAATAAATGTATGAATTCAATCTTAAAAGAGGATATGGTGCCCAAGTTGCATCTTTTAAATCATAATATTGATCTGGATCGATATTATGCATATAAGAATGTTTAGCTGGTTCTAAGCTATTATAAATTGATGCATAATTTTTGGTTGGTTGTACATTAATAGTAGAAGATGTTTCTTTTTGTGAATTTGCTTCACTTGCTGTATACTCAAATTCAGGCGAGCTATTTTCTTCAATTTCTTCGCGATAGAATTCTTCAACACTATTAATTGGCTCGTCTGATACAGGATTGTATTCAGCAAATACTGGGAGCAAAGTAAATAAAGCTACTATAATTAAAATCTTCTTAAACATACATTTATTTTAATTGATTTTAAGAAAAAATCAAGAATTAAACCTCTGTAAAATACATTTCCTGGACAATTCCGATTATTTTATTTAAGAAATTTTTGTACATAATTCTATCAGCAGCGCCAGAAAGTATTATATCTGCATGTTCTTTACAAGGTCTAATGTGTACTTCTGCTTTTGAATTAGCATTTGCATAGATATGTTCAGCTGAATCACCTAATCCACGTTCTGTAGCTCGTACAAAAAATCTTTCACGTTTTAAATCTTCTGGAATATCAACATAAATTTTAAAATCAAATGCATCCTTTACTTTATCTGTAAGCGTAAAAAGACCTTCCGAAATAATAACTTGGGAAGGTTTTGCTAAAGTATAATTATCATGACGGATAGCAGTGCCACTCATATCGTACTTAGGTAAATAAGTTGATTTACCAGCTAAAAGTTCTTTAATATGTTTGCTCATTAATTCTAATTCTAACGCTTCAGGTACGTCTAAATCATAATTTTTTGCAAACTCAGAAAAACTACCGGCTGCTTTTACCATTTCAGAACGATCATAATAATAATCATCAGTATTAACACGAGTGATAGCATTATCAATTCCAAACTCTGTAGCAAAAGATTCTATTGTATCTATTAAATCTTTTGTAATTGTAGACTTTCCACTTGCTGTTTCTCCAGCAATACCAATGGAAGCTGGCATTTTAATTTTACCAGAAAGGTAACCTGCAATCTTTTTAATAACAAAAGGATTGTACGCTAAAAGTACAGAATTAGGTATACTGATTTCCTTTTCAAAAATTCTAGTCAAATAAGCTTCTAGCTGATCACAAATTTCTGTTGGTTTTGTTATATATTGTGATTCGCTTATTCTTTGTTTAGTTGTATTGATTATATTTTGTATCATAAAAGCTTATCTTTTTCTTCCTTAGTACATTATACACAAATCAAAACTAAAAAAAAGTTTTTTTTGCTAAAAATTCAAAAATTCTTTACAATGTAACAAAATATATAAATAAAGTTTTCAACAAGTTCAATACAAACTTCTATTTATGTTTTCCAATTGTTTTTCCAGCCATAGAGTTACTTCAGTATACTCATTTAAACTACTATTTTTAGATAGACTTGTTAAGTAATCCCAATTAGCTTTTGCTTCTTGCAATGTTTTAAAAGTAAATTTGTAAATTGGATTTTTTTCGCCAATCATATTTATTGCCACAGAATTTTCTTTAGGGAATAAAGAAAATGACTGAATCCTTTGAAGAATATCAGTCATTTTCTTTTTTATTGCTAAACCATGAGAATCAATTATAAGATCGACAAATTTTGTCCCTGCCAACTTTCTACCATAACTTTCAATTTGATGCGAATTATAATTCCAATACGGATTATTTGCTACATACAAAGATTTAAAGTTTGTATTATTTTTTTGCATACCATTAATACGCATACACACGACCTCCTTCGGAAAATTATATCAAATTATATTTTTTTATCAAGTAAAAATATTTTTATAAGCATGTTATAATGTTTTCAATAAATATGGGAGTATTATATGTCAGATAAAAAAACTTTAGTTTTAATTGATGGTCATGCTTTAGCTTTTCGTCAATACTATGCATTAGAACGTACAGGGATGAAGAATTCTGAAAATCAACCTACTTGGGCTGTTTACGGTTTTTTTAAATCAATATTTGATCTTTTAGAGAGGATAAAACCTGATTTTATTGCAGTAACATTTGACGTGGGAAGACAAACTTTTCGTGTAGAAAAATTCGAAGAATATAAAGCTAACCGTGAAGCCATGCCTGACACTTTGCGTTCACAAATTGGAGTAATAGTAGAAGGTCTACAAGCATTTGACATTCCTATATATACGAAAGAAGGTTATGAAGCTGATGATGTTATTGGGACTATTTCTAGAATAGCTTCTGAAACTGGAAATCACACTCTTATATTAACTGGAGACCAAGATAGCTTCCAGCTTATTGATAAAGATGGTATGGTCAAAGTTCTTATCCCTTCAAAAGGAGAACTTGTTGAATATAATTGGGATAAAGTCTATGAAAAGCTTGGAGTTTATCCAAACCAAGTAATAGATTATAAAGGCCTTCGAGGAGATACCTCGGATAATATTCCTGGTATTAGAGGTATTGGAGAAAAAACTGCTCAAAAGCTTCTTAGCCGTTATCCAAATTTAGAAGCACTTTTGGATGATTGTGAAAACATCCCAGAAAATGCTATCAGGGAAAAAATTTGTACTCAAAAAGAAACCGCAATTTTATCAAAAGAGCTTGCGACTATTATTCGAAATGTTGATATAAATTTTGACATCGAAAAGGCAACTGTTACGCTACCACAAATTGGTAAAGTTTCAGAGTTTTTAAGAAGAATGCAGTTTTATACTTTTATAAAAAATATTGATAAAATATTATCATCATTTAATCCTGCAGAGGTTTCTGTTGGGGAAAACCTTAGTCTTTTTGCCCAACCGCAAACAAACGGTGAAGTTGTTCAACAGAATCTATTTACTCAAGCTATTAAAGAAACTGTAGAAGATTTAGACGTAGATTATACTGTGGTTAATGCTGATAATATTAAACAAGTTTTAAATAACATAAGGGATTCTAAGCGAATAGCTATTAAATATTATTCAAAAGACGATGAAATTACTCATATTGCAATTTCAGACGGGAAAAATTATTTCTTTTCAAAAGATTTTATCCCTGACATAAAAGAAATTATTGAAAATGAGAATATTAAAAAAGTTGGATTTGATATAAAATCAGCATATAGTATTCTTTTAAATAATGGGATTGAACCCAAAGGCTTAGAGTTTGATGTTCTTTTGGCAAGTTATGTAAAAGACCCTAACCGTAAACATACGCTAGATGCGCAAGCTTTAGATTTCCTAAATCATATTTTATCTAATTCTGATAATATTGAAAAATATGCTTGTGATGAAGCTGAAACAATTTTAAAACTGTATGATTATTGGATGAGTAATTTAGAAGAAGCTGAAAAGAAGCTTGTTTTAGATATAGAAATTCCTTTAACAGAAGTTTTAGCGAAAATGGAATATACAGGAGTGGCTATAAATTCTGAATATTTAAAAGATCTTTCTTCTTATATGACCGAAAAACTTGCAGAACTTGAAGATTTTATTTATCAATTAGCGGGTGAGCCTTTTAATATTAATTCACCGAAACAAGTTGCAGAAGTCCTTTTTGATAAACTTGAGTTAAAATCTAAAAAGAAAAAAACACGTTCAACAAGCGCAGAAGTCCTAGAGGAACTTGCAGAAGAATATGAGATCTGTGATTATATTCTTCAACATCGTAAATTTTCAAAATTAAAATCCACTTATACTGACGCATTACCTGCACTTATTAGCAAACGTGATGGGAGAATCCATACAACTTACAATCAAGCATTAACAGTTACAGGTAGGCTTTCTTCCTCTAATCCTAACCTACAAAATATTCCGATTAGAACAGAAGAAGGAAATAAGATTCGTTCAGCTTTCTGTGCTCAAAATCCTGATAGTTTGATTCTTTCTGCTGACTATTCTCAGATTGAACTAAGATTGTTGGCACATGTTTCTAAAGATGAAAATTTAATTCACGCATTTACATCAGGCGAAGATGTGCATACAATGACAGCTTCAAAAGTCTTTGGGGTTGGAGTAAATGAAGTAACAAAGGATATGAGAAGAAAAGCCAAGGCTGTTAACTTTGGTATTGTATACGGTCAATCGAAATACGGCTTAGCTAAAAATTTAGGTATATCAAATGCTGAGGCTCAAGAATTTATTGATAAATATTTTGAGCATTATCCAGGGGTAAAACAGTATATGGAAGATAAAAAGCAATTTGCTAATCAGCACGGATATGTTGAAACCATTTTTGGGCGCAAACGTTATTTAGCTTCTGAATTAATGAGTCCGAACTTCCAAATACGAGAATTCGCACAACGTGCTGCTATTAACCAACCTTTACAGGGAACAGCTGCAGATTTAATTAAAATGGCAATGATTGAGGTTGATAAACAGATTCGAGAACAAAAACTTCAAACTAAAATGATTATGCAAGTACACGATGAATTGGTTTTTGAAGTTCCACAAAATGAGCTAGAAGCGATCAAAGCTCTTGTATTAAAAGCTATGGAATTAAATCAACCTTTGAGTGTGCCTTTAGAAGTTGATATTAATTGTGGATCTTCTTGGAAAGAAGGTTAAATGATATTTTATTATCTTCTTGGGTAATTTATCAAAAACATGTATGATTTTAAAACTTATTTATGTTAACATATTCTTAATTGGAGAGGATATGTAATGATTAGTTTTTTATTAAAAATGTTGGGTGACCCTAACGAAAAAAAAGTAAAAAAAATATTAGGTATTATTGATCATATAAATTCGCTAGAACCTGAATTTGAAAAGCTTACAGATGATGAACTTAGAGCTAAAACTAATGAATTTAAATCAATATTAGCCAAAAGACCTACTTCTGATAATCCGAAAGCTGATAAAATCTTAGAAAAAGAAGCTCTGGATAAAATTCTTCCGGAAGCTTTTGCAACTGTTCGTGAAACAGGTAAACGTGTTCTTAATATGCGCCATTTTGATGTTCAATTAATTGGTGCGTATTTCTTGCATAACGGACATATAGCAGAAATGAGAACCGGTGAAGGTAAAACTCTTGTTGCAACTCTTGCTGCGTACTTAAACGCTCTTACAGGAAAAGGAGTTCATGTTGTAACAGTAAATGATTACCTCGCAAAACGTGATAGCGAATGGATGGGAAAAATCTATAAGTTTTTAGGTTTAAGTGTTGGTGTAATTCTTTCTAACCAGCATGACGCTGAAGAATTTAATCGTAAACGCGCCGCTTATGCTTGTGATATTACTTATGGAACAAATAATGAATTCGGATTTGATTACTTAAGAGATAATATGGCAACTTCTAAAGAAGCTCTTGTTCAAAGACCTTTTAATTATGCAATTATCGACGAAGTTGACTCAATTCTTATTGACGAAGCTCGTACACCATTAATTATAAGCGGTAGAGTCGAAAAATCCGCTGATACATACACAAAAATGGCGGCTGTTGCTCCTCAATTAGAGAAACAAAAAGACTATGAAGTTGATGAAAAAAATAAAAACGTAATTTTAACAGAAGACGGTATCGACAAAGCTCAAGAAATTATTGGTTGCAAAGATTTGTTTGATATAAATGTTCAATATGCACATGATTTATTAAATGCACTTAAAGCGAAAGAATTATTTATTCGTGATACTGATTATGTTGTTAAAGACGGTGAAATTGTTATCGTTGACGAGTTTACAGGCAGGCTTATGCCAGGAAGACGTTGGTCTGATGGACTTCACCAAGCAATTGAAGCTAAAGAAGGGGTTGAAATCCAAGACGAAACACAAACTCTTGCAAGTATAACATTCCAAAATTTGTTTAGATTATATCCAAAACTTTCAGGTATGACAGGCACTGCAATGACAGAGGAAGCTGAATTTGGAAAGATTTATAATCTTGAAGTAACTGCAATTCCTACAAACATGCCGGATATTAGAGTTAATCATTCAGATGTGATTTATAAAACTGAACGTGGAAAATATAATGCAGTGGTGGAAGATATCATTGAACAAAATAAAATTGGTCGTCCAGTTTTAGTAGGTACAGTAAGTATTGAAAAATCTGAATACATTTCAGCTTTACTTAAACAAAAAGGTATTAAACATAACGTTTTAAACGCAAAACAACACGAAAGAGAAGCTTATATTATTGCTCAAGCAGGTCGTGTTGGAGCAGTTACTATAGCTACAAATATGGCTGGTCGCGGTACAGATATTCTATTAGGTGGTAACGCTGAATACTTGGCTAAGGAAGAGTTAGAAAATAACCGAGTTACTGTGGATACAACAAATTATGAAGAACTAAAAGATAAAGCTTTAGAGCGTGCTCGTAAAATCACAGAAGAAGAACACGCTAAAGTTGTTGGACTTGGAGGTCTTCATGTCATTGGTACAGAAAGACATGAATCACGTCGTATTGATAACCAGCTTCGTGGTCGTGCAGCTCGTCAAGGCGACCCAGGGTCTACTAGATTTTTCTTATCGTTAGAAGATAATTTGATGAGAATTTTTGGCGGTGATAAAATTACGGCATTAATGACGATGCTCAATGTTGAAGAAGATATGGCGATTGAGTCTTCTTTAATCACACGTCAAATTCAATCAGCTCAAAAGAAAGTTGAAACTTATCACTTTGATATTCGTAAAAACGTTCTTCAGTATGACGATGTTATGAATATTCAAAGAGAAAAATTCTATGCGCAACGCAAAAAAGTTCTTGAAGGTAAAAATTTATCAGAAGATATTAAATTTATGATAGATAAAGAGATAGATAGGCTTCTTAAGAGTTATATAGCTCCAGAAATGAACCCTGAAGAATATATTTTAAGCGACTTAGAAACTCTTATAAAAGAACTTCACGCAAATATACCGCAGCTTTCTTATATTGGGGTAGACGATATTAAAAATTATAGATTTAATAAAATCTATGAATCAGTTCGTGATGCTGCAATTAAGGCTTATAAAGAACATGAAGAAGAAATTATCGGATTCTATAATTCGATTATGGAACAATACGACCCAGAAGCTAAAACTCAAGAGCTTTTTTCTGATGATAATATTATGAGAAGCCTTGAAAGAGATGTTCTTCTTAGAGTTGTTGATAACCAATGGATTGACCATTTACACAATATTGATATGCTAAAAGAAGGTATTGGACTTCGTGCTTATGGTCAAAAAGACCCATTGATTGAGTATAAAAAAGAGGCTTATGATTTGTTTAATAAAATGATGGCTGAAATCCAAAGCAATACTGTAAGATACATATTCAGAGCAAAGTTTGGGATTCAATTTGTATCAGACGACGGTGTTGAAGTTTTAGAACAGTAAAAAATAATGAGTGCAATAATAATTACTGCACTCATTACTTTTTTGTTTTAAAATTTTTATAAATTTTGGTATTTACCCCAAAGATCTTGAATATTGCCTTCAGAGTCTGTTCTTCTAATCACATCAAAGCTATGACTCGCTAAGCTATCTAAATAAATATCAAGAGTTTCTCCTTGTTTAGTGGTATATGTGTAATAAGGTTTATTATTTTTATCTAAGTTTCTTGATTTAAATTTCGCATTATAATCTTTAATAAATTCCTTATTTTTATTACCATACAAATATATAATAACTCCTAAAAAAATAATTTGATAGTGAGGAGTGCAATAATCTGTGTTTGTTTTAAAATAGTTATAGGGGATTATTTTAGGAGTTTGTTATGCTTAAAGCAACTATTGACTATTTAGGAATAAAAATAAAGGATAAATTAGGAGATTTTGTACCAGAAATAGGTATTGTTCTTGGCTCAGGACTTGGAGAATTGGCTGATGAGCACTGTGATTTAGCGATACCTTATTGTGAGATTCCAGGGTTTGAAGCCTCGCATGTTTCAGGACATAAAAGCCGTTTAGTTTTTGCTGAAATTAACGGTAAAAAAGTTGTTATGATGCAAGGTCGTTTCCATTTTTACGAAGGGCATTCTATACAAAAAGTTGTTTTTCCAATAAAAGTGATGAAAAAACTTGGTGTTAAAACTGTAATCCTTACAAATGCAGCTGGGGGAGTTAATCCTGCATTTAACCCATCGGATTTAATGATTATCACAGATCATATTAATAATATGGGAGTTAATCCCCTTATTGGACCAAATGATGATGAAATGGGATTGAGGTTTCCTGATATGAGTGAAGTTTATTCTCCTGAGCTTGTAGAAATTGTTAAGAAAACAGCTTTAAAATTAGGAATTGATACTCAAGAAGGAGTTTACTTGGCTTTAACAGGTCCTTCTTATGAAACTCCTGCAGAAGTTAAAATGGCAAGAATTATTGGAGCTGATGCGGTTGGCATGTCAACTGTTCCAGAAGCAACTGTTGCTAAATGGGCAGGCATGAATGTTATAGGAATTAGTTGTATTTGTAATTCCGCAGCAGGAGTTAGTACGGTGGCTCTTTCTCATGAAGATGTTATCCACGCTGCAAATGTGGCTAAAGGTAGATTTAAATCTTTAATAAAAGAAGTTATAAAAGAATTATAAATAAGCTCTCTCATTATGGGGGCGGGAGATCTTAATGCGTTTAGACAAATTTTTAAAAGTCTCTAGATTAATCAAAAGGCGAACTGTCGCTAATACAGTTTCGGAGATGGGACGTGTTCTTGTTAATGGTAACCCAGCAAAGCCTGCTAAACAATTAAAAGTAGGTGATATTGTTGAAATAGAATACGCAAATCGTACAGAAAAAGTGGAAGTTTTAATAATTCCATCAGGAAATGTAAGCGTGCAAGAAGCTGGAAATTTGTATAGGATAATAGAATAATGCATGAAATGTTGTTAAATATTAATAATTGGTTTCAATCATTGGGAATATGGGGATTAGCAATAAATTCTTGTGTAGAAAGTTTTTTCTTACTTCCTCCTCCTGACTTTTTATTAATTGCAATGGATTTAGCTAGTCCGGAAAGAGCTTTGTTTTATGCAACAATCTGTACACTAGCATCTGCTATCGGTGGAGCTGTAGGTTTTGCAATAGGCTACTGGGGAGGACGTCCTGCATTTAAATTTCTTTTTAAAAAGCATGTTGATAAACTTGATAAAGTTGAACAAATGTATAAAGAATATGGTTCTTTTGCAGTGTTTTTTTCTGCTTTTACGCCTGTTCCGTACAAAATTTTTACAATTGGCAGTGGTATTTTAAGAATGAATTTTTGGAAATTCTTTTCCGTCAGCTTACTTGGACGAGGTGCAAGATTTTATCTTGTTAGCTTAGTTTTAATGTTTTTTGGAGAAGCTGTAAAACACCATTTGGAAGCAATAATTTTAGCAGTTTCAGTTTTAATTATAATTTTTTGCGTCATTGTATATAAAAAAAGCAAGAAAAATTTTAGGGGTAAATAAAGGGGTAAATAAAGGAGATTCTAATGGCTGTAATCAATGAAAAATTTACAATTAGTACCGAAGGCAATAATGACATTATTGATATTACCAAACACGTAAAGAATTGTGTTTATCAACATGAGCTAAAAGATGCGCTTGTTTGTGTATCTATTCAAGGAAGTACATCTGCTGTTACAACAATAGAATATGAAGAAGGACTCGTAAAAGATTTACGAGCAGCTTTAGAAAGAATTGCGCCGACAGGAGCAGATTATCATCATGATGAAATTTGGCATGATGGCAATGGATATGCTCACGTTAGAGCTGCTCTTGTTGGAAGTTCCGTTAATGTAGCTTTAGTTGGTGGTTTGCTTAATCTTGGAACTTGGCAACAAATAGTACTTCTAGATTTCGATAATAAACCTCGTTCTAGAAATATAACCGTACAAATAGTTTATTAAACCTTAAATAATACTTCTTTTTAATCTTTCAGATCTGTTTTCGCTCAATAGGTTTTTAAGTTTCATAATTGCTTGTGCATGCAGTTGAGAAACGCGTGATTCTGAAATATTGATTGCTTCGCCGATTTCTTTTAGTGTCATGTTTTCATGGTAATAAAGAACCATAATTGTTCTTTCTCTTTCAGGTAAACGTTTCAAAGCTGCCTCCAATTCTTTCTTAACATCTTTTTCTTCAAGTTGTTCGTGAGGGGCTAATGTATGAGAATCTTCAATTGTATCAATGATTTCAATATCACCATCAGAGGCGCCTTTTTTATCATATATCGATGTAATTGTTGTATCTTCTGCCAACAATTGCTCTACTTTTTCTTTTTCTATACCTAAATAATTGGCAATTTCTGTATTTGTAGCAGCTCTACCATATTGTTTTTTAAGCTCATCTTGAGCTTCTTTCACATCTCTAATTTTTCTTCTAACGCTTCTTGGCAAAAAGTCTTGAGAACGAACTTTATCAATAATGTTTCCACGAATACGAACTAATGCATAAGTTTCAAAACGTGCTCCCATTTTTGGAGTGTATTTTTCAACAGCATCAATAAGTCCTTCTATTCCATAGCTTGAAATGTCTTCGTAAGAAAAGCTTGGTGGCAATGCTACTTTAACACGTCCAACAACGTAACGAGTTAAATAAATATACTGTAAAATAAGTTGATCTCTAAGCGCTTTATTATTGTGGTCCTCAAAATATTGAGTCCACATTTGCGCTAACTCCTCGTTAGTTGCTCGTTTTATTTTGTTATATGAAGAAAAGTCTAATTCTTGTTCCATCCCACTGCCCAAAATAACATGTCAATTATTATTTTAACTTTTCTATAGAAATTCTCATCGTATGTTTGTATGAATTTAATCAAAAATAATTAAACATATAAATTTAAGCGTCTTGTAAGAAATTTAATACTTTTTTAATTTTATCATCGGGTTTGATTTCTAAGACAACCCTTTCTGCTGAAAAAGGTTTCGTAAATTCTAATTTATAAGATTGTAGAACTTGTTCTTCTGTTTTTATTTTCATTTTACCAAAACCATAAAGTGTATCATTATATACTGGATGCCCAATTGATGACATATGAACTCTGATTTGATGAGTTCTGCCTGTTATTAATGTAAGCTCAACGAGTGTCGCTTCTTTATAACGTTTTAGAACCTTAACGAGAGTTAAGCTCTCTTTGCCATCCTCTCTGATAGCTTGTTTGTGAGGCTGAGTTAAATGTCTCCCAATAGAAGAGTTTATTTCAAATTCATCTTTTTCTACAACACCTTTAACAACGGCTAAATATTTCTTTACAAACCGTTTAGCTTTCATTTCTTCTACAAGGAATTCATGGGTCGTATTATTCTTTGCAATCATTAGTAAACCACTTGTATTTCTATCAAGGCGGTGAATAATTCCTGGTCGTAAGTCGCCATTAAGATTTGATAAGTTCTCGCCATATTTATATAAAAGAGCGTTTACTAAGGTATTGGACATTTCTTGAGTTGTTGGATGAGTTAGCATGCCAGAAGGTTTGTTCACGACAGCCATATTGTCATCTTCCCAAACAATTTCTAAATCTATTTTCTCGGCTTGGGGGATTAACTTTTCTTGATTTATAAATTCATACTCAATTAAATCACTTTCTTTTAATATAAGAGAAGGTTTTGCTTTTTTAGAATTTACTAATACTAAACCAGCCTTAATATCGCTCTGAATCTTAGAACGAGAAATATTATTTGCTAATCCTGCTAGGTAAGAATCTAGTCTTAGACCTTCACTATTTTCATCAATTAAACATTTCATTTCTTTAAATACTTGTTCTTTATAATTATAATAATTAATGCTAGTACGCTTACATTTATAAAAATATCAGATATATTAAACACTGGAAAATTTATGAAATTTAGCTTGAAGAAATCTCTAACATAACCTAGAGTAATTCTTTCGTACAAATTGCAACTAATTCCAGCAATTAATATTGTTACCCAAAAGACCGCAAAAGTGGAGAATTTGTCTAGATTTTTTATTATATAATTTAAAATAATTAAAATGGCTATAATAGAAAAGGCGATTAAAAACCAACCATAGTTTTCAAGAATGCTAAATGCAGCTCCTGTATTTTGTACAAAAATCAAGTCAAATATTGGATTTTCAGGGACTCTATAACGCAAATCGTTTAAAATTAAATCTGAAAAATATTTATCAAAAATGATAAAAAATAAAACTGAGATTATTAAATATAAAATTTTATTAAGTTTGGTCATTCACATCCTCAGCTTTATTCGATACAACATTAACTCTTTTTATAGCATAGCCAAACCCTGCGAGACTTAAATTTATGTTTAAATCGCAAATTGAAGATTTAGTTAAGCCGATTGATGCTACAATATATTCATTTACATTTTGAGAGTTAGAAGTAAAAATTCGTTCCAAAATGTTATCTTCAGGTAATGCTCTAAAAACTTCTTTAGTTGGCTTTTGTGGATACTCAACTATATCAGAAGCTATCGATGCAATTGCGATAGTCTCCTTTGGTGGTTCAAATTCAAGCGTTACACAATAATCTGTATTAGATTGAATATTGTTAGGTACATCTAACTTAATATCTAGCCCTATAGCTTCACCGTACAACATAGTTGTCGTTTCATCTAAAACCTTGTCTGAAACAATTTTCCATTCGCCATTTATTTTTTCTAAATAATAAACTGTGTTAGCAGAACTCTTTAATTCTCCATCGTAAACATCCGATACAGGTATTTTTGCATAAGAAGTCTCAACTAAGTCAACTGTGGCTTTATTATTTTCTACAACAATTTTAGAAATATTTATGCCATATTTAATATTATCGTAAGTTTTCCAAATATCTTTAACCAAACTTGAATAAATGTCCAAATTAAAACCATCAGAATTAACGTATTTAGAATCATACGTATTTATAAACTTTTTAAAATCTGCTTTGTTAGCATATTTAATCTGTGATTTTAGAAGCTTTTTAACCGCGTATTCTTCTGAATTCAAATCTCTCCAGCTCCAAGCGAAAGCGGTTTGATTTAAAAATAATAATAAAAATAATACTGATAATACTCTTTTCATATAAGGAATTATATCTAAAAAAGCTATAATATTAAATAAGCTAAACAAATGAAAATAATGACAAAGATTAGGGGGTTATGATATAATCATTGTTGTTCATTAAAAGTTGGAGAAATTATGGCAGTAGTTGATTTAGATCACGAATTTTTAGAATTATTTTATAATATAACAAATTCACCAGTTCCTGCGGAGCCAACGCTTACAGGATTAAAAAAACAATTGTATAATGTTGTTGATACATTAAAGGAATTGAATAAAAATTCAAAGAAACCAATTACCAGTAAAGCTTTGAGTGCAGAAACTCAAGAAGAAGAAACTACAGGGCCTGCAATTTTGGTTGTAGATGATCTTGGCGTTATTACATATCAGTTAAAAGTTTTACTTTCACAATTTAATCTAGATATAGATTGTTCACAAGAAATATATGATGCTGTAAATAAGTTCAAAAAACGCAAATATGCTTATGTTGTTATGGACTTGTTTATCCCTACAGAAAGAGAAGGTTTTATTCTTTTAACAGAACTAAAGAAAATGGCTGCAATGTATGATACCAAAACTGTTGTAGGTATAATTACAGCTTCTCCACGAAAAGAAATTGAACAACAATGCCGAGCTCGTGGTGCAGATTTCTTCTTAGAGAAAAATAATGATTGGCAAAGCCAACTTTCAACTATTATGGGTAATTATATTAATGATGGCAAGGACGAAGATGACGACTGGTAGAAAGGTCTTTTATATCTAATGGAACAACAATCTCTTTTTTCAGTTATATCACCTATAATGGTAGGACCATCTAGTTCTCATACAGCTGGAGCTGTAAGATTGGGCTTAATGGCACGTAATATTTATAATGCGCCTTTTAAAAAAGTTAAATTTATTTTATACAATTCATTTGCTACAACAGGATTTGGACATGGTACTGATAAAGGTCTTTTAGCTGGATTCCTAGGGCATAATGTAGATGATTCTACTATTAAAAACATTTTTGAAGCTTGCAAAGATATAGAATATTCTTATGAATATGTTCAAGACATAGCTAGATTTCCTAATAGTGTTGATATTATTATCGATGGAAAAAGGAAAATTTCTGGAGATTCTATTGGTGCTGGTGAAATAAGAATTACGAATATTGATGAATTTGCAGTTAATATTAATGGAAATTATGACACAATTTTGATGTTTTATAAAGACAAGCCAGGTATGATTTCTAGAGTTAGCGAAATTATACAAGCATATAATATAAATATAGCAACTCTCCATTGTGGTAGAAGTTCAAAAGGTGGAATAGCATCTATGTGTATTGAACTTGATATTCCAGCAGAAGATGAAATATCAGAAAAAATTAAAGCTTTAAAAGATGTTTTTTTTGTAACAAATATTAGGAAATTAAAGTGATGACAATTATTTCATTTGAAGAACTATTAAATATTTCAAAAAGCCAAAATTTATCAATATATGAAATCGCTCAACAAGAGGAATCGAAACTTCTAGAAATCAGTGTTGAAGAAGTTAGAGAAAGAACTTTGAAAAATTTGATAGCAATGAAAGAAGCAATTAAGAATGGATTAATATCAACAGAAAAATCTGTTTCAAATTGGTGTGGAGATGATGCTGTAAAAATGGTTCAACATTATAAAAAAACTCCAGCATTGTTAGGTAAAATTTTTGAAAAAATTGTAACTTACGCAATTGCAACAGCGGAAGAAAATTTAAGAATGGGGAGAATTGTAGCATGCCCAACAGCAGGCTCTTGTGGAATTGTTCCTTCGGTTTTAATAGCTGTTGCAGAAGAACAAGGGCTTTCAGAAGAAAGGCAAATCGATGCACTTTTAACTGCGGGCATGATAGGTTTAATTGTTTCATATAAAGTTCGTCTAGCTGGAGCGGTAGCAGGTTGTCAAGCTGAATGTGGTGTCGCATCAGCAATGGCTGCGGCAGCGCTTACAGAGATACTTGGAGGAAACACGTTTGAAATTATTCAAGCAACAACATTAGCTCTAAAAAACATACTAGGTTTAACTTGTGACCCCGTTTGTGGCTTAGTGGAAGTTCCTTGTATAAAAAGAAATGCTTTTTTAGGTATACATGCAGTAACTGCATGTGAATTGGCACTTTCTGGAGTTGAGAGTAAAATCCCAGCTGATGAAGTGGTTGATACTTTAAAAATAACGGGACAGTTAATGTCTCCTTTATTAAAAGAAACTTCACAAGGTGGATTAGCAAAAACTAAAACCGCTTTAGAATTAGAGAAAAAGTTGTTAAAAATTTAAAAAGTTCGTTATGATTTTGTCGCAGTGAACTTTTTTTCGATTTTTCAGCTTTTAGTAATATTCCAAGCTGAAAATATTATCTAAGCGCGCAACTCCAATCTAACCGTACAGGATGTTTCTTTCCCGTGCTGGCTGCCCCCTCACCCTAGCACTTGGGAAGGATAAGTAATAATATAATTAACATATGAGTTTCCTACGTGCGTAGCACCTCCCCTCAAGGAGAGGGAAAAACTAAATCAATTGCAATGCGATTGCTGGACTTTGGTTAGCTGTCGCCATTAATGTTGCCGCAGCCTGTTGTAAGATTTGTTGTTGGATATATGTAGCGCTTACTTTTGCAATGTCAGCGTCCCTAATAGTCGAACGACTTGAAACAAGGTTTTCATATTGAATTTCTATCTCATCAAGCACTGATTCTAAACGGTTCGAAACAGAGCCAAGCTCTGTCTGCTTTTCGCTCAAAAGATTAATAAAATCATCGATTGCACGGAATGCGCTATCT
>JAZRJK010000005.1:0-39902 GCA_045645765.1 Candidatus Gastranaerophilaceae bacterium
TTCCTAAGACCGCTTGGCCTCCGACTTCACTTCTTCAAACTTTTTCGTAAAATCGCAAAAATTAACCAAAAGGAACTAAAACCCTTGAACTATAAAGAAAAGTATCAAAGTTTTTATAATTCAGCCGAGTGGAAGGCATTAAGAAACTATAAATGGGAAATGGCAAACGGACTTTGTGAACATTGCTTAAAGAAAGGAATTGTAAGAGCAGCAAGAGAAATTCATCACATTGTGCCGATAGAAGAAGATTGGAGCAAAAGGCTTGATTATGACAATTTGGTTGCCCTTTGTAGTGATTGCCACAACGAACAACATTTGCGAATAAGCCCTTTACAAAAATTCTTAAAAGATTGGGAGAATATTTAATATGGCAGGCAGAAGACCTAACGTGATTATAGAGCAAGAAGTTAGTCATAAAACCAAAGCACATAAAGAAGCAAGAGAAAATTCAACACCTATTTATCAAAGCCAAGAATTTATACCACCTGAAGATTTAACCGAAAAAGAACTTGAAGTTTGGAATTGGTTGGTAAAGATATTTAGGGGAACATACAGCTGTATGGTAAGCGATGCCGATAGGGATTTGATGTTGTTATACGTTCGAGCAAAAACGGCTTGCGATGAAGCAGATGAAGAACTAAAAAAAGACAATAGACCATACCTTATTTTTAAGACAGGTATGTTTGATGCAGACGGGCAGGAAAAAACTCAATTAAAGGCAAATCCAAATATTAAGAAAAGACACGATAATGCTTTATTGTGTTTAAAATTTTTTGACCAGTTAGGATTAAGTCCTTTAGCAAGAGCAAAAGCAGGAATTGCTGGGTGTAATTCTAAAGAAAAAGAAAACATAATACAAAATTTAAGAAATAGGACTGATGATTAAAAATGTTGAAGTGGATAAAAGACTTTATAGAGCAGGTCAAAAAAAAGCCACAAGACTATAACAGGAATATAAAAAATCAATGTAGGCTTATTGAAGAACTTATATCACGAAAAGATATAGCATATAAAGAAGCAGACCCAATAGCGTTTGAGCAATTTTGTAGGTTGTTTACGCATCAAAAAGGAGAGTGGGCAGGAACACCTTTCATTTTAGATGATGAGCAGTTATTTGATGCAGCTTGCGTATTGGGAATAAAGTATTACGACAAAGGAAAAAAGCGTTGGATAAGATACTTTAGGCATAATCACGTTTTTGCAGCAAGAAAATGGGGTAAATCATTTTTTGCTGCTGCGTGGGTTTTATGGTTTTTAGGGTTAGACAAAGAAAACGGTTCAGAAGTTAGAATAATGGCTGAAAATAAAGAGCAGTCTGCAAGACTTTTTAAGACTGTTGATGAGAGTAGGCTAACAAGTGAACAATTAAAATCGTTTTTTAAGAAAAGATACAACAAAGATACTTGCGCTTATGAAATATATTGTAAAGATGAAAATGGTATGGATTGCATCTTTACATACGTTAGTGGCAAAACAAAAGGCAATGATGGCGATAACAACCATTTAATTATTGCAGATGAAGTTCACGAAATTACAAAGCACGAACTTTACGATAGCAAAATAACAGGTCAAGGCGCACGCTGTCAGCCTTTATCACTTGTTATTAGTACAGCAGGTATTATTCTTAATAGCCTTTATGAAAGGCTTTACGATAGCAATTTGCAATATTTAGAGAAAAAGAAATACGGAAAAAACGATAGGACTTTTTCTTTAATGTTTGGGTTAGACCCTGAAGATGATATTGCAGACACAACAAAATGGATTAAGGCAAATCCTGCGTTAAAAAGAAATAGACCAAGTATTGATTGGTTAAAAACACAATACAACGAAGCAAAAAAAGACCCTATCGCATTGGCAAGTTTTACAGCTAAACACCTTAATAAACAAGTAGGTGCAGCGTTAGACTTTTATGATATGGGCGATATAAAGAAATGTTGTGCGCCTATAACAAAAGAAATGTTTTACGATACCTACGCCACAGGGGGCGTCGATTTAGCAAGCACAACCGACTTATGCAACGCAACGGCAAAAATATTGTTAAAAGATGGTAGGTCTCTTATTTTACAAGCATATTTTATAGCAAGCGATTGTTTAGAGCGTAATAGCCGTAAAGACAAGCAAGATTATAACTATTTTACAAGTATAAATACCGAAAACGAAATTACTTCAAGACTTGTAATTATAACTGAAGGCGCAACAGTAAACTTTAAGGCAGTTACACAATGGTTTGTAAATTTAAGAGAAGAATATAAAATTAGTTTTCTCAAAATTGGCTACGATAAGGCAATGGCTAACTATTGGATAGCCGATATGGTTGAAAATGGTGGTTTTGCTCACGAAAAAGTTACGTTTGATAAAGAAAATAGAGTTGAAACAAGAGATGACGGCATTTTAACACCTTGCTATCAAGGAATAGGGCTAGACCCTGCTATAAGAATTGCAAGAACTTTATTTGAACTCAAAAAATATGTACTTGATACAAATAATAAGTTATTGCCATATTGTTTTTATAACGTAAGAGTTGTAAGTAATAATGACAATAAACTTTCAGTAAATAAAGCAAAATCAAATGGACACGTTGACGGTTGCATTGGTTTATATAATAGCGAAATTGCCTATGAAAGAGCAAAGCAAATTTACGCTGAACAAATACCAGATTATTTTAAGATTTAGAAAAGGAGAAGTTGCTGATGGGGTTTTTAGACTTTTTGAAGCGAAATAGAAAACAAAAAGAAATAAGAAGTATAATTAGCAACTATTACGGGGGCGATTGGAAATACTTTGTTTGGAATTATTGTCAAAATTTGTATGAAATTCCTGAAGTTAAAATCGCTTGTGAAAAGGTTAGCGATATAATGTCAGCCGTTCCTATTTGGCATAAACGCATAAATAAAAATGGTAGTGTTGATTATTTAGAAGATGCAATGGCAAGGGTGTTGACCTATCAACCTAACCCATTACAAAATGGCAGTCAATTTATTAAAAATCTTATAACGGATTTATTGATAAACGGAGAAGCATTTGCAGAGCCGATATTTGACAATAAGACAGGCTATTTATCTCAATTATATCCGTTGCCTGTTAGAAATAAGCAGTTTACTTTAGAGAATAATCAAGGTTATGTGCAGTTTTATGACGGAAGAAATAACCCTGAAAAGAAATATAACCTTAATTCACTTATTTACTTAAATAGATTTTCAACTTTAAGTGGTGGTGGAAAAAGTAATTTAGGACTTTATGAAACTGTTTTAAAATCTTTAGGCGAGCAAATAGTAAACGTTGCAAATCCTAAAAAGCCGAGAGCGATATTACAAAGCACTGTTAATGGTCAAGGTCAATTAAAAGAAAGAGATAAAACAGGTGTAATGAACGATGTCAAAGCCAACTTTGACAACGAAGTAAACGGCATTGTGTATTTCGACAAGGCTTGGCAAGTTACCCCGATAAATTGGCAGGAAAATGACGTAAATAAAGAGTTGATGCAATTAGTCATAAACATAGTTTACAACTATTTTGGTATGACTGAAAGCATTATAAACGGCAAAGCAACCGAAATTGAAATGCAAATGTTTATTGCTAACACAATTAAACCACTTGCTATTCAATGCGAAAGAGAATTTACCAACAAGTTATTTACTGTAAACGAGTATTACTTTGGACATAGAATTGAATTTGATTATTTTGCCTTAACTGTATCAACGTTAGCAAGTAAAACGGCAATGTTTACGGCAGGCATAAGAAATGGTTGGTTAAGTCAAGACGACTGCCGAGAATACGTAGGTTTAGCCCCTCTTAAAGGTGGTATTGGTAGTCATTACAGGGTAAGTGCCGACACAGTAAGGCTTGAAATTATTGATGATTATCAATTAGGTAAAGTTGGAAAAACAAACGATATTAACAGCGACAATGCTGAAGATATAGAAACTAAAAAGGAGAAAAGTAATGGAGAAACGCAATGAATTTAGGTCTATAAAGCTTGAAACACGTGTTGATGAAAAGCAAGAAGGCGGAAAAAAGTTAGTATTGCGTGGCTATCCAATTCTGTTTAATACCGAAACAAGAATTTATGACTTTTGGTATGGGGAAATCCGAGAAACGATATTACCAACAGCGTTGGAAGGCACTAATCTTAACGATGTTTACTTGGTTGGTGGTCATCAAGTTACACCAGAAAAAGTCCTTGCAAGAAACAATATCAATATGCGTATAGAAGTAGATGAAACAGGTTTATTCTTTGAAGCCGAACTACCAAATACACAATACGCAAGAGATATTTATAATCTTGTAGAAAGTGGACTTGTAGACGGTATGTCTTTTGGTTTTACTTGTAGTGATGAAGTTAATCAAGCAACAGGCATTAGGACTATAACTCATATTGACGAACTATTTGAAATTACGATTACTCCGTTCCCTGCTTATAAAGAAGCATCTGTAATAGCACAAAGCACAAAAGCCGAAACCGACAAGAAAAAGGGTGATGAAGAAAAGGCTAAAATTGAGGCAGAAGAAAGAGCAGAACAAGAAAGACTTAAGGCAGAACAAAAAGCCGAAAGAGAAAACAAACTAAAGGAATTGGAGGGATTGTTAGATGACTGATAGTGTAATCGAATTAAGAGACTTAAATTTAGAATTAGAAAGTCTTAAGGCAAGAAAAGATGCTATTAAAAAACAACTTGCCGAACACCGTGATACGCTTACGGATGAACAAATTGCAACTTCAACTGCCGAAGCAACGGAAGTAAGGGATGCAATTAAAAGCGTAGAAGAAAAAATCAAACTTGCACAAGAAAAAGTAAGTGCAGAAAATCAAAACAATCAAACAAGGGAGATTAAAAATAATATGGAAAACGTAAACATTAGACAGGCTTTTGCTAAATACATTTTAAGAGAAAGCACTCATAGACAAGACGTAGTTCTTAACGATGCAGAATTAAGAGCATTGGGTGTAGCAACTACTACTACATCTGAAACATTTGTAGCACCTTCTGCTTCAGTTGATGGTGTAAACAATGGTGGTATTTTTATTCCACAAGAAGTTATGCTAGACATTTTAAGAGAAGAAGAACTTGAAAGTCCAATTTATAGAGACATTTTAACAACGGCTATTAAAGGCAAGGTTAAATTTCCTTATAGAGTTAGCAAGAGTGGTGCAAAGGTTAAAGCAGAACTTTCTCCAACTGAAAACGAATCAGTTAAGTGGGATATTCTTAACGGTGCAACAGGTAACTACACAGATAGCATCGTAATTACTTTTGAAGAAGAAGCAATGGCAATCGCAGAATTTACTGATTACTTAATTTCTTTAATTAGCGAATCAATGCGTGAACTTCTTATCAATGATTATATCTATGGTATTGGTAGTGCTGACCACGTTTCAGGTATTACTGTTGGTGCTATTTCTGCTGAATACGCTTCAACTGTAACTGATTTAAGAGAAGCGCTTGAAGCAGGCATTAAGAAGTTGCCTGTTAAGAAGAGAGCAGGTGCCAAAATCTATGTTGCTACGGATATTTTTGACAGCATTACTTTTACAAAAGATAAGAACGGCAACTATGTATTACCTGTATTAAACGGTGGTGGTTTAACGAGAATGTCATCGTTCCCTGTTGAAGCAGACCCTAACCTTGCAGCAGGCGATTTTATTATCGGTAATGTTGGTAAGTGGTATAAAGCAAATATTAACAAGGGTATGGAACTTGGCGTAGACGTATCTAACAAGAAGCGCATTAAAGAATATACAGCACATATGATGGTAACTGCAAAGGCTGTTCCTGACTCATTCGTATATGGCAAAAAGAAAGCCACTACTTAATTAATAAATAACAAAAACTAAAAAGGAGTAAAAGCAATGTTTGTCGTTAGCGATGATTTATTACAACTTTACAAGAAAAGCATTGGGGATTTTAATGCAAACGGCAATCCGTTAGATGACTATTACAAGGGGTTTTTGATTGCTGCACTTTCAGATTTAGGAAGTGATGATATTTCAGAAGTACAACTTAATAGCGAATTAGGAAAGTTTACCACTTGCTTAATTGCTGAAGCTTTAATGAATAAGACCGACATTGCTAATAACTCCACAATCACGCTCTTAAAAAATAAACTTTCGATATTAACAAAGGGAGATAGAACTGAAAATGTTTAGTGAACAAAGACTTGTAATGCTATGCGATGTTGATTCAATAATTGATAATGAAACAGGCGATAGAAGAAAGGTTGTTGTTCACGCTTTGAAAGTTATAGGCAAAAAAAATCTTGCAGGAGTTCAAACACAGCAATTAGGTCAACTTCAAAATATGACTTTTCAATACACCATAGAAATTGACAAGATGTATTATCAAGGTCAAAAGTATTTATGGCTTGAAAACGGATTATATGAAGTTAAAACTTTAACTCCTGCTAAATTGCCTAAAGATTGTAAGTTAAACATTGTCAAGTTAGATGATGCAGACGTTGAAAATGCTATAAGGGAGTATTTAAGCAAATGATTTATATTGGAAAAGACCCTCAACAAATTTTGTGGGATATAACAAAAGAATTATGGTTTACTCACGGCATACCTATATATAAAGAAACGATGCACGAAGAAGCCGAAGATACCCCTGCAAGTTATATCTTGTTGCGTAGCGAAATAACCGATACCGATGAATTAAAAGGCGATGGAAAGACTTTAACAAGGTATGCCGATTGCGATATTATTCTTGTTTCTAAAGGCTATGCAGACGATACAACGGACTTACACAACATCAATAAAGCACTTATTAAGAAACACTTGCAATCGCAAGATTTAGCCTTTCAAGGCTTTAATTTAGGCTATGATGATGCGTTAAAATCAACGCAATATACCTTTAGTTTAGGAGTTGAATACATTGGCTAGGGAAAGAACGACAAGTAAAGGGCGAAATTTCGTTGATATTTACGGAGATTACCACACAGGATATACGCACAAGACAAAAAGTGGTAGGCATCAAATTAACCTTGCACAAGAGCTGCACGATGTATTAAATGAATATGCTAACGATTTAATAGCTGAAAAGGAAGCAGCATTAGATGAAGCTGCAGATTATTTAGTTCAAAAATATGAGCAAGCAAGTCCATCAAAAACTGGTAATTTTAAAAATAGCTGGGTAAGAACAGATAAATACGTAAGCGTTCGTTATGTTGGTAATACAGCAGTAGCAGGCAAAAATAAAACGTATGGTGGAAACATTCCACTTTCAAACATCATTGAATTTAGCAAAAATGGCAAACCTTTTATGCGAAAAACTTTTGAGAGCAATAAAAACACACTAATTGATATAATAGTTGATAGACTTAATAAAACAAAATAAGGAGATATAAAAATGGCAGTTCCTTCTAAAGCAGGTAAAAACATAATTGAATTTAACTGCAAAAATGGTGTATATTCTGCTGATGGTCAAACGGTTAAACCTTTAGGCTATTTAACGGCAATTAGCACCGAAAAGAACGTTGACACTAAAGATATATATGGCGATGGCGAAATTATCTTATCACAAATAAACGATAAAGGTAGCACAGGTTCGCTTGAAATGACTGCAAGGGATGACGATTTTGAAAAAGATTTAGGCTTTGAAATGGAAATTGAACAAGGACTTGCAGAAGTTCAAGTATTAGGCAATGTTGATATTGCTGTTGGTGCAGAATGTTATATTGTGGTTCAAGATAAAACGAGTGGCAAGGCTGTTCAAAAGACAAAGAAAGTGTGGTGGTTAAACGTAAACGTTTCACCTGCATCAACTTCTTTATCACAAAACACCGATTCTACAAACGAAGCAACCGTTTCTTATCCTTTAACTATTAAAGGTGTAAATCTTATGGGTGCAGATGGCGTTAGTGAATACGTTGATGAAAACGGCAACACAAGAAAGATTTTTAAAATTTCTTGCTTACCTGACAATGCCAACTATGCAACGTTCCTTGATACTGTGCCTGTACCAAAGGCAAAAGCATAACAAATTAAATTTAACGGCTATTTATTTAGCCGTTTTATGCAATGTTAGTTTAAGTAAAACAAGTGGCTCTATCACTAAATGCAAGTTCAAATCTTGCACATTGCAAAAACTTTTATAGAGCGAAAGGAGAATTAAAATGAAAGTAAAATTACCAATTCAAAAGAAAGAAAATATTGAAGGAAACCTTATTGTAAAAGAAAGCGAAAAAGTATTTGAAATTGATACAAGTTTAGCAAGTCAAATAAGATTTGAAGCTAAATTCCCAAAACTTGCAGAGCGTGAAGATTTATTTGGCTATTCAAAACGAATATGTGAAATAGAAGAACTTTCAGCATCTATAATAATTAGCAAAATGAAAATGCTTTATTGTTGGTTTGATACTGAAATTGAATTTATTGACTTTTTAAAACTTTTTGATTTAAGCGATGCCAAATATATTGAAAAATTAACTGAAGCTATTAAAAACGCTTTTGAATTGGTTTTAAATTCGAGTGCCGAAAAAAACTAATTGAGCATCGAAAGTTGATGATTTCTTTGTATAAAAAAATAGACGAAAAAGAAATGACACAATTTTCGATGCCGTTATCATTAAGAATAATAAAAGAATTTGGTAAAAATGGAATTAATTATAAAGATTTACATATTGCAGATGTTTTAAGCATTTTTACATCTTTAAAAATTGACCTTGCTAAACAATATTTACAACAAAAGAGACAAGAAGAAATGCAAAAAAGGGGTATTGCTTCAGTTACTAAAGCAACGGAAGCAGATTTTGATAATTTATAAAATTAAGGAGACATTATGGCAAAAAATGCAATCAAGGGATTATCGGTCAAGATTGGGGCAGATGTCTCTGATTTTTTAAAAGGGTTAAAATCCGTTGATAGGGAAATTAGCCAAACACAAAAGACAGCAAATGCTTTACAAAAAGGCTTAAAATTAGATTATAACGAAAAGAACTTTTTACAAGCACAAAAACAAGTACAATCAGCTTTAAGTACTACAGAAGCGAAAGCAAAGGCTATTCGTGAGCAAATGGTGCATTTGCAAAAAAGTGGTAACATTGACACAGATGGTTATAGAAAGCTTGAAACTGAACTTGCTAAAACTGAAACTACAGCAACAAAATTAAAAAATCAGTTAGAAGAACTTGATAAACTTAAATTTGAAAATGCAACCAAAGGCATAACTAAATTAAGTAGTGGGTTAGAAAAAGCATCAAAAGTTACAGCAGCATTTAGTGCAGCAGCAGTTGGTGCTATTGCAGGAATAAACAAATTAGCAAAAGATGCAGTAGCAAGTGGCGATGAAATTCAAACGACTGCTGATAAATATAATTTAAGTGCCGAAGCTATTCAGCGTTGGAATTATATTGCTTTACAAAGCGATGTAGCAAGTGAGCAGTTATACAAGGCTATGACTAAAAGCCGTGATGCAATTGGAACTGCTATTGCTGGTGGCACTTCAACAGCTAAAACAGCATTAGAAAGTTTAGTAGGTGATTTAACACAGTTACCATCTGATACTGAAAGCGCATTTATGACTGTTATTACAGCTTTAGCAAGTGTAGAAGATTCAACATTACAAGCGTATTATGCGAGTGAAATTTTTGGAGAAAAAATAGCTGTTGACATAATTCCGTTACTAAATCAAGGCGCAAAAGGAATAGCACAATTAAGCCGAGAATTTGAAGCTGTAGGCTATTTAACAAACGAACAGGTAAGAAGTTTAGCAGACTACGACAACGCATTAAATATCGTAAATAAAAGGCTTGAAAATGCTAAAACTGAATTAGGTTTGGCATTAATACCAATTTATGAAAAGTTTGTAGATATATTAAATAATAATATTATCCCAACTATAAAAGATTTAGCTACTGGGTTTGAAAATTTATCTCCAGGAATGCAAAGCACTATAACTAATGGATTATTATTAACTGCAGCGTTAAGTCCAGTTTTGTTAATTCTTTCAAAAATCATAGGTGCAATACCAGTGTTAGGTGACGCGTTAGATTTTTTAAAAGGAAAAATTACAAATTTACATTTAGGAATAGGGGCAGTCGTATCATCTTTAGGGTTAGTTATTGGATTATTTCAAAACTGGGGCAATATGGGAACTATAGCTAAAGTTATAGGCGTACTTGGAACGTTAACTGCTGCATTATTTGGTGCAGCAATGGCTTTTGGCGTTTTTCACAGTAGCTGGTCACTAGGGCTTGCCGTTACAGGTATCGTTGCAGGAATAACAGCAGCCACCCTTGCTATTAATTCAGCTAAAGATAAAATTAGCACAAATATTCCTGACTTTAACGCTAACGATTATAACGTTACAAGTGGTAACTATGAATTACCTACAAGCTCTTTAACTTCTAATAATTATAACGACAACACAAGTAATAATTATATAGATAATTCAAATATTACTATAAATATTGAAAAGAACGAATATATGAGCGAGCAGGATATTATTGATGCAGTTAATAAAGGCTTGCGACAAGCTAAACAAAGTAGAACGTAAAGGGGCATAAAATGTCAAATATTAGAAAATTCGCATTATTAATAGTTAATGATTTTGATGAAACGATAGAAAGAATACCGTTAGATTTTGTTGATACTCCAAAAAATCTTGGGTTTGAACTTGAATTTAGCACACTTGAATCAAGGTTAACTACTTTCTTTACTTCTGCAAGAGAAAAGAAAGCTCCTGTTACGTTAAATTTATATTTTTTAGCACCAAAAGCATACGAAAAAGCAGCACTGTTTAAAGGGAAAATTCAAACGTACTTAAACAATAAAATGGTACTTGAATATGATGACACGTATAAAGTTAAATATTGGGAAGGTAAGATTCAAAAATTACAACAAGATGAGCTAGACCAATTTAAAACGCTTATATGTCCTATTTCGTTTTTACCAGCAACGCCTAAATATTATCGAATCGAAAATATTATTGATATTCAAATGGGCGAGCAAGGCAAAAATTATCCTTACCATTACCCATATACTTATGGTTACACAGTTATTGAAAACGATATTATAGATAACACATATTTTGATGAAATCCCAATTCGTGCTACTGTTTATGGGGCAATGACAAATCCAACAATATCGCTACAAGATGCTGACACAGGCGAAGTTTATTCAACTGTAAGGTTTGAAAACCTTTTTGTAAAACCAGGCGAAGAACTTATTATTGATGCGATGCAATCAAAGATATTAATTAAACGAAATGGCAAGTTGTATTCAGCTTATGATTATTTATCAAAAGCACAAGATGTTGATTCTTTCTTGTTTGCTAAAGCAAATACCACAACCAAAATCGTTATTAAACTTGACCCAAACGAAACAGGATATTTAAGGGCGAGTTATCATCAATACACTTTATAGGAGATGCTATGTATTTCGTTTTATATGACCGACAATTAAAAACAATAGGCGAAACCTATATAGTTGAATCGTGGTCACGAACACAACGAGCAGTTGATTATGATGATATTACTGTAGTTGGGGCAGAAATTCCAACTTCTGCTGAACCTTTCTTTGTAGTGGTAAACGACAAACAAGGTCATCAAATGTTTAGTGGATTGGCAAGCAGTCCAACTGTTGATGAAAAAAGCAAAAAAACAACATTAATATTAAAAGATTATTTAACACTTTTTAATTCAGATGTAGTTATTAATTGGGATAACTTTAAAGGAACGACTGTAGCAGATTTAATTGAATTTGTATTTAGTGTTTGGAAAAATCAAATTGATGTTGGTTTTAAAAATATAAAAATAGATGTAAAAGCGTTGCAAGATATACCGTTAGATTTAGAAATTTACGATTTTCAAGGATTTGAAAACGTTCAAGCATATAGCTTAATTAATAACGCTATTAGTTATTATAATTTATATAGTGAAAGCAATTTAGATTTAGCTACTCAAACGCTTTTATTTACTTTTAAAAAATCTTTTGAACATTTAATTACAATTAAACTTGCTGATTTTGGTTTGCAAGGTATTGAAAAATCATTTGGAGATATTAATCGAGTAAGTATATATAATGCAAATTACGAAAAAAAAGAAGAATGGGCGTTGACACCCAATAATACTGTTTATAGGCTTTTACCACCTGGATATAAGGAAGTTGAATTTATTCAAGCTACTGGCGAACAATATATTGATACAGGCTTTAAGCCTAGTGGAAAAGGCTCAAAATATGTTATAGATTATTTAGTGCCAGTTGATGCTACAGCACTTTCATTATTTGGTAACAGCATTTCGCCAAATTACGATATTACAGCTTACCATACTACTAATAATAATTTATCCTTTTACGTAGCAAACACAAGCAGAGCTTTTTCTTTCGAAGTAGCATTAAATAAAAGATACGAATTAGAAGTTGAAGCTAAAGATAAAGTAATTAGCGCAGTTTTAAGTGATGGACAAAAAGAAACGGCAACGTATGAAGGCGAATTAAATAATAGCAATAATCTTTTTGTGTTCGGTTCAAACAACGGCGAAAGAGCAAACGGTTATAAGTTATATTCGTTTAAAGCTTATGATTATGGAGTTTTGGTTCGTGATTTTGCGCCTTGCATCAAAATAGATACGCAAGAAGTAGGATTGTTTGATAAAGTGGGTAAAAAGTTTTATTCAAACGCTGGAACAGGTAAATTTATAGCAGGTAAAGAAGTTGAAAAATTTATTTATCCAACAAAAAATAAAAATTATATCGCAGCAGAACCAAACGATAATTTAACTGAAAAACAAGCTTTGATTGATGCAGTTTATGATGCAGTTATGGAATTAGCGCAAAATCGTTATCAAGAAAAAATCGATTTAAACGCTTTACAATATAAGTCAATAGTAGATTTAACTGCTTTAGATTTTTCATATAATATTAAAGTTTATATGGCAGATGGAAGTTTTAAAATTTTACCAGTTGGCGAAATTGAAAAAGATAGCAAAGGCAAGCATATAATTAGGCTAGGTTATCAAATACAAGCACTAACGCAGGAGTTATAATATGTCGATTAAATTAGTGAGAAAAACAAACGACCAAACAAGTCAAGATAAATATATAGTTACTAACGTTGATGACACAAGAATGATTAGATACGCTTATAACGGTTATTCAGGCTATGTTAAAGGGGTTGGTAACGAATTAAAATATAGTTATAACGATACTACTTTTACTATTGATACAGGATTAATTGTAATTGATGGTTGGGAAATTTATATAGCTGAAGGGGGCGAAAGCATTGATTTAGGTTATTTATCTGGTTATGCTGCGCATAGCATTTATGTAGAATTAAACGCTAATACCGAAGAAGCAGTAATAAAAGTAGTTTCAGCATCTGTTGCTGATGCCAGCAAAGACTTCCCAGCAATCGACAAGGGTAATGATTTAACTGTAGCAAGCGCAGGAACAGCTAGATTGTTGTTATATAACGTATTATGTCAATCAGGCGTAATTTTAGAAGATACAATTATTAAACAAGTTAGAGAAATACCAAGATTAGATACACTTTTAGAAGAAGATAGGCTTACTTTTAAAAAAGCAACAAGTGCAGGAACAGCAAGTAGTGCAAACAATGTTAGTAAAACAATTAATAATGTTCCTTTAACGGAAATTTTTGAAGATGATGGAAAGAGCGTTAAAGTTGCAAACCACGCAACAAAAGCAACAAAAGCAAATGAAGCAATTTCTGCGGAAATATTATCAAATACAATAGACGTTACCAATGCAATATTTGAGCAAAATGGAATAACAGCACCAGGTGTGTTTGTTATATATTATTTTAAAGGAAACACTAACATAGATAATCCATTGAATTCTTACCGATATACCGACATAATAGCTATTGGGGATGTAAATTTTTATGCTTGTGGAATGAAAAATGAAGCAGCTGGCGGTGATTCTACGTTTGTTTGGAATCATTATGATGGCAAACTTGAAATAAGAGCTACTAGCATAACGGTTATAAAAGTAATAAAAATAATAGACTTATTAGAATGGACTTAATAGAGGGGTAACACGATGATTGCGTATTACAAAGGTAAAGTAGTATGTAATGCAATACATAATAAATCTACATTTTATGCGTTTTCGGTAAATGGGCGAATAAATAAAATATCATTTAGCACATTTGCTGAATTTATTTAGGACGGTAATAAATATGTCATATAAAGTTTTAGAACGCAATGGCGTAGAAATCGAAAATATAGATGGTGCAGCTTTTAATAACGCTGTTTGTGGTGGCAAGAATTACATAATGCAAGGCGTATTAAAGGAATGTTATGTTACTGCCGTTCAAAATACTATCGGATTGCTTCCAGGAACAATGGTAATACAAGGCATTCGTATAAAAATTATAGAACCACAGTATTATGTATTAAATTTATTTCCAAACGAAGAAACAAATTATCAAATTATTTTACAAATAGATGTTGAAAAAAATAGAAAAGTAACTGTTACTTCTTTTTTAAGAGCATACAATTCTAAATTAATTCAAGAAAATATATTTGAAGAAGAATCTGGAACGTATCAAGTAGAAGTGGCAAGATTCACGCATAGGGTAGATGGATTTATTTATAATGCTTCTTTAAGCTTGCCTATTTCTTACGCTATTTCAGAGTCAGTTTCAGAGTATTTAACTATCGAAAAAAATTCGCCTGCGTGGGAAAAGTTAAATATTAACGGTAAAGAGTATTTTGGCATTCCGTTTGATAAAAAGAACACTTCGCTTGAAATGTATAATATGGATGGCGAGCGTTTATTTTACGGAACATACGAAGAAGGTAATTATACATATTTATATATAAAAGATAAAAAAACTGTTAAAATTCGTAGATTAAAAAATCCTACTTCTGCTAGTGACGTAGCTAAACCACAAAATTATATACATAATATAGCTATTAAGTTTCTTGTAGAAAGTGGCGAAAATTTTAGCGAATATTTAGAGTATAAAAAAGAAAATGAAGAAGATGTAGTGTATTTATCAAGTGCAGAAGGAATAGCTACCGAATATGTAATTCGTTTTCAGCTTTTAACATCAAAAGCTATAAGATATCAAAGCATTCTTGAATTTTATAACGAATACGGAAACTTTATAACATTCCCAATGAATGCAAGTGGTTATGTCCGTTACAATTACCAGCACAAAACAAGAGTTAAAGAGTATGCGCTAGGTGGAGTTATTAGAGATAAAACCACTAAAGATTATACTGCTTCAGTATTAAGAAATATTGACTTTGTTGAATTAATAAGTGGAACAATGTTTATTGATACAATATTATCAAGTCCACAAAGCGATATAGTAATTACTGGCAATAATGATATTAAATTTTTAAAAACAACGCCACTTTACGAATCAAAATATCAATATGGAATTAAATTAGAAGATTATATTGATAGAATAGACTTCATAGATAATGTGGTAGAGGTGTAGCAATGGCAAATGATATTGATTTTGGTAGCACTTATGATGATGTGCTACGTGCAATAGCAAGGCAAGGCGAAGGCGTTGGCATTAAAAACATAATTCCAGCTAACCTTGAAAACCCAACAGCTGATGAATATTTTTACTTTACGTTATTAGAAGATAACACTTATAGCGTGAGTGCTAAAGATATTAATAACCTGCCTGAAAAGTTAGTAATACCTACCGAATACAAGGGCGCAGATGTAGAAGAAGCGTTACCTGTAACTACGATTGAAAGTAATGGTTTTAAGGGTTGTAGCTCAATTAAAAGCGTTACTTTTTTAAATACAATAACTAATATAAAAGATTATGCTTTTAGCGAATGTGTTAATCTTGAAGAAATTAAATGTTTAACTATTGAAAGCATTGGCACACAAGCTTTCAGCAAGTGTAGTAATTTAACTTCTATTGCGTTCGGCAATTATGTAGATATTATTAATGACCAGGCTTTTGCATATTGTGAAAAGTTAGAAAAAGTAGTTATTCCATTAAGCGTAATTACAATAGGCTGGGGAGCTTTTTATAAGTGTAATTTAATAAACACTATTTTTTGCGAATCGCAAGAAAAGAGCTTTGGTTCTAACGACTGGTTAAAAAAGAACGATAGCTCTTATTTTGAAGTTAAATGGAATTATGAAAACGCTGAACACTATATTATTGAATATACAGATAATTCAAAAGGTGCATTTAGCGTTAAATTAGGTGCGCAAGGTAAACAAGGCGAGAAAGGGGAGCAAGGCGAACAAGGTATTCAAGGCGAACAGGGTAAACAAGGTGAGCAAGGCGTTGGAATTTTAGCAATTAAACCAGCTGATGAACCACTTGAATATACTTCTAACGAGTATTTTGATTTTTACGAAGTAGATGATGGTTATGCTATTGCGTATGCTAGAAATGCTACTGAAATGCTAAACGAAATATCAATACCTGACTCATATAATGGAAAAGCAGTTACTCAAATTTTTCAAAGGGGTTTTGCGTTTAATAATAATTTATATAAAGTATTTATTCCAGATAGCGTTAAAATCATAAATGAAGAAGCTTTCTTCCAATGTTCAAATTTAGCAACAGTTAAACTTGGAAATAATGTTCAAGTTATTGGCGAAGATGCTTTTAATCAATGCACACAGCTTCGAGATATTAACTTGCCACAATCTTTAACTATAATTAATAGATATGCTTTTGCTTATTGCGAATATATAACCAAAATAGTTATTCCAGCAAGCGTTCACACTATTGGAAGTAGTGCTTTTTTAAATTGTAATTACTTAACAATTTATTTTGAAGCTAATACTCTGCCAACTATTAATTTATCGGATTCTTGGAATCCATCTAATCGACCATACGTGTTAAGGTATGATTCTCAAACAAGTTATTATAACATAATTTATACAAATGGCAAAGTAGATGTAGTAACGGCTATAAAAGGCGAAAATGGTAAAGATGGGCTAAACGGTAAAGATGGTTATCCTGGTTATATTGAATTAAACGAAGTTTTTGTACGAATTTGGGATTTAAACGCAGGCATATATTTATGGGCAAGCGCAGGAGCCCACTGGCTATATTATAACGGAGCTACAAGCGAAGATTATATAGAAGTTGGAGATGAAGAAGCTAGGGATATTTTTATTGAAGTGTGTTTAGCTTCAAAAGTTGACTTATCTGGCAATTTTGAAATTAAAAAAATATATAAAATTGAAGCTGGATTTTTAAATGGTACAAGAAAAATTTATTATGGTTACACAACCGAAACAGAAGGCGTTGTAACTATTAAGAGCTTTAACGATATTGGAACAGGTGGTGGAGCTATTGATTTGCCTTTAACAAAGGGCAACGATGCTTGCACTTTGCAACAATCATTTATTGAAAACGGAGAAACTAAAGGCTCAATCGCTAACGGTAAATATTCAACAGCATTAAATCAAGGCAACGAAACCTATCAACGTAATTCTTTTGTAATTGGTGGTGGATGCGAAGTCGGATTAACTGAAGAAGAATTTAACGCTAGAAATCCAAGTGGAATTGATGAATGGGGTAGTGAGTATTCAAAGTCAAATTCCTTTGCAAATGCAGGGGGTCAGGAAAACACAGCAAAAGGTCGTGGCTCTCACATTGGTGGTGGGTGGAAAAACCAAGTTAACGGAGATTATTCAGCAGTATTAGCTGGTGGAAATAACGCAGTCAACGGTAAATATTCAAGTGTAATAGCTGGTTATAATAACCAAGTAAATGGTAATCATTCAAGTGCAAGTGGTAAAGATAACTTGGTTGAAGCTGATAATGCTCACGCTTTTGGTTTGGGTTTAATAGTAAACAAAGCAAATACTACAGTATTTGGTAGATTTAATAACGAAAATTCTGCAGCACTTATAGCTGTTGGAACAGGAGATATTAAAGATGGTAAAATTTATAGAAACAATGGCTTTGAAGTATTCCCAAACGGATTAGTAAAATCAAGCAAGGGGTCATTATTTGAAGGCAAAGTAGACTTTACCAATGCAGAAGTAGTTGGCTTAACAAACGGGGCTGGAATACCAACTTTAACAGGTCAAACAGTTTATTTAGCAGATTTAGAAGCTGGAATTTACCGTTGGGAATATAGCCGTTATAACGAAGAAGAAGGCTATGAAGAAACGGATAAATATTTAGTTTTAGCTGATGAAGAAAATCCTTTATCTGTAACGTATAATCCTGTATTTATTCAAGTACATAAAGCTGGTAACGATATTCACTTTGAATTATTCGATAATCAGGGTATGGGATACGATGAAACAAGCAGATACATCTGTTGGGGTGCAATGAATACCGAAGATAATTCAGGTTATTATCAAATAAAAGATTTATCTTGTATTCCTGAATTACCAATCGAAACTGATTTAGTTTTAAAGAAACGAAAAATAGAGCTTTGGGAATTGAAAGAAAATGTAAAATATTGCGATGAACATATTGGCAAAATGGTTCAATTAGTATATAAAGGCACGAATTATATTATTAGAAACATACTGCAAAATGTAGGATTAATAACAATTCAAAATGAAAGCGTTATATCTATTAACGGTGGTTACACCGAAGCTTCACAAAGCGATTTATCTGGGTTAAAGTATTTTGTTGGCATTGGTTCAAATTATGCTTACGTTGAATATTATCAATGGTCGTTTGACTTTACAGCAACAGCTTTAGGGCAAACAAGCAGAGTTAACATAACTGATGATTTGTTTGATATTTATATTATAGAATAGGGGTTAAAATATGAATATTATTGAATTTTTACCTGAACACATAAAAGAAAACGTTATATGTATTTATCAAACAGGCAGTCAATTGTTTTGTGATAAATGCAAAGATAAAGATTTTGTGATTATATCTAAAAAGCATTTAGGCAGAAGTTATTATATAGCTGAATTAAATGCTGATTGCTTTATTTATACAGTTGAAGAACTAGAAAACTTATTACAAAGTAATAGTTATCGTTTTGCTCTTGCCGAAGCTTTAGCAATTAGGCAGAATGGCGTTTTAATATATGGCGAGTTCCCTAACCTTAATATAGATATAACAAGTCGTGAATACCTTTTAAACGCCTTAAAAAACGAATACGAATATGGTTGCAAAGTTTATTTTAATAATACTTTATGGCAAAGAAAAATGGTATGGGGATTGGCTTTATATTATGTATTAACTAATTATTGTTTTTATTTTACGGAACAACAAAAAACTATATTACAAAAATGTCACGATGGAGAGCTTGAACAAAGCTATGCTAATGAATTAAAAGCTAATATGGAAAGGCTATTAAATAGCTAACTATATTATTTTAATTAATAAAAATATTATTAAAAGGGGGGTTACAAAATGCTACAAAAACTAGAAAACATTTTAGAAGAATTGCAAAGACAAAGAGTTGATGTCTTAAATCAAAATGTTGATGCGCTTGTTGAAGAACGTGTTAGAGCTTTTGCTGAAGAAGTTAGAAACCAAGTAGTGCGTGATATTGAACAAGAAGCAAGCATTTTAGAAATTAAGGCAGAAGCTATTAGCGATGCGATTCAAGTAGTTAGAGCGAGTGAAGCAGTTAAAGAAATTGCTGAAACTACACCTGTAACAGATGACACTCAATACTAATTAGGAGAACAAACTTATGGCTTTTAAAACTGAATGCACAAGGTTTTTGGATGCAGTAATTGCTTTAAAGCAAGCAAACATTGACCGTGAAGTGCAGAAACAACTGGAAAAACACGAAAATTATCGTGTTGAAATGGAAAAGATAACACAAGAAGTAATTGAACGAGAAAAACAACTAACCGAGCAAAAAATTCAAGAGCTTTTGGAACAACGTGATTTACGAATTAAAAGTTACCGTGAAGAAACAGCAAAGGCTATTGAATTAAATCGCACTAATTTAATCGCTTCAGTTACTGAAAGAATTGGCGAATCATACGATGATTTTATCAAAAACGTATCTTTGCTAGTAGATAATTCAAATATTAATGAATAGGAGATAATAATTATGATTGCAAATTGGTTTACTAACCGTTGGGTATTATACGCTTTTTGTGCTGTATTTACCTTTATTGAAATGATTGGCGCAAAATATGCATATTTATCTTGGACTAAAAAGATTGAAAATGAAAAGGTAAGAGTAGCTACTAACCTTGTATGTGGATTCGCTCTATGCGTTCTACTTTCAGCTATTCAAATGTGGGCATTATGCGATGTTTTTGGTGGTATTTTTTATTGGAAATTTGTAATTGCTGCTGCAGGTACAGCAACAGGTGCATATTTAGTTTACGAAAAAATCTTTGGAAACTCTGAAAATACTTTACTTGGTAAGGTTTTTCGTGAAGTTCTTAACAACAGTGGACTTTTTGAAGGTAAAATCTCTTCAAAAAATGCCGTTAAACTTGCTAATTTACTTCGTGATAGAATTGCCGAACTTGATAAAAAAGTTGCAGACCGTGAAAACAAAGGACTTAACACAGTAGTAAGTTTGCTTGGCACAGTAATTGCTGATGGCAAAGTTGATGAAGAAGAAAAGAAAGAAGTTGAAAAAGTAGTAGCTGGCTTTGATGCTAACGATTTGGCAAAAAATGAAACATACCAAAAGTATGTATCAATTTTAAAGAAATAATTAAAAGGGAGCAAAAACGCTCCCTTAACCTTTTAAATGTTTATACCTTGTCTAAAGGTAATTATTATGGATATTAATTTAATTTCGCAAAACATTATTCAACCAATTATTAAATCAAATATATTATATGTAAATAATATTGAAGAATTTGAACAAATTAAGCTTGATGTTAACGAAACAAAGCTTGCTTTTGATAATTTTCAAAAATGCTTTTATATTCGTGAACGTAACAAGTTTGGCGAATATTCACAAATTAAAATATTTTTTTACGAAGATTTTGCAACGAAAATGCAAAAAGCAGATGATAATTTGTTTTTTGAAAAATGCAAAGCTTTAAAATTAGACCCTTTAAAAAGTGAATTAGCTTATAAATTTTTTATCGAAAACGAAAAACCAATGAAAGTATGGCTTTGGCTTTTGGAAACGAAAAAAGCTGATTGGGAATACGACACGGTCAAACATTTAAAATATAAACTTAAAAAAGCTTTTTTAGGATTAGAAAAAAAAAACTAACTTTTTGTACATTTTTTTATAAAAATTAACCACTTTTTAATAACTATTTTTATTTTTTTAAACACGATTTGTCAACAACAAATTGTGTTTTTTTTTGGTAAAATTTAGGTACAAAAACAAAGCAAAAAAAGGGGAATTTATGAACTACTCTTACAACAACTTTAACAATAACCTTTATGGTAGAAGCAATTATCAAATGCCTAGCTATACTCAACCACAGTATATTCCACAGCAAGCAATTCAACAACCTATATCACAAACTATACAGCAACCTATCGCGATTGAAATGCCTATTCAATACGTAGGAAATGCAACATTAAAAGAAGCAGAAGCATACATTTTGTTTCCTAACCAAAAAGCATTTTTTATTGATAAGTCAAATGGTATGGTTTACGAAAAGGTATGTGGTAATGATGGTCAATCTTTTATTAGTGCATATAAAAAGGTTGAAACTGAAAAACAAACTGCAGAACCTATCAAAGAACAAAAGCCTTTAGAATCAGGGGAATTTGTAAGAAAAACCGACTTAAAAGGCTTTATAACGATAGAGCAATACAATGAATTAAAAGAAATGTTTGATGGCTTACAAGCCCAAATAAACGGCTTAAATCAACCAACAAAAAAGACTGAAAAAACTATGGATAAAGGAGTATAACAATGAATATAAATCCTCAAATGATTTCACAAATACAGCAAATGGCTCAACAAGGTATGCAATTAAAAAATATATTAGTATCGCTTAAAAATCAAGGTTTTACGCCACAAGTTGCAGAGCAAGTATTGTTTATGGCTTTCCCTGAACTTAAACAAGCGCAAACTATGATTAAAAATAGTGGTATGAACACTAATCAATTTATAAATCAACTTGCAAAACAAAATAATATTCCTATCAATCAAGTAAATAATACTATGTCTGATATGAGAAATATGTTTAATTAGTATGTCACAATAATCTTTCAGTGCGCAGGGGAGAAAATTGTAGATATAAATAAATTTTATAAAGGAGAATAATTTATGGGTTATTATGAAGGAGAAATCGGTTCTATTGGTGGGAACGGTGGAAACAACGGCTTTGGTGGTGGTTGGGAAGGTCTTATCGGTCTTATCATCGTAGCAGGTATGCTTAACAGAAATGGTGGCATATTAGGTGGTGGCAATGGTGGTGGAGGCGATTTTGTAGGTTGGCAATTAGGCAGACTTGCAACCACTAATGACGTTGCATCCGGCTTTAGCACAAGCGAAATTATGAGCGATTTAAACTCAATAATTTTAGGTCAATCGCAAATGCAAAACTTTATCAATCAAGGCTTTTCAGGCGTAAATACTAGCTTATTACAAGGTAATTACGCGTTATCAAGTCAGTTAGCTGATTGTTGTTGCAAAACTCAAGGCGCAATAGCTGATATCAAGTATGCTAATGAACGTAACACTTGTGACATAATCGCAGCAATTAATGCAGGTAACCAACGTTTAGTTGACATTTACACTAACGATAAGATTGAAGCATTAAGAGCTGAAAATACTGCTCTTAAAGGTCGTATTAGCGATGATTATCAAGCAGATAGGATTATTAGCAAATTAAATCCTACTGCAAGACCTGCCTATATAGTGCCAAATCCTAACTGTTGCTACAACTATAACGTAACAGGTTATGGCTATGGTAATAATGGTTGCGGTTCAATTTAATTAACTTCCTACTTTTGTAGTGAAAAAAATTCGCAAGGGTATAGGGAACTATGCCCTTGTTTGATAAAAAGGAGATAAAAAAATGAGTAATTGTATAAAAGATTGTAGACTTTGCCGAAATATCGTTATTTCAACGGCTGTAACAGTTATAACAGTTGATGGCGTTGATACTCTTGTTATTGATATTCCTGCTGGCTTTTATCCTGATTGTGGCAGGGTATGTCTTGTAGTTGCTCAAACTATACCAACAACCGCAACGATAACAATGCCTGTGGCTATTAGTATTGGTGGAGATACTACAACTGTATATCCTATCGTGAACTGCGATTGTAGTCAAGTAACGGCGTGTGCGATTAGAACAAGAACAAAGTATGGTTTAAGAATTAGCACATCTGCAACTTCTGCTGTTTTTAAAACTATAAATAAATTAAGTTGCTATCCACAAGAAACGCTTGCAGTAATACCTGCACCTACAACTTAACAAGGGGGTATTTTATGAATAGAAGGCAACAAATAAAATATCAAGGCTTGCAAGGTTATCGCGAACGTCAACAAATGAGACGTATGATGGATGGTCGTAATCCGTATGGTTCAAAAGGTGGCTATGTCACTTCAGGCAGACGTGACGGCTTAATGATGGAAGATATGCGTGCTTATAATCAAGGTATGTATCAAGGTGATTTAGCAGATATGACCATGCAAAACCAACCTATTAAACACGACCCTTATATGCCAAGAGATTATGCTCAAGGCAATCAAGGTGGTAATAGAGCTGATTATGGTTCAGGTATGCCTTATGCTGGCGTTCCTGCTTTTTATGAGCAAAACGATATGGCTCGCGGTGGGCAAGGTTATGGTAGAAGAGAAGGCAATCAACGCAATGACTATGGTTACGGAGATATGGCAAGACGTGGCGATTACGGTTATGACGGACATCATATACCTATGCAAGGTCAAGGTATGACTTATTATCCTATTGAAGCAATGGGAACGTTTAACGGCTATTGGGGAAGTGGTCAACAAGACTATGCAAGACAAGGTGGCAGACGTGATATGGGTGGAGATTTTGGAGAAAAATTATCCGAGCAAGACCTAGAAAAATGGGGTAAAAAACTCAAAGAGCAATTAGATGAACGCGAAAAGCAAATGTTCTCAAAAGAGGCAATTAGCAAGCACGCAAAATCTATTGGCAGACAAATGGAAGGTTTTACTGAAAAAGAACTTGAAGTTGCTACTCTTATGATTTACACCGACTATAAACAAAGTATCGGTCAAAACCTAGATTTAGCCGTTAGACTTGCTTTTGATTGGCTCAATGACAAAGATGCAAGCGTTAAAGGTGGCGAAAAATTAGCCGTTTACTATGACTGCATTATCGAAGGCGATGATGATTAGTGGCAAGGTTTGTTTACTTAAATGTTAATCCGGGTGGAGAACTTAAAAACGACTGTGTAACAAGGGCAATAACCCTCGCAAGTGGGCTTGAATATTCCATTGTGCGAAAAAAACTATTTCACACTTCACGTTTATTAGGGTGCAAGAAGTTGTGCTGGACGTGTTACAGTTTTTTATTAACAAATGTTTTGTGTTATCGTCAAGTTAATTGTGATGATATGACAGTCGGAGAATTTGCCGACACTCATCAATACGGAACTTACCTTATAAGAATTGACCAACACTTAACAACGGTTGTTAGTGGAGACTTAATAGATATTTTTGATTGCAGAAATAGAAAATGTCATATAGCGTGGAAGGTGTCTTAACAACTTAATAATAAACAAAAAAGAGTGGCGCAAAATCCACTCTTTTTAATTTACAAAAAAAATAAAAAAAATTTAAAAAACCCTTAAAATCATTTGACACACCACACATTGTGTGGTATAATATAGGTACAAAGATTGAGAGAGGTACAAAAAATGTATAAAGATTATCGTTATATCAACGCAGGTACAAATGAATATTACCGTTGGGGGAAAGAATGTCGCAGAAGATTAGAAAGCTGTTTAGTAGCTAACGAAAAAGGTTTTTATTCAATCCCAGCTGATGGTGGAAATTACTGGACGTTTGGCACAAGCGAAGGTAAATATGGCGAATTTGCTAAATATGGCGAAACTTTATTTTCTGTTAACTCATTAGGTTGCATTTGGGCTAAAGAAGGCACAGATAAAGCTGTTAAATTTGTTGAAATGATTAAATCTTTATTATCTCAAATGGATAAAGACCATCCAGCACTTGCTGAAGATTACGAATAATATAAAAAAGGAGTATATATTATGAAAGAAACAATGATTAAATTAGTTAGTGATTACGGTGCAGATTTTTACGCTTGCGGAATTGTGAAAGCTGGAAGTATTTTTACTTTAAACGAATTTATAAAAACGTTTGGTACAAATATGGCAGATGCTATAGATGATTTCTTTTTAGAGTATAGCGAAAGCGAACGTTTAAAAGGTGTAGAATTTTGGTTGAACGGAATGCACGTTTTTATGTGGGAAGAATAATATGTGGAAATCTTTAAATATAAACAAACAAAATATAAAGCAAGTCACAGCTAAAGCAGTGCTAATAAGTTGTCCTCATAATAGTGATTACAATAATTATTGTTTTTGGCATCCATTAACTTTATTAAAAAAAGGGAAACATTCAAACGCTGTAGAAATAAACTATCCAAAAGAATTTGTTTTTAGCTTAATAAAATTTGGTAAAGGAAAATATAATAAATATAAAAAACTTAACGAAATAAAATTAAATTGCGAAGAAATAGAATTGATTTTTGAAGAAATGAATGCAAATATAACTTCGCCTATTGATAAAAATGTTTTTGAAACGCATAAACCTACACAGTTAAAAGCACAAACGGTAACGGCAGACGATAGCCTAATTGATAATGAATAATCAAGAGTTAGCATTTGAAAAATTATCTAAACTTAAAGTTGGTGCTTTGTTTATGGAAATGGGGACAGGAAAAACAAAAGTAGCTCTTGACCTAATAGCAAGCAAACGGCATAAAGTCGATTATATACTTTGGATTTGTCCTTATTCAATAAAACACGAAATAGAATTAGAACGATTAAAGTGGCATAATGATTTACCAGTTGAAATAATTGGCTGTGAAAGCATAGGAGCGAGCGATAGGATATACCTTAAAACCTTGCGAAAGGTAGAGCGTGGTAAGTCGTTTATAGTGGTAGATGAAAGCCTTAAAATCAAGAATAAGGAAACAAAACGGACAGAGCGCATTTTAAAGTTAGGCGAATACGCCACTTATAAACTTATATTAAATGGTACGCCATTATCAAAGAACGTAATTGATTTGTGGTCACAAATGCAGTTTTTAAGCCCTAAAATTCTTGCTATGAGTTATAACCAATTTAAGAATACTTATTGTGAGTATTACATAAGAGGACGGCTTAAAGGACTTGTTAAAAAGCAATATAATATAGAGCATTTAATATCAAAGATAGAGCCGTATATATTTGACAGTGAATTGGAATTAGGCAAGCAAAAGCATTATTACGATTATAGTTATCAAATGGATAATTTAGAAAAATATAACGAATTAAAAGAAAAATACTTAAGTCTTGAACAATTTGATTTTATGAAAATAAGTCAAATATTGCAAAAACATTATTGCAATGCGACTGGGAAAGAAAAAACAGTTAAAGATTTAATAAACAAAATTAATGATAAAGTTATTGTTTTTGTAAAATTTTTAAGTAGCATTCCTTCTGGAGAAATTGCTATAACCGGTAGCATAAATGAAAAAGAGCGATTAAAAATTATTGAAGATTTTAAAAAAAATAAATTTAAAACGCTTTATATAACTTATGGTTGTGGTGCTTTTGGCTTAAATTTACAATTTTGCAAGCATATTATATTTGCAGAGCACACTTTTGATTATTCGCAAAGGATACAATCAGAAGGCAGAATATATCGAATAGGTCAAGAAAATGATGTCCATTATTACAATATTTGGTGTGATAGTGGATTAGAAAAATTAGTACAAAAAAGTTTAAATAAAAAAAACAACCTTTTAGACGAGGTTAAAAAAGAAATAAATAAGGTAGGTAAAGAAAAATGGATAAAAAATTTATAAGCCCAGTTTACAATATTAAGCGAGTGCCAGTTGAAAAAATTCAAGCAAATAATTATAACCCTAATAAAGTTGCTACGAAAGAAATGCAGTTGCTTTATACAAGTATTAAAGAAGATGGATATACAATGCCAATTGTTTGCTATTATGATAAAGAAATTGATAAATATATAATAGTAGATGGATTCCATAGATATTCTATAATTCTAAAGTATAAAAACATTTATGAAAGAGAAGAAGGTTGTTTGCCAGTTTCAGTTATTGATAAAGATATAAATAATCGTATGGCAAGCACAATTAGACACAATCGCGCAAGAGGTAAGCACGAAGTTGAATTACAAGCAAGCCTTGTATCTATGCTTAAAGATGGTTGGGATGAGTTAAAAATTATGAAAGAATTGGGCATGACACTTGAAGAAGTACAGCGATTACTTGGCTTAACTGGTATATTTAGCGAAATAAAAGGTGTGCCATATTCGATTGAAAAACAAATTATTGAAGTTGAAGAGGATATTAAAGATGAGGACTTCGATTAACGGAAAGATAAATGTATTGGAAGCGGCGAAAAAAAGAATAGAGTATTTATTTGATAATTACGATAATATACAACTATCTTTTTCGGGTGGGAAAGATAGCACGGCTCTTTTCCACCTTGTAAACTCCGAAGCAATAAAAAGAAATAGAAAGTTTTATTTATTCTTTTTAGACCAAGAAGCAGAGTATCAAGGCACAATCGATATAGTTAAATGGGCGATGAACCAGCCAATGGTAATTCCGTTGTGGTATCAAGTTCCTATTTTTATGACTAACGCAGTTAGCCACGAACAGCTTTTTTTATGGGCTTGGGGAGATGGCGAGCAATGGGTAAGAGATAAAGATAAAATTGCTATACATTCGATAAAAGGTAAATATCCAAAAAGGTTTTATAAGTTTGCGCAATGGGCAGGGCATAATTTAGCAAAGTTAAAAGGAAAAAGTGTTTCAATTATTGGATTAAGAGCAGAAGAAAGCCCTTCAAGAAGATTTGTAATGTTTGGCGAAGATAATGATTTGTTTTGGTTAAGAAGAAAACATAAGCCAGATAAAGCATATCCTATTATTGATTGGAGTTATACAGACGTTTGGAAATATCTTGCAGAAAACAATTTAAAATATAACAGGGTATACGATAAAATGTATATGCTTGGAATGAATTTAAGGTTTATGAGAGTTTCAAATTTAGTCCACGAAAAAGCGTATAGATGTTTAGCAGAATTGCAAGAACTTGAACCTGAAACTTATGATAAATTAGAACAAAGATTAAAAGGCGTTCATTGCGCTGCAATTTACGCAAGAGAAAATTTAGTTTATTCTATTAAAGAATTGCCAAAACAATTTAAAACGTGGAAAGAATATAAAGATTTTTTACTAAAAAGCATTCATCCAGACCTTGCTAAAATATTTAGTTACCAATGGAGTCGTTTTGGCGATACTGATGATGTTGGAGCTTGTAAATATATGGTTAAAAGAATATTGCTTTGCGATTGGGAAGGCAATATAACTTGGAATAGAGATAATGAATTTAATTATACTCGAGAACAAATTAAAGAAAAACACATTATTAGAAAACAAGACCAGGTAATAAAAAAATGGTTTGATAATTTGTAAAAAATAGGAATTTAAGAGATATGAATATTAAAGCATTAAGAAAAGCAAGCAAAATGACACAAAAGCAGTTTAGTGAATACTTTAACATTCCCCAACGAACTATTGAAGCTTGGGAAATGGAAAAAAGGAAACCACCTATATACGTGGTTGAACTTATCGCTTATAAGCTAAAAAACGAAGGTATTTGTTCATTTTAAAAATTTAGTAACAAAATTTAGTAACAAAATAAGATAAAATAAGTAAAATATATAAAAATAAGTAAAGAAAAACGCCTATTTTCAACTAAAAATAGCCAAAAATAAGCGTTTTTTCACCATTGGCAGGGGAGACGCGATACTACTGACCACAATATATTGTGTAATTTATACTTTTAAAACCACAATATATAGTGGTTTTTTATTTTTAGTAATAATATAGTAACATTTTGCTTAAAATTTTTACCAAAAATTAACTAAAATTAGCGTGTTTTATACTATTTTTTTAATTGCTTTTGACTCATCTTCGGCAATTAAATGGGCGTAAGTTTTAGTTACTTGTTCAAGTCTATCTCCGATTAAGGAACTAACTACCATTAAGTTTACGTTTAATGAAATTAACATTGATACAAATGAGTGGCGTAGGTCGTGAATGCGAATTTGCTTAACACCTGCAATCGAGCAATAATAGTTAAATGCACGCCTTAAAGTGTTGTCTGAAATAGGCTTGTCTCCACCAAAAAAGAACTCTCCAGCAGGTATTTCGTATTTATCGAGTATATTTTTTAACGGCTCACAAATTGGCGTTGTAGCCGTTTTTTCAGCCTTTGTGGAAGTAATTTTATAAGTGCTATCATCTATTGTTTTTCTTGTTAAAGATTTATTAAAGTTTATGCCTTTGCTTGTTACATCTTTAGGGGATAAAGCCAAGATTTCGCCCTTTCTTCTACCTGTAAAAAATAACATCGCAAACATTGTTTTATAAAGGTTATTATCAACTACTGCAATAAACTTATCAAACTCTGCACGATTCCAAAACATCATTTCGGTTTTAGGTTTTCTTCTTTTCGGTTTTTTAATTTGTAAAAGATAATTAGTAAAGCCTTCGTTGCGTTCTGCACACCAGGAAAGAAAAGCAGAAAAGTACGTTCTTAATTTTGACAAATATTTATATGAATAATAATCGTTAGTTTTTGGATTTTTCATTGACCAAATTTCATCTTGCCAACAAAGCAATTCTTGTTTGGTTAAATCTTTAAGCTGACAATCCCCAAAACGTTTTATAAAAAACAAATCAAATATTTTTTGCTTTTCATATATTGTAGAGTCTTTGATTTGGTTTCTAACAGACAAAAGGTAAGTTTTTGATAAATCTTTAATGGTTATAGCATCTTGCCCTTTTTCAATGCGTTTTTGCCTTATAATAGGATTATTTTTTAAAAGCTCGCAATGGTTTGTTATAAAATCTATATAACCTTGTTTGGCAAGCGTTTTGTTTGAAAATCCTGAAAGCTTTTTTTGTTTTTCAACGCCATCTTCAGTAATTACACGAAAACATATATCATATACTTTGCCGTGTTTTTTTGTCTGTCTTTCGTGCATTGAAAACTTGTTTGATAATATATAATATTTGTCCATAATTATTTAAGTTTATCAAATTTCTCATACACAGAAAGTAATTTTTCAGTATACATAAGCTTCATCTCAAGCAATTCAATTCTTGCAATTAAAGTTTTATTTTCGCTGTCCAACAAGGTTTTATCAGCAAGTAAAAGGTTGTAATCATCTTTTACTTTATTTAATTCTTCTTGCACAACTTCTAATTTTACCGACCCAACAATAGTATTGGTATCGTTTGTTAATTCTTGCAGGGTAAGTCCAAAACCCTTTGCAAGTTGTTCAAGTGTTGCTAATTGAATAGTGACGTCAGGATATTTTTTAATTCTTTTAATTGTGTTTTCTGATACTCCACTTTTTTCAGCAAATTGTTTAGTAGAATATCCACTTTTTTCAAGTTCGTACAAAACTTTATCTCTCCACATAATTTTTTTCTCCTATTAGATAATATTTTGTTAATTTTAGAAAAATGTTGTTCGATTTGTAAAAATCTTGGCTGTTATAAAGCCTTGATTTTTCATTATTTCAAGTGTTATAATATTGTTACAATAATTTTACATTATTCGACACAAAACGACTTAAAAAGCCATTTTTCGCTTTTATAATAATGTTAGAATTGATTTATTAAATTGTGAGGTTTCCTATTATGACTGAAAATGAAAAAGAATTAATTAAAGTTATTCGTGAAAGTAGCAATCCCGAACAAGCATTAATTACAGCAACTGCCGTTATTCTAAATTTTCTAAAGCAACACGAATCATCTCAATAACAAGTTTTTGCTTTTCTTCCGGCACACAATTAAATAAATCAAGTAATATTTTCTCCTCTTTAGATAAATCGCTTTTATCTTGGGGGAGATTTTTTTCTATGGAAATGTTTGATTGTCTTTCCATCGGCACTTCATATCCCATAAGCCAGGCTTCACTAACATTTAATGCTTTAGCAATAAGATATATTCTATCTTGTTTAGGTTCAAAAGAGCCACTTATATATTGACTCATAGCACTTTTTGGAATGTTTGTAAATTGACACAACTCTGATTGCTTCATCGCTCTAATAGTTAAAGCCTTTCTTATTCTTTTTCCACAAGTTTCTTTTCTTTCAGTATCCATTTTGTTTCTCCTTATACATAAATAATAGCATTATTGTTTAGAAAAGTCAAAAAGATTTTAACAAATTTGCTAAAAAAGTTTAGAAAAATATAAAAAAATGCTTGACAATGAGTTTTGTTTGTGCTATTATAAGTTTAGAAAAACTGAACTATGGTTTTGCAAAACTAAAAAAAGGAGGTATGTATATGGCTTGGGATTATTCAAAATTGTTAGGCAGAATGTATGAGTGTGGGTATAATCAAACATCTCTTGCAAAAAAGGTAAAAATGAGCGTTCCAACATTTAGCGAAAAAATAAATAATAAGTATCCTTTCACAATGAAAGATATTGACTCAATAAGCAATGTATTAGGAATTTCAAAGAATGAAATTGGCTTATATTTTTTTACACAAAAAGTTTAGAAAATCTAAACTAAAACCAAAAAGGAGAAACATTATGAAAACATATAAGATTGATAAAGAACAAATAAAAGACCTGCCTATATTAGCAGAAGGTTATAAAGTTGTTAAGTACGATTTAAGTACAAATGGCGATAGCAGTTTTAGATATGGAGAAAAGGGCGAAAACATTGTTGGTACAGTTTGGAAAGTTGACGGAAATATAACCGAATGTAAATGGGGTTTACACTTTTCAAAAGACCCTGCAAACGTTTTTAACTTTTATGAGCCATTAGGATATAATCGCTATTTCAAAGTTAGAGCATACGAAAATTTGTTAGAAACTGGCGATAAAGTAAAATCGGTTGCAAGCATAATTGAATTTGTTGAAGAGTATGACTTGATGCAATATATTGACATCATTAAAAGGTTTGACCGTTCTAGCAATGCCGTAAGTGATAGCAATGCCGTACGTTATAGCAATGCCGTACGTTCTAGCAATGCCGTAAGTGATAGCAATGCCGTAAGTTATAGCAATGCCGTACGTGATAGCAATGCCGTACGTTATAGCAATGCCGTACGTGATAGCTATGCCGTAAGTTATAGCAATGCCGTAAGTTATAGCAATGCCGTAAGTTATAGCAATGCCGTACGTTATAGCAATGCCGTAAGTGATAGCTATGCCGTAAGTGATAGCAATGCCGTAAGTGATAGCAATGCCGTAAGTGATAGCAATGCCGTACGTTCTAGCAATGCCGTAAGTTCTAGCAATGCCGTACGTTCTAGCAATGCCGTACGTTCTAGCAATGCCGTAAGTGATAGCAATGCCGTAAGTGATAGCTATGCCGTAAGTTCTAGCAATGCCGTAAGTGATAGCAATGCCGTAAGTGATAGCTATGCTATTTATAAAAGCGAAGCAATTAAAAATTGTCTTTTTTGTTTTAATGTTGAAGCAAAAAAATATTATCTATTTAACAAGAAAATTACAAAGGCAAGATTTGATGAAGTTTACAAGGCAATAAGAAATTTTAATTATTTCCCCAAATATGACAATTTTTATGATTTGAAAGGAAACAAAGAGTGGTGGGCATTATGCTTTCCTGAATTGATGAGTGTTGATAATGCAACAGCGTGGAGTAAAATGCCAAAAAAAATGGATAATTATATTCGTTCTTTGCCAGAATTTAACGAAAAAATTTATAAGCAAATAATAGGGTGATTATTATGACATACGCTGAAAGAGAACAAATCCTATCTAAAGATGCGCTATCAATTAAAGATATTGAAATGCTATTAGGGTTGACATACCAAAGTAGCGCAAAGTTGATAAGACAAATTAAATTTACGTACGATAGGCTAAAAATTGAAGGACATTTACATATTGAAGATTATTTTGAATACTTTAAAATTACCGATAAAGCAAGATATTTAAAGGGAGAAAATCAATGAACGAAAGAATTAGAGCTAAAGCTAAATTAGGTTTACCACTTACTGAAAGAGAAAGAGCATTATTTATATTATTTATAGCATCAGATAAAGAGTTAAAGGATTTTTTGAAAAGGGAAAAAGAAAAGAATGAAAAAAATAATATATATGAGTTGGGATTTTGGAAATCAAGTATTTAGTGCGCCTAAAGAGTGTAAGCAGGATATTGAATTGCTTTTTAATGATTTTAAATACAAAATAAGCCTTGAATCTTTAAATGATAATTTTTTAAAGATTGAAAAAAACGTAGCACGCAAGGATATATTATTAAGAGATTACTGGTATAGCGTGTTAACAAGATTAAAAGATAATGGTTATGCTTTTTCTTCATACGTTGAAAAACGATATAAGTGGTATGAGCAAGAGCATAAAAAGTTAGAAGAAGAAAGGCGAATATTGGCTGAAAAGATAAAAGAAAAGCAAGAAAAACAGCTCAAAAAAGAAGAAAGTCAATATGCCTGGCTGTGCGTTAAATATGATAGTTTAACCACATTAGATTACTGTAGAAAGTGTAAATACAACGTTATGTATGATTTAGGTTGTTGCGCAAAAAAAATAAAAATTAGTAGGGGTTAATTATGAAAAATTTTGAAGAAATTTACAAAATAAACGTGAACGATAAAACGGAAAAGAAGAACGGATTAACGTATTTATCGTGGGCGTATGCTTGGGCAGAATTCAAGAAAATATATCCAGATGCGAATTATAAGATTAAACGCTTTGAACACGATATGCCGTTTATTAAAGATGAAACAGGATATATGGTATTTACCGAAGTAACTGCAAACGAGTTAACTTATGAAATGTGGCTACCGGTTATGGATAACCGAAATAAAGCTATCTTACAGCCTACAATGACAGATATAAACAAGGCTATTATGCGTTGTTTAACAAAGAACCTTGCAATGTTTGGATTAGGTTTATATATTTATGCAGGCGAAGATTTACCAGAAGAAGAAGGCGAAAAAACACATAAAAAAGAAATGCCTTTTGAAGAAGAACACAAAAAACAAATGACATTAGAAGAAGCCCGTGCAGTTGGTTTTGTTTCAAAGGGAAGACAATACTTTATAGCTACGATGACCGAACAGCAGTTATTAGCTATGAAAGATTGTAAAAACCCAAAGATTGTCGAAGCTTCAAGGATAGAATTAGAAGCAAGAGCAAACAATAAATAAGGAGAATAAATATGAATAAAACGTTATTAACAGGATATATTTCAAAAGATGTTGAATTAAAGACAACTCAAACAGGTAAAAGTGTAGCTACTTTGAATTTAGCTGTGCGCAGACCTTTCAGCGATGAAACGGATTTCTTCAAAGCTGTAGTGTGGGAAAGCAAAGCCGATAATTGCGCTAAATATCTTAAAAAAGGTAGTAAGGTTGGAATAGTTGGATATTTATATAACAGAGCATACGAAGATAAAGAAGGGATTAAACGAACATCAACCGAAATACTTGTAGAAGATATTGAATTTTTAACTAAAGTTGAAGAAAAGAAAGAAGTAGTGTTGGAAGAAGTGCAGATTGAATTACCTTTCTGATAGGAGTTGCTATGAAAATTGAAAAACCAATGACTGAACATCAAAAGTATTACGGCAATATGCTTTATTTGTTCTTAATGAAAAATGATGTTGTAACTAAAGAACAAATGCTTGAACATTTAGGCTGGGATAGCAAGAAAGATAGGCAGTTAAGAGATTTACTTTCAATGATAGGGAAGAAAAGACCTTTGATATCAACAAGCGACCAAAAGGGTTATAAGATAGCTAAAACACAAAAAGACATTGAAGAAGTAGAACATACCCTTGCCGAGATGTCAAGTCGAGTTGAAGAAATACAAAAGCGTATGCAACCTTTATACAGTTTTAGAGATTTGCATAAATTTGGAATTGGAGAAAAACAATGAAACGTATAAAACTTACAGAAAAAGAATATAATCAAGAAATTAACAGGGCATTTTTGGAAGGGTATGAACGTGGTAAAAAAGATGGCAAAAGAGAAGCAATAGAGCAAAAAGTATCAATAAATATGTTGAGAGAGTATTTAGGTCTGCCAGTTATACCAAACAATCAAAAGCAAAGTATTTAGATTTGATAGGAGATTAAAAAATGGCAACGAAAAGAATGTTTACACAGAAGATAACTGAAAGCGATGCATTTTTAGATATGCCAGCAACAACTCAAAATTTGTACTTTCATTTATGTATGAACGCAGATGATGATGGATTTGTAGGCAATCCAAAAAGGATAGAAAGAATGATAGGTAGTTCAGCTGATGATAACAAGATACTTTATTCAAAGGGTTTTACAATACCTTTTGAAAGTGGAATTATAGTTATAAAGCACTGGCGAATGCACAATGTGTTACGCAAAGACCGATACACAGAAACGGCTTATCTTGATGAAAAAAGGCAACTTTACCTTAAAGATAATGGAGCTTACACATTAGATAAAGAAGATGGTCAACCTATTCTGGCAACCAAATGGCAACCAAATGACAACCAACGGTTGCCACAGATAAGTATAGATAAGATAAGTAAAGAAAAAGAAAAATATAATAAAAAGAAAAATACAACTTTACATTTTGAAAGCGAAAGAAGTTATACACCTGAAGAGCTTGAACACTTAATTGATAAGGTTGATGATATTAAATTTAATTAAAGGTGGAGAAAATGAGAAGTGGATTTATTGACCCATACGTTCAATGCCCTTTATATTATAAAGAAGGCACTAACGAAGAAAGAAAGATTTATTGCGATGGCTACCAAAAAGGCGTTTACATTCATTTGTATTTTAGAAAAACAGCTCAAAAGAAATTACATAAAAAGCTATATTGTAAAAATGTTGATGGATACGAACAATGCCCTTTATATAAAAGCATTTTAGAATTTTACAAGGAAGACAAAAATGAATAAATATCATAATAAAAAGGCTAGAACGCTAGATGGCGTTATACACCATAGTAAGAAAGAAGCAAGGCGATGGAACGAGCTATTACTTTTAGAGCGTGCTGGGGAAATTTACGACCTTAAAAGACAAGTTAAATTTGTGCTGATACCAGCTCAACGAAAGCCAGACAAAGTAGGCAAGCGTGGGGGAATTATCAAAGGCGAATTAATTGAAAGAGAATGCACGTATATAGCAGATTTTGTTTATTTTGATAAAAAAACAGGCGAATTTGTTGTAGAAGATACGAAAGGTTATAAACAAGGCGAAGCGTACGCACTCTTTGCCATAAAAAGAAAATTAATGTTGTTTTTAAAACAAATAAAAATAAAAGAAATATAGGGGGTAAAAAATGTTAGTACAATTACCATTATGGGCGTTTGCAATCTTATTAGTGTTTGCAGGATTTGGAGCATTAGCTATTGGAGCAATGATATATTTTGAAATTAAAAAAGGGGACGACAAATGAAAAATTATTTTAAATGTAGGGGGAAATATGGTATATAGATTTTATAAAAAAGAAATTGATAAGCTAATTAAGTTAGTTAGAAAATACGCTAAAAGCAAGGAAATGCTACACTTTGATACAGCTTTTGAATATGCAAGAAATATGGTTGAAGATAATAATTATATATACCCTATAGATTATAGGTTATTTGAAATTATATATAATTCAATTTGCTTTGGTGCTAAAAATGAAACGATTTATCTAATACTAAAATTATTAAATATTTGGGTGGTGGAAGAATGAAATACGAAAGATTGACTAAAAGAACTGAATCTTTAGGTTTTCCTTATAGGGAGAAAAAGTTATTTGACGTCATTGAACGCCTTGCCGAGTTAGAAGATGACCTTGAAAGTGGCAAATTGATTAGGCTACCTTGTAAGGTGGGCGATACGGTGTATGTTTTAGACACAGCTGAAATAAGCGATAAAACTAAAATAAGTGAAGCGATTGTTGCCGATTACAATATAAGTAGTTATGACTATTCAATATTGGTTTACGAGAACAAATATTCATATTACTTATGGAATTGTGGACTTGGTTTTGATTGGTTTACGGATAAAGCCGAAGCTGAAAAGAAATTAAAGGAGTTACAAGGGGAATGAGTAAATATACTAATGAGCAATTAAAATCTTTATGTGAAATTATAAAAGAAGTAGGCGAAGAAATAACGCTTTCAAATGAACTTTCAGAAGCATTACAAGAATATAAAGAATGTCAAAGTTTGGATTGGGAAACTGCCGTTGAAAATTGCCGAAATATGCAAGGCGAAGCACTTATGTTAGGCACAGTTGGGTATTTTTATTATATGGGGTGTGAGCGTTTGCTTGATAGGTATAAAAAAGGCGAGCGAAGTCGTGAACTTTATGAAGAAATGATTAACTTACAATAAAGGAGTTACAAGAAAAATGAGTAGAGAGATTTTATTTAGAGCAAAAGCAATAAATAGAGATACAGGGTATCATAGAACAAAATACAAGAATGGCGATTGGGTTTATGGGCTTATAACAAAACCCCATTATGACGATTTTCCAACAATACCTATGGAAATGCGGAACACTGACGGAATAGACGATATAGACGTTGATTATAAAACCGTCGGACAATTCACGGGTTTAACCGACAAGAACGGCAAGAAGATTTTTGAAGGGGATATTGTCAAGGTTTATTGGAAAGACAATCTTTTAACTATGGGAGATATTAGATATGATGAAAATATGTGTAGATTTGTAGTTGCCGAAGATTTTTTATATCCTTATGCTTTTGACAATACTACACCGTTTGAAGTAATCGGCAATATACACGATAACCCAGAACTTTTAGGAGAATAATATGGAAAGCGAAAAAGTGAAAGAGATTAAGAAAGGTTTAAAAGTTTGTAATGGTTTATGTAGAAAAGATTGCCCTTATCATAGCGTAGGGTGTATGAACGATTTATCAAAAGACTCACTAACCCTAATCAACGAGTTGGAAAGCGAGAATAAAAGGTTGAAAAATCGAATAATTTGTAAAATAGTTGTGCCAGATGACAAATTAGAAAAAATCAAAAACGAGTGCCTTGAAAAAATTGAAGTTGCAAAAGATAAATTGTTAAAACAGTTTGCCGAAAGGTTGAAAGAGAAACTTACACCATATAGTTATGTCATTGTTAAGGTAGATGTTATATACGATAAAATAGACGAAACATTAAAGGAGTTACAAGGGGAATGAACGAAAAAGAAATGATTGATAAAGAAATTAATAATAAATCGCAAGCACCAAAAAATTACGATAATTGTGTTTGTCTTACAAAAGAAGAATATAGCGATTATTTAATGATTTATGAAAATAACAAATATTTAAAAGAGAAATGCGAAAACTTACAAGCCGATAACGAAAGGTTATATAAAAATCTTGCAAAATTTAAAGACTTTGTACGCAAGGAAACAGCTAAAGAGATTTTTGAGAAAGTTTTCAGTTATATGGGAGGCAATCAAAAGTTTTGTATTGTTGACAACGATAATCAAACTTTAATAGATTGTGATAAACTTTGGGAATTTGTTGACGCTCTCGCAAAACAATTCGGTGTAGAAATAAAGGAGCAAGTATGAACAAAAAAGAAATGATTGAAATTACTAAAAAAGCAGTAAGAAAAAACGAAGACAATACAGGTGCTATGCTTGATTTACTTAATCAAGAACAAGCAGAACTTCAAAAGTCTATGATTGAAGAAATGGCAAGAGCAATATGTAGTTATTGCAATGACGGTATAGCAACTTGCAAGAAAAAACCTTGCTCATTAGCAATAGAAGAAGCAACGGCAGTATTTTATTTAGGCTATCGAAAAATCCCTGACGGTGGTTGTGTTTTAAACAAAGAAGAAAACGAAAACTTTGTAAAATTCGTTTTAAAAGAAAAAGACAAAACACGCAAAGAAACAGCAAAAGAGATAATAAAAGACTTTTCTTTAACTCCACGAACAAGGGCTATGATAATGAATAAATACGGATTAACAAAGGAAGATTTTGAAAAATGAAAAAATTACTTGAAAGTATAAAAAAAGCAATTAATTATTTATCTACAATAATACTTATGCTTTTAATAGGTTTTATGTTTGGGTTAATTTTTAAAGAAAAATTTATTGAATTTATAACAGCATTAATTAGGTGGTAACAATGAAAGCTCATTTAAAAGTACATAACGTTGAAGAAATTAGTCAACTTTATAATCCAACAGAAAGACATACAAGCATAAACGCTAAAATATGTGGAGCGTGTCCGTATAACGATTGTATAGCAAGTAGCACTTTGAATTGTAAATATTATCAAATTGAAGTTAAGAAATTAAAGGAGTTGCAAGATGGAAAATTACGTGAAGTAATGAAAAAGGAGAATGTAATGAAATGAAAGAAATCAAAATAACACTTATATTAAGCGAAGATAATATCCAAATATTAACGGAAGCTTTAACCAACTATAATGGTAAGAAGAAGTTAATAGCAAGTACTATCATTGAGCTTATTAAAAGGCAAATTGAAATTCAAAAGGGGAAAGAGTAATGGCAAGATTATCTCACGAAGAAAGAGTTAACAAAAAGCTTGGGCAAATTAGAAAAGAAATTGAAGAAGAATTTATAACGAACATTGAACGCAATACTGCAGAAAAGCTGATGCAAACGTTATATCGAAAAGGGCTTCTTAAGCTAGAGTTACGAGACATTAAGACTTATCTTGATGAATATTTTAGATAATTAAAAAAAATATTAAAAAAGTTAAAAAAACTTGCAAGGGTGGGGAGATAAATTCAGTAACTATATAGTGTAAAATAGTTGTGTGGATTATCCCCCCCCTATACTTCTCAAAAATTAATGGGAAGTTAAAAATAAGTCGGAGGCCAAGCGGT
>JAZRJK010000006.1:0-1716 GCA_045645765.1 Candidatus Gastranaerophilaceae bacterium
GAACAGCAACCGCTTAGATCAATTACCAAAAGCAGGGGAAAGGGATATTCACGGCGATTTCGGTAAATACTGTTATATAGGTTTCCGTCACAGTTTCTGCCACGGTTGGAGTGCAGGCGTAATAAAATTCCTTTACGAATACTGTAATGAAATTTAGTAAATAAAAAAATAAGAGTAAAATAAGATGAGCCCGAGTTTTATCGGGCTCATCTTATTTTAAGAATAATTACTAAAAATCAATATCTTGTGTATAAAAAAAGACAGTGCCGTTAGTCCCTTGGGTTTCAACACTGTCTTTCTTGGCAACGTTATACAATTTCAATACAATTGCATACCCTAAGCCTTGTAATCGTTAAAAAGTTAAATATTTTGCATACCCTTGAGGCAATTTGCATACCCCTAATTCTTATAAAATGGACATTTTTTTCCTATGCATTGTTTATTCCATGATGAAAACTCACAAGATATGTTGTCTAAATTCATTTTAATTCCATATTTCTTTTCTACAAACTCAACTGCATATGAAAGTGATAAAAAAGCATTTCTTTTACAACATCTAGGTCCACCTATTTCACTCATTCTTTTAATCACTGATGATGTGAATTCCATATTATCTTTATAATAATCATTTGAAGTTAATGGACCTGTTTCATGAATAATGGAAAGAACTGCACCAACTGCTGTAGTAGATCCACAGATACCCCAAAAACCACACATAGCTCCTGGCATCTTTAAAGTACGTTCTGCTAGCATATCTATTGCTTGATTTACATCAACTTCACCACCAGCATTTTTGTAAGCAACAAGAAAACTAGCTCCATCTAAAAAATGGTGTTCTGGTCCATGAATATTTACAAAATCTTTATGCATAATTGACTTTGCAATTTCGATTGGATTCTTGCTTTTACTCTTTAAAACCTCTTCTTTAATAAGTTTATATTTATCATCTAATGTATATTCCATAATGCCTCCTATTTTAAGTAATTATTTAATAATTCGACTTTTTCTTTGTTAATTGAATAATGTACCCATTTCCAATCTTTCCTAGCAATCACTAATCCATTATCAGTTAATATTTTCATATGATGAGATAAAGTAGATTGATTACAATTAACCATTTCTAATAACTTACAAGCACATAATTCATCATTGGTAATCAATTTTTTTAAAATAAACAATCTTGTTTCGTCACCAATTGCTTTAAACATATTTGCATACTCTTTTAAATCCATATTAAACACCTCTCATATCGATATGTATCAATATTATACTTTATCACATCGATACTTGTCAATATGATTGCATTATAAATTCTATTCTTACTAATCAAGATTTCAAAATATACTATAATTTGTTTGTTTTTAGTAATCGTTAAAAGGTTCGTAATCGTTAAATTGTTAGGTAATTGTTAAAAAGTTAAAACTTTAAACCTGTTCGCTTATTATTTTTCGCTTGAAAAACAGAGTCTTAAAAAGAAAAAAAGCCCACACAGGGCAAATAAAAGGCGTAACGGTGGGACTTGAACCCCTTAAAAAAGAAAAAATCTCGATACTTTTTATTGTATCAAGATTAATCATCTCAAATCGCAACGTTACACAATTTTAATACAATTGCATACCCTAAGACTTGTAATCGTTATAAGGTTTATTATTTTGCATACCCCTATATCGTAATTTTCATACCCTAGAGGCGTTTTGCATACCCCTTATTCTCTAT
>JAZRJK010000007.1:0-42916 GCA_045645765.1 Candidatus Gastranaerophilaceae bacterium
AAATTCTTTATCAGATTTAAATTTTCGCTCCAATCCTGGAGATGAAACTTCTAAATAATACTTAACTGGTATTAATTCATCTAAAAAATCATTAAGACTTCTTGTAACTTTTTCACAATCATCAAGAGTTATATCATGATCATATGAATACAAATATATTCTCAAAAACCATCTATGATTTTCTTTTACAAACTCAATTTCAATAGGTATGAGATTATAACGTACTGCTGTATTCTCAATAACTGGTGTTATCTTTTCCAAAACTTCGTGTCTATTAACTTCTTGTTTCATATTAATTGCATTCCATTTTAAGATTTTGCTACACTCTAGAGTATATCTTACTTACTCTTTAAATAAAAAAAGAACGGGGCTTTTGAAAACCGTTCTTTTTTAAGAAACTATTTACATTTAAATTGTATCAAAAATTTAGAATTTTGTAAATCTCATTATTAAGTATTATGAAGATTTGATTTTTTTTATAACTATCGGAATTTTCTTTGAACAAGCGACGCCTAGACCTAACACAAAACCCACGGTTGAAGCAAAAGGTATAGGAAGAGCTAAACCAATAAGATAATATTTTAAGGGTAAGCTCATGAATCCTGCTTTTTTGTCAATTTTAGTAGCTGAAGTTTTTGCTTTTTTATAAATATGTGAACTATATTTTTTAACCGAATTTCGAGCTAGATAATTTTTCCCCAAATTAGTCAATGAGTTTATTTTTTCTATACGCATAATTATATTTTGACACAAATAAAAAAAGTTGTCTTGTTTATGTTATCATGATTAAACAATAAGAAATAAGAGGAAATATAAATGACTGAACAAATGACAAGAGAACCTATCTCTGCAAGAGATACGATTAGGCAAACAAGAATTCAAAAATTAGCTGAATTAGCAGACAAAGGGATTAATCCTTATCCTTATGTTTTTAATAAAAACGCTAATGCTGCTGATTTACAAGAAAAATATAAAGATTTAGAGGCTGGTATTGAAACAGAAGACGAATATTCTGTAGCGGGTCGTGTAATGGCTATTCGCAACAGCGGAATGTTCATTGATTTAATGGATGTAACAGGGAAAATTCAAATTTTCTCACATAAAGAAAATATGGATGAGGAAGCTATAAAAACTTTAAAACTTGTTGACATTGGAGATATTGTAGGATTTACTGGTACAATCAGAAGAACTCCTAGAGGTGAGCTTTCTATTAAAGCTACTAGCTATAAAATTCTTTCAAAATCTTTACTGCCACTTCCTAATAAGCAAATTAGTGAAGAAAAATTGGAACAATTAAAATCTCATCATACAATGTCTGACACTGAGACTAAATACAGACAAAGATACCTTGATTTAATCGTTAATGAAAGCACTAGAGATACTTTAAGAAAAAGAAGTTTGATTATTCAAAAAGTTCGTGAATATTTATATAAACAAGGTTTTATTGAAGTTGAAACACCGATGTTACATACTCAAGCATCAGGTGCTAATGCTAGACCATTCATGACACATCATAATGCTCTTGATATGGATTTAACTCTTAGAATCGCTCCTGAACTACATTTAAAAAGGCTTATGGTCGGTGGTTTACATGATAAAATCTTTGAGCTTTCAAGATGTTTCCGTAACGAAGGCATCGATACTCGCCATAATCCAGAATTTACTATGATTGAGCTCTATCAATCATATGTTGATTATAATGAGATGATGGCTTTAACAGAGAACTTAGTAGCTTATGTTGCGCAAGAAGTTTTAGGAACTACTAAAATCCAATATGGAGAACACGAAATCGATTTAACTCCACCTTGGGATAGAAAGACTATGATTGGTGCAATAAAAGAATACACAGGTGTTGATTTCGGCGAATTCTTCACCGCAAAAGAAGCTTTTGAGACTGCTAAGACTTTACATGTTGAAGTAGATGAAGAAATGAACTGGGGACAAATTATTGAAGCAGTATTCGAAGAAAAAGTTGAGCCACACATGATACAACCTGTTCACATAATAGATTATCCTCGTGAAGTTTCTCCGCTAGCAAAAGTTCATAGAGATAATGATAGATTAACAGAACGTTTCGAAACTCGTGTTAATGGCTGGGAAATTGCTAATGCGTTTTCTGAATTAACAGACCCGATTGACCAAAGACATAGATTTGAAGCTCAAGCACTAGCTAAAGCTAACGGTGATGAAGAAGCTATGGAGATTGATGAAGATTACATCACAGCTCTTGAATATGGCTTAGCTCCAACAGGGGGTATGGGCATGGGTATTGATAGATTAGCAATGTTGCTAACGAATTCTCAAACAATAAGAGATGTAATAGCCTTCCCTACACTTAAAAAAGTTGAAAACTAAAAAATCAACAAAAAAGCTCTCTTATTTAAGAGAGCTTTTTTGTTATATTAAAATTTTTAATTTAAATATTAAAACTTTTTCTGGAACCTTCTTCGTGATATAACCCACCTCCACAAATAGTTTCTACAACTTTTAAAACAAATTCCCTTGATGCATCCGAAGAATTTAAGAAAAATTCTCTATTTGAAAGATGTTTAATTTTAAAAATTGAGTTTTGAGCTTTATCTGCCGGTACAAACAATGAAGCCACCTCTTTTTCTAATAATCTTTCCATTATTTCGTGTCTAGATTTTGCACCTTCAATGACGTCATTATAATTACCATTAATCGCCATAATACGCCCAGAAAACATTGGTGCATTATTTTCCCTAAACAATGCTTGAGGTTCATAATTGCAACGTGTAGTCAAGCTTATTGTATGCCATAGAATATTAATAATAACAACTGTTTTTTCTTTATCATAATCTACAAAAATACTATTTTCTGTTGCAATACCTCTCGCAACAAATGATTGCTTTAAGGTATCAGCAATAGCTTTTAAATTTTCAATCATTTCAGCAAAAACTTCTGTTGTATTCATAGTAGCATGTTGATAATCTAGAAACTGTTTATACATATGAGTAGATACAAGTCCGATACGTTCTTGTATGAAAGACGATTTTCTAAATGAAGATTCAGAATTATTAAAACTTTCGTAGCCTTTAGACAAAATAAAGCCTCCTAGCATATATTATACACATAAAATGTGAGTTAATAAAATTATTTGTAATATTTTGTAACAAATTAGATATTTATTTCGATAACAAAATTCTCAATTTATCTCTCAATGCATTTAATTTAAAATTTTCAGATTCAATATCGATTGTTGAATAATTATATTTAATTACAGCATCAATATATAATTGTTGTAATAAAGCAAATAGTATTTGAGATTGATTTCCATATTTGCGAAGAATCGCTAATGCATCATTAATATTAAGCATCATTTCTTCTTGTTGCGATTCCTGTTTTAATAATGCAATAAAGTATTTTGTCATAATCAATATATTATGCATAGCAGTTTTTTCAGCTTGCTCATTAATATCAATACAAATAGCTAAAGCTTTTTCACTAATTCCTATTTTAAAATAAGCATAAGCAATCATTAAATCACAAAATAGTTCAATTTCCTTTTGATGAATATCACTTGCTAAAAGCTTCGCTTGATAAATATTTTGTGCAAAACTCTTATAATCATCTTTAAGAATTGAAAATTCTTGTAATATTAGAAATATTATTTTTGAAAATGCCGAATATTCTTCTACATTACCAGAGTTGTATACTTTACCCGCTAAATAATCTTTTATTGCTAAAATAGCATCTTTTTCAGGTAATTCAACATTTAATACTTTCTTGATATTTTCAAAAAAGAGTTGCAAGTCGTCATCTAATAAAAATAATTTTGCAAAACCTACTAATCTAAAAGTTTCAAGTAGATGTGAAATAAATAAATTTATAGAAAAACTTGCAGGTTTAACTTTCTCGATAGTATCCGCATTTAAAATTGCAAGAATGTCTTGAGCGCACTCAACACATTGTTTAAAATCGCCTATGTTATACAAAATTTCGATATGAACAAGAGATAATAGTAAGAATTTTGTATTAACTTCTCCATTAACAATTAATTTTGGATTAGGCATTCTTGACAAAATATTGTGTAATAACCCCAAAGCATCATTATAATTAGAAGTTATCAAAGCACCTTGTAACATCAAGTTAGACAATTTAATTATTTTTTCATTATCTCCTTGATTAATTGCATCAATCAATAAAAGATTTTCAATATAATAAATTTTAGCTGGTGAATAATTATACAAACATAATAAAATATTATTATAAACTTCTTTTTTATTTTCTTCGATAGCGTCCTGTGGAACGGTAGTATTAATTCGTTCTATTAAAGATAAAAATCCTAGGCAATTTTTTAAATAAGCATCGTAATCACCTGCTAAAATAGAAGTTTGAGAATTTTTCCATAAAGTTAAATATTCTTCTTTATAAGAATCAAGACGCCCCATTAGAAAAGCAAGACTTGTATCATCCAAATCCTTACCGATTTTAGATACAATATTTTTAGCTAAATAAGTCTCTGCATCTTTTTTCAAAGAATTTGAAATAACTTGTTCTATTAAATTATAATTATTAATATATAGTACATCCTCATAAGAATAAACGAGTTTTGAATTAATCAAACTTTCTAGATTTTTTTCTAGATCATTTATCCCAAGCTTTTTAAGAGTAGCATAATCTAATCTACTTCCTAAAATAGAAGCATAAGCAAAAATAAAGGATAGCTCAGGATTTTTACTTAAATTTTTAATTCTTAGCTTATAAAGTTCTTTTAGGCTTTGTGGCAAAATAATAGATTTTTTACTTTGAATTATTAATTTACCTTCAAAAACAATTAATATACCCGCTTCTTTTAAATACTCAATTGCATTCTTAAAGTATAAATATGAGCCATTAAAATTCTCTTTAATTTTTTCGAAGTAAAAAGATTTTATAAAATCTGATGCATCGCAATTAAGAGTTTCTATACAAGAATCAATGCTGTTCTTATTATATGAGATTTCAGTATAAAGATCCGTTCTTAATAATTTGTTAATTTTAGAGTGCACAGAGGTGTTTTCTGTTGTTAAAAATAAAAAATTAGGTCTAATTGATTTAAATTTATCAAAATACAACTCTAAAGTCTGTATTGTTGTATCGTCAATCTCTTCAAAGTTTTCAATAACAATTACAGTGTTTCTTAGAAAATCAAAGAACTTACTCCATTGCTCCATATAAGCAAATCTAGCATCTTCTGGAGACATCGCTTTAATAGTTTTACCAGCAAGCAAATTAAATAAAGGATTAAAAGTTTTTAATAAATTATTAGAAACCTTATTTATATCAAAATTTTTCAGATTACTTGGTAGGTTAAAATTATTTCTAAATAATTCTTCAAACACTCCCCAAGGCTTATAATTATTTTGTTCTGAGCAAGTAACTCTTAAAACTCTAAAATCATTTTTAATATAGAAATCAATTATATCAGAAGTAAAATTAAATAGTTCAGAATTTCCTTTAATAGATATTATTTTACCATCCCTTTTTAAATCGAGTTTTTCTAAAACACGAAAGAGTTCAACAGACGTTGTATCTATAAAATTACATTTAGCATTAATATCAAAGACTTTAAATTCGTTTTTCTTATCACTTGATATTATCTGAGTCTTTTTTATAGATTTAGATTCTATCTCAATAGGCTTATTGTTATTATTGCTAGAAGGTGGTAAAACATATTTATCCAACAATAATTCATAGAAATTAAGAGTTTTATAATCTTTTTCGTACGTATATAGCGAATCGGTGTTATATTCTTTGGCGATTTCATCCCGTACAGATTCATCTAGAATAAGTTGAAAACCTCTTAAATATTTTTGCATATTTTTCTTAAGAGTAAGTGTTTTAATATTATTTTCAAATAAATTCAGCTCCTGTAATTCTTCTGCCCGTTTTTTTACGATTGTAATTGTTAAATCTAATGGTGTAACAAAGTTATCTAAAAGATTTAAATTGAGATTGACATAAGCATTTATAAGCTTTATCGCAAACCTTACAGCTTTACTTGCAGAAGTCGTAAACGAAAGTTCTTTATTAAAATTTACAACATAAATATCTTCATAAGTTATAAATTTACATTCAACACATTTTAGCTGAGAATACAATATATTTTTCAATTTATAAATAAATTTAGAATATAATTCTCCAGACTTTAGGCTTCTTCTGATTTTTTTTAGTGCACCGAAGTTTATTATAATAGAAGCAAAGTCATCAGCCTCACATTCTTGATAGGCAAGAGAAGTTGATGTTGGGAACCCACATTTTGAACATAGCGTTTTGGCATAAGGTACTATTTTGGAGCACTTTGAGCATTTAACTAAAATTGTATATCCACAAGTTTCACAAGTAGTTGTTTCACTTAAAGAGTGACAATTAGGGCATTCTAACAGTATAACCTTATGGCATTCAGGACATACTGCTAAATTATCATTAATTTCTTTTTTACATTTTGGACATTTCATACTTGTAAGCTCGTACCCTATAATTTTTTATTATAATTCAAAATTTGTTACAATTAAATAATCTAAATGGATTATGCTATAATCATACTATAATTATATTTTAATAGGAGCTTTGGAATTTATGAAATTTTTAGTTGTCATGCAAGAACCTGTAATATTGATAATAACGTCATTCTTCCTGTTTTTTATTATAACTGTTATATATAACTACACTAAAACTGAGCGAAATTTAAAACCTGTTTTCAATTTTTTAAAACAACTTAATAAAAAAGAATTATCATATCGTTATCAAGAATTAGATGATTACATGCTTTCTAATTACTACACGACAACCTGTTGGGAAGATTTTAAGAAAGCTCTTATATTCCCAGAAAAATTTTATGCTGTTGCGCAACAAGTTAAAAATGGAACCAATTATTCTCCAGAAATATATTTAGCAGTCGATTCTTCATTTTTCTTTAACGAAGAATCTTTGATTCATTCAAAGATAAATTATAAATTTATTCAAGTCATGCCGACTCTATTAACTGGCCTTGGACCATTTTTTACTTTTTTAAAAATGGCTATTGCTTTTTCTGCAATAGATTTAACAACAACAAATGTAGGAGCTTCGCTTAATGGATTGTTAGAAAATATTCAACTAGCAGCTCTTTGTTCTGTCTTTGCAGTAGGTTATTCTTTATTATTTATGTTTTTTGAAAAAGTTTTATATAACAGAAAATGTAAAAGATATTACCTCTCAATACAAAAAGAGTTTATTCGATTATTTGATGTTTGCACTAGTGAACAATTTTTATTAGATTTAGTCAAAGAATCCAAAATACAAGGTGCAAACAGTGAAAAATATCTAAAAGGATTACCTGAAAATTTGGCTAGTGCAATTTCTAAATCAATCGCTGAAGTAACGGTTCCATATTTAGAAAATATCTTATACAGCTTAAATAAATTAAATGAAGGTATAGATAAAAAATCTGGAAATTCAGATGTGGTGGATAAACTATTTTAGAATAAAAAATGGAGTAAATAATGCGTTTAAAACCTAGAAGTGAAGACACACAGGAAGGTAATATTTTTTGGATAACAATGACAGACTTGATGACAGGCCTTGTTCTTGTATTCATTGTAATGTTTTTATATTCATATATTTCAAATAATGCAGAATTTATGCAACAAAAAATTGCAAAAGAAAATGCGACAAAAGCTTTACAAGAATCTTTTAAAGAAAAAAATATTAACGCAACCGTTGAACTTAATTCTGGTATTGTAAAAATTTCAGATTTAGAATTATTTGAATTAGGTAGTTATACCCTTTCTGAAAAAGGAAAAAAGTATTTAAATAAATTTGCACCGACTTATTTAGACTCAATATTTTCTGACAAATACTTAGAAAAAAATATTTCAAAAATTATAATACAAGGTCACACTGATTCACAGACTTTTATTGGGAAGTATTCTGAAGATGAACAATATATGAAAAACATGGAACTTTCATTAAATAGAGCATATGAAGTTGCGAAATATATGACTAATACTTCTTACAATAAGACGAATGGTAATAAATTAAGAAAAATGATAATAGTAGAAGGTGCAAGCTTCTCTAGCCCAATATTAATAAATGGTAAAGAAGATTATGCAAAAAGTCGTAGAGTTGAACTAAAATTAGTTATGAAAAATGATAAATAAGTACATCATTTGATATTATTTTTTAAGCATTTTATAATAATTTTATAGATTTTGGGATAAAATAATGAAGAGAATTTTAATATTATTTTTTATGATTATAAGCATTTTATCGAGTAAATCCCTCGCACAAGATGCTTATTATCAGTTTACTCCGGCTTCGAATGAAATCATCTTTAACCAATCAATGTTTAAAGTAGACATCATTGATCCAATGATTTCTACCAATTTTAAAGGGGCAAATTATCCTGGACTTAGAGGCTCAAATCAATTAGTTGTCTATACTCCAGCTTTTGGCTTAAAAACTGGAACAAATGAATTCGGGACCGAGGCTATTGTTGAAGGTAATACGGTTTCCTCATTAAGCGGAGCCGATTCTCTTATACCAGCAAATGGATTTGTCATAAGTGGACATGGAACTGCTAAAAAATGGATTAATGAAAACATAATGGTTGGTGCTAAAATTTATTTAGATACTGAGAATAAAATAATTACATCTTATATTACTTCTGATACGTTTTTATACTGTGCGCGTGAACGTATTAGAGAAGTTCAAAGCATGATGTCTTATTATGCCCAGATATATTCAAATTATAGCCAAAAACGTACTGAAGTTAATTTAAACAAAGCAAGTGAGTTTATATCTAAAGCTCAAAAATACACAGAAGATTCTCAAAAATATTCTTCCAAAGCTATAGATTATGCAAATCAAGCAATGTCAACAGTTATTCCATTTGATTCAAATGAGTTAAAAGGAGTTTGGATTAGACCTACTTATTTTAATAAAAACGATATTATTGAAGTGTTAGATAATATAGAAAAAGCTGGCATTGACAATGTTTTTATAGAAACTTATTATCACGGTAAAACTATATTCCCTTCAAAAACTATGGAAAAATATGGTTTTATTAAACAATACGAGGATTATATAGGTTTTGATCCATTAAAAATTTGGATTAATGAAGCTCATAAACGCGATATCAAAGTGCACATTTGGTTTCAGACCTTTTATGTAGGGAATAAACCTCCTGAAACTCATCCTGAATATATTCTTGCACAGCGTCCAGATTGGGCTAATTATCAAAAGAAAAACGCTTTCTCTCAAACTATATCTTATTCTATATCAGAGCATAATGGATATTTTATTGATCCTGCAAACCCTGAAGTTCAAGCGTTTTTATATGAGCTCCTTTGTGAAATTGTTCATAAATACCAACCTGATGGAATTAATTTAGATTATATAAGGTATCCTCAAGCATTATCATCTTCATATTCAAATTTTGACTTATCTAATTGGGGATACACGCCTTATGCAAGAAATGAATTTAAAAGTTTATACGGTATAGATCCAATGGATATTCGTCCAAACGATTCTTTATGGAACTATTGGCGCTATTACAGATGTGGTAAAGTCACAGATTTTGTAAGAAAAGTAAGCGGGTTATGCAGGGCAAATAAAGTAGAACTTACCGCTGTTATTTTCCCCAATAGGGTAAATGCAATTGATACAAAATTACAAGATTGGAAAAACTGGTCTATTAATAATTTTGTTGATGGATTTACACCACTATTTTTGACTTGTGACGATAAAACAGCTTCAAATTTAATGGAAGAAGTTTTAAGAAATAAATCTGCCAGTACAAAGTTATATGCTGGTTTATTTGTTGCCTTTATGAATGGTTCTAATTCAGATTTAATAAAACAAATTCATGCTGCACGTAAATACTCTTTGAACGGGCTAATTCTATTTGATTATGCACACTTAAAGGAAAACTACGTTCAAACTCTAACTGAAAGCATATTTAAACCTACTCGTAGGGATACTGTAATTACTCAATCACAACAGTCAACAGAAGTTTCGTCAAGCAATTCTACAAACAAAGGAAATAAGAAACATGGACGAAGAAATAAAAAATAACGAGCCCCAGCAGAAGCGACCTTTCCTTGGGATTTGGTTTGAATGTTGTGGGGTTTACGGAAGGATTTATAAAAACAAGGAAGGTACCGCTTATGTCGGGAGATGTCCTCGTTGTTTGCGTTCAGTACGAGCAAGAGTCGGAGCTGAAGGAACCAATCAAAGATTCTTTAGAGGACGCTAGATTTTAATAAAAGAGGTGAATAATGAGTTTAATAGATTTAAGAAAAGAAAATGAAGTTTTAGATATTTTTTGTGAGTTAGTACAAATTCCATCACCTTCTTTAAAAGAAGAAAAAGTTGCAGAATGGATTTTAGAATTTTGTAATAAAAATAGTATTAATGCACGCAAAGATGATTATGGAAACATTTATATTTCAGTTCCTGCAACAGATAAATCAAAAGAACCGATTATGATATCAGCTCACATGGACGTTGTTGGGGATGATAGCCCAATTGAATTGCAATTTGATGGACAGTTTATAAAAGCTAATGGAAGAACCTTGGGTGCAGATGATAAGGTGGGTGTTGCATGTGGCTTAATGTTAGCAAAGGAAGTTGCACAAATGAATGAGTCTCATGGATTACTTGAAGTTACTTTCACTCGCGATGAAGAAACTGGCATGAGTGGGGCGGAACATTTAGAATTTGAAAAAATGCAATCAAAATATATTCTAGTTTGTGATGCTGATAAATTAGGTCAACTGCAAGTATCAGGCGCAAGTTATACAAATGCTAAAATTATTGTTAAAAGCTTTAAAGGAGGACATTCTGGCATTGATATTGGAGATGAAACTCGTTTGAATGCTGCAAAACTTATTGCCGAATTGTTAGCAGAATTCCCACAAGGAGCTTATTATAAAGATGAAACAGGAGTTATTACTTCTTGTAATCTTGGTGCTTTAGTAGCAGGTGGTATTCAGAATTCAGTAGTTTCAATTGTGGAAAAAGGAATCAAAACAAATGATTATATTAGTGAAATTATGAAAAAAACTTCTACAAATATAATTAATGTGCTAGGTATGGCTTCTTATTCTATAAGAAGCGCATCTGTAGCAAAAGAAGACGAATTAAAAGCCTTGATGGTTTCTATTGTTGATAAATTTAATCAAAAATATGATGGATTAGCTAAAGCTGAAATCGAATTTGAAGTTCATTTATTACCATTTGAAAGAGTTGAAGATGATAGAGTAGAAAAAGCTTTTGCTTTAGCTGCGGAAAAGGCAGAAGTGGATTTTGAAATTTCTTCTTTCCATGCAGGAGCTGAAACTCATATTTATTGTCAAAAACAAAATAATAAAGGAGAAACTTTTGCTCCGTTTTTGTTGGGATTAGCTGATATTTATAATATGCACTCAGCAGAGGAAAAAGTTGATTATAACACAATTTTAAAAGGATATATAATTCTTAGAAACACTTTTGCTAAATTTAATAAATAATGTAAATTTTTGTAAATAATTTATTAAAAATAAGCAATTTTAAAGATTCACAAATATTAAATATATAACAAAAGGAGAAATATTATGAATATAAAAGCAATTAGCAATCAAGTTTTTCAAGGAAAAATGCCCCAAATGCCAGAATCTAGAATTAAAGTTTTAGGTAAAGTTGATGGATATGTCGAACAAATGCTAGCAGAAGGTAATTCAAAACTAGAAGCTATGGCGGAAATGTGTAAAACAAAAGTATATATTGCTCAAAAAGGAAATTCTTTATTAGTAAATGCGGGCCCTAAAACCTCTTTATTTAATATGAAAGAGATGAAGCACGGAAACGATTTTTATGAAAATATTATTACTAATATAAAAGAAAATGGTAATATTTTGGCAAGAATATAAAAATTAGCATGATAAAAATTAATATGCAAAAAACAAGCTCAAAGAAATCTCTTAGAGCTTGTTTTTTTTGTTTTTGCAAAAAGATAAATTAATATTTATCTTTTATTTACCCCTAACCAGCGTTTTGGATAGCAACAGCAACTGCAACAGTAGCACCTACCATTGGGTTGTTACCCATACCGATTACACCCATCATTTCTACGTGAGCAGGAACTGAAGATGACCCAGCAAATTGAGCGTCACCGTGCATTCTACCCATAGTATCTGTCATACCATAAGAGGCTGGACCAGCAGCAACGTTATCTGGGTGAAGAGTTCTACCTGTACCACCACCAGAAGCTACTGAGAAGTATTTCTTATCGTTTTCATAGCACCATTTTTTGTAAGTACCAGCTACAGGGTGTTGAAAACGAGTTGGGTTAGTTGAGTTACCTGTGATCGATACATCAACACCTTCTTTAATCATGATTGCAACACCTTCTGATACATCATCAGCACCATAACAACGAACTTTAGCTCTTTCGCCATCAGAGAATGGAGTTTCTTTAACGATTTTTAATTCGCCAGTTTTAAAATCATATTCTGTTTCAACAGCTGTGAAACCATTAATTCTAGCGATGATATAAGCTGCATCTTTACCAAGACCATTTAAGATAACTCTTAAAGGATTTTTTCTAACTTTGTTAGCGTTTCTTGCGATACCAATAGCACCTTCTGCAGCAGCAAATGATTCGTGGCCAGCTAAGAAGCAGAAACAATCAGTTTCTTCTCTTAATAACATTGCAGCTAAGTTTCCGTGACCGATACCAACTTGACGTCTGTCACCAACTGAACCAGGGATAGCAAAAGCTTGTAAGCCTAAGCCAATAGCTTCAGCTGCTTCAGCCGCAGTTTTAATACCTTTTTTAATAGCGATAGCTGCACCCAAAGTGTATGCCCAAGATGCGTTATCGAAAGCGATAGGCTGAATGCCTTTAACAATAGCATCAACATCGATGCCTTTTGATAGACATAAATCACGAGCTTCTTCTAAAGAGTTGAAACCATATTCAGGTAAAACTTTTTTAAGAGTAGCTTCGCGTCTATCTTGTCCTTCAAATTTTACTGTCATAATTTTATTTCCTTTACTTTATTTTGTAATTTTACCATTGAGCCAAGGTTTGTAGGAATTATTAAATTTAGTTATTCCTATTGAAGTCGACCCAATATCTACGTGCGTAGCACTATTCTTCACGAGGATCGATGTATTTTACAGCATCAGCAAATCTGCCGTAAGTACCGATATTCTTTTCATAAGCTTCTTTTGGATCAACACCTTTTTTGATGGCATCCATTAATTTTCCTAAGTGTACGAATTGATAACCGATAACTTCATCATTTTTATCTAAACCAAGTTTTAAGATATAACCTTCAGTTAATGATAGGTATCTAACACCTTTTTCTTTAGTTGAGTGAATTGTACCAGTCATAGAGCATAAGCCTTTACCTAAGTCTTCAAGACCAGCACCAATAGGTAAACCGTTTTCAGAGAATGCAGATTGAGTTCTACCGTAAACGATTTGTAAGAATAATTCTCTCATTGCAACGTTTATTGCGTCACAAACCAAGTCTGTGTTAAGAGCTTCTAAAATTGTTTTACCAGGAAGGATTTCACCAGCCATAGCTGCTGAGTGAGTCATTCCTGAACATCCGATTGTTTCAACAAGAGCTTCTTGAATAACGCCTTCTTTAACGTTAAGAGTTAATTTACAAGTACCTTGTTGTGGAGCACAGCATCCACAACCGTGAGTAAGACCAGAGATATCTTTGATCTCTTTACATTTTGTCCATTCGCCTTCTTGAGGGATTGGAGCTGGAACGCCTTTAACACCGCGGCGAACACAACATTGATTTTCAATTTCATGTGTAATTTCTATTTTGCCCATTTGGACCTCCTTATAAATATAAAAATAAGCTAATCCTCTTTTGTTTTATTATATAACAAACAAAAAAATTAAAATATTTCTTTTATCATAAGGATAGAATTTTTTAGAAAATTGTGTGGATTTTACAATTGTCATCGAGAGTTATTTGGATATCGCCCATTTTTGAGGTTGGTATAATCATAAGTATTCCAATAAAGCCTCCACGGCTTTCATATGGTTTTATTGTAATACCGTCTTGTTGTTCCAATTTTAAGGAGCCTATAAAATTTCTTATCTTAGTTTTTGTTGCATAATGTAATGTTTTTGACCCAAAATCTTCATTCAAAACGAACCTTTCTAAAAATCTTAATTTTGTGTGGGAAGAAAATAATTTAGGGTTGAAAACCTCTTCGTTGTTTAAAATGTCTATTAAAAGGTCGCGTCTGTGCTCCATTTTTTTATAGTCAAAACTGTTTTCATTGTAAATCGTAAAATTATTACCATATAAATATTTTATAATATTAGGGTATGTTGATTTTTTTTTCTTATCGTAGTCTTTTTTTAATTCGTCTGTTAAGAGTTCTTCATTGAATTTTATATCGTTTTGTGAGCGTAATGTAACTTTTTTTCCTGTAACTAGTTCAAATATTTGCTTAATGCTTGAAAAAGTATAATTAAAGGAACGAGTATTTGGTGTCGATAATTTTATTTCAGAATATTCAGAATTTATTTTTATATCAGTAAATACTCCATTATAATGAAGTTCAGAAAGGGATTTCATAGTTGCAGGTGCCAAATTATTTTTTACGAGTTCATTATACAAAGAGAAAGGACATCTTATTTTTTTTGAGTCTTGTTTCCAATTCTCGACTGCACTAGCAGAAAGTTCTTTGTCTAAAATTATTTGGTATAATTTGTTAGCATCTTTTTCTTCGATTTCATTTATTATGCCAGCAATATTTTCTAAAAGGTCTGAGTAATTAGTGTTTATGCGATTAATACATTTTTCATAATATTCAGGAAAGTGTTTATCAGTAATTGTTAATAATAAATTATCTATAGATTTTAATCTTTCCTTAGCTTCTTTTTTAGTTGTAGAAGATTCAATAATTTCAAAATATTTTTTCTTGATTGAATTATATCGATTTAAAATCTCTTTAATTTCTTCTGAAATTTCTATTTCGATTTTATTTTTTCCAGCTGGTGTTATTTGTGAGTCAGTTTTTAATAAACTTTGATATTTGTTGATGATTTCATTAGTCTTCTCTTTTTCACTATTTGCTTCTTTTAATTCAAATAAAATCTTTGCAAGTATATCTTTATTTGTAACAATATTTCCATCAGATACGTGGCTCCCTTTACGATTGTGTGCTGCAAATTTGTTAAATAGTAATTTCAATCTATCTGATGTTATTTGATCAGAAGAAAAATTCTCATTAACAAATGCTATAAAATCTTTTTCGATTTGTGGTGCAACGCCTTTAGTTGCATCAAATTTTATTTGGGAAGATAAAGTTTGTTCTTTTGTGTTTCCATTTTCTGTATTTTGAGATTGAGATTCTGCATTCTTGTCCTCAACTTGGGTTTGTTCATTGTTTAAAGAGTCTATATTGGTGAGATTAACAATTGTTGTAACAGAAGAAATGATTGTAGCTCCTAATATTTCAAAAAACAAAGCTCTTTTTTGAGGATTTGAAAGAATTTCAGTAAGTTTTGCTCCTTCTAATTTAATCCCATTGGTAATTTCTTGGGTTAGTCCTTCAATGATACGGGTCTTAGCGGACTTAAAAGAAGGAGTAACACTGAAATTGTTTGAGGTATCTTTTTTGTCAATATTTTTAGTATTTTGAGGTAAAATAAAATTTTTTGATAAAATTTGCATACACATACCTTGATTAGACTACACAAATTATATAAAACAAAAAATTAAATAAAATTGCCTAATATTATTCTTTTTGTTATATATTTTAACAAAAATTTACAAATAGTGGTTACGGTTACTGTAAATTTAATAATTAAAAACTTAATACGTCTTCAACAAATTCTTTAGTGTCTAAAATTAAGTTTTTAGCTTGATAACCATAGAAATTAGTAGCTTGTTTGCGAGCAAAATTCATAAAATTAGCGCTTTCTTCTGTGTTTGTTTTTAATAAGCTTGAAAAATAATCTCCCATATCAATGTCTTTAAATTCAATTGGTTGATTAATATATTCATCTCTTAAAAGTTTATTTTCTCCGATTATTTCCATTTGGTCTTGAATTGTTTCTGCAAATTCAGCACCTTCTATCGGTTCAATAAATAACCCTGCAGGCATTCCCATATTACCTAATAAATTAGTAGTTGCAGATTGTTCTGTTTGATTTAATTGTTTTTCTAATAATTTTGCAAAAGTATCATCTTCTAAATCAAACCCGAGAGGCTTTGTAATACCTCCGAGCTCTTTTGTGGATATTTGATTTATTAGATTTTCTACTAAACTCATAGTTATATACTATATTATTAACCTCTTGTGCTCATCCTCTTAAAAGAGTATTATGTAGAAAAGAGGAGCTACAAGGTGAAAAAGTTTTTTATATTAGTTTGTATATTTTTACTTGCACAAAGAGCTTATGCAGATTCTTTATGTAAAATTAAATATAACAACCTTACTTACAATGCTAAAATAACATATTCTGATAATCTTTGGAGTACAAAAAACATAAGAAATGACAGGCTCAACTATAAAAAAATAAAAAATAAAACAAACTTTAAAACAGAATTAATATCAAATCAAAATAACATTCACTACATTTTAGATTCTGATTATGAATTTATCATAAAAGGACGTTTAATTGGATATTCAAATGATGCATTAAAATTTTATGAATACAAAATTGTTGATAATAAATTATATAAAAGAGAACTTTCAGAATATGAAGTTCATGAGCTGTTTCCTGAATATAAAATAATTAAAATATCAGACTTCTCGGATACTACTAATAGTTTAAAAATAAACAAAACCAGAAAAGATTTAAAATTAATCCTCTTAAATGATACCGAAATGGGATTTAACAATTATTGGTTTACAACTAATAATGCTAAATTTAAACCATATAATTTAAAAGGCTTTATAGATATAACAAAAAAAGGCATGATTCAATTTGCAACATCAAACAAAAACATAGATAATACTGCTTGGTTTATTCTTTTAGTAAGATAGAAAAACTATATACTTTCAGCACAAACAAATGCTGTTGACCAAGCATTTTGCAGGTTAAACCCTCCACAAAATCCATCTATATTCAAAACTTCTCCAATAGCATATAGGTTTGAAATATTTTTAACTTCCATAGTTTTTGGATTTATTTCATTTAAATCTATTCCTCCAGCAGTGACGGTTTCTTCACCTTTATTAGTTCCTGTCACCTCAATTACAAAATTATGAACTCGATCGAGGATTATATCTCTAATTTTACCATTAATTTGGTGAGCTTTTGTTGCATCATTCAAATCTTTTAAAATGTAACTTACGACTTTTTGCGGTAGATATTTATTCAAAATATTTTTAATTTCTTTATGGGGGTAATTATTTAGGTCTTTTTGTAAATCTATCAATTGAGGTGCTAAATCAATATTTAATTTATATGGTGGTTTATCAAAAGCTTTTATTGAAGAAACTGTATAGATTATCGGTCCTGAGACTCCAAAATGAGTGAATAATAAATCTCCTACTGTAGCTTCACAAATGCAATCTCTGACAACAGTACCACTTAAATCTTTAAAATTCTCTTTTGTATTAAGTCCAACTAAAGCGGGTTTAGGGTCAACAATTTTAATTTCAAGATTCTTAGCTAACCCAAATCCACTATGACCACCAGTAGCAATGACAACATGTGTAAAGAAATATGATGAGTATTTAGCCTCATTATTATTAGTAGTAGCAAACTTGGAAGACGATGTTTTTAACTTAAACCCATTGTCTAAAACATCAATATTAGAAACTTCTTCTCTTATAATTTCTGCGCGACAAATTTTTTCCAAGATAGTTTCTCGAACATCTTTTGCACTATTTGACTTTGGGAAAATCCTCCCATTTTCTTGTACATAACAAGCTATACCCATTTCTTCAAAGATTTCTAATGTGTCAACAGTCGAAAATTTTGAAAAAATAGAATACAAAAACTTTTCCCCCCTCGGATAGTTTTTAGCCAACTCCCTAAAATCATATTCTGCGTGAGCTAAATTGCATCGTCCACCTCCAGTAGGTAATAGTGTTCTGAGCGGAAGTCCTTTATCAAAAAGAGTAACATTATACCCCTTTTTTAATAAAAAATACGTGCATAAAGCTCCAGATGCACCTGCTCCAATTATCGCAATATTTTTATATTCGTGTTCCATATAAATAAACCATTTCAGGCTCCTCGATAGCATCATGAAGACTAGACACTGTTTTTCCGAAAAAAGGATGAACGAAATCTTCTGCTATTTCCAACATTGGAACCAACATAAATACGCGCTTATGAAAATGCTTGTGCGGGATTGTCAATCTATCATTATTCATAATTAGTTTGTCATAAAAAATAATATCAATATCAATATTGCGATCAGAATAACCTAGTTTAGAGTCTCTTTTTCTACCTAATTGAGCTTCAATCCTTTGACACTCATCTAATAACTGCATTGGTTCTAAAGATGTAGTGATTTGAATAACTGCATTGACAAACCAATTTTCTGATTCCATCCCCCAAGGTTCTGTTTCATAAAAAGAAGAAGTCGAAACAATGTTAATTTTTTCATTCGCGCTTAACAAGCTTGTAGCTTGTTGAATAAAACCAACTCTATCTCCAATATTTGAACCTAAAGATAAAAAAACTATAGTCATAAATTCATTTTACATATTAAAAAACACTGCTGTCAATAATTATTTTTTTAATTAAAACATTATAAAAACTAGATTCTGAATTATCCATTATACGTCTTCTTTTATTATTTAACTTTTTTCGTCGGAGTTCACGCTTTGTTGATTCCGCGAAATAAGTTCTATCTACTGTAATCCCCCTTTTTATTTCTCTTGATATTGAGCTTGGACTACGACCGAGCATACGGGAAATTTCCCGTATGCTCATATTTTTGAATAAGCCATATCGGATTCCTATTCTATCTTCATAATATTTTGCTTTTAAGGTGTTGCAAGTCTAATCAAAATTCAAGCAAGCTCAATATGTTAAGAAATGTAACAAAACAAATACTTCTTGAAATTATAGAAAAAAAAATAACTTTATATAAGTGTAAACACTAAGATAGGATTTATACAATGGCTTACTTAACATTTACAGGTTCAGAAGAAAAAAGCACTTGTTTTAAATTTATTGGAGCAAATTCTAATCCAAACACTAGTTTGATTTCTTCTAGCACATCTCTAATTTCAAATAATACTTCATTGATTTCATCATCTGATAATTCATTATGTGATACTTGCAGTTTTTATTCTGGACCAAGTGATGCAACTATTTTGGCTTTTGGTGAAAGTTTTGATACTGCAGGGTCAATTGCATATTCTGGTGGTGAATCTTGCGGTTCAATTGCTTTTTCTGGTGGAGGCGAATCTTGTGGTTCGATTGCTTCATCTGGATCTTCAAGCTCAAGTTTTAGTGGTGGATGCAGCTATTGTTGCTAATTAATAAATAGACAAAAGAGATAGAAAAATCTTGCTTTAAAGCAAGATTTTTCTATTTGCACTTGTAAAGAGTAAAAAAAATTGTTATAATGATTATTGTAATAATAAGTATAATCACAAATCATAAAAAGGATGTAGTATGGATATAAATTCAATTGGTGGTTCTGCGCTAACAGAACAAGCTAAAATGGTATATAATGTAGCATGTATGAAAATGGCTCAACATTCAGAAAATGTCTCTAAGTATTTAATTTTAGATTCTGTTGAGATTTCTAATGAAGCAATGGAAAAATTTATGGCAGAAAGGACTGAATAAATTTTTCTTAGATGTTATATGCAATAAATCTACAAAGCTCAATTAATTTTTCAGGATAAACCCCAATAAAAATTGTGGCTATTGTTGTTATGATTAAAACTATCTTTTGCGAATAGAGAGCTGTTAATTTTTGTCCTCTGTCAACGGATTCAAACAATGGCAATATTAGTTTTAAGTAATAGAATAATGCCACAACGGTTAGAACCAATAAAACGATTAGAAACGGAATAAATATCAAACCTGAATGAGCAATAGCTGAGAACAAATAAATTTTTGCAATAAATCCAGATGTAAGTGGAAAACCTGCAAGCCCAATAATCGAAACGGCATAAGCAAGTGTTAATCCGTGGTTTTCTTTAAACAAGCCCTTAAAACCTTCAAAATTCATTCCTATCGAATTTGCTTCTGTCATATTTAAAAACGCAAAGGCTGATATATTCATTAATACATAGCAAATTAAATAAAATATAACAGTTGATAGGTTATAAACTGAAACCAAACAAGCTGCAAGCATTACATAGCCAGCGTTAGCTGCAGAAGAACAAGCTAAAATTACTTTTACATTGTTTTCCTTTATAGCATAAGTGTTTGCCCAAAATGCGGTAATGAGTGCCAATATTGCAATAATAAAAGTTAGCTCAAAGCTTCCACCAAGAGGAAAAACAATTAATCTGCATAAAATACCAAATAAAGCTAATTTAGGTATTGTTGAAAGAAAAGCTAAAACGGAGGTTTCACTACCTTTAAATACATCAATAATCCAATTAGCAAAAGGGAAAATTGCAAGCTTTGCAAAAAGACCCAAAACAATCATTATTGTTGAGAATGTATATAGCAAAGAAGGCTCGCGTTCAACAATAATTTCATATATTTCTGTTAAATTTAAGCTTGATGTAAGTCCATAGAGATAAGATACTCCAAAAAGGAAAACTCCTGTGGAAATTGCGCTTGTAATCAAATATTTAAACGAAGCTTCTTTAGAAAAATACCCATTTGCTGAAGCTATTAAAAAATATGTAGGAAAACTTAGAAGCTCTATTGAAATAAATAAAGTTAAGAAATCATTTGCACTTACAACATTCATTGCGCCCAAAATAGCGGTTAATAATAATGCTTGGAACGTAAATGCGCTTCCTTTTATTGTATCAGTTAGATTCCTTGTCAAAAGTGTGACAAAAAATCCGCATAATAAGATTACAAAATGGAACAATAATGTATAGCTGTCAGACATTATGGAATTACGCAATCCGAAATACTGTGGTTCTACTTGGACAGTTGATAATAACACAACTGATAAAGAAATCCCTATTATTGATATTATTCTTGCCCAAGAGTATTTATCTTTTTTAGCGAACATAGCCATTATAAGCTCTATGAGTATAAACAGAGTTAAGCAAGCTTGTGGAAGTAATATATTAAAAAAGTCGTTTATCATTGAATTACTCCTAAAATTGCGTTAGGGAAGATTCCAAAAATTATAAGTCCAGCTGTAATCGATGCTAAAACTACAAATTCATGCACTGTAATATCATTAATCTTTTCAAAACATTCTAATTGTTCGCCTAAAAACGATTTATGCAAGAATTTAAGCATATAACAAGAACTTACGATTAACAAAGGGAGTGCTAATATTGAAACAAGTTTTAAAACTATACTCAAATCAGAAAATAATGCGCTTGTAATAGTTAAAATTTCACTTATAAATGGAGCAAATGCAGGAATTCCAATAGATGCTAAAACAATTAATGTCACAAAACCAAACAATCTTGGCATATTTACAGCTATTCCACTTAAAAAGTTTATATTACGAGTTTTGCAACGTAGATAAACGATACCACAAGTCATAAATAACCCACAGGTTACAAGCGCGTGAGCTACCATATGAAATACTGATGCAGAAAGCCCCATTTGGTTATATGCACATAAGCCTAATAAAATTAAGCCCATATTAGAAATACTTGAATAGGCAACAATTCTTTTAATATCAGTTTGAGCATACGCAACAAATGCTGTATAAATAATGTTTATTAAAGCGAAGATTGCTAATATTGGAGCTATTTTTTCAAAAGTTTCGTACATCATTTGATAGTTAAACTTAAAAATTCCATATGCTCCTGTTTTTAAAAGTATCCCTGCAAGAATCATACTAACTGGTGTCGGTGCATTTGTATGCGCATCAGGCAACCAAGTGTGCAATGGAATAATTGGAAGTTTTACGCCAAATCCAACTAAGAAACATATAGCAATAAACATTTGAATACCTTGTGGAATACCTGTTGTTAAAATATTCCCGAATATCGCCGATAATGAGCCTGTTGTTGTATAGTTGTAAAAATGTAATAAAAGAATGCCAAGAAGCATAAACATGCTACCTAAGAATGTAAATAAAACGAATTTAATTGCAGACTTTTTTGCTTCTTCTGTGTAATTAGCAGTAAAATTACCGCCAATCAAGAAATACGCAGGAATAAGTTCTAGTTCCCAAAATAAGAAGAAAACAAACATATCATTAGCACTAAAAATACCTAAAATTGCACTCATTAATAAAAGGAGCATTGAATAATATAACTTATGATTTTTTCTAATATTCATTTTACTACTTATTGATGCAAGTAAAAATACAAACGAAGTTAGCACCATTAAAATTAAGCTGATAGAATCAATATTAAACGCAAATTTGATACCAAGAGCTTGTATCCAATCCGTACCAAAGAAATTTATTTGAGTAGTATAAGGATTAGCAGGACTAAACAATGCCAAAGCTAATATTGAATAAAGAAAATGAAACCCACAAAAGCCTTTTGTGAATCGCCTTATTGCGATTTCATTATTTGTAAATAATGGTGACATTATAAAAAATGACATCAACATTGGTAAAAATATTATCAGTGGAATTGAAATTATATTTTCCATTTATCCTCCTATATATATTAGCATGGCCAAATAGCCAAATATTAAACAAGTTAATACAATTGTAAGTATTATAAACGCATATGCATTATATTTTTGAATATTTCCAGTTTGTGCTTTTAAGTCAATTAAAGACATTTTTTTTAAAGCTTTTGTGGTTAAATTAACTCCACCATTCATTATTTTTTCTTCAATAAAGTTTGAAGTTTTAACTCCAAGTTTTGCAAAACCAACAGGAATAAAATAGTTTCCAAGAACTTTTTTATCGATCAAATCACATATTTTTGCAAAAATCTCGTAAGCTTTAACGCAAATATTCATATAGATTTTGTCCAAATAAAACCCATTGCTTGATAATTGATATAGAATTGGTACTTTCCAAAACGCATCTTTAATATATAAAATATAAACCACAACCCAAGCTGTTAAAGCACTCCAGAATGGTTCAGCAATTTTATATTGAGTTGTTTTGTGTAAATAAATATAAAATAAAATATTTAATATTAATAATCCCGCAAAAGATAAAATCTCTAAAATATTACAATTTCCCCAACTTTTTTCAGCACCATTATTACCAAAAAGTTTTAATGCAATTCTTATTACATAAAACGCGGTTAGGAAAGATAAAACTGCAATAATAATTGTGCTGATATTTTCAAGATTTGATGTAATAAATTCCTTAGCTACCATGCCAGAAAAAACTAAGCCTGATAGAGAGAGTGCACTTATCAAAAATATAATGAAATTAACATAATTCCATTTTTGATTTTCTCTAGGTAGCGTAATAAATAAAAGTGATTTTATGAACGCGTGAGCTATAAACAATGCTAAAGCTCCTTTAATATTTCCAAAACTTAGAACAAAAAATATTAATCCAAATTGAGCTGATGTAGAATAAGCTAAAACTTTTTTAGGATGATTTTGTGCACAGGCTGAAAGAGAACAAATAACAGCAGTTAATAATCCTAATATTCCAATTAATTTTAATAAAACAGGCTCTAACGTATAATAAGGCATCATTCTTAGAGTTAAAAACAATCCGCTTGCGACAAGAGTTGAAGAATGTAAAAGCGCACTTACGGGGAGTTTTGCTTCCATAGCATCTTGTAGCCAAGTATAAAATGGAAATTGTGCAGATTTTACTAAAGCTCCTAAAATAAACATTATACAAATTATTTCAAATAAGGGATTTGATGCATATGCATAAACTAATGTAGAAATTGTGTTCATATCTACAAATGATAAAGTTGTAAGAGCTTTATTTGGTGAATAAGAATAAATAAAATATGATGATATTAAAATTGCTCCAATTAACGCTGTATCACCAATTCTATTTATTATAAAGACTTTTCTAGAAGCAAGAGATTTTTCTTTTTTGAAGTATTCAAATCCGATTAAGAGATAAGAAGCAACTCCTGCAAGTTCCCAAAACAAATATGTTTGGAATAAATTTGGGCTAAAGAATAGTCCTGCCATTGAAAAATTGAATAAATTCATTAACGCATAAAATCTATATGTTTTCTTTTCTTCTTTCATATAAGAAACAGAAAACATTTGAACAAAAAAGCTTACTAAATATAAAACGAGTGCAAAAATCAATCCTGTTTTGTCAACAAGTAAACCACAATTTATTATAAAATCTTCGATTTTGATAAAAGGGAATCCTGTTTCCAGAATCATATCAGCTGGTAATTTCCATAGAGCTCCGCCACAAAGAATAGCTCCAAATAATGAAGATAGCAATGTTAGTGAATAAATAATAATTTTATTTACATAAACAGAGAAAAATCGACCCACCATTATGATTAAAAAAATCCATAATGGTAAAAGTAGCGCTAAGTAAATATTATTTAAAAACAATTCTGCCAAAATTATAAATCTCCATATCTATCAATATTTTCAGATTCTTTTTTACTATACATTAAATAGAAAATATATAATGCAACAGCTAATTCAACAGCTCCAATTGCAACATAAAATAACGACATTATATAACCATCAAAAGTAGAGCTATCGCAAAAAGTCGCAAAAGTTATAAAATTAATATTCACTCCTGTTAAAATAAATTCAATAGAAATTAATACCTTTATAACGTGCTTAGAAAGTATTGAACCAATTAGTCCAATAACAAAAAGAATTAATCCAAGGAATAAATAATGATAAATACTCACTTCTAATGTCATTTATTCCTCCTCTCTTTCTGTTTTTTTATTTAATAAAATTATACCAACAACGATTATAGTAAGTATAAGAGCAATTAATTCAAACGAATAAATGTAATTCACAAAAAGCCCTTGTGAAAAAGCGGATAACACTTGTACGCTCGTGTTCCCAATGTTTTCGGAAGTCTTAATATTTGAAGCGATTATTAAATGTAAAACTACAAGTAAAAACATCCCACCAGTTAAAAACATCCAGTAATTTAAATTATTATTTGAGCTATCAGGTTTATTTTCTTTTCTTAAATTTGTAAACATAACTGCGAGTCCCAAAACCACAGGTACTGCTACTCCATAAATTGCAATTTGAATAACAGCGTTATATTCTGAGCCGAGGATATAAAAGAAATATCCCGCGAGAAAAAATACAGCTATTGCACTTAATAAAGAATAAAATATATTCTTAAATTTTATTGCCATAATTGCAAACAAAATTATTAATACCGCTGCAGGATAGAAAACTATTGGATTATACATTCCGTTCATTTTCGCCTCCTTTTTCAATCGTCTTTCTAGCTGGTATATTTTTCACAAGCCTATATTTACCCCCTTTTTCAATCATCTTTCTAGCTGGTATATTTTTCACAAGCCTATATTTACCCCCTTTTTCAATCGTCTTTCTAGCTGGTATATTCTCCACAGGCTCATATTTACCCCCTATATCATAAATTAGTTCTAAACTTTCTCTCTCCGAAGATGCCAACTCATATACATCGCTCATCTTTATAGCTTCTTTTGGACAATAAAAAGAGCAATTTCCACAAAAAATACACTTTTTTAAGTCTATTCTAAACTCGTTTTCTTCAATTCTGATTGCACCGCTTGGGCAAACTCTCATACAAGTTCCGCATTTTATACAATCCGAATTAACAACTGGCTTACCTCTAAAATTTTCATTTACGGGGAGTTTTTTCTCAGGATATTCTAAAGTAACTGGTCGTTTAAACAAATGTTTAAATACCGTAAACATACTTAGGAGAGTATATTTAATACTTTTAAACATATAAACCTCCTATATATTTTAGAATTACCATTAAAAATAAATTTAAAATTGAAACTGGTAAAAGCACTGCCCAAGAAAACTTTAATAAATCAAAAGAAGCCATTCTCGGCAAAGTTGCACGAATCCAAATCATTATAAAAATAATAAAGAATGATTTTAAAAACAACCAAAACGCTTGTTCAAAATATACCCAAAAACCTTCCGTCAAATATCTTCCCAAAGGAGAAAGAAAACCTCCGAAGAATAAAACTGTTATCAATAAAGAATTTGCAAAAAGCATGCCGTATTCGCTTAAATAAAACAACGCAAATCTCATGCCGGAATATTCTGTATTATATCCGCAAATCAATTCACTTTCCGCTTCTGGTAAGTCAAATGGACAACGGTTAAGCTCTGCAAGAGTACAAATAAACATTATTATTAATCCTACAAAACAAGGAATACAGAACCAGCCTAAAGCTCCAAATTTATTACTCTGAGCTAAAGTTATTTGAGTAAGATTCATTGATGAAGCCAAAACTATTACAGATAAGATTGTAAAAGCAATCGGTAATTCATAAGCTAAAATCTGTGCAACATTTCTCATTGCACCCATTAAAGAATATTTATTATTACTAGCCCAGCCAGCAAGAAGAATACTCAATACCGGCATGGTTGCCACAATTACATAGATTAAAATATTTGTTTGAAAATTCATAAATGTAAATTCTGAGCTAAACGGAATCAATCCTAGCGCAAGCATTACAGGTATAAATATAATAATCGGTGCGAAATTAAATAGAAATCTATCAGCACCCGCAGGAGTAATATTTTCTTTGCATAATAATTTGAATGCATCTGCAATCGTTTGTAAAACTCCCCATAGTCCAACACGATTTGGGCCTTTTCTTTGTGTAAACCAGCCTAAAAGTTTGCGTTCAAACAAAACCAAAGCTAATATTACAAGCAAAAGCGCAACGAAAATAATTAAACACGGAATAACATAAAAAGTTATATCCCCAAATATCTGTGGAATATTATATTTTGCAAGAAATTCAATGTATAAAAAATATAAATAATTCATTATTTATCAACCTCCGGCAAAATTATATCCAAAGAACCTGCAATCGCAATCGCATCATTTAAATATTCACCAACCAAAATTTTTCTAAGTAGATTTACTGCATAAAAAGATGGTGTTCTCCATTTAAGACGATATGGAGATTTTTCTCCTGTCGATTTTATGCATAAACTAGCAAGTCCTCTTGGAGCTTCTATTTCAGAATAATATTCACCTTCTGGTAGTTTTAAGTTTATCGGATTAATTAAATTTTGTGTTAATTCTCCGTTTTTCTTTAAGTATTCAAGAGCTTGTCTTATGATATTAGAGCTCTCAATAATTTCTAAAACTCTTGCTTTATAACGACTCCAAGAGTCAGCACCTTCAAGAATTACTGGTTCAAAATAAAAACCACAGTATAAATTATCTTTCTTGCGGAAATCTAAATCAACGCCACTTGCTCTTAAATTTACGCCTGTAATAGAACCATTTAATGCAACTTCCTTAGATAATATACCTTTACCCCTTGTTCTTTGCAAGAAAATTGGGTTTTCAGTAATAATTCTTTCATAGTCTAAAACTTTTTTATCCAAAGTTTTTAAAATATTTTCAACGTCTTCCAAATCAAAAACATCACGTCTTACCCCGCCAAAAATAAAGTAATTATTCATCATTCTTTGACCGCTTATCTTCTCAAAATATTTTAAAATCATTTCTCGCTCTCTAAAAGCATAAAAGAATGGGGAAATTGCACCTAAATCCATTAAAAAAGCGCCAATCCAAAGCAAATGAGAAGCTATTCTATTTAGTTCAAGCAGCATAACTCTGACTGCACGAACTTTATCACTAAGTTCAATATTCAAAGCTTTTTCAACAGCTCTACACATTAGTTCAGAATAGAAAAAACCTGCTAAATAATCAATTCTATCTACTAAGGGTAAGTATTGAATATAACTTAATTTTTCAGCCATTTTCTCCATCCCACGATGAAGATAGCCCACATCAGGCTCACAGGAAAGAACCTTCTCTCCTTCGAGCTCCAGTATGAGCCTCAAAACCCCATGCGTAGAAGGATGTTGAGGGCCTAAATTAAGCTTTAATTTAGTCATTCCAAATTAGCCTTTCATCTTTTTCTACATAATCTTTTTTTAGAGGATGACCTTCCCAACTTTCCGGCATATAAAGCCTTTTTAGTTCATCGTTACCAATGAATTTAACTCCGAAAAGATCATAAATTTCTTTTTCATCAGCGATAGCTGAATCAAAAATTTTACTAACACTCTCTGCTTCATCTTGAACCGTTAATGATACTAAAAGTTCTTCTTCGTCTTCAATATTGTACAAATTATAAAGTAATTCAATACCAGCTTCTTTATTATCAAAAGCGGTTATACTTTTAAGCATATCAAAATGATAATTGTCTTTAATAAAGCTTAAAGTTTTTTCTAAATCTGATTTTATAACCAGTTTTTCTCCGACAATTTCTGTATCTTCAAATATATTTTTAAATTCAGTCCAATTCATTTTAGCCTGCTTTCTTTATTCTTTTATACCTAGTTTAGTTACCGTAAAATCTTCATCAACAAGAATTCCACAGTATTCTTTTAGGCTTGATTTATGTCTTTCTACAAAACTTTTTCTATCCATAATAGATTCTTTTTTTATATTTTTTTGCAATTCTCTTATCGCATCTAAAAGTGATTCGGGTTTAGGTGGGCACATTGGGAGATAAATATCTACTGGAATGATTTTATCAACACCTTTAACTACAGAATATGAAGTTTCAGCAAACATTCCACCACCACAAGTACAAGCACCCATTGCAATTACATATTTTGGTTCAGGCATTTGTTCGTATAGTCTTAAAAGTGCTGGCGCCATTTTATGTGTAATTGTTCCAGCGCAAATTAATAAATCAGCTTGTCGAGGAGAACCTCTAAAAATTTCTGAACCAAAACGAGCAATATCATTATTTGATGCAACAGTTTGCATCATTTCAATTCCACAACAAGATGTAGCAAAAGTAAGTGGCCATAGTGAATTAGCTCTGCTCCAATTAAGAATATAATCAATAGAAGTTACAATTACATTCATTTAGACCCACCTCAACATTTTCTTTTTTATCGCAAAAAATAAGCCAAATAACAAAATCGCAACAAATATGAAAGCTTCAATTATTGCAAAAAGTCCTAAAGAATTCACAGAAATCGCGAATGGGTATAGAAAAATTGTTTCTATATCAAAAATCAAAAATAAAATAGCATAGTTAATGTATTTTATATCAAATTTTATTCTTGCATCTCCAATAGGGATCAAACCGCACTCATACGTCGTATTCTTAGCAGGAGTTTCCTTTTTATATTGACAAACAAAACCTGCTACAATCATTGCTATTGCGAACAATGTTGATAAAATAATAAATATTGCTAAACATATAAGCTCTTTCAAAGGCTTTCCCCTTTCATATCTATTGTACTAAAAAATTATCTGATATAATAGTGATTATTATGTAATATTAAGATGAATTTATGCGACAAGTTTCTATAATAGTTTTATTAATATTTATAATATATGTGGAGGCAGTGCTTCCAACTTTTTCTGCAGTAAAAGGAGGAATAGAATATTCTATTCCTATAGACTATAGCAAAATTAATGAACAAGAGTTAGTGCTTAGAGCTAAAGAGTATTTTTATAATGCTCAACAATTAAAAGATGGAACTATTAATGAAGATATGACGAATGCTTTAATGCTTTATTCTGTGCTTCAACAAAATAATCCTAATAAAATTGAATATCCAATAAAATTAGGCATTTTATATGATAAAATTAATAAAGATAGGCAAGCTAAAGGTTGTTTTTATAGAGCTACGGGACTAGACAAAACAAATCCTGCCTCGTATTTTTATTTAGGGGAGTTTTATTATAAGAGAGAGCTTTATAGGCGAGCATTAAAATTTTATAGTGATGCATATAGGCTTGGAATGAGTACAAATTACAATTTACTTTATAAGATGGGCGATATTTATGAAAAATTTGGTGATACACGATCAGCTTTGAAATATTTACAAGAAGCTAAAACCCAAAGCGCCAACCCTGATTTAGAAAATAAAATAAAAAAAATAGAATCACTAGATGCTATTAACAAAGAATATTATTCTGATATGAGAATTAGAGGTTAATTAAATGCTTTCTGTTAGCATTTTAGCTTTTTTCCACAAAACATCAAATTCTTCATAAGAATAGTCTTCCAATGGCTTATCTGCAATTTCTTCCATTTTTTTAAAGCGTTTCATAAATTTTTTATTAGCTCTTAAAAGGGCTTGCTCTGAATCAATTTTGTACCATCTCGCTAGATTTACTGTTGCAAAGAAAATATCTCCCATTTCATCTTCCATTTTATCTCTATTATTTAACTCAACAGCTTCTTCAAATTCAAGATACTCTGACTTTATACAGTTTTTAAGGCTCTCGATGCAATCCCATTCAAATCCGACTTTAACAACTTTTTTACTTATTTTTTGAGCAGACATTAAGGCGGATTGAGCCTTAGAAATTCCATCTAAAATAGATTTTCTATGTTTTTTTTCTTCTTTTTTTAATTCTTCCCAAGCATTTAATATTTCATCTGTAGAATTAACTTTTTTGTTTCCAAAGACGTGAGGATGTCTGTGAATTAATTTATCACCTAATTCTTTGGCAACATCTTCTATATTAAAATTTCCTTCATCTTTTGCAATTTGAGCATGCAAAACTACTTGAAGCAAAACATCACCAAGTTCTTCTCTTAGGTTCGCAATATCACCTTCGTCAATTGCATCTACAGCTTCATACGCTTCTTCTAACATATTTTGGCGTAACGATTTATGAGTTTGTTCTCTATCCCATTGACAGCCATTTTCACTTCTCAGTGTTGCGACAATTTCTATAAGTCTTTCAAGTTGTGGATATTTCATAAAACAATTATACTACAGATATTATCTTAGTAAAATTTTACCAGCAATATAACCAACAAAGGCTGTGATTCCAGCTCCAATTGCAGCAAATTTGCCCATGGTTTTCCAATTAAATTTAGTTGAAGATTTTTTTATAACCTTAAACAAATCTTCTGATACATTCTCATTTTTTACAAAAGTTTTCTTATCCTTATTCCAACAAGCTTGAATTTTATTTTTAATATCTTGATAACGTGTATTATTTCCTGCATTTATTTTGTCTTTTATAATTTTTTTATTTGCAGCTAAATTTTCATTAGTTATGTTTTTAACATAATCATCTGTTTTTTGATTTAATTCTTTACATATATTCTCAGCAGCTTCTTTGTTTGCATCTAATAGCTCCTTTAATTCTTCAGGATTTTTCACATTATCAATTTTATTTAAAATATTTAAGCTACCTTGGTAGGATTCTTTCCCAGCATTTTTAGCGCTATTTATATATCTTTCATAGGTTTCTTTTGCGAAAGAATCATTAACATCCCCATTTTTACTCATAAAAGAATCATTTTTAGTCGCTTTATAAGCACCTATACCAGCTCCACCGACTCCGCCAACAAGAGCTCCTGTTATAGCCATTGGTATTGCAGAAGGTTTTTTATAAGTCATGCCATCATAAAGCATTGGCCCAGTCTGTTGACCATAGTTTAATTGATTTTTGTAAGAATAAGACATAAAAACACTCCTTGATACTACACAAATATATAAACAAATTCTACTCTTTAAAATTGCTCATTTTTTATAAAAAGATTACAAATCTTTACATAGCTTAATATTTTTAACACGTTTATCCTGTCTTTTTTTTATTATTTATTGTATAATCTGCAATATATTTATTAGGAGACGTTGGAATGAAAGTAAGCGTTAAAGTTCCCGCCAGTTCGGCTAATTTAGGTCCTGGTTTTGATTGTTTAGGTATGGCATTACCTATATATAATACTATTACAATAGAGGAGACGGTTTTACCTGGAACAGGAATCGAGATAAATGTTATTTCTGAGGACGAGACTATCGACGAGATGACATTTGAAAACATTCCAAAAGATGAAAACAATCTGGTTTATAAAGCCGTTGAAATGCTTTATAACTCAATTGGGCAGGAACCTACTGAGTTAAAAATAAATATTCAAACAGGTATTCCTATTGCAAGAGGCTTAGGTAGTTCTTCATCAATAGTTGTCGGAGGCTTGCTTGCTGCCAATAAATTACTCGGTAATCCTGCTGATGAAACTGCTTTATTAGCAATTGCCACAGAAGTTGAAGGACATCCTGACAATGTTGCACCTGCGATTTTAGGTGGTGTTGTTTTAGCTACCCAAGAAGAAGATGGCATGCTTTCTTATTGTAAACTCAATTGGCCAGAAGAGTGGGATATAACTGTGTGCATTCCAGACTTTCAATTATCTACAGAAATAGCTCGCTCAATATTACCTAAAGAAGTTTCAATACAAGATGCTGTCTTTAATGCAAAACATTTAGCAATGCTTATCCAGGCTGTTAACACTAAAGATGCTAAATTAATGAAAGTCGCAATGAAAGATAAACTTCATCAGCCTTATAGAGAAAAACTGGTTCCAGGAATGCACGAAATTATGGATGCTTTTAAACATGAAGATGATGTGTTAGGATGTGTTCTTTCTGGTGCAGGTCCAGCTTTATTGGTTGTTTCACATAAATATGATTTAGATAAGATTAAATCTACAGTTAAAGACATATGGGAAGGCCAAAATATTAAATCCGACATACGAACCCTAAAAGTTGAAGAGCAAGGTGCTGTAATTTTATAAAGCATTATTTTCTAATTACTATTTTTATTATAAAAGTGTTTTCTAATGAACTAGAATGATACATTTAAAGATTCTGCTATTTTAGCCGTAATAAATAATGTGAGGTGATTTTATGGCAAGAATAATTGAATCAAAAAATAGCGGAAGACGAATTATCAAAATGTCAACAGAAGACGTAATTTCTGTTGTTTTGGATTACCAAAGAATTGTTCCTAGAAACTCAAATATAGCAGAGGCTCGCGATTACCTTTCTGATTCTATAATTTATGTACCAGAGGATGTTTAATAATCTGAAGTAGCTAAGTCTGCAAGAGCATTTTTTGCTTCCTCAAAAGACGGATCTTGTTCTAGCACTTCAATGTATAATTCCTTAGCTTTATCTCTGTTATTACTTTCATAGATAAGAGCTAAGTTATATTTTGCTTTTATAAGTTCTGGATCGTACTTAATTGCTTTTTTAAAATATTCTTCAGCATTTTTGGTATCGTGTTGTGCCACATACATTAATCCAGAACGATATAGGCCCATTGGATTTTTATCATCAATTTTTAATAAATCAGATAATGCTTTCTTTTCTTCAAAGAAATTGCCAAGGTTATGGTGAGCTTCCGAAAGGGTTAAATAGTACTTTGCATGATTGATTTTACTTTTATCATATTCTAATGCTCTGTGTAAAAAATCAACAGCACTATTAAAATTCTTTAGATTTAAATAATTTAAAGCTTTATTATAATAAATCTCAGAATTTAAAGTATTATATTCAACAGCACTATCTAGGTGATTAAATGATGATTCAAAATTATCATTTTCAGTATCATAAATAGCCCATTTTATATATAGCTCACAAATTAATAATCGAACATTTTTTGCTTCTTTTTGAGTTGCTTTATCCAATAAAGCCAAATACTTATCTAGAGCTTTTTGAAACTCTTTACATTCAATATATGAATTAGCAAGCTGAATAGTAACATCATATCCATTTTGGGACATCATTACTAATTCTTCAAGGATAGCGATACCTTTATCGTAATTATTTAATTTCATGTTGAATAAAGCTATGTCATTACGAACTTTAAATTTATCAGAGCCTTGCACATCAAGTATTTTATTCGAATACTCTATAGCTTTTTCGTATTCTTCGGTTTCAACATAAAGCTCTACTAACTTTTCATATGTCCATAAAAGCATTTTAGGATCAATAACAAATGTTAGCATATATAATAATGTTTCAATAGCTTTTGGCAAATTCTTAAGCTTAATATAAAGTTCTACTAATTTTTGATTAGTAGAAATGTCTGTAGGATAAATTCCAAGCCTTGTTTTATAAGCTTCAAAAGCAGCAGGATAATCTTTAGCTTTTTCATTAAGCTCTGCCAAAATTAACTGAATTTCTGCAATATCTTCATTTTTATCCATTAATCCAGAAAGAATATTATATACTGAAATTGATGACAAAGTTTGTTCTGTATCACTATACAGTTCCGCGAGAGTTCTTACAACTTCTACATTTGAGCTTCTATGTTCAAATATAGCTTCGTATTCTTTAATAGCTTTACTTAATAAATCCTTCTTAATATAGCAATCACCAAGTAATTGTCTTATATCAATGTTCCCTGAATCTTTCTTTAAAATTATTAAACACTGCTTTATAGCATTATTAAATTTTTTATCTCTAAAATACGCTCTAGACAAGTATTCGCGAACCTTTAAATGCCCTGGAACTCTATCAAGATACTTTGTGGCCAATAGCTGAACAAGTGCATATTCACCTTTTTCAAAAAGGACTTCAACTTGATCTAATATGTTTTTAGTGGATAGCTGTAATTCGCCATATTTACCATTTTTTATGCCTTGATACATAAGAATTGCATACAATACATAAATTGCAACTAGCGCTAAAACAAAAGCTGCTGAAATTAATAAAATATTGATGTTTACCATTCAAGCTACCTTACTTTCTTATTTATATAATTATTATAGCATACATTTATAAAAATTTCAAAATATACTAAAAAAAGAGGGTTTACTTTTCTCTAAAAGTTATTAAACTTAAATTATGAAAAAAATTTTTTTTATAATATCAATCTTAACCTCTTTAATTATTGTGCCAGCAGCGTTGGCTGATAGTTGGGATGATATTTCAAATATTGATACTATGTGGAATGAACAAAAATCGATTACAAATCAAGAATTCGAACAAGTTGTCAATGCTTTAGAAGAAAAAAAGAAAACCCAAGAAGAAAATAAAATCAAAAAGAAAAGGAAAAAGCTTTTTGGCAAAGGCTCAACTTTGCATGAAGAATTAAGTCCCGACGGCAAAATTCAAGAAATTGATTCACTAGAACCAAAAGAAGACTTGCTTCTCAGTATCCCTGTAAATATAATTCTTGAAGATCATACTCTAGATAAAGGATTTTATAAAATATTGCCTAATACAGATAAAGAGACAGGTAAAAAGTATGTAAAATTTTATCAATCACAATTTTATAAAGGAAAAGTTGAAGTAATTGAGACCCAAGATGATTTCGCTGAAAAAGATTTAAATTTTGTGAAGCTTATACCATATAATGATTCTTTTGTAAAAATCATTTTTGGTTCGCTAGATTTTAATGGATATGCTTTTATTCCATATATAAAAAATTGATATTCTTGTATTATTATTAAAATATGATATGATAATAAAGTAAATATTATTTTTTGTAACATTTGAATCTACATTGTATTATGTTAATATGTATAAATGATTTCAATAAATGATTTTTCATGGTATTCTATGATTGGGACAGATTTTAAGTGATAGTAATAAGAAGTATTGATAAAAATGCGTAAATATATTAAGAATAGAGATAGAGAATCTTTTATGATACCAAGCAAGGATGTTAATGGGTTTTTCTTTATTTTGTCTAAATTTAAGAAAAATATTTTCATATTAGTATTATTGTTATTTGTAGTTCCTGTATTTTTAGTAAGTTTTCACGACAAATGTGATAAAAAAACAACTTTAAATTTAGGGGATAAAAACCGCTCGTTGACAACGTCATCAATATTAGCTTCGGCGGAGAAGAAGAGTATTATTTCGTTACCTGCTGGTACAATAAAAGCAAATCCTTTTTTACCTTATAGGGATTTAGGAGGGGCTGATTTTGTATCAGATATTCCTGACGCAGATATAGTTCCTCCACCAGAATTTGTTAACAATAATTCTGATGCAGCAAGAGTCATGGATACTATCGTATCAGGGATTTTATTTGACAAATATAGTCCAGCAGCAATTTTAAACATTGAAGGAAATGATTATCTTGTTAAAAAGGGTGATATTGTAAACAATTATAAGGTATTAGCTATCGCTCAAGATTCTGTAACAGTAAAGTTGGGTGAAAATGTCTATAAAGCCGGTATTGGGGAAATTTTAACAGAAGGAACGATTAATCACAATGATGTTTCAAATTTAAATAATAAATTCGGAGGTGTTAAATAATGGGTTATAAAAATATAAAAAAAGCTTTAGCGTTTGCGCTTTTGATAGCGTTTACTTCGCCATCAACTTTAGCTATTTCCGGATATAATTATGAGACAGTAGCTCCTTATACGAGTACTATGTCTCTTTCAGGTGATATTAAATTAACTGAAAACGATGATACAATTACATTAAGTTTAAGAGATTCTGATGTTAAACAAGTTCTAAGGATGTTCGCAGATAGAGTTGGTAAAAATATCGTCTTTCATGAATCTGTTACAGGAAAGGTTACACTTGATTTAGTCAACACTCGTATTAACGAAGCGTTTAATCTTGTATTACAAGTAACAGGTTTAAACTATTATCTTCAAGGTAATACTATGATAGTTATGTCAAAGTCTGCACCAGATAACGCGACATACTCTAAACAACAAATGCTAGTATTCCCTGTGAAATACGTAAGCGCAGAAAAAATTGCAAACTTTTTAAATAAAAATGTCTTTAGCATGCAAAAACCAGGAATGTCAGCGGTTGATGCTGCAACTGTTAATAGTGCTACTAACGAACTTATTGTTTTTGGCATGCCAGCGGATGTACCTATCATACAAAAAGTTATAGAGCAATTTGATAGAGAACCTTTTACAAAAACTTTTGCAGTTAATCATACAACTCCTGCAGAGATGGCAAATATGATTTGTAATATGCTCCTACCGTCAAGAGGTATTGGAGGCTCTAGCCAAGGCGGTTCGACTACCGGAGGCTCAATGTCTGGAGCATCAAATGGTATGGGCGTAATGACTGGTGGAGCAGCTAGTGTTGAGGGAGGTTCTTCTAGTGGAGGTGGTTCCACACTTAAACTTGGAGAAGGTGTTGTTGCATGTTCAATAGCGACATCCACCTCAGGGACTGTAGCACCTTTTGATGTACAAAACTTATCAATTGCTTATTTTCCGCAAAGAGGAACTATAACAGTAATGGGAGGATCTGAGGCTCAAGCAGCGATGATTGAAAGTTTTATTAAATCAAATGATATAAAACAACCTCAAGCTCTTTTAGAAATGTCTATAGTAGAACTCACAGAGCAAGGAAGTAAAGAATTCCAAAATTATTGGCAAGTTTCTAGCAAAGCTTGGGGTGCAACTTTTGATGGTGCATCTTTAAGTGGCGGTAGACCTGGAGGACCTTTTGGTAACTTCATGCCTGTTACTGATTATATATGGCAAAGTCCAGATGGAACTGGTAAAGCTTATTTAGATCCATCAACTGGTAAAGTAGTTGTTCCACAACAGATTACAAGAACTTTTATGAAAGAGGTTGTACCTGTAACTTATGTTTCATGGACAATGAATTATTTAATAGAAAATAGAAAAGCTAGAGTCTTAGCTAATCCGAAGATAATGATAACTAACGGTCAAGAATCTGTAATAGATTTAACTCAAGATTATGTAGAAAAAGTGACTTCTGAGTATTTGACATCTTCAGTTACAGGAACTGGTACAACAGGTACTGCCCAAAGAAATTATTCTATTGGTAAAGATTTAGGTATTAAAGTTACTTTAACACCGTTTATTTCACCTGAAGGTTATGTAACTATTAACGTTAAGCCTAATTATTCAACAGTTGCAGGAGAAGTTCGTACTAAAAGTGAAGTTGAAGGGGCAAGTGACTTGACTGCGACATTATTAAGCAGAAGAGACTTAGATTTAAAAAATATTCGTATAAAAGACGGTGAAACTCTAATCATTGGTGGGCTAATCCAAGAATCTGAACAAAAAACCGTACAAAAAATACCATTTTTAGGTGATTTACCACTAGTTGGCCCAATTTTTAGATCTACTTCTACTTCAAAGGCAAAAACTGAATTGGTTATAATGATTACTCCTAAAATTATTAATGACGGAGAAGGTTCTATAGCGGAAACATTATAAAATTATGTCAAATCAAATAGAAAAATTAAAAAATAGTATAAAAAAAGAATATGCAAAATCTTTTGAATTAGACCTGATGAAAACATCAGGTTTTATTCCTGTGGATAAAAGACAGAATGATTTTTGGGTAATTTTAAATAAAAAAAATATTAAAGAGAAAATAAAAATAGAAGAACTTGTTAAATCAAAAATAGAAGGTCTTCAACCACAGTTCATTCCAGTTGAAGCGACTGAATTTGAAGAACTTATTACATATATGGCTGATATGCTACCAAAATCGGCATCTAATACAACTATCAATCAAAATAACACAGAATTAGAACCTTGTGCAGAAGACATGCTTGTTAGTATAGGCTGGTTAACAGAAGCTCAGCTTAAAGAATGCTTACAAGAATCTGAAGATAAAAATAAACCCCTTGATTCAGTGTTCCACTCTAAAGACTATATGTCTTATGAAAGAATTGTTTCTTACTTGAAGAAAAAATATAACTGTGATGTTGTTTCAAAAACTAATATTGTCTCTGACACTCAGATTTTAAAAATGCTTCCAGATGATTTTATTTATAAAAAGAAAACTATTATAATGTCAATGGAAGGCAATAAATTAGCTGTAGCTATGGTTGATCCAACAGATAGATATACAATAAGGGAAGTATCTCTATCAACAGGTCGTCCTTTAAATGTTTACTGTATACCTAGCTTTGAATATGAAATGTATCTTAAAGAATATGAACTTATAAAAAAAAGTGAACAACATGCCAAAGAAACGGAACGAATTATCCAAAGTATAGAAGAAGAAGCTGCACAATACAACCAAGAGACCTCCCTTTGGGCTCAAGTTGAAAAAGAATTGCAAGATGCAAGCGGAAATGTAGCTAAATTTGTATATAAAATTATAACTGACGCTATCGATGCAAAAGCTTCAGATATTCACATAGAACCTCGCTTAGCTAGTTATGTTGTTAGAACAAGAACCGACGGTATTCTCAAAAAAGTTTTAGAAATACCTAGCAGTATTGAACAAGCGGTTATTACGCGCTTTAAGGTATTAGCGAGAATGAATATTGCTGAACATAGACGACCTCAAGATGGTACTTTTTCTATTAAATACAGTGAAAGAATGTACGATTTTCGTATTAACACACTACCTGTTGCAGGAAAAGAAAAAGTTGTTATTCGTATCTTAGCTCCTGCAGTTAGCTTGAAAGCTACAGGTGAAAAAATGATTATTGCAGGTGCTTCAGAAGAAGATTTAGGTAAAATCCATGACATGGTACAATGCCCAAATGGTATTATTTTAACCTCTGGCCCAACAGGTTCTGGAAAAACAACTACATTGTATACTATTCTAAAAGCTTTGAATAAAGAAGATGTAAATATTACAACCATAGAAGATCCTATAGAAATTAAATTAGAAGGTATTAACCAATCTCAAGTTAATCCTAAGGCTGATATTACATTTGCATCATGTATGAGAGCTATTTTAAGGCAAGATCCTGATATAATTCTTGTCGGTGAAATCCGTGACTTTGAGACACTAGAAGTTGCTATATCTGCAGCTCTAACTGGTCACTTAGTATTAAGTACAGTGCACACAAATTCTGCAGCTGCTACTGTAACACGTCTTATTGAAATGGGAGCAAAAGATTATTTAGTATCTTCAACTCTAACAGGCGTTATTGCTCAACGTCTAGTAAGAAAATTATGTGACCATTGTAAAGAAGCTTATTTCCCAACGATAGAAGAAGCTAAGCATATATCAAACAATCATGAAACTCAACAAGAGCTTTTAAAAACAAAATTATATAGAAAAAAAGGCTGTAAAGAGTGTGGCTATTTAGGATATACAGGACGTATTGGTATATATGAAATCATGCCAATAACCCGTGAAATTAAAAGACTTATTGCCCAAGGTGCTCATGATATTGAGATTGAAGAAGCAGCTGTTTCAGCTGGTATGAAGACTCTTAAAATGTCTTGCCTAAATCATATTTTACAAGGAAATACTACTTCAAATGAATTTATTAGAGTTTTAGGTTATGCTAATGAATAGTTAAAGAGGTTTATTATAGATGCCAATATATAGTTATGTAGCATTAAAACAAGGAAAATTAGTTGTAAAGGGGGAAATAACAGCTTCTAACCTTAAAGACGCTCGTGATGTCATTAGAAAAATGGGACTTGTTCCTACCAAAATAAACGAGTTTAATGAAGCAAAGCAAAAGAAAGCTACCAACTTAGCCTCATTATCTTTAAAGGAAAAAATTGACTTTATTTCTACATTGCAAATTCTGCTTCAATCTGGTATTCCAGCTGTGGAGTCTTTAATGTTTATGGAACAAGAAGCCGCTAAAAAGAAAATTAGGGAGATGTCTAAAATTCTAAAAACTCAAATCATGGCGGGTTCAACTTTTGCAGATACATTAGCTCGTTATCCACAAGTTTTTGGCTATATTTTTATTGGGTTAACTAAGGCTGGAGAAGAAGCTGGTGAATTGGAAAAAACTTTAGGTCGTATAAATGAACTCCTTACGAAACAAGATAATATTAAAAGTAAAGTTATAGGGACATTGATGTATCCAATGTTTGTTATAGTATTGGCTTTTTTAGTTACTTTAGTAATGCTTATTTTTGTATTTCCAGCATTTAAAGGTATGTTTGAGCAACAGGATAAAAAACTCCCTTTAATCACTGAATTGATGATTAATGCTGGAGATTATTTAAAAGAGTATTGGTATACAATACCGTTATTTATAATTGCGCTTATTGCTTTTTGTATAGTTTTATACAAATGGCAACCAGCTAAAAGAATTCTTGATAAGCTAGTGCTTAAAATCCCTTTTCTTAATAATTTGATAATGTATTCAAACTATTCAAATTTCTTTTCAGTTTTAAGTGTGTCTTATGATGCAGGTATACCAATAATTGATTGTCTACATTTGGGAGTAATTACATTAACTAATACAGAGCTCCGGAACAGAATCAGTGGAGCAATAGTTAAGGTACAACAAGGTTTGCAAGTATCACAAGCGCTTAAAACAACTGGGGTTATGCCTAAGATGCTATTATTCATGGTCTCAACAGGTGAACAATCTGGTCGTTTGGGTGATATGCTTCAAAAAGGCGTAAACTTTTTAGACAAAACTCTTGATGGAATAATTGACACTGTGACAAAAATGATAGAACCCATAATGTTAATCGTTATTGGTACTATTGTTTTAGTAATGGCTTTGGCGCTATATTTGCCACTATTCCAATCTTATATGAACTAAGGGGAAAAATAAATGGAAAATTACGAAATTTTAGAATTAACAACTTCTGCTTGGCGAGAAAAAGTTTATATAGAAACAACAGAACATATAATTCGTGGTTATATTTTTATGCCTAAAATAGGGAAAAAAAATAGGCTGTTATCAGAAGTTCTCAATGGGAATAAAAACTTTTTAGCAGTCAAAAATTGTACTATTGAACACAAATTAAACCCTTCTAAAAATATAGAAGAACATGATTTTATGCAGGTTAACATATCATCCATTTTAATAATGAGGCCGTTGTATGAAGACTAAAACTTATGTGATTACTGGTGCGACTTCTGGCATAGGGAAAAAGCTTGTTGAAATATTATCGCCAAATAATATAGTATTTGCAGGCTATCGTTCTGAACAAAAAGTTGAAAAATTAAGACAAATTTCTGCGAATATCTATCCTTTTTACATAGATTACGCAAAACCTGAAACAATAGCTCCTGCTGTAGAATATATAAATTCTAAAACAGAAAAAATTGATACACTTGTAAACATTGCAGGCTGTGTTGTTGCAGGGCCTGTTGAAAAAATATTAATCAATGATATAAGGCGACAATTTGATGTCAATGTTTTTGGACATATTGAGATTACACAAGGCCTTATAAAGAAATTAGAAAATGGCAAAATTATAAACGTGAGTTCTATGGCTAGCTTCGGGCTCTTTCCTTTTATTTCCCCATATTGCGCTTCGAAAAGATGTCTAGATATGTTTTTTAATTCCTTGCTAATTGAGAATAAAAGAAATGTTAAAGTTGTTTCAATAAAACCGGGCGTAATAGTTACGCCTTTGTGGGAAAAATCTATAAAAGAAAATACTAATGCAATGACAAATTGTGAAGGATATGAAAAAGAAATGGATTTTATAGCTTCTAATGCTAGAAAAAATGAAACAAAAGGCTTGTCCGCCAATAAAGTTGTTGAAACTATACTAAAAGCTGATAGTTCTAATAATCCAAAGCTCAGCTATACAGTAGGTAATGATGCATTCATAGCGCATTTAATATCTAAATTACCTCAAAAATGGCTTAATACTCTTGTAAAAACTGGGCTTAAAATTCGTATGAAACGTATTTGATAAAATAAATGTAAAGATTTGTTAAAATTTGCTATCAAAAATAGCAAATTTTTTTATGTTTAATTTTTTATATAAGTATAAAGCTCTCTCTTCTTATTTAAACGGACAGGCCTTGGTTACAAAACACAAGGTCTTTTTTTTGGCAATTATTGATTGCCTTGTTAAATAGACAAAAGTTTAGCTAGTTAAAAATTCTCTCTATATATAAATAAAAAGAACTCCAAGCGGAACCCAAATTAGTAATAAATTTTTTAATATACTTTTAACTTAAATTTACACCAGCAAACAGAATGTAACGAAATGTAACAATTTAGTATAAACTATTAAAGTTTTATTAGAAATGTGCCGTAAATAATACTACAAGGGACAACAAATTAAGGAGCACGACATCAAATGGGAATGGCGGCATCACAGGCACGCTTGCTTTGTT
>JAZRJK010000008.1:0-2733 GCA_045645765.1 Candidatus Gastranaerophilaceae bacterium
ATTATATCACAAGTAAAAAGCAGAATAGATTTGAAATTAGAAATAAAGTCAGCATCAAAACATAAGTGCCTACAAATTGTAGATTTTCTATCTTGGGGTATTTTCCAAAAATACGAACATAATGATGAAAGTTATTATGAAATGATAAAAGATTTTATTGTTGAAGATTACTTATTGTTTAAATAAAAAAATCAGGAAACCCTACGAACTATTTACGAGGAACATTCAGAACCCCATCCGCAAGGAATTACTCCTGTTAATTAATTATATAACATACAAACATTAAAAAATCAATAACATTAATAAAAATTATAACAAAGTTATTAAATATACTTTCTAATCAAACTTTGGATTTCGGCGGCAAGACCGGCAGCCTTAAGTAGTTTGTTATGTTTGTTGCCTTTATCGGTCATATTAAAATATGCATATAGTAACATATTTGAAATTAAATCTGCTTTTTCCATAATCTCTTTGATAAGGTCTTCAAAAGTGCCGTTATAGGTTTCATTTATGATTTTGTAGTTTTTGATTTTCCTCCGGTTTGTATGCAAAAAACTATTAAACCCATCTATATTTGCAAAGTTTTTATAACCTTTGCGATTTGTAATTGTTTCAATCAACACCTTCATATTATGTCCTTTGGCTTATAAAGGTATTTATCATTACTTTTTGTAAAAAAACTCTTGACTTTCTATATTTTAAATAGTTCTATAATTCTAGAACTATGAGTTGATTCGGAGGTGAAATGAACAAAATCGTATTCATTACAGGACTTTTACTTACTTTTGTATGTAATTTATGCTTTGCAACGGATAACAACATAACGGTATATTATTTTCATTCTAGTGTACGATGCAAAACATGTATCAATATTGAACGAATGACAAAAGAAGCAGTTAATTCAATTCCTACAACAACATTTAAAGCCATCAATACAGATGAAACTGATAATAAACATTATCTAACAGATTATGGATTATATACAAAATCTGTAGTGTTAGTAAAACCAACTGGAGAATGGAAGAATTTGGATAAAATTTGGTCTTTAGTTCGTTCTGAAGATGATTTTAAGAATTATATTACAACAGAAACCAACAATTTTATGGAAAAATAATCATGTCATTACTTTTTACATCTTTGTGGTTAGGAGTATTAACATCTATCAGTCCTTGTCCATTAACAAGTAATATTGCGGCTATTTCTTTTCTTGGAAAACAAGTTAATAGACCTTATTATGTTTTGTATTCAGGATTATTTTACAGTTTAGGACGTGTGCTATTATATGTGGTATTGGGGCTGATTCTGACTCAATCAATATCTGTAGTGCCTATAGTCTCGGATTTTTTACAAAGTAAAATATTTTATTTTGTCGCACCTATAATGATTTTAATCGGTTTTGTGTTACTGGATATAATTAAGTTTTCTATACCAACATTTAATACTTCAAGACAGACTGAAAAAGTGCAAAAATTTGGATTACTGGGTGCATTTTTAATAGGTATTTTATTTGCAATGTCATTTTGTCCTGTATCTGCTGCTTTATATTTTTCTACTCTTATCAGTTCAAATGGAGATTGGATGCTTTTATTTGCTTATGGGGTTGGAACGGGACTTCCTGTTATTTTGTTTGCTTTTGTTTTGGCTTTTGCTTCAAACAAAATAAGTCAATTTTATAAAGTAACTACACTTTTTGAAAAATATGCTCGTAAAATAACAGGAATAATTTTTATTGTTATTGGATTTTATTACTTTTGGAGGATTTTATAATGGAAAAAGAGATTATCAAGACATTTGAAGCATTAAGTCAGGAAAGCCGATTAAAGATATTTAGGATTATGGTTGAACATAGCAAAGATGGAATTACTCCGACCGAAATCATAAAGATTATGGGAAATATTCCAAAGAATACCTTATCTTTTCACCTTAATGTATTAACTAATGCAAACTTATGCTCTTTTGAAAAACAAGGAAAAAGCCTTATATACAAACCAAATTGTAAGTTAATTAAGAAAGCCGCAAAATTCTTGCTTAAAGATTGCTGTGAAGGAGAATGTTCATGCTAGAGATTTTTACCAAACTTGCCGATTGGGGAATATCTTTATTGGGATTAACCAAAGAAACACATTTTGGTTCTGCAGTTCATTTCTTTATAGAAGATACAACCAAAATATTTGTGTTGATATATGTGCTGATTTTTATAATTTCTTTATTCCGTTCGCAATTAAGTCCAGAAAAAGTAAGAGATTATCTTTCTGGTAAATCTCGTTGGAGTGGCTACTTTTTAGCAGTGTTTCTTGGAGTTGTAACACCTTTTTGCTCTTGCTCATCAATTCCTTTGTTTATGGGATTTTTAGCAGCAGGTGTACCTTTTGGTGTAAGTTTGGCATTTTTGGTAAGTTCTCCACTTATAAGTGAAATTGCTGCTTTTATGCTTTTAGGTATGGGCGAGCAAGGTGTTTATGTTGTTAGTGTTTATATTATAACAGGAACGATTATTTCGGTATTAGCTGGATATTTGGCTGATAAATTTAATATTGAAAGATATTTGGCTATTTCCATACCAAATGTAACTCCTCCAAATTGTGCTTGTAAAAGTGTTAAAGAAAAAGCAATCGCATTGATAAAATATGCAAATAATTTTGCTTATGACACAGTTAAATCATTGGCTTTATACATTTTAATCGGTCTTGTAATCGGAGCATTTATGCATGGTTATATTCCTGAAGAACTTTT
>JAZRJK010000009.1:0-57800 GCA_045645765.1 Candidatus Gastranaerophilaceae bacterium
AAACATGAAATTAAGAGATAAGTCTGATGAATACAAAATCGTAAGTTATTCGGATGACTTTAAAGAAGATGCAATAAGAATTATACACGAGTCTTTTAGAGATACATCTGACGCAATGTATGATACACGCTATAAATCTATTGATGGAACAACAGATATTATTAACAAGATTACTGAGGGAGTTTATGGTGAATTTTTACCGGAAGCAACTTCTGTTTTACTATATAACAATGTACCTTGTGGCTTTACTTTTGCAAATGTTACAGGTGGAAGAATTGCTAATGTTCCACTGGTTGCGATTGAAAAAAATCACAGAGGTAAAGGTTTATCTGAACATTTGCTTAATAGAACAATCAAAACTTTAGTTGATTGGACAAAATTGGGAAAAAGAGATTTTTCAGAAGTTAACGTTACAACAGAAACAAATAATTACAAAGCTTTAAAAATGTATAGAAAAATAGGTTTTAGAGAGGATTATTGCTATCCTCAAGCTTATTTGCATCATAAAAAAAATAACAGTTTCTTGCCTTTATTTCTGAATCAATAAAAAAATAAGCAAAAAACAAAAAATCATGGTATACTAGACACATACAAAAATATGGATAAATGGTCTTTAAATTAAGACTAGATGAAAGGAGATGTATGAAAAGAGAACTTTTAACAGCAGTTGGTGTTCTTTGCGTTACAGCTGGGGTTGCTTCTGCAGCAGATTCTATCCAAGCTTACGCTCATCCAACACTTTTCGGCTCACAAGGACATGCTCTTGTAACTGCTGAAAACGACGTTATCGTTGGTGGTAAAATTTACAAGCCTTGTCATGTTAAAACAATTGAAGGCAAACAAAATGTAGTAGTGGGACGTTTCGCTAAACAAATGTTGAGCGATATGCAAGCTAAAATGGACAAAAAAAGAGGCGCTTTATATGATCCAAAAATGCCTGTTTTACGTTCTGAGTTAGCGTTCTTAATTTCAGAAGGCTTAGGTTTAAAAGATGGTGATTCTACTAAATATACAGATTTATCTGATGGTTACTGGGCTAAAACAGAAATCGAAAGAGCTTTAACAGCTGATGTAATGATTGGTTATCCAGATTCAACTTTCAAACCAGATAAAGCGATCACTAAAGCAGAAGTTTTCTGTACTTTCGCTAAATTGATGAATTTAGAATCAAATAGTTCAGTTCCTACTCTTAATGGACAAACTATTAAGTATGTTCCAGAATGGGCATATAAAGCAACTAATGAAGTTATCGCTTCTGGTTTATTAAATATTGTTCCTAATACAGATAAAGTTATCAATGATGAATACTTATCAAAAGAACAAGTTGCTTACTTTATTTCAGCTATGAAGAGAAACTTCCAAATTGATTTATCAAACGGAGCTATTGGTTGTGCTACTAAATATGAACCAGTTGCTGTAAAAATCAAATTAAGCGAAAGAATTAGCGCAAGAACTTCTAATGTTAATGACACATTTACAGCTAAAACAACTGAAGATGTAACAATTAACGGTGTATGCTATCCTGCAGGTTCAACTGTTAAAGGTATTGTATCTGCGGTATCTAGACCTGGCATTAAAAACCCTGGATATATCGAAGTTCAATTTGAATCAATCAAAAATGGTGATAATTGTGCTTGCTTCCCTAAAAAATTATCAAGTGCTCAAGTTAATGTAATGAAAAATCCTAATATTGTTTCAAGAGTATTAGGAGCTCCATTCTCTATGGTTGGTAGAGTTGCTGGTGTTGCTGGAAGAACAGTTTCTGAAGGCGCAGAAGTAATTGCTAACGGTGTTGAAGAATATGGTGATAACTGGTCTGATGCATTTGCTGATACAGCTTCATTGCACCCTCTTAAAGGCCTTAAGAGCGTAGGTAGCAGCTTTATTACTGTTGGTAAAGGTGTTTACAACCTTTCTAAATTGGCTGTAAGCGGAACTTTCGGAGTTCTTTATGAATTCGTTGATGAATGTAAATATATCATCGTTCCAAATACAACTAATGATTCTAGCTTGAATCCTGATGAAGAATTAACAATTATCTTCTAAGAATCAAGTGTAGATAGAATGCAAATGGGTCGAGAGTTGAAATCTCTCGACCCATTTATTTCTATATTTGGTAGTCTATTTTGTGTTTTTTAAATAAATTATTGAAAAAATCTTGGTTTTTAAAAATATCTTCGGTATGTAATATCATTCTCATCCCAAAATCGAATGGGTGCGCTTTGTATTCATTCTTTATTTGAGAGATCGTCTCCAAATATTTTTTAAGAAGTTCGTTTGTTTGAATACATAAATTCCTTTGAACTTCAGGGTTTTTGTTATTAAGCCCCTTTTTTAGTAAAATCTCAGCTTCAGTTTTAAAGTCAGGATTTTTCTTAGCACAGTTTTTTATTATTGATTTTAAGGCATAATCTCTTTCTAAAAAATTTTTAATTGCTGGTGTGAATTTATATTTATTATGAAAATAAATGGCTTCTGGCTTAGAAAAAATTTCAAATTCTTGAATCCTATTCTTTAATATCAATATAATACTTGAAAGTCTAAGCATTTCACCAATACCAACTCCTTTTTGTCTATATTCTGGAGTGGTTTCTATATACAGGCCTGCCGCATTTGGACTATTGTTTTCTAAAAAAAGGAGTTCTTTACCAAGAATTTTATTAACATTATTTTTTAATAATATTAAATATTCATTTGAACGTTTAATATTTTTTAGTGTTTCAAAGCAAATTTCTCCTAGCTCTTTTTTGACTATTTTAATTTTAGGTATTTCTTGTATTGGTTGGTATCCAGTCCTAATCATAAATCTTCTTTGTAGTTTATATATTATAATATTTATGTAACATTGGTAAAAAAAATTTTTGCTACATATGTTTTAAAATATTTAATGCGTTATAATCTACACTAGTATATTCTACATTTAATTGCCCAAGTTTAATATTACTTTTATTTTTTCCATGATAATCACTACCACCTGTTATAAAAAGGTTATACTCTTTTGCACATTTTATTAAAAAATCGATTTCATCTTTATTATATCGAGAATAGTAACATTCTAAACCTTTAATTCCAAATTGTAGCATCTCTTTAAGCTTCTTGTAAAAAACGTCTTCTTTAAGATGTTCTTCTCCTTCTCCGCCAAGAGGGTGTGCCCAAATTGGTATCCCGCCAGATTTATTAATAGCACTAATAGCCTCTTCTCCAGAGAATCTTGTGTCTCCAGATTTACAACCGTTAAGAAATTTATCCATTGCCTCTAGATTATCTTTTGCTAAACCTCTTTTAACTAAAACATTTGCTATGTGGGTCTTTACAACGCTTTTCCTTGTATAGAGCCAGTTAAGCTCGTCTTCTGTTAGAACAATATTCCAAGTATCTTTTAAATAATTAATCCGAGTCTCTAGTTTGTTTTTGCGTAAAATTTTTCCTTTTTCTATTAAATTTAATAAGGTAGAATTTCTATAATCACAATTGTAGCCTAATATATGACACTTTATTTTGTTTGCTTTGCAGGTTAGTTCTGTACTTGGAATAAACTTTATAGTATTCGGAATATACATTTGCATTTTGCTACAACCTTCAATTGTATCGTGGTCTGTTAGTGCAAATGTTTTTAAACCAGCATTTATAATGTTTTGTGCTAGTTCTTTGAGTGTATCACTTCCATCCGAGTAATTACTATGTATGTGTAAATCAATTTTTGACATGTATTAATTTTAATACGATTGTAAATAATTGTAAAACTTATACTAAAAACTCTAAAGTTTTTTTAATATGTGCCGTCATGAAACATGTATGAATTAAACACGAAAGGTTTTGTAAGATAGAGCTAATATAAATGTAGGATTTTTACGCAAATCCCTCATTTAAATAAATGATTTTATTCAAATTATAATTGAGGTTTTGTTACAAATTGTTACAATTATATTGGATCCCAAGGAAAATTTTCATTATGAAGAAGTTATTACTCACATTTTTTGCATTTATTACTCTATTCACTTTGCGTGCTGAAGCTGCGCTAGTTGTAATAGATAATTTTGGTGAGACTTCTATATCAACCGACATGGTTTCTAGAACCTTAGTTATTAATAGTGATGATGGAAATAGTTATAACATCACTATGTGTCCTACTGATGAGGCAATTATGGGTAGTGATGGATCTACGATACCATTAGATAAGTTGCGTATTAATAACAACGTAGAGGACGTGTATTTCAGATTTAATGAGGAAACTCACGTTATATGGGCATCAACAATGGAAGAAATTCCACGTTCAATGACTGCAAAAATTGTTGAATATGGCATTGTGCCTAAAGGCGATTATACTGTGAATTTTCAAGTGACAGCTAGTGATGTAGCGACTGGTGATGTAGTTTGTACAACATCATTTACTCTAAGATTTGTTGTAGGTGATTTACATGAATTAAATACAAGAGGCGAGCAACCTAATATTAAAATTGGTGCAGAAGATGCTTTTGCAATGAATAGGAAAGTTGCGAACGAAACGTCTACTATGCTTTATGTAACTTCTAATACTGATTGGGTACTTACACTTGATACAAGTAACTTTGATAATTCTATCGGTAATTATTATGTTAGAACTACAGCAGCTTCGACTAATGTTACTTCAAGATTACAAGAGTCTGCATTAATTGTTCCTGATAGAGAAATTATATTAGCAAGAGGAAAAGCTCCTGCTAAAGAAGAATTTGTAACTATTGAATATTCAATAGAAAGTACAGATGGAAAAATTATTCCAACTGGTACTTATGAAAATTCTATCAGATATTTATTGAGAGAGGGAGAAGAATAGTGAAGAAAAGTATTTTAGCAATATTAATAATGATGGGCTTGAGCATACCGACATATGCTTCTATAAGCGTTTCTCCAACGCGAATTGAAATGGATGCAAATAAAGTTAGAAATAATTATGCGACATGTGCTGTTGAAGTAAAAGGTGATGCAAAAGTCCCAATGCGTTTTAAAGCATATGCTGGATACTTTGAAATAACAGATCAAGCAGGCATGGAGATTAAAAAATCATCAGATAATCCTCATGATATTTCTAAAAAAGTAAGGTTTGTACCATCAGAATTTACTGTACCTGCTGGTAAAACTCAAAAATTACGTATAAATGTAGCTAACATAAAATCTTTGCCAGAAGGTGAATCAAGAGCAGTTTTATTTATAGAAGATGTTAATGTAAAAGAAATTGATGTGCCAAATAACATGGGAATTGGTGCTCAGTTGATTTTAAAAACTCGTGTTGGAGTTCCAATTTATGTAGATAAAGGTAAATACGTTAAACAAGCTGTAGTTGAGTATTTTAATGTTGTGAAAGGCAAGGATGGACAATATTCAGAAGTAAAACTTGTTTCTACAGGCAACTGTAGAGTCCGTTATGGTGGAAGATTCCAAATTATTAAAGGTAAAAAACTTATTGATGAATATCCAATAGATGGAAAAGTCGTAGGTAATAATAATTTTTATGTAGCAAAACAGAAAATTGTTACAGATAAAATTAAAGAACCTGGAGATTATACACTTCGTATGATTTTAGATTATCAAAACGAGGATAATAATAAAAAGATTATAAAGAAAGATGCAATATTAAAAATTACGGGTGAAATTTAAGTAAGAAAGGAAGGTACCCCACGATGAAAATCTCAAAACTATTACCAGTTACATTAGCCCTTTCGCTATGTATGACAACAGCAACATTTGCAGCTACAGAAGCTACAAACTCAGTTCACAATGCTGATTATTTACTACAATTAGCACCGTTCTTCGACATTGAAGCAACAGCTCCAACTAAAGCTGGTACAGTATCTTATGATCAAAACTACACTAAGATTTCAATCGATAATGCTGTTGAAGGATCATTTCAAGTAATTTCAAATACAAATACTAAAGACGTATATTTATACGGAACTTGTTTAGCTGATTCAGAAGTATCTGCTTTATATGGTGATTTTGGAGCATTAAAACTTGTATTTACAAATACTGCAGTTGGTGGAAATGGTCAAAAAACAACAGATACTGTTGTAGAAGGTATTAGAAAAGGTACTATTACAGCAGCAAAAGGTTCTCCAAACGCAATCGCATTTAATTTAAAGGTAACACCATCTTTAGATGCAGAAAAATCTCTTAAAAATGGATCAATTACTGGTGTTAAAGACGGAGAAGACAATGTTAAATATACAATGCCAAACGGTGTTGCAACATTCTTATGTTCTGTAAGTGGTTCAGCTCAAGATGATTCATTCTCTACTCTTGATACTAACGGAACTTATAGAGCAACAATTTATATGTCAGATACTAAATATACACCATAGGTAAATAAAATTGAAAAAGCATAATTTACTAAAATCTTTAATATTAGTAATGATTGTACATTTATGTACAATAAAAGCTTTTGCTGCAGATGATGCGGTACAGACACTTACAGTGTCTGTACCGCCAGCTGTGGCGATAGAAAAAACAGTATCATCTGAATCTGGGAACATAACACCTTCTACAGGTGTTCATCCTGGTCTAAATGCATCTTTCAAATTACAGACAAATGGTACTGATAATAATTATTTATTTATCGTAGGTTCAAAAATTACAACTACTGGTGGTGTAGAAGTTTCTGCATACTCAAATGACGGTACAAGTTTATTGTTTGGTAGAAGTGATAAGGAAGAATTTTATCCTACAACAGAGGCTGTTGAAAACGCTAGAGTTGGAGGTAAGAATAATCCAAATGTTATTGCATATCCAATAAGCCAAATGAATATTACAGCACCAATGACTGTAGAGTATCAAGCGTCACAAGACACCGATGAAGGAACAGGGTGCTATGTTGTTAAAGTTAATAATTCTAAAGAAGGAACTTTGACTCAAATTATAGGTGGTACTCCTGTTGCTGGAAGTTATACATTAGGTAATGATACTGCTGGTTCATACAAAGCAGTAGTTTATTTTACAGCTATTGGTAAACAATAAACATTTCCCAAAAAGAAGCATTTTGTTAAGAATTAAAGTTAAATAGAAAAGAGAATTAGGACAGGATTGTCTAAAACCCAAGCGACGGATGGCTTGAAGTGGAACATTGAAAGTTGAAAAGGTGAAAAGTTGAATAGCAGAAAAGGTTTTTAAAGAAAACTTTGCTAAATAATATATAGAAAATAAGACAAGTTATTCAATCGTTTAAACTTTCAACTCGAGAGTAATATGTTAAATAGAATCAAATACATTTTAATAGCAGCTATAATTGGCGCAAGTTTACTAAAACCTGCGTTAGCAGCCAATGATTCTACAATTTCATATGTAAGTATTAATGACCAAGTTTATGAAGATGTAGAATTGATGGTGTGCGATGGTGCTCAAATTTTGGTTCCATTTAAACAATTAGCAAATCTTTTCGAAATAACATTCGCAGCAAATCGTGTTGATAAAGTTATACATTTCACAACTTTTGATGGTTTAAGTGGTGAAATCAATACAAAAGGTGTATTTATTGATGGTCAGTTGATTCAGAAAAAAGGCGCAATATTCTTACAACAAGGTATTATGGACAATGTTATGAATGAGGCCTTTATTGAAGCTCCGACAGCTGAGCGTATTTTTGGTATTGTTTTAAATACAAACTATTCTGATATTACAATTAGTGCACAAATTGATAGAAAAATTGCAATTCTTCAGACTTCAGAAAAAGTTCTTGATGACAGTGGAAAACCTAAAGCACATCCAAGTGTTATTATTCCACAGAAAGCTGGCAGAGTTACTCTTAATAGAATTGGTTTAAGAAATAATATAATCAATGATAATTTGAATATGCACGGTGGTGGTTTTAATTATTCTAATGAAATTGTTTCAGGTAACACTTCAATACGTGCAACAGGTGATTTTTTTGGTGGTAAATATCGCTTAGAAAATAATATTTATCACTATAATAAAGATGCATTTATGTATGGTGGTTTTTCTGCAACTTATATGAATAGTTTTACAGACAAAAAGACCGGAAATAAATATTGGTATGAATTAGGTCGTGTAAAAGGTCGTACTGATGTTGATGCTCGTATTGGTACTAATATATTTGGTGCTCAAATCTGGAATTATGATTACGATAGAACTCCTGTAAGAGAAATAAGTGGCTATGTAAAACCAACAAGCTTAGTTAAAGTAACTATAAACGAGACAGAAGCTGTAACTTTAGACACTTATGCCGGTTACTATTCTCTTGCAGATATGAAATTACCTCAAAATGTTTCAAGAATAAAAATTGAAGAAGTTAATGAAGACGGCACAACAGAGGTTATAAAAGAAGAAAGATATTCAATATATGGTGATAGACCTTTGGCTCTACAGGCAAGAAGCTCAGTTTATGCAGGGGTATGGGGTTACCAAAATAGATTATTCCGTGAAGGTGCAAATATTTATCGCGGAAACAATAAAAAAGTTACGGCAGGCGGATTTTATCAGTATGGTATAAGAGATAATGTTACATTTGAATCAAAACTTACAGCTGATAATATTTATGAAAAGAGTGGTTCAAGTGTATATTATAGAATCCCAACAAATGATGCTTTGTTGGTTACAGGTACGCAAAAGAATGTTAACTATTTAGAAGGTGCAACGACTTTAAATAGCGTAGAATATGTAAATAAAAAAGATCCGAATCTTAAATTAAGGGCTACATCAGGTGCGAGTATAGCACGTGATATAAGGGATGAGCATACTCATGTTGGCTATATGGCAAAAGGTACTGCAGAATATTCAAAAGATTTAAGCAAATGGTCTTGGAAAATATTTGAGCCAAAACGAGCTGGAGCTAAATTAGAAGCTTTCCATACTTCTCCAGATTGGTATATTGCTAGCTCTGATTCTACATCTAAAAATGATAGAACAGGTGGTCGTGCACAAGGTTCTTTCTCTTTCAATTCTTCAAGTGTTAGTGGTGGTTATCAGAAATATTATTCAAATATAAATGATAGATATGAAGGTGGTACAATTAACTTTGACCAATATAACATTAATGCAAGTACTCGTGTTCCTAAAGTAGGTAATGTTCGTTATTCTCGTTTCTTTAGACGTGGGTCTAATGAGTTAGGGCGAAACAAAAACTATAACCATGAGCTAAACTTTTCCCGTGATATTAATAGATGGGCAAGAGTTCAAGCTGGTAGAAGGGAAAGTGTATACGATACAAGATATGGCGTAGAAACAATTGAAAATCGAAATTTTGATTCAAAATACGGCGATACATATATGCAAGTCGATGTCCCAATCCCTAAAAACCGTGGTAAATTTATGATGGGTCATAGTTTTATAGATTATAGGTCTGGTGGCTATAAAAATGATTATAATATGTTCAGATTTGGATATACTTTCCCGACTTGGAAACGTATGACTTTTGGCCTTGGCTGGGGATTCAGATATCATGGTCAAGGTGGACATGATTTCAATGTTTCGATGGGTTATAGAGCAAAATCTGGTCAAATGATGTCTGTTGGTTATCAATATTCTAAAAACGGAGGTTACTTTATTGATAACATGTTTACTCCAACAACAAATAGACATTCTGTAAACTTCATATTTAATGATGCTTATCAAATCTTCCATAATGGATGGAAATCAATTGGTGATGAAGAAGCTGATAAAGGTATTTTTGAAGCTATTGTATTTATTGATACTAACAAAAATGGCAAATATGATAAGAAGATTGATATTCCGGTAAAAGATATCCCTATTCAAACAAGTTGGTCAATGACTCCAGATTATACAAATAAATCTGGTAAAGTTTCGTCTTCAACTGTTTCAAGTGGTGTTTATAAAGTGTCTTTAGACATGAATACATTGCCAATTACAGTGGCTCCAATAACGAATGATTTAATTTCAAAAACAATTAAAATTGATAAGGGTTTAACTACAAAAGTTGAGATTCCTCTTGCAAGTACTGTAGGCAGTGTTTCTGGTGTGCTTAAAATCACAGATGATTTTAATAGAAATTTAAGAATTACAGATTTTGTTGTAATTATTGAAGACTCAGAAGGTAATGAGGTTAATTATTCAACCGTAGATAGTACTGGTCAATTCTATATTTCCGGTTTAGCACCAGGAAAATATACTTTAAAACTTGATGATAGATATATTGATTCATATGGATTGGAAAAATTACAAAATTTAAGCGAACGTAATATTTATATCCCGTTTGATTATGAGAACCCAACAGATGTCGTAAATCAAAACTTAGAGTACAGAACCCTGTCTCTATAAAAAAGATTCTATTTAACAAAATGACACATATATGTGTAGCCGCTTACCAAAAGGCGGCTTTTTTTTGTAATAGCATAAAGAAATCCTTACAATTTAATTGATAGGGGTAAATATAAATATAGATAATATAAAAACCGTGCAACTCAATTGGTATTGTGTTGCACGGTTTTCTTATGTATTTATAAAGTATTTTGGTCAAAAATAATTGCTTTCGGAGATGTGATTTGTAAATAAATTGTTACAATGACGATTTAATAAAAAACGCTGTATCCATCGCCCCTTGAGGGAGAGGGTAGAATTTCTTAGCGAATAAAATGAGCTTAGAAATTCGGGTGAGGGGTGATATAAAAATATTTTTTATTCTTTTTTTCGTACTTTCTTTTGTTTCTTTATGCTAGCAAAGAAACCAAAAGAAAGTACCAAAGAAAATAAAGAAAACACGCACTGTTTTCTACGTCTTCACAGGCTTTTGCCTGTTCAGCCGTTTTTTAATTCTTCGGCTACGCCGAATCTCTTTAGCCTCGCAAACTCCCTTCGGTCAAACAATGCTCGGCTTTTTAGACCTTTTTTGAAATTTCGGAGTTTATAAACCCCGCTCAAATGCAAGCAATGATAGCTTTTTGCTCATTTACCCCCGTGCAACACAATACCAATTATGTTGCACGAAAGGGGAAATAATTAATAAATATTTATTAAACAAAAAGAAAAGGAGATTTTATGAAAATTATGTTACCTCCACCAAAAATAGAATGTTTTAGTAAAGTTATAAAAGATAATGTAAATAAACTTACTGGAACATCAAGTAAAACTGGGATAGCTGGTTCTATCGTTCCTGGAGTAAGTCTATTTGGTGGAGAAAAAATTATTTCATATTCGAAAGGACACCCATTACGTAATAAATACAAGATTGCTAAAGCTTGCTTTGTTAGTGATGAAATTTCCCTTTATGGAGAAGCTGCAAAAGGCGGATATAAAACAGCTCTTTCAAAATTAAAAAATTGGCTTTTAGGGAAAACGCCTTCTAGCAATGTTGTTTGGTATGATGAAACAGGAAAAGAATTAGTAAATAAAGCTGTAAATGGTCAAGCAGCATTCAAAGAATATATGGCAAAATTTAGATAAAAATACAAGTAAAAGAATCAATAAAAGGAGGTAAAAATGGGTTATATTGGACACTATGGACATTTGGCAGAAAAAACTTATGAAGCTTTAAGACATTTTGGTAAAGATAATGTTGAATTAGTACTGAAGAAAACTAAGAATGATATTTTTCGAGTTTATAAAGAAACATTACCTGATGGTAAAAAAGCAATTATGGTAATGAATAAAAAAGGAGAAACTTTTATTAATAAACATTTTGATGATATTCCTCGATGTGGGAATGTCCGTTATAATGTAGGACAATTATTATTAGACATCTTTGGTTAATAATATGTAATTTTGCCTAAATAGTTTAATTATAACTATTATTTTAATCTTTTTTTACAAGTAGGAGTTTAGGAATGCAAATCAATAATGAACATCAGAAATACAAATATCCCAATGCATTAAAATCTGTAAATTTTAAAGGTCAAACAATACCTATAAAACAAATTACTGATAAAGGCTTAAAAATTGCAAGTGGAGCGATTGCTTCTTTAGGTCTTGCATCAATCGCTATTAATAATAAACAAATAGGAAATAATAGTATTGATACAGATGTTTCTCTTGAAGACATTATATCAAGTTTAAAAGAAAAATTGCCAGAAGAAACTTTTAATAAAGTATTAGAAAAAAATGATGTAAATTATCTGCAAAAATTATATTATCTTTCAGTAATCAAGGGTTTAGGTCGTGATGGAAGAAAAATTAGTATTATTCCAAATTATAAATTACCAGATCTTATTAATAATGATATTGATCTAGATGATACTATTGAGTTAGCTCAAATGACTTATGAAGATGAAAATGGCATAAAAAAAATAAGATGGAATGACTTTGATATTTTGAAAATTTTTGAAGATAACATTGATATTAAGTCAGAAGAATTTAAAAAATTATCATCTCTTATGCGAAATGATGCAACACTTTGTACAACAGGCTATTATTATGGAGATGAAAACAATGGCTATTCAGGGAAAGCTCATTTAGCTCCTATGTTTAGTGTGTTTGGTATAAAAGAGGTTTTAGAAAGTGGTGTTGATGTTCACTCTAGTAAATTTAATGATGTTGTAAATGCAGTAGCTATAGATAGTCAAGGAAATGCCTACCATCCATTTTTATATGTAACAAAATGGCTTTTAGACTATGTTAAAAGTGATGTAAATCTCGACAACGCTATAAAACTTAAACAAGTTTATTATCACACTACTGATGGAAAACAGTATCCTTATTTTTCTTCGCCTGAAGAAATAATTGAGCTTTCTAAGCGTGATAATATAGACTCTCTTATTGATATATGTAATATGCGTATTCAAAATAATGAAACAGGAATTGTTCATTCTCGGTTTTCACACTCCCCGATAGAGTTATTAATTGAATCTGGAGTTGATTTTAAATTAGCAAAAGAAATTGCAACATCAGAATTAAAAGATGAATATAACAGAACTATCCATAATCCGTCAATGGATGATATTTTAGAACGAGCAATAGCTCTTGAAAAAAAAGAAAAAGACATAATAAAAGATATAGAAAATATTGAAGATACTACTTTTCGCAAAATACTAAACAATAAATTTAATTCTATAGAATCTTATCCTTATGAAAAAAGATTAGAAGTTCTTGAAGAATTTAAAAATTTGATTGATGTTTATAATAATTTTACAAAAAGTTATGCTACTTTTAAACCTTTAGATGGTAACACTCCGAAATTCATTAAATTTTATAACTATTGCAAAAAAGAAAATTTAACAATGACTCAACAAGAATACGATGATTTTCAAGAATTACAAAGGCTTGAACTTTTAATTTCATATTGCAATAAAAATAATGATGAAGCTAGTAACTATTTATATGAAGAAAAATACATAAATTCTTTAAATGTTTCAGATGGTACTAAATATTTACTTTTTGATATTAATCGGAAATTTGGTACAAAAATTTTCGTGCCTACCGGATATGAAGATACTCGAGCAATTGAATATATTGAAAGAGAACTATATAATTGGAAGAATGTAAGTAATAATCAAGCTAAATATCCACCGACCATAGATTTACTAAGAACAAAAGATATTTATATGGATGCAACATCCGCTTACGGAGGTAGAAGTGCTGGTTGTTGTAATGAAAAGACCGGAGCCATAGAAATCGATGGTTATTATATGGTTAAATGTATGTTAAGACATGAAATGATGCATTCAAATGATTTAAAATATTTAAAACGCTTCCCAGATGATTGGTACGAAGCTGATGGTAAAACAGTAAAACAAACGGTAAAAATTAAATATAAAAACCTTTTACGAGAAGGTGCAACAGGATTGCGAGAAGATAACCATTTGAATTATGCATTTAATAATCCAAAAGAATTCATAGCTGTTGCTGGCGAAGGTAATATTAGACATTATAGTCCAGAATTAATAAATTTGCTTATTGAATTTGGTATGCCAAGTTGGGCAAAAAATTTAGAAGTTGTTTATTAATACTAGCAAATAATATTTTTAGAGGATTTATACTAAATGTGTGTATTATCAAAGAAAGGTTTTTACAAATGAACAATACTATTAGCCCGATGAATAATGTAAGTTTTCAAGCTAAGCTTGACATATCAAAAGTAAAAGGTAGCAAACAAAGATGGCAGAATATCGCTAAAATGTTTGAAGAAAAGACGAAAAGTTGTCCGAAAGACGTGCTTCACTTAGAAGGTGATTTTAATAATGGCTTTTATATAAATTTAATAGAAAAGAACTCTTTATGTTTTGATGAAATAAAACTCTCTCGAAAAGCTTCTAATGAGCTAAAAAAAATATCAGATAAATATGTTATGAAAAACTTTGTAGATATTTTTAAACTTATGAAAAATACTGAATCTAGTTTTGCAAAACAGGAAAGTTTTGTGAAAAAAATAAATTTAGATAAAATAGAAGGTTCAAAAGGTGAAGCTTTGAGACGCAAATTTTATCGATTAATGAGCGAGATAAGAGAAGCTAATAATAGTAAATTTGTTAAAGAACATCCTATATTTAAAGATGGTGGTATAAATATATCATAAAATATTGCGTAGAAAGAATAGGTTCTTTCTCGTTTTAACTATTAAATTTTAAAGATTCGAAAAGTATCATTCGTTACAAAGAATGATACTTTTGTCTTTTTTATAATATCTAAGCTAACAAAAAACTCTCTTCGGAAGAGAACAAAGAGAGTCGGTGATTTATGAAAAGATATGCTAAGTTTTAAAGAGGTAAGCCGAACACACACACAATGCCCTAATTTTCATACTGCGTCGAAAGTGACGATACATCAGCTGTCCCCGACTTACACTTTAATAATAACTTATGATTTCTCCTTTTTAAATCTACTAGGGAAGTAATACTTTAGAGTGATTTTTATGTTACAATAAGTGTATGAAAAACAGTGTTAAAGTTAAGTGTCCTGCAAAAATAAATTTAACTCTTGAAATTGTAAATAAACGAGATGACGGATTTCATAATATCAAAAGTATTATGCAAATGATTAATCTGTATGACTATTTAACCATTTCTATTCAAGATTCAGAAACAAATAAAATTGAATTAGAAGGTACAAGTTCTGAAATTCCGTATGATAAAAAAAATCTTGTATATAAAGCAATCGACTTGTTTCTATGCGAAGCTGGAATAAACAATTTATATGTAAAAGCTTTTATTGAAAAAAATATCCCAATAGCAGCAGGACTTGCTGGCGGAAGCACTGATGCTGCAGGTGCTATTTGGGGTCTAAATTATTTGTTAGAGATGTTTGATGAAAATAAATTAAATGAAATCTGCGCTAAATTAGGCTCGGATTTAAATGTGTGTTTAAATGGCGGTTGTACTCTTGCAACTTCTAGGGGAGAAATTACAAAAAAAATACCAGAAGTAGATTCTGTGGTTACTTTGATAAAACCAAAGAATTTAGGAATTTCTGCTGCAGAAGCTTATAAAAAATATGCACAAAAAGAAATTAAACCGCAAAATAATATGACAGAAAAAATGTTAATCGCAATTTTGGATAAAGATGACCTGAAATCTTATTTATATAATGATTTAGAGTACGCAGTATTTAATGATTATCAAGAACTACAAATAATCAAAAAAGCTTATCCTCAAGCGATTATGTCTGGTTCTGGTTCAACATACTTTGTATTAGAAAACTTGAAAGAGTCGAAATTGTGCAATGATTTTGAGTTTATTAATAATCTCAAGTTTATTTCTGAAGGTGTTTCTTTGGCTGATTAGTTTTGACAAAAAATTTTTTCACGTGTTTTATTTTTATTATGGACATAAAATCAATAAATCAAAATAATTTTAAAGGATATGATGCTCGCCCTTTGCGAGGGTTTTATATGAGTAATAATTATACTGGTTTAGCTGATGAAATGTATAAAATCGGCCAAAAAGAAGGGTTTAAAATCTATTCAAGAATATTCCAATCTCCTCAGAGTATTTGTGGTGAATACCACGGGAAAGCGAAGACTTTAATGAAACCTATGGGTATGTGGGCTCAAGATCTATGGACATTTACATCTAAGAAATTATTTACATCTGTGGCAGATTTCTCTTTGGCGATTGCTAATTTTTTTAATATCGAAGATTCAACAGAACAAAAATATCATATTCCAGGCGGGAATTTATTTATGGTTGATAAAGATGGAAAAGATATATTATTTTTAGGCGAAGATGCTTTGCGAAATAACAATATATCTGATTTAAAAAAGCTTTATGATGTAGAGAATATTATGATTTTCCCGCAAATGGATTTTCATCTAGATTTATTTATTCGCCCTTTAGATAAAAAAAGAGTATTAGTCGCGGATGATGAATTAACTTTAAATGTTTTACAACAAGGTTTGCAAGATTTAAAAAAATACGTTAAAGAAAATAATTTACAGTTAAACCCTAAAGTAAATTTTATAGTAAATAAGTTCCAAGAGAGAATTTATAATTTTAAAAATAATATTTTACAGAATGAATTACCCAAAGCTGATAAAATAGTAAATATTTTAGAAACAGCAGGATTTGAACCAATAAGAGTTCCAGGAAGAATTTATGAATCAACAACAATAAATGATATTGAAACATTTTTAATGCATGATTGTAATTATATGAATGCTAATGTTTTGTTAAACAAGGATGGAGATTTAGTTTATATTACAAACAAATCCAATGTTGATAAAGAATTATTGCTAGATTCGGAAGAACTTCAAGGGTTCGATTTTCGATTTGAAAAAGAATTCGTAAAAACTTTGTCGCCATATATAAAACCTGATAAAATATATTTTGTAGATACAAAAAATAATTTTATCTCTGAAAAAATGCTTAAAAATTCGCAAGGTGGAATTCATTGTATATGTGCAGAGGTTCCAATTAATATAGGGAAAAAGAAAGAGGGATAAGTGAGTAAAATACACAAAATTGAGAGTAAAAAAACACGCCCAATATTAACTCCTAAAAATACTGGCTATGCTGCTACTGGAGCTTTATTAGTTACAACACTAAGAGCGTTTAACAAATCTAATACAATTACAAAATCGCATAAAATCTGGGGGCTCGTTACTGCGGGTTTAACACTTTTACATGTGGGGGTGGTAGAATACTTGCGTTACAAGTACAAAAAAATGTAACAATTTTACACTTAATCTTTTGGGTATATTACATTTTAAAAATGTTTGTTATACAATTTATTTAGAATTGTGAGTGTGAATGCGCAATTCGACGAGGAAAATATGTTTAATGAAATAAAAACTCATGAAATTACTGTCGACATTGTTATTTTGACTATTAAGAATGATGCTTTACAAGTTCTTTTAGTAAAACGTAACAATGAGCCTTTTAAGAATAAATGGGCGATTCCAGGTGGTTATGTAAGAATGTCAGAGAATCTTGACGAAGCTGCAATTCGTGTTCTTAAAGAAAAAACTGATGTTGAAAATATTTATTTAGAGCAGCTTTATACTTTTGGCGATCCTCTTAGACACCCAGTTTCTCGTGTTATAACTTGTGCGTACTTTGCATTAATTCGTTCAGAAGATATTGAAATCGCAACAACATCAGATGTTGCATGGCATAAAGTTTTTGATCTTCCAGCTTTGGCATTTGACCATAAGGAAATTATTCAATATTCTTTAAAGCGTACGCGTGAAAGATTAGAAATGTGCCCAGTTGCATACCAGTTGTTAAATGAGAAATTTACTTTAACTGAAATGCAAAAAGCTTATGAAATGATTATGGAGAAAAAGCTTGATAAACGTAATTTCAGAAAGAAAGTTATCACAACAGAAGGCTTGAGAGAATTAAATGAATTTTCAAAATCTTCTTCAAAAAGACCAGCAAGGCTTTATACTTTTGATACAATAAAACTAAATTCAAAAAGAGCTCACTTTATAAGAGGTTCTGCTCGATAAAAAAGGAGAAATATTTTGCTTACACTAGTTTGGACAACACAAATCACATCAGCATTATTATTAATTTTACTTATTCTTATGCATTCGCCAAAAGGTGATGGTATTGCAGGAATTGGTAATGCTGCACAAGTATTTTCATCACAAAAAAGTGCTGAAAAAGGCTTAAATAAATTAACATATATCGTAGCCGGTGTATTTGTAGTTTGTGTATTTTTACTTGGTTTTGGAATCGTAAAATAATAAAATTGTAAATGTTTGTTAAGATTTTATGTTTTTTTGAAATCTGATTTTACAGAATGTTTTTATACATATGTGTAGTATTATGTGTAAAAGGAGTAGTTATGTCATCAGTTTCAACAGTTTCGTCTATTCAAAATTTTACACCAATGGGAGCAAAGAATATAGTAGCAGATCCTATTGAAGAAAAAATTAAAAGACGTGAAATTATTAATAGGAATAATGCAGAAAAAAAGAAGCTTATTGAAGAACTTTCTAAAAAGAAATTGGAAGATGTAACATTTAAAGACGTTGCAAGTTTGCTTTATACAGAACTTGCTACACTTCAACCAGATGACATCGTTTTACATGCAACAAGTGCTCAAAGCTTAAATTATCTAGCTTAATTTAGATTTTAACATTCTTGCTGCAGAGTGTAGAATATCAACACTTGTTGAAAATGGTGGCGCATAGGTGAAATCGACGTCGAGTAGGTTTTCGACAGTAACTCGATGAGCTAACCCAATCGAAATGTTGTTTATTTTTTTGTCTGCATCACCGCATCCTATAGCTTGAGCTCCAAGAATTCTATGAGAACGCCTATCTGCGACCAATTTAAGAGTTATATTCTCTACTTCTGGCATGTATCCAGCTTTATCTTTTTTTGTAATCACAACAGACACAGTGTCATATCCAAGCTTTTGTGCAAATTTTTCACTTAGACCTGTCATAGAAATATTCAAGTCTAAATATCTAGTTACTGCAGAGCCCAAAATTCCTTCAAAATCCTCTGTGCCGCCACATAGATTTACTGCTGCGATTCGTCCTTCTTTATTGGCTGTAGAACCTAATGGTATCCAAACTGGAGTGTTTGATATAATATTAACTTTTTCAGCACAATCCCCACAAGCATAAATATCGGGAATACTAGTTTCCATTCGACTGTTAACTTTAATAGCTCCTGTTATGCCTAAAGCAATACCCGCTTCTTCAGCAATATCAACAACAGGTCTTACACCTGCAGAAATTATAACCATTTCAGTCTCAAAACCGGAGCCTTTAGCAGTTATAAACCCTTTAACATAATCCTCTCCAATAAATTCCGTTACAATATCATCTGTGATTAATTTTACACGTCCATCACAGTTTTCTAGAATGTAATTTTGAATAAGAGAGGAAATATCTTCGTCAAAAACAGATAAGATATAAGGCATTTTTTCTACAAGTGTTACTTTTTTGCCATTTTTAACAAAAGCTTCTAAAAGTTCTACACTAATATATCCGCCACCAATTATTGTAATATTATTTACTTTATGCATGGTCTCTCGAATATTGATTCCATCTTCTAAAGTTCTTAATGTGAAGATGTTTTTTAACTTTATATCAGGAAAGTCTGTCATCCTTGGTGCTGAACCAGTTGCAATAACTAGTTTATCGTAATCGACAAATTTTAATTCATTTGTGTTTAAATCTTTTATAATGATTTTTTTATCATTAGGTAAGATTTTTGTAACCCTATTCAATAGATGAATATGTATATTACTTTTTTCAAATTCTTCGACTGAGCGAATTATTAATTTTTGCCAATCTTCAAAATTGCCTTCTATATAATAAGGTAATCCACAAGCAGAATATGAAACATGCGTATCTTGTGTGTAAATATCTATTTCTGCCTCTGGTAATAATCTTCTAGATTTTGCTGCCGCCTTTGCTCCGGCTGCGACACCGCCAATAATAACAATTTTCATATTAAAATTGTTTATTAATGTATCTATTAAAACAATTCGACATTTGGGTATGATTAATTTTTGGGGGGAAGGGATATATAATGCTACTGTTTTTACCTGTTAATAATTTAATTAATCTGAAAAAATAATATTTACAAACAAAAAAACCGATTTTAAAATCGGTCTTTGTATGTAATGGTGGAGGATAGGAGATTCGTGTCTTGCTCGTTCGCGTTTAACGGCAGTTCCGTATTTTGCTTCTTGGACTTTGTCCAATCGCAAAATCACTCCAGCCTCAGCTCACTCGCGCAACTCCTTTAAAATGTACTTTGTACATTGGGAGCTTCTCATCAATTCCTACCCACACAAAATAAAAAGGACAATAACAAATGTCATTGTCCTTTTTATGGTGGACCTTAACGTACAGAATCATACCGCTAATTTTGCAAAGCTTTGTGTAGCCAAGCTTTAAGCCAACTTTTAAACCTACATTTTTTCGGTGGTAAATTTTTAAATTTTATTTCAAAAAAAATGCATATCCCCAAACCCGCTGATAGCTTGAAAGTTGAAAAATTTACACTTTTACAAAAAAGCAAATTGTAACAATTTAACAAAACTTGTTACAATTTTTATTAATTTTCTAAAGTTTTTCGAATTATTGCCGATATATATGATACTTAACGCTATTGTAATTATATTACTTGATTCACTAATAAAAATAAAACTATGGAATTTAAATTTTTAAACACTAATTATAACTTATCGTATATCAAAGCAGGAGTTTCTATTAAGGACAACAAGCTGCTAAAAAATTTTGATAAAAACAATAATAGTATTTTTGATGCAGAAGAAGTTTCAGAGTTTATGAATAAACTTTTACCATATATAGAAGATAATGTTTTTGATAATAATGAAGCCTTTTCCTTTTTGTCCGAAGTCTTGGGAATTAGTAGCACAGAAGCACAAAAACAATTACAAAATAACGATAATGAAATAGAAGCAGCTTTCAAAACTTTAATTAACGAACAAGCAAAACGAGATTCTATAAACTATAACAATGCCGAAATTGATCAAGCACTCGAAATCTACGAAACAGCTATGGGCGGCTGGGTTTCAAAGGGTTGTAATACAATAAAAGAACTATTTAATTCAAATTATGCTGGAGATAAAATCTACCGTCAATTGGTGCGCAATAAAGCTAGTGCGATGATGTTAGAAAGAAGTAATAATAACAATCTAACTGTTAAAGAATATGCTGAGATGAAAATAGAACTTCTGGAAGCACTTTTGGGCGGAGATAAATTATCCGATGCCGATAAGAATGCCGTCATAAATTCTGCTAAACAACTGGATCTAGAAAGTGTAGATTCTTTAATAGAAAAACTTGTCAATGCTGAAGATAGTGAATATGAAAATGTTAAAGCAGAAACTTTAAAGAATTTAAAAAAAACATCAGAACAAAATAGAGACTACGATATAGGTTTTCGTAAATTAAATAAAAATTCTCTAGGTGCAATTATAACGTTTCATGGAGATGAAATTTTAAAATTTGAGAACGTTTTTGAATATGAAAATGGGGTTAAATTCAATGCAGATAAAATCAATGCTTATAACGATAAACAAAGAGATTTTAATCGTATTGCAAGTTTAAATAACAGAATAGCACATCAATATAATGATTTAGATGAAGCAATAAAAGAAAATAATAGTAAAAATTTAAGGGAAACAATCAACTCAGCTTTAGATGATATTTTTGGTAATAATGAAACTGCAAAATCAGAATTTATAGCAAAATTAGGATTTAATCCTTTATATAATCTACCGGATGAAAAACTGGTTATGGTTGCACAAAAGTTACAAGAAGAACTTATTGCTCAACGAGATAGATTACTTGATGGCAAAACTCTTGACCAACATATTCAAGAACTTGGAGAAAGTAAAGACAATGCTTTTGGTAAAAAACATAACATAGATTTGGCATCAAGATTTGCAGAAAGTCAAGAAAACTGGGTAGCAGGAACAAAAATGGTAGCATCCGGAGTTGGTTTTATAGCAACTTTAGCAGGAGGACCGATTGCCCTTGCGGGAGTTGCACTATCCATCGGAGGCGGAGCTGGAATATCTTTTGTGGAAGAAGCTTCAAAACCTGGAAATATTCCTGCAGACAAACAAAAAGAAATCCTTAAAGAGCTTGCTGTTTCAGGAGCTTTAAACCTTGCCGGATTTGGATCCGGCGCAGCGGCATCTTCCATTGGTAAAATTGTTGCTTCAAAGTGCCCAAAATTAGTTGCGGCAATTACTGAATATGGTTCGGATGCTGTTATGAGTCTTATTGCAGATGTCGCTATAACTGGAGAAGTTGATTTGAAAGGTGAAGGTATTGCACAACTTATTAATATTGCGACAGGTATTGCATTACACAAAAAAGTTAAAAATCAAACCTCATCAACTTCAACCTCTGGAAAAATGGAGCACAATAATCCGGCAAGAGTTTCAACTCCGGGTAGGACGGTTAATGATGTTATGCCTCTTATAGAAAGTATGTGCAAAAAATATAACATGAACATAGATGTGGTTGTCAATTCATATTTAAAAGATTTAAGCACAGAGCTTGAAATATTTAAAAACGAAGAAGTATTGAAAGAATACATTGAAACAGTTTTTAAATTAACTAATAAAAGAAACAGTGGTGGAAATTTAATTTATTCTAAAAACGTATTACACTATGGAAACAACCGTGTTGAGAAAATGATTGATTATAAACTTATTCAAGAAATAGCTACTCTCAAAGCAACATCTCCAAAATGTAAAGAACAATTAGACAGATTATGTTATTTAGTTGAAAAGGGCAAGATTACTCCATATCAACTTAGAAAAACTTTAACATATTTCAAAGAAGGTTACATTTCTCCATCAACAATTGACATATCTCTTTCCGAAAATAATGGACTTAAAATAACTGATTTGATTGATGATATAAAACCGGAGAGAAACACTAAAAAAGAGCGTAAAAAAATAATTGATACAATTGAAAGATTCAATCCGAAAATAAAAGAGGCTATAAAAGCTTTAAAGAAAGATATCGGAGATGATATTTATAAAATAAAATGGGAAATGATAACAAATAAGAATTTGGATGAAAAAGATTATCTAGCCTTTATCTCTGATATAAAAAATATAAAATATCTTAAAAAAATTGAAGTAGAAACTCAAAACTTCTTTATAAAAATTCCTGGTTATGGACAAAACAATGATTGGGCAAATGAAATGGCTGAAATTACTGAAAGCGCTTCTCACATGTTAAGAGAAGGAGCGACTTTTGATGAAGCAATGGCATACATAGCAGCAAGCGCAAGAGATTTAGCACTAAAAGGAAAGGTTAATTTAGCACTAGAAAAAGAGGATAGATACATGTGTCAGGTATATGGTATTGTTAGAGGTCAAAAAGATAATTATATGAGTGATGTAAATTATGAAAATCGTGGAGCGATAACACCTTTTGACGAAGGAACTAAATATTATGCTTATGCAGATAAATTTAGAAAATGTTATTCTCCAAACGAACTAAAGAATCCTTACGCCGGAAGAATTGAACTAACAAGGGTTTTTCCTGATGGAACATACCCTATTGAAGCAAGTAAATATAATCCTAGTAATCCAGAACATGTAAAAATAGTCAACCCTGATGGTAGCACATCATATTATGAAATAAGGGAATCAATGATTCATCCTAAAGGGAAATATGGCGTTGAAGGATTAAATATTGCAGAAGAATTACATAACAAACTTGTTGATAAATTCAAAAATAAAACTATTACATCAAAAGATTTAGATGAAATTAATGAAACTGTTGCAGAAATTCATTGGGTTCTTGCTCATACAATGCCATGGGGTAGGGGTTCAGATGCTATTGCAAATTCTTATGTCAAAGCTGTATATCAATCTCTCGGAATTAAAACATATCCGCCTAAAGAAGGTGTTTCTTTTGATTTAGAGGCATTCTGTACTGAATTAGATGATTATAAAAAGAATTATAAAAAACTTTATGAAAAAGACCCTGAAATTGTAAAATAATGTATAATATAAAAAAGAGGTAATAATGTTAAAAGTTAATAATGTTAAACAGCCCATGGGGCTAGTTAATAAAACTGTTGAAATAGCATCCGTCTATCCGGAAAATTTACTGAAAATTTTTCACAATTTTCGTGGAGATTTTAAAACAGTAAAAGATTTTTTATCAAAATCTACAGAAGAAATCATGACAAATGTTTATAAAATAGACAATCATTTAATAATTCCAGCAGATAAATATCTATGTGAATCATTAGAAGCTTCAAAATTCTTTTATTCCGGTTCTAAATTTAAATCAATTTTGGAGTTCAAAGGATCATTACCTTTGGAAAATGATGGTGCTGTATATATTTTTGCACCAAAGAACATTAATGAAAATTTGATTAAATATAATAGAAAAAATGTCACCGATTCTGCCAAAACGGATTATTATCAAGATATAAAGGGATTAATTGAAAAAGGTAATCTTGATGCAACAGAATTGCTAAATGAAGATTTGTGGTATATGACAAAAAATGGGGATAAAATATTTAACTTGAATCCAAATCTTGATGGATATACTACAATGCAAGATAGAGAGGGTACTGCCAAAGGATTTTTTAATAAACTTTTTAATTAATAATAAAAAAATTAAAAAATTAAATTTTTGAAAATATCTTAAATTACAACTTATTTATAACTGGCATGGTACAAATAATTGCACAAAATCAAAAAAATTCGCATCTCAATTCCTTATAGAATGTAATTTTCGAACCGTGAAAGTGGTTATAAATACTTAATTCCACAAACAAAAAGACCGATTTTAAAATCGGTCTTTGTATGTAATGGTGGACCTTAACGTACAAGATAACACCTCAAATTTTGCAAAGCCTTATATAGTATTACTTTGAGCCCATATTTACCCATGCATTTTTTACTTAAGGCTATTTTTAATATTTACCCCCGAAAAAATGCATATACTCAAAGCCAGTAATAGCTTGAAAGTTTTAAAAGTAAAAAAAATACAAAAATTTACATTTTAAGTTTATCAATTTGTAATATTTTAGTACTAAGAATTGTAACAATCTAGCTTAAAATCCTAAAGTTTTTCTAATAAATGTCGATATACATAATGGTAAATTATGACTAAAGATGGAGTAGAAAATGTTTAATATACAAGCTTTAATAAAAAAGATCAATAGCAATAACGATCAATATATTCAAAAAGAAGAAGAAGTCCAAGATTTTTTAAAAAAGCAACAAAAACCAAGTGTTTTTAATAATTATTTTGAATCTATTAATGAACAAACTAACCTTAGGGATTTTGAAAACCAAATGTTTCAAATAACCGAAAATGAACATGTTAAAACAGGCAAAACTCCTTCTATTGAATTTAAAGAGGAATATGCCCGGGAATATCAAAAATGCTCATTAGAAGTAATTAATGAAATGCGTGACGATGCGTATAAATTTTATGGGCATAAAACAAAAGATAAAGAAACTTTTAACATCTTGTTTGGTAATTTAATGCGAGAGTCTATTCAAGAAGGAAATATGTATAAAGTTTTTGAAAAACTTGAGCAAGTTGAATTAAAAGAGCCTATTACTATGGATTTTATTAAAGAATTCTGTAAACAAGGCGGATATAGCTTTCGATTACCAAAAGAAATTACATTATCTGGTGATATAGATTGGTCAAACTCCAAAGAAGTTTTTTATTATTTGTGCTTTGATGAATCAACATTTGCGAATACTCCAAAAGAGCATTTGCCTGAAAATTATGACCCTCAGCAAGTCTTTGACAAGGGTCTATCTATAGGTTTAGGAATTGATGAAGCTCATGAAAAAGGCTATACAGGCAGGGGGGTAAGCGTTGCAATTTGTGATTGGCAATTAAAACCACATCAGGATTTAAATATAAAAGAATATCAATGTGCAGAATACGCAGCACAGGTTGAAGAGTATTTTCACGCATCAGCAGTCACAGGAATCCTGGCTGGACAAAAAACAGGCGTTGCGCCTGATGCAAATGTTTATTTCTTTGCTGAATATCAAGACAGAAGTGAAACAGGTGGTAATGATATGATAAATACTCTCAGTAGTATAATTGAGAAAAATAAAATATTACCTGAAAATCAGCGGATTCGTGTTGTATCAATTTCAGGACCTATATATGGGGAACAAGAAGAAGCACAAGCATTAGTTAAAGAATTAACTGACTCTGGAGTGTGGGTTTTGTCTAGTGAAGAATTTTGGAACGATTTTGGGTATCTAGAAAAGAAAGACCCTATGGGTGATGTTAATGATTTTAATAATTATCAAATAAACCATCCTAATAATTATGATTCCCCTGAACAAGGCTTATATGTGTCTTCCGGAAATAGAACCGTTCCTGATCCAACAGATAAAACTTCTTATAGACATGACTCAAGAGCTTCTGCAAGTTGGGCAATTCCAGTAGTCGCTGGTTATTATGCTCTTGCTTGTCAAGCAGATCCAAGTATGACACCAGAAAAATTTAAACAACTTGCTGCCGAAACAGCAAGAGTTCAAGAATCTACTACATGGAAAAATCGACATGACCCATTTGAAGGTAGAACAGAGGAAACTGTCCTTATTAAAATCATAGACATAAATGCACTTTTAGAAAGAATAGAAGAAGAAACAGTACAAAATACAAAATAAATAAAAAGTTCGCATCTCAATTCCTTATAGAATATAATTTTCGAACCGTGAAAGTGGTTATAAATACTTAATTCCACAAACAAAAAGACCAACGATTATGTCACCCTGAATTTATTTCAGGGTCTTTCCAGTAGATAGTATATACGCTAAGTTGGTTAGATTCTGAAACAAGTTCAGAATGACAAAGTGAAAAGCTTTTAAAATATAATTTGTCGAGTGGTTTATTTAGCTTAAACCCTACCCACACAAAAATAAAAAACCGAATAACAGATGTCATTCGGTTTTTTATGGTGGTGTTCTGAGTCAAGTGCAAAATAGTCTCTTTTTTCCCTGTTATTTGTTTAAAACAGGGTTTTTCTGAAAAAATAACAGGGAATACACAAAAATACTATAATTAAAGCTCAGCATTTTAGAGTATTTGAGAGCAAATTCCCTAAATCAATAACAGGGAATTATCAGTGAATTTGTTTTTTAATAAAAGCAATAAAAAAAGGTGGTCAGTTTATAATACTGACCACCTTAATCAATCTAAGTTTTCATTAAAAGAATTTTTTAAATCTATTCATATAGTAATATCTTCTTGCTTTAACTTCATCTGACTTCTGATCTTCTATTAACATATCAATTGCTTCCATATATTTTTCATGTGTAGATTTAAAAGCACTCCTTAAGATTAATTGTGTTAAAGCATCGACTTGGTCATCATGTCTGCCATTAGGGAATGTTATAACTTCGCGTTTAAAATCTTCTAACCAACGTGCTTCTCGTGGTAATAAAACCTTACCACTAGCAATATCAAAAGAAGCGTTATGAGCCCTTTCTTCTTTGCTACCCCTCGGTTGATAAGGTATTATATTCAAATTTCTAGTTTTGAGCTCTTCAATAAGATGTAAGGTTGAATTTGTTGATTCAATAATAACCGGGCATCTTTTTGCTAAAATACTTTTACAAGTTATTTGAGCAAATAAATTCTCAAAATCAAGCTTATCCCTATAAATATCAGTAATATAAATTTTGTTTTTATGTAATTGTGCAGTTATACAAACCGAGTAATCATTTTTATCTCCTGTTTTAAAGGCTATATCCCAGCTTTGTATATATTTACCATCTTCTGGTAGCTCATCGTAACGCGCAAAATTATCAAAGTCTATTATGTTTCCTTTAGCAGGAATTGGACTTTGCTGATACTGTGCTGAAAAATTATAATCATTCATATATTTTCGAATTTCATTCAATATCTCTAATGGTTCTCTGTTAGGCAATAAGACTTCGCCAGGTTTTCTTGTAAAAACTCTTCCATCTGAGAAAAAATGTTTTTCGTCTGTTTCTGCAATTGCAGGAAGTGATATGATTTCCCAACCGCCAGCTTGTTCTAAAAATCCCGTCAAATCATCTAAATGAAGTCTTTGCATAATGACAACTATACTTCCTTCTTTTTTATTATCAAGACGCGAAAACAAAGTTGATACAATCCCATTTATATGACTTGTTCTTTTTTGTTCTGAAAGAGCATCTTGTGCTTTCATAGGGTCATCTAATAAAATGAAGTTGCCACCAAATCCTGTTAAAGTTCCAGAAATACTTGTAGCAAATCTATAGCCACCAGATATTGTTCTAAAATACTCTTCAGTATCTTTCTGAGAATCAATAATAGTTTCAGGAAATAGTTCTTTATAAAAGGGCATTTTCATAAGTTTTGAACATTTTGAAGAAAACTCTTTTGAAAGGTCTTGAGAATAACTAACAGCTATAATCTTTTCTCTAGGATTACGTCCTAGAATATAAGCAGGCAAAGCGACTGAAAAAATTAAAGATTTACCTAAGCGCGGAGGCACATTAATTATTATCCTCTTTTTATTACCATCTGCTATTTGTTGAGCAATATCACAAAGGTACTTTATAACCTCTGAATCATCAAATGCCTCTCCAGTGTATTCTATGAAAAATTTTCTGTAGAAACTATAAAAATCCGTACGCATTATAGCGTTTAAAACCTCTTTTTCTTTTTGTAATTCTATTATATTTTTATCCATTATTTGTTCTCCTATTTAGATATTCTTGTATAATTTGTGAATCAGAAGAGCTTAATTCTTCTATAATTTCTTCTTGTTCATCTGGTTGAGAACTTAATAAATTGATTAGAAGTTTTAGTGATGAGTTATCTTCCTTAAGAGCTTTAGCGGCTAGTATTTCAAGAACTGCTTTTCTAATACTAACAGTTTGATATACACCGTTAATTTTCATTGTTACTTCTTTTTCAATAACTTCAGCTAAATCGCTTCTAAAACTACTTTTTTTCTTAGGACGTCCTTTGTAATTTCCACTTGTTCCAGGTTTAAACTGATATTCCTTTGGCGGACGACCATATCCTACTTCATAATCTTTTGATTCTTTACTCATTTATGTAATCCTTTATATTACCAATTTTTACCGCTTTTATATTAGTTGCATCTTCCCAGCGTTTTATAATCACATCACAATAATGAGGATCTAACTCAATGAGTCGAGCAATTCTATTACACCTCTCAGCTGCGATTAACGTTGTGCCTGATCCTGCAAAGTTGTCAAGTATAATATCATTAGGGTTTGAACTGTCCAATATAGCATCTACAAGCAAATTTGTGGGCTTTACAGTAGAATGTAAGCCCCTAAGTTCTGTGGCTTCAGGATTTGTAGCGTGCATTCCTGCATAACACCAAACATTACTTCTATTCCGTCCAAATTTTCCGAGCTGAATATTGTTAATATGAGGCTCTTTACCATTTTTAAATAAGAATATAAGCTCATGTTGTGAGCGATAGTGGCTTCCGAGTCCAGGTGTGTCCTTAGCCCAAACTATAAGATTTTTAAACTCATCATAAACTTTATTACCTGCAGTCATAATTTCTGTCATATGTCTCCAATCCATAAAACAGTAATGAAGAGAGCCAGGTAAACTATATTTTTTCATTAATATCATGCTTTCAGTTAAGAAATTTGTAAATTCTTCAGAAGACATTTCTCCTGAAGCTTGTATAAATTCCTTATGATTTTTATTAGTTGTTACATTTCCTTGAATTTTAACATTATATGGGAAATCAGGTGTGACAGTTCTAGCAAACCTATTATCAGCAAATAAAATCTTATAGCATAATTCATCTAAAGCCGAACCATTTACTAATTTATGATTCCCTAATGCAAAGATATCACCTTCCTCACAACGATTATCTATGTCAAGAAGCTTCGGAAATTTATCATCATCCGAAGCTTCAGTAAAGTCTGTATTTATTATTATATCTATCTCTGGGATTTCAATACCTGTTAATTTTAAATCATAATTTATATCAATTAGATATTTTAAATCCTCTTTTACAATTTGGATATTCCTACCGCTTTTTTTAGCTAATTCCATCTCTGCTAATGCGAAAGCTTTTTTATCAGCTTCCGATAAATGCTCTACTAACATTACCGGAACCTTATCTCTTTTGAGACGTTTGGCGGCTTCATACTTTGCATTTCCAGATATAATACAGTAATCTTTATCGATAACTAATGCAGTCATTATATCAAAATTATCAACACAATAAGATAACTCATCGTAAAACTCTTCGCAATGTAGATGCGGGTTTCTTGGATTTGGTTTGAGTTTTTCCACACCAATCCAGAACATTTTATGTTCAAGCATTTTTACCTCCCAATGGTACTAACTACGATTATTCTTTTAATTTGTTTGTTTTGGATTTTCTTATCAGGACATCATGATTATAGCAACTTTCTCACCTTAACACAAGTGTTTATAAGCACTTTACAATGTTAAGAATGTAAATTTTCTTTAAGATATTGAAGTTCAGCCAAATTTAAAGCTGAATATGCCTAATTTTACTTAATTTGTGTCTAATTGATAAATTTCTTGTCTAGATGTTAAATTTTTAGGTTTTAGACTTGAATTCAGTTGGGACAAGAGACAACAATGTACTGAGGTCAAGATTATGAAACAAAACATTTACCACCAAAGAATCCAAGAATGGGAAAAACAATACGGAGGGCTTTCTCCAAATGCTCAGAAAAAACTCAAAAAATTATTAGAAGAATTCGAAAAAACTCAATCAGTTTCAAAAACAAATAAAGCTTTATCTTTAGCTATCGGGACTAAACTAATACGAGAATATCAGGGTAAAACTATTATAGTTATTGTTGTTCCGCAAGGTTTTGAGTTTAAAAACAAAATATATAAAAGTCTATCAGCGATAGCCAATGAAGTAACTGGCAAGCATTGGAATGGACGCAAATTTTTTGGAGTAATTTAATATGATAAAAAACAAAATTAGATGTGCAATTTATACCAGAAAATCCTGCGAAGAAGGATTAGAACAAGATTTTAACTCCCTTGATGCTCAACGTGATGCTTGCGAAGCTTATATAAAATCACAAATCCATGAAGGCTGGGTGCTAATAGAAAAAGAATATAATGATGGTGGATATTCTGGTGGAACGATGGAACGTCCAGCTTTCAAGGACTTAATGCAAGATATTAAAGATGACAAAATTGATATCGTTGTTGTTTATAAAGTAGACAGGTTAACTCGTTCTTTGATGGATTTTTCAAAAATCATCGAAGTATTTGATAAACACGAAGCTTCATTTGTATCGATAACTCAGCAATTTAATACAACAACTTCAATGGGACGTTTAACTTTAAATATTCTTTTATCATTCGCTCAGTTTGAAAGAGAAGTAACTGGCGAAAGAATCCGAGATAAATTTGAAGCTTCCAGAAAGAAAGGTCTTTGGATAACTGGTATTACACCACACGGATATAAAAAAGAAGGCTCACATGTATTGATTCCAGAAAAACCTTATTCAGATGATATTAAAAAAATATTTGAGCTTTATTTAGAATTAGGAACTGTAGAAAAGCTTTATAAAAAACTTCCCGAATTAAATATTTTATCAAGAAATAAAAAACCTTTTTCCAGAGGAATGTTATACAGAATTCTTTCCGATAAAGTTTATATAGGAAAAATTACCCATAAAGACAATATCTATGAAGGTCAACATGAACCTCTGGTTTCAGAGGACTTATTTGAAAAAGTCCAAAATTTATTAAAGCTTCATTCTCAAGAACGCAAATTTTCTACTAATGCTAAAGACGGATCTTTATTAACAGGTTTAATTTATGACGATATGGGAAATCGGATGACTCCATCTCATGGTAATAAAAAAGGAAAGCGTTACAGATATTACATTACCAAAACTCATAAATTGGAAGATTATCAAATTGGAGCCATTACAAAAATCTCAGCCGGCGAGATTGAAGATTTTATAAAAGCTCAACTAATAATGTTTATTAAAAACAATATTCAAGAAAATATACAATCAGAATCAATTAGTAAACAAAAAGCTATTTTGAAATTTGTAGAAAGGTATCAATTTAATAAAATGTTTATTCAAAATTCTATCAACCAAATTTGTTTGCAACCTAATGAAATTTTTGTAGAATATGACTCCGCTTATATTTTTGAATGTATAAAAAGCTTATTTAACAACTCAATATTTTTAGAAGAATCTACAGAGCACCAATTAACAAGAGTTCGTTATGAAGCCAAAATTTCTACTACATCTAAAAAGCATAATAAAATTACAATTTCTGGCAAAGCTAATTACAATGAAAAACTAATAGAAGCTGTTGTAAAAAGCTTTTGGTATAACAAGCTAGGGGCAGAAGGGCTTTTAACAAAAGATATTCGCAATTCTAGAACAAGACGATTAGCTAAAGTAAGGTTCTTAGCTCCAGAAATTTTAGAAAGCATTTTAAATGGGACACAAGATCCTGAATTAACGATTAAAGAATTAACAGAAATGGCTAATGAAATTGCTTAAAATATAGCACCACAATGGACGTACCAATAATAAATAATACAGATAAAGGAATAACCAATAGCCGAAAATAAGGAATAACTATCATGAATAATTTTGAAGAACGTATGTTATGTAATTATTTGCTGGAAATAAAAGATAAAATTAGCTTTTGTTCTGAAGAATTTAGAAATTTTTACCTAGATTTTAAAAAACAATTAAATTTGAGCGAATCTGAATTTCCAATATATTTAATAAAGACAGTTAGTGATTATTCAAAATTTGAAAAAGCTTTTACCAGAAGTGTAAAAAAGAATTTAAAAAATTTGAAAATTAAAAATACAAAACTTGAAAATAAAATAAATAAAATCTCTAAAATTTATAACTTAACAAGTATTGAGAAAAAAATTTTCACATATTATACATTGATGAATCTGAATAACAAGATTAAAAAACTACATACAATACTTACAATATCTGACACACCTTTTTATGCGATTTGCATGAATATTTTACAAATGAAATTCTGTGAAGCAGATAATGCAAGAAAGAGCTTGTTGGATAAGGGGCTTTTTGTTAAATATTCAATGTGTGATTCTAAGGTTGAAATGAGTGCAACACTAAGAAGTATAATGGAAAATAGTTCCATTAATACAGAAACTCAAATAAAAGAAATTTTACTCGGCAAAAAACTAAAGTCCAGTTTGAAATGGAGTAATTTTGAATTTTTGGGAAATAAAAAAGAGCTTGCTTCTAAGTTATTATTTGCAACTTGTAAGAATAAAAAATCTGGAGTAAATATTTTACTATATGGCGCAGTCGGAACTGGTAAAACAGAATTTGCTAAGCTCTTGGCTAATAAATCTAAAGTAGAAATGTATTCTGTAATAACAAAGCTTGGCAAAAAAGAAGCATTGCGTGAAGATAGATTACAAGATTTATTTTCAAAACAAACTCTTTTAGAACTTTCTGAAAATTCTTGCATATTATTTGATGAAGCAGAAGATGTTATGAATAGAGGTTTTTCTGATTTTGGGAAAGCAAGTAAAGGTTATTTAAATCAAATTATTGAAAAAACTCCTGTGCCAATAATTTGGACAACTAATAATATTTTAGATGTCGATCCTGCAGTATTAAGACGGATGACTTACACAATAGAATTTGAAAAATTATCAGAAAATGCACGCTTAAATATTTGGGAAAAAGCTGTAAGAAAAAATAAATTAAAAGTGGATAAACAAAAACTAATTGAACTAAATAAAAATTATGATATTCCACCATCTTTAATTACAAGCGCCATAGAATCAACTAAACTTATCGATGGCACACAAGATGATATTGAAGCTTTTGCTGAAAGCGTTGCCAGAGTTGTCATGAAAAAGAAAAGCGTTAAAAAACAAAAAGGGTTTGAGATGAGTGAATATAATGAAAACCTTATAAATACCGATTTAGATATTAAAAACTTAACTTCAAAAATCAAAAACTCTGGTAAGTTAAATTTTTCATTGTGTTTGTATGGAGAGCCTGGTACAGGTAAAAGTCTATACGCAAGATATTTGGCTCAAGAATTAGGGATTAATTTTGTCTTAAAACGAGCAAGTGATTTAATGAGCAAATGGGTTGGCGAAACAGAACAAAATATAGCTGATGCTTTTGCAGAAGCAAAGGATAAAAAAGCTATTCTTATTTTTGATGAAGCCGATAACTTTTTACAGAATCGTCAAAATGCAAATAAGAGTTGGGAAGTATCGCAAGTAAATGAAATGCTTACTTGGATGGAATCTCACGAATATCCGTTTGTCTGCACCACAAATTTGCTTGCAACGTTAGACGAAGCTTCCTTAAGACGCTTTACATTCAAAATTAAATTTGATTTTCTAACTCCGGAACAAGTTAATTATGGTTTAGAACATTTCTTTGGGATTAAAAATATTAACTGCAGTCTCAAAGGAGTTACTGCAGGAGATTTTGCAACAGTTAAAAAGAAAGCCAATTTTTTAGGAATAAATGATGCAAGCGAAATAATTTCAATGCTAAAAGAAGAAATTAAAATTAAAAACTCTAAAGAACTACAAAATACTATTGGGTTTTAAAACCCAATAGTTTAAATAGAACCTTTAATCTCTTTTAGCAAGTATTTATGATGTTCAATAAAGGTATAATTGATTTTTGGCTCACTTTCAAGCCAATCAATAAAGCGTTTTATTTCTTTAATCATTTCTTTATCATAATCAATCAATTTTTCTGTTTTAAGCCAATTATTGAACATTAAATAAGGAATCGGATGACGATATTTATTTACATTATTAAAAGATAATGGACTAAAATGTTTTGGATATTTTTCAGATGTCATACCAAAACAATAAAGTTTATAAGACTTATTCTCAAAAAACTTTTTAGCAGTTTTATTGTCTTTAGCATTACCACCCCAAGCTGCAATTATAACGGAGTTTTCATCTTTTTGAGCATTATCTAATACGAATTCAACAAATCTTCTATTTATTTCATTATATTGATTACAGCTCTCTTGTTTCGCTAAACTTGACAGAACTTTTAGCAAAGGTGTTCTAATAGGACTAAAGTTTATTATCTCAAATGACTTAAAACCATTTGATTTAAAATAAGCATAAATATTATCAATAGTTGAATCTTGCTTTTCTGAATAAGCAAAAGCTGGATTCATCATTATAATTGTTGCGTGGTATTTGTTTTCTGGCTTATTATTTTCAATAATTTCTTGATAATAATAAAACCGATGAACAAAATCTTCCCCAACAGCTTTCAATTCTTGATATGAAATATTTTTAGATTTTGATTTTTTATCTTCTTCAACTAATTCTTTTGCCGACAAATCTATGTCTAAATATTTATCCAAAGATTTGTCAATTTTAATATCAGAATAAATGATATATCCCTTTTTATTTGAAGCTAAATCTACTTTTTTAATATTGATACTATTTTTCTTAAAAAACTGTTCCATAAATTCAACCTTTCTTTTATCAGCTTGTACTACATTGTTGCTCTGTTTTGACAGTAGTCAAGTGATATTATTAGGTTAAACTATTTATACGTCCAAATCGGGAATATAATTTAAAATAGATGTAATTTTTCGATTTTAACTAATTCTAATTTTTTTATTCCACCGCAACTATTGATTGATGGGGAGGACAAATGACGTTGAAAATCTTCATTACTAATTTGATATAATATTTTGCCCTTTAGGTTATTTTTTAATTTTTCAAGAACAGTATTTATATTATCAATATTTTCTGGTAATTTACCCCAAGCAATAACAACTTCTTTAGGTAAGAGATCTAAACTTTCTTTATCTATTGAATCTTTTTTTATTTTTTTAAAATCAGTATTATAATATTTTCCAACAATTTTAGCATTAGACATTCTAATTGGTAACAAATTAACAATCGTAATTTTATTATAATTATGATGATATGCAAATTTTACAGCATTACGAGCGGTATCATCAGATTTATCTGGAGAAGCAAAGCTCGGATTAAACATTATAATTCCAAGTTCTTTATCTTGTTTCCCTTCCCATTCTAAATTTAAAGACCTTCTGTATTTGTAATTAATATTGTCAATTTTAATACTTGATTCAAAATCAAGTGAAGTTCTGTACAGTTTCTGAATTGTTGAAATTTCATTTTTTGAAAACTTGCCAGTATATATAGCATCACCTGTAACTTTTAGCTTAGTTTTTTTATCAATATTAACAATCCAATTTACTTTAAACTTTTTCACATTAAAACCTTTCTTATCAGCTACTACATTGTTGCTCTGTTTTGTTAGTAGTCAAGTGATATTATTAGGTTAAATTATTTATGCGTCCATTTCGGTTGAGGTAATATCTGTTTGAAAAATCAAATCCTCTTTATTTATTAATTTTATTTTATGTAATTTTATAGATTTATTTTTATAAACAAACTTCGCTTTTCTAGATAATAGATGTGGTGGAATTTTGTCTAAGTTTTGTGAATATGTATAAAAACTTTTTCTTTCATTATCTAAAATAGTAAGGATATTACGAACATCATCTATTTTAGCATTTTTACCGTAAGCTAATACAAAATCGTTTGCAAAACTTGTATTAATATAATCCTTAATAAATTCAAGGTTATATTCTATTTTATAATTTGTTTTTACAGAATTTTGGTTTGATATTATCTTGAATAGTTCCGAAGGCATATGATGCCTATAGGCATAAACATTAATTACAGCAAAATATCTATAATATTTATTATCTTTAGGATTTACTACACATTTTGCCCATTTTCTTGCTCTATTCATTGTACTATCAGAACAATCCGACTTTGCATATGAAGGGTTTAACATCACATATGTCAGAATATTTTCACTACAATCTTTTTCTTCATTATGTTCTAATTTTTCAAGATAAAAATATCTTGAATGAGGTTCTTTAGTAATGTTATTATATAAATTTTTTAGGCATTTTTTATCTTTATATATTTTGAAAACTTCATTCTGTTCTTTTTTTGTATAATTACTTGCAGAAAAAATAACAACTCCCTCATGTAAAGATAAATTTTCTACCATAAAATTTGAATTTTTCATATGTTTTTCTATAAAACATACTAATTCTTTATTTCTTTCCATACAAATCCTTTTACTAATTCCAACTCATACTGTATAAAATCCTTAATATACAGAATAATCAAATTATAATTTATTTCATTCTGAATAAAATCCATCAAATTCAGTACGGTTCTATGTCGTAAAAAGACTTTATTTTGTACGATTAGAAAGTGAAAAATAGGAATTAGGTGGCAAATGGATAATAAAAAACTTCTAGGAAGAAGAATTAAAGAACTTATTAAACAAAAAAATATTAGCCAAGAAAAATTAGCTGAAATTGTAGGTATTGAACCAACTGCACTAAGTAATATTGTAACCGGTAGAAATTATCCTCTTATGGCTACGCTTGAAAAAATATTGATTGCACTTGATACAGACTTTATTGAAGTATTCAACTTCCAACATCACAACTCTAATGAAGATCTAAAAACTCAAATACAACAAATCTTGGAAAATAACCCTGATAGAATGCAAGATTTTTATAAAATAGCAAAAGCGTTAATTGGTTAAATGTAACATTTAGACACAAAGGCTTGATATACATACGAAATAGAGCATTAATGTAAACACGTCCATACAAGACGTGTTTATAATTTATATTGCTTATAAAAGGACAAGTTATGAAAACCCAAAAGCATAAATTTTTCAATTTAACTCAACTTATAGATGAAGATGAACTTTTTAAATATTTCACTATGGAAAATGAAGAAAGCTTAGCAACTCCCCATATTCATATTTGTGTGAATTTAAACAATCCTAGATGGCGAGGAAAAATTTTTAAAAATGAACAAAATTTAAAAACTATTGCAAGTATAAATCTAATAAAAAAAGGGGGAAACTATGCTTCAGAAAATATAATTTTTTATGAAATTTATGACGACAGAATAAAAATGTATAAGCAACATCTTTGTGATTGGCTTAATAAAGTTGATGAATTATATGTTGATTCGAAAATTACAAATGCTGATATAGCTTTAAGAAGTTACAAATTAAGTAATAATAAATGTCTATGAATCTTTCATTACCAAAATATAAGAAAGGAAGTCTATGAAAATTTTTAGAATAATAAAATTAAGTAAAAAAGTAATAATTTTTCAATTAAGAATTTCTAAACACAAACTTATGGAGCTACAACTAGAGTTTAATATTTGGGATATTATAAAGTTCAACATCGAATTTTCTTTAAAACCTGTCGCTCACAGAATCTTTTCTATAGATTTATATTTAGGACTTATAAATATTCTGTTTTCTTTGCAAGATGATAGAGAATTTTTATAAAGCCTTTACATTAACCCGCCCGTTTTGGACGCATATATGTTATAATATAAATAAAAAAAGAGGATAATAAAAATGGACGCAAAACCTAGATTTTCAAGAATAACAGACTTAATAGAGCTGATTATATTTATGTCATCAAAACTTAATGGTGTTTCTTTGTTAGAAATCCAAGAACGATTCAATGTTTCTAGAAGAACTGCTGAGAGAATGCGTGATAGTGTTATGCTTGCACTTCCACAAGTTGAAGAAATTGAAACTAATGAAAGAATTAAACGTTGGGGCTTCACATCTTATAGCTTAAGCGAATTAGTTTATTTTAGCACTGATGAAATCGCTTTTTTAGAAAAGCTTAAAACAAGTTGTGATGACGTTGCAAAAAAAGAATTAGACGATATTATAACAAAATTGAAAGCTAAAAATCGCAGAAAAATCCAAGAGTCAGAAGATTCTGCAGAATTGCTTTTAAAATCAGAAGGTTACGCAATTTCTCAATCTCAAAGTTATAAAGTAGATTTTAAATTAGTTTCTGATATTAGATTAGGTATTAAAGAAAACCGAAAACTTACAGCAACTTATAATAATAAAGAACGTTCGTTAATACCACTAGGTTTAATCTATGGCGAAAAAGTTTATTTAGTTGCAAAAGAAGATGGCAAAGGGGATAAGATTTATCAATATGCATTGCATAAATTCAAAGATTTAAAAGTTTCATATAACGAATTTGCCCCACAAAACTTTGATTTAAAAGAATATTCACAAAAATCATTTGGTGTTTATCAAGGCGAAATTTATGATGTTAAACTTAGATTTATTCCTGAAGCAGCTGAAGATGCTTCAAACTATAATTTCCATCCAACTCAAAAGGGTAAATTTGAAAAAGATGGAAGTTATACTGTAAGCTTTAGCGCAAGTGGTAACAAACATATTATGTGGAACTTATTTAAATGGGGCTACGCTGTTGAAATCCTAGCTCCTGCAAAACTTAAAAAAGAATACAAAAACTATATTGATGAAATAAGAAAAAAGTTATAAGAGTAGATACAAAATTACAGAAAAAACACCTTTTAGACATACTGCAAGTTTTGGAAAAAGAGCCAAATATTTTATAATAGCTCAAATGCTTAAAGAAGGTTTAAGAGAAGAGTATGTAAAAGATAAGTATCAAAAATTTGTCTATACCAATTTTAATAAAATAATTTCTTAATTTTATACAACCGATTTGGACACGCTCCTTTTGTATAGTTGAAATATACAACAAAAGGGGTGTGTTTTTATTGCGAAACATATGGACACATTCTAGCTAAAACACTTGATGTTTATGATACAAAGAGCGATTAATGTATGTGTAAACAATTTTAAAATAGCTAATTTATCTCTGCCCGAAATGGACGTGTATACAAGTTATATTAAAAATAAAAGGAGGCTTAAATGAGTCAAAAACAATTAATAATGGCAATCGGTAATGGTGGATGCAAAATTGTTAAATCTTTGGAAACAGATTTAGATAAAGTTTTTATAGATACCGACCCAGAAGTCATTGATAAATATGATGGAGTCAGAATTGGTCCAAAAACTTGTGGTAGTTATTCAGCAGCAGGAGATATAAAACTTGGTCAAGCTGCAGCTATTGAATCTAAAAAAGAAATAGAAGGAATCATAAATGATTATAATGAAATCATTATTATAACTTTATTGGGTTGTGGTACATCAAGCGGTTCAACCCCAGAAATTGTCGAAATCTGTCAAAACGATAATAAAAAGGTTGTTGTTTTTACTGGACTCCCTGCAAAACACGAACTTAAACATCGAGAAATCATTGCAGCTAATAGTTTTAAAAAAATAGCTGAAAAATGCGAGGTTAATATTCCAGATTTAGAGTTAGATAAAAATTACAAAGGCTCTTTAGCAGGATTTTTAGAATTCAAAAAAGATTTGGTTTTAAATCTGGTAGAGGAATATCTTAATGCAGAAAATTAAAAGTTTAACAGATGAATATAATTATTATGGGCTTAATAAACACTTAGCACCTGATGAGACACCAGAAGATGCAGAAGGATTCTTTTTAACCCGTATAAAAGCTAAAGATGTTAATTTAGCAATGAATATAAATCTTCGTTGTATTGAAAATAATGGAGATAAACCATTCTTAAGATTTCAAAACGATAGAAATGAAAAGTTTAATACAAACTGGATCAAAATATATCTTGACGGAAATCTTGATAATTACGAAAACAAAATAATTGTATTTACTGAAGAAGAAATGAATGATTTAAAACTTTGGATAAAACAAAACAAAGATGTAATTGCCAAACATTATTACCAAGAATATTTTTCTACAGAAACTTGGCAAAAACTGAAACCTTTAAAAATAAATTCCCACACAAACTGATAACCATCAGACACTCCAAAAACAACAAAAATATGCAAATACCCTATTTATTAGAAAAGGAAACTAAATGAAAACAAATAAAAATAATATAAATATTAATATAGCTAATCTTAAAAAAAGTAATGTTTTAATTTTTAGCAATACTTATATTGTTGGTTTGAAGTATGATAAAGAAATTACATCAGCCCCAATAGTTACATATTTGTCTAAAAAAATAAAAGAAACTGAAAAATTCGCTCAAGATCTTTCAATATCAATTATTAAAAATAATATTGCTGATAAAATTGTTTCAATTTTAGATATTGGAGATGAAATTCCTGTAAGTTTATATCTTCCAATAGCACAGATTTATGCTTCTATTTTAACAAAAAACGAAATCGAATTTTCTGAATTATTAAATGATGAAGTCTTTGATTCTAATTTTGCTTCTGGTCTTTGTATAGAATTTGCACCAGATTTATATAAAAAAATGATGAAACTAGCTATAACAACAAAACTAGAAAAGTTAAGAAAAAAAATTATAGCAGATTTGGGATTAGTTATTATTCCTATTAAAATTAATAAGAATTTAAGTCTTGCACAAGGAAAATATTTTATAAAATTAAATCGAGATATTTTACTAGAAAGTGATTTATCTGATTCAATAACAAATTTTTCTACTATTGTAATTAATGATTTAAAATGTGTAATTTCAGAAAATGCTGGCAAATTACTTTCACGAAGACAAGTTTTAGCAATACTTGAAAAGCTAAATTCTAAAGAAAAAGGATATAGCTACCAAATATTACAAGAAATAAGTATCGCTAGAATACAAACTGTTTTGTCAGGACTTTTAGAAGAACAAATCCCTATAACTCAAATTGAAATAATATTAGACACATTATGTCTTTATAATGATGTTTCCGTTTCGGTTGATTACCTTATAGAAAAAGTTAGAATTGCTTTATCAAAAACTATTTGTGAAAAATTTTTATCAAAGGATAAAAATTTACAAATTATTCGATTATCAGAAAATATTGAAGAAAAATTTCCATATATATTAGATGGAAATAATAAACATTTTTCTAAACAATTTATTGAAAATCTTTTCTGTGCAATTACTGAGAAAAATAAAAATGCAATTGAAATGGGATATGAATGTCCAATAATATTATGCTCTTCTGCAATTAGAAGACATTTAAAAAATTTAATTAAAAACAATTTCTCTAATCACGTAATGTCATACAAAGAAATTGATAAACACTACAAAGTTAAAGAAATCGCAGTTATTTCTGAAATAAATATTTAAATTGAAAAACAATCCTAAAAGAAAGGACGATATGAACATAAAAAACATCCAAATAGTACACCCAATATCAGAATGTAACTCACTAGCACAAGTTGAATGTGTGCATGAAGATTTAAAAACAGGTTATAGAAAATATGAAATATTTTTTATTGACAGGAATAATCAAATCGTAGCAGTTTTTGAAAATGCAGAATCTTTTAGCGTTGAACAACTTGTTGATAATAATGAATTTCTTTTTGATTTAACGATTGATTTTGATGCCTATGAAAAACATCAAATTATACGCATAGAAAACGGAAAACAAAAACTTCTTAATACCTATGATGATGTTGAACATGGCGAAGAAGATGGAACTTTTGCCGTTCAAAAAGAGGGGCTATGGGGATTTATTGATACTAATGGTGATGAAATTATTGCTCCACAGTACGAAAAATATAAATCTTTTAGTAACAGAATAGCAATAGTTCGAAAAAATAGAAAATGGGGTTATATAAACAAACTAGGTCAAAATATTACACCTTTAAAGTATTGGCACTGCCATTATTTTTATGGAGATATAGCAGTAGCAGAAAACTTTGACCATACAAGCGAAGTTATAGATAAGAGCGGAAAGGTTTTATTAAAAGGCAAACCATACCGAGAAATTTTTAATATTGGCAATGGTTCGGTTTTAGTTGAACGAGAAAAGCAAGAATATGAAATAGTAAAAATTAAGGAGTAAAAATTATGACACAACAACAAACAAACAAAAAAAGAATGTACTTGCATGGCGAGTGCGTAATCGCTGAAATTACAAAATTGCCGGAAAATCTCAAAGCTAGAAACGACAAAGATTCTATTATGATTGCGGAATCTGAAACCATAGGTAACGAACATAGAATCAAAGTCAAAGAAGGTGTTGAGTTTTACGAAGATGCACATGGGATTCTGTATATGAAAAATACTGTTCCAACAGAGGTTTACTGTTTGCACGCAGAACGTCACGATACAATTGTGCTACCAGAAGGCTTTTGGCAAATTGATAAAGCTCAAGAGTATGATTATTTATCTGCAAAAGTTATTCAAGTGAGGGATTAAAACATGGCTGATATTTATATTATCAATTCAGAAACCCCAAAAGATATTGCACTTGAGCTACAACAATTAGACTCTAATAATAACTATGTCGTTTTAAATTCAAAAACTGCAAAAGCTCTTTTTATGGAAATTGAAGAACAACAAAATAATAAACGAGTTTTTAACGAATTAAAACAAAAAGAGCAAGAATTTAAAAATAAAATACGACAAAAACCTTGGCAAGATTTTATGTTTCAAAAAACTTTTGAACCAAATAGATTATCAAATAAAGATATTGAAAATTTATGTTTCGAATTTTATGAAAAATTTATATTGTCAAATAAAAAACGAACAAAAATTTATCCTAAAGCTCCAAATGTAAATATTATTGAAGAACTTAAATGGTTGCACGGATCTTCTTGGGGAAAATCTTTTTCAATAGGGTATAAAAATTTTGTTACAAAATATCTAAAAGAAATTGATGATGAAATAAATATAAAAGAATTAGAATGGAAAATGTATAGAGAAAACAACTTTCGACTTCCATTTTATGATCCACTTAATATAAGTAGTCCCTATTCTTTTTTTATAAATCGTAACAATAATTTCGGAGGTATTGTTCAATATGGAAAAGAAAATTATAGGATTTTTTGTATTAATTTTGAAGGACATCAGTTAAGCCAAAAAAGCCAAGAATTTTGGGATTGGTATCAAAAATCTTGGGATGTTGTAGCTATGTATTATGATAAATCAACAAATACTTGTCACGTTATTAAAAAACCTGATGAATGGAAAATAGAAGATAATTATACAAAAATGTATTATCGTTATGGAAATAAAGAAAAATTCTTTTTTGGCATGATAGAAGTACCTAAATGGTTATATACAACCCCCGCTGAAGAACTAAAATCAGAAGATTATTTTTTACTTACAAATGCTGATGTAAAAGCTGAATTTGTAAAAAAAATTGGTATCGACAGGCTTATTAAATTAGGAACCGTTGTCGATTCATATGAAAATTATCCAGATAATGAAATGTGGGCTAAATCTGAATACAAAATTATTGATATGCACGAAATAATTCCTCCACGACAAATTCTTGATAGATTCGGAATCTCTCGTGGAACAGAAAAACCCTTTGAATACGCCCCGTTCCTATACATGAAAAACCAAACAACTGGTGAATATCATTTGGAGGGCTTACATCCTCGTTGCAAAACACTCTATGACGCAATAAAAATGCGTTATAACGGATTAAACATCAAAGACTACGACATTAAAGATATTAAATAGAGAAACTCCAAATATAACAGTATTAAAACAAATTGCAAAAAGTCTTTCTAGCGAATTAATAATTGAAAGACGAAAACAAAAAATGGTATAGATTTTACATAAGAAAGGAATAGCAAAATGAAACAAAAAATTAGTATTTTAGGGATCGGAGGTGGAGGTCAAAATATAGTTGATTATTTATATCAGAACAATCAACATAACAATCTAAATTTTACAGTTATAAATTCAGATGAGCAAGTTTTGGAACTTGCTAAAACCCCTAATAAATATCTTTTAACTGATAAATTATATCCAAAATTTATTTATAAAATTTTCAAATTTTTTAATAAAAAACCATCATTAGGTTGTGGTGGTAATGTTGAAAAAGGTAAAGCATTGGCATTGCTTCATAAAAATAAATTTCAAAAACTTATTGCAAAATCCGATATAGTTGTACTTATTTCAACTTTCGGAGGAGGTTGTGGAACCGGAGCCACTCCTGTGTTTGCTGAAACTTTAAAACAAGCCAATATTAAAACAATAGCTATTGTTATAACTCCTTTTAATTGGGATAAGCTTGAAAGAAAAAGAATTGCTTCAGATGGAATTGAAACATTAAAGCCTTTTGTTAATAAACTGATTGTACTTGATAATCAAGCACTTATTAATGAACTACCTTTAGATATAAGTTTAAAAGAAGCCTGGAACGATATAAACAAAAAAATTGCTGATAAGTTTTACGATGAACAGAGTAAACTAGCATAATTTTGATTGCTTGACTTTAAAACACTTTAGAGCGATTGATTCTACTACAAATAAAGAGTAGGAGGTCAAAATGGACAATAAAAGAGTTTATACAATCAAACCCAAAGATTTTAAAATGCTTGAACGTATGGCGGATAATGTTTATAACACAGCAGTAGTTGTAGACCATTATTGTAAAACTCAATTAGAGATTGAGGAGTTGTATCATCTCGCACCGGTTGTAAAAAACTTACGCAGAGATGCCGACCAAATCGCAGCCTTTTTTATCAACTATCCAGAAACTATTAATTAAAGGAGGTTGATATGATTTTAAAAAATAGAAGAACTCGTAAGACTTTAGAAATTGAATATTCTGAGTTTAGAAATAAATTTGCTAACGAAATTGAAGAAACATTCCAAAGTTTTCGTAAAACAAAATTGAATAAATACCCCTATGTCTTCAAAGATGACAATTCATTAGAATTTGATTTCTATTTTGATTTCCAATGGAACTTTAACAATTTTAGCAACTCAGCTTGGTATATTGATAAGATGTAAAACAATTGAAACAAGATATAGAATAAAACTATATATTAAGGAAATGTAACAAATTAATACAAACAAAGAATTTATAGCTATAATTGGAGAATGAGTGATTCTTCTTTAAACAATGAAAGACCAGATTCTTTTTTAGGCTATTATGTAGAAGCACCAAGAGCTTTATACCATATGGTGTCAGATGATTCTGTAGCAAGTGTAAAAATTGAAAATTTAGATGATATCTCTATATTTGATTATGATGGTAGAATTAAAAAATTAGAACAAATAAAATATAAGTCTTCTTGTAAATTAACGGATTATTCAAGAGACCTATGGAATACTTTATATAATTGGTTTTGTGTTATTGAAGATAAGAATAGTGAAGAGCTTTGTAATAATATTAAATTTGTTTTATATTCTTGGACTAAATGTGAGATTGGCAATTTAGCAAATGAATTTTTAGAAATAAAAAATAAACATAACTTTGATGACATTTGGAAAAAACAAGAAGATTATTTTAAAGAAATTGATGATAACAATGAAATAAAAAAGTACTTTAATAAACTTAATTCAAATAAAATTTTATTAAAATTTATTCTTGATTCTTTTTATATAGAGCAACCAATTAAGTCTTCTTCTGAAGATTTTATGGATGTACTTATTCATAAATATGGAGAAGTATTTAAGCCTATAGGCCAATTTAATATTTATATAAAAGGGTGTTTTAATATTTATTTAGAAAGTCCAACACTAAAAACTAAAAAAGTTATAGAAATAACTCGTCAACGATTTGATTATTATAAAGATAGGTATGATAGGCTTAATGAATATGAATTAGTTGATGTTCTTAGTATTGAAACTAAAAAAATAGAAAATTTAAAAGATTCTTTAATGGTAAAGCAATTAGAAGAAGTAAATTTAAATGATTCTGTAGAAACTGCAATAAGAGATTCTATTGCTTGGGAAATCTTATGTGCAGATTGCTCTGCTAACGGATACATGAACGAACAAGATATTAATCAAATATATTATGATGCAAAAAATGAATGGAAAGAACATAAAAATTATTTAAGTAGGCAAAATCAAGAATATGACGGAGCAGATTTATATAACAGATGTTGTAATGAAGGTGAAAATATCAAACCTAAACGATTGACTATTCGTGGTTCTACAAAAAGAGTAGCACGAGGTATTTATAACACATTAGCAAATAAGCCTGTTAACCACAATTATTCTGTTGGCTGGCACTATCAGTATGAAAATAAATTTAAGGACTTTTATGAAAACAATATATAAAAAATACTGTAATGACATACAAAATCCTGCTCTTGGAGCGTACCTAATATATGTTTTCTCAAAAACTTTTTATCAAGAAAAGGGAGTATGTTTAAATTTACTTGATATCTTTATTTTTATACCATTAATAATGGTTAGAGATATAAGAGATCTTGTTTTTTGGTTTGACGATAATAATAAATCGCACCAGATTACAAAAATAAGTAAATTATACGAAAAAATAGGATATATTGGAAAATCAAAAGATAACTTTACTCTTGGAACTATAAATGGTGTAATATTAAAATTTAGAGAATTTGTTATGGCTTCAATAATATTTGCTATAGAATCAAATTTAATAAAAGTTAATTCTAATGGAATCGTTCAGACAAAAGACATAAATCTTCTTAATAAAGAATTAAATGATGAATTAATGATTTTGACAAAAACTACAAATATATTAGCAAAAATTTATGCAAAAGATAGCGATATTAATAAAGTTTTAAAAAATCTAGAGGTGATTTTATAATGAAAAATATTCAAATAGAAAATATTGTAATATGGGCCAAAAATCCAAAATTAGAACCTAAAATACTTTCATTTGCGAAAGGTAAAATTAATATAATTTATGGGTTATCACAAACAGGAAAATCCGCAATTATACCCATAATAGATTATTGTTTAGGAAGCACTCAGAATAAAATTCCAGTTGGCCATATCAGAGAGCATTCTGCATGGTTTGGAATTGTATTAAATATTGATGAAACAAAAATGTTAATAATAAGAGAGAATCTCGATGAAGCAAGTAATAAAGTTATAGTAATAGAAAATATAGAAAACATTCCGCCTTTTGTTGATATAAGCATTGAAAAAGATATTAATGATTTTAAATTAGAATTAAACAAAATTATGGGAGTTCCTTTTTACGAACCAGCTCATTCTTTGGGAATTAGAGATTCAAGATTAAGTTTTCGGGATTTAGTTACATTTAACTTTCAACCACAATATATTGTTGCTAATCCAAATTGTTTACTATATAAAATGGATACTTCACAATACAAGCGTTTAATGTTGCCAGTCTTTAATCTTGTAATTGGTGCTGAAACATTAGAAAACATTGAAAATAGAATTAAATTTGATCTTTTAAAAGAAAAACTAAATAAATTGAACAAAAGAAAAGAAGAAGCTAAAAAAGCGAGAAATATACAACTTGAGAATTGTGAGTCTATTATTTCAAGTGCCATTAAATATGGATTGCTCGACGAAACATACTCCGATAAAGTTAGAAATCAAAAAGAACATAAAAATATTTTAAAAATACTTTCTGAAAAAACTATTAGAGATTTATCACCAAGTTTAAAAAATGCTGATTCAATTAGTGATTTATTAAACAATATCAACCAAGAAATAGAACCTCTAAACAACCGATTAATAACATTGCAATCACAAAAAGAATACGTAGAAGAGCTAATATCATTACTAAAGAGTCGGAATGAAAAAATAAAGATGAAGACTAATCGTTTAGAAATTGCAAAATTTATCCACGATTTTTGTGAAGAAAATGCCAATGAAACAGCTTGTTTAGGGGACTTAGAAGAACTTTGTGCAAATTTAAATGTTTTAACTAACAGTTTAAATAAAAGACTTGAACCAGAAATTGCACTATATGTGAAAAAACTTTTAGATATTGATAAAGAAATAAATGATATTTCAATGAGTGTTGAAGTATTAAAAAAGGAAAAGTTTGAAATTGCTAAATTGGGAGAAAAGAAAAACATTGTAGAAAAAATCTATGAAGATATAATTATAAAATCAAAAATTTTATTAGAATTTGCTAATTCTAAAGATGAAGATATAAATGAAGAGATAAAAAATATTCAGGAACAAATTGATAAAATCAATATTGACGATGTTGAAACAGAGTACAAAAATTGCATTAAAAATATAATAAAATATGGACAAAAATACTTGCCAGACATAAAAGAATTTCACTATATTTCACAATTTATTAAAGATGACATGACAATTAAGGTTAAAAAAGAAGAATATTCTAATAAGGATTTTTATTTATGGGAAACTGGCAGTGGTTCTAATTGGGTTGCATTCCATATTGGAGTTATACTTGGCTTTCATTTTCATTTTATAGAAAAGAAACTTCCTATATTTAATTTTGTAATGTATGACCAACCAAGTCAAGTGTATTTTCCGCAAAAAATCCTTAAAGAAGAAGATAATAAGTTTGAAGACAAAGATATTAAACAAGTGCAAAAAATGTTTCAAATTTTTGAAAATGCAGTTAAAGATGCAAAGGGTAATTTACAAATTATAGTATCAGACCACGCTGATGAATTAGTTTGGGGAAATATCCCTGATAAATATAAACATATTGTTGCAAATTGGAGCAATGGAGATGCTTTAATCCCTCAAGAATGGATTTCTTAAAATTATTGTTCGTAAATATGATAAAGTTTTAATATTTGATGGACACTAAAAAAGAGCAAAAGAGAATTTTTAAAAATTTTGGCTAAAGTTGGTTTAAATTTTTAAAATTATAATTCTCTCTTTTTTACAAAGCTCGCTATATACGGCGTTTTTACGCATAAAAAAAGAACCTATTCTCTAGGTTCTTTTTTAAAACTGGAGGATAGGAGATTCGAACTCCTGACCCCCTGCGTGCAAAGCAGGTGCTCTACCAGCTGAGCTAATCCCCCATCTTTCGATGGTTCAACCAATTTGTAAATCCCTTTAAAGCATTTACCCTTCGGCTACATTTATTATAATACATGATAATTTTTTTTTGTAAAGGGGTTTTTTACTAAAAATTTGTATTACAAATTGTTAATAAAAAACGCAAATTTTTAATACAAAATGTTTTTATAATTATATAAGGTAAGAAAGGTTTAGCTAATGTTGTCTATTAATTCAATTAACAATATTAATTATCTTCATGCGCCAGCTTTTAAAGCCAAAGGTGTAAATGAAAATAATTCTGCCATAACGACAAATCCAATATCGGCGCAGAATGTTTCATTTAATGGCACAGAAGCATTAGCTGCATATAATTATAATTTTGTGAATAAAAATAACGATTTTAATATCCCAGAGCTACAACCTATTTGCTCTCTTGAAGATATGAACAAAATAAAAGGAGAAAAAATATATAATTCCGATGGTGAGCTGGTTCGCATAATCAATAAGAATAAAAATCACAAAATTGTTTATACACCATCACCAGAGAACAAAAATATCTATGATGTTGAAATATTTAAAGATAACGAAGTTATAAAAAGACAACATTTCTATAAAAGTGTGGATGGAAATACATACTTAGCAATTTACGACGATAAAAATGAATGTTGTACTGGATATAAATATGATTGTGGCAATTTAACACTACATCATAAAGAAAAACACGATAAAAATAAATGTTATACGTATTGGGCTGAAAAACAAGAATATGAATTCAGCAAAGGGAAAATTAAAAAGCTTTATGATAAAAATTTAAACTTAAAACAAATTATTGATTTTAATAAAAATGGGCAAAATACCATAACTAATTATTGGAAGGATAAACCAATTTCTAGTGAAACAAAGATTTATGAAAATAAAAAAGCAGTAGATGATAATATAAATCCTTTTATTGATAATGATTTGATACCGGCAAAATATTATGAAATAGGAGAAACTAATAATATCCAAGGTGAAAAATATTATTACTCAAATGGTAAATTAGAAAAAATTGTAACCCCTGAAAATAAAACTTATTATTACGATTTAGATGGAAAATTTGAATCAATAAAATTTGATAATAAAGAAATATCTTTGTGGGGTAAAAACTCTATAGTAATTGAAGAAAAATTAGATAATGATACTACTAAAATTACTCATTTTGATAATAAACAACCATCTTGCGTGAAGTTTATAAATGGAGAAAAACATAAAAATATTTCTTGGGATAAAGATAATACAATAACTTACCAACAATGTGATGATGGATATTCAGTTTTACAAAAAACTTATGATGAAAACAAAAATTTAATCGACCAAATAGTTTGGTACCATGATGACAATTATTAAAGCTTTTTAACCATTTCTTCAAGACAAATCTTTACATGCGCATAATTTAAGCCACCTTGCATATACGCGACATAAGGTGCACGCATTGGTCCGTCTGCTGAAAGTTCAATTGTAGAGCCTTCAATAAATGTTCCGCCAGCCATAATAACCTTATCTTCATATCCCGGAATGTTTTCAGGAATCGGAGTCACATAACCATTTACTGGGGACAAGCTCTGAATTGTTCTACAGAACTGCTCCAAATGTTCAGGATTTCCAAAAATAATATTCTGAATAATATCAGTTCTTGGCTCATTATATTTTGGATAAGTATCAAACCCAACATCTTCAAAAACTTTCGCAGCTAAAACTGCGCCCTTAACAGCTTCTGAAACAATCGAAGGGGCCATAAACAGACCTTGGAAAATTAATCTATGTTGATTAAACATTGCACCGCCATCAGAACCAACACCAGGAGCTGTAAGACGATTAGCAGAACGTTCTACATAAAGTTCTTTTCCTGCAATATAACCACCCGCCTCAACAATTCCTCCGCCTGCGTTTTTAATCAAAGAGCCTGCCATTAAGTCAGCGCCAACTTCTAAAGGCTCACGAGAATCAACAAATTCGCCGTAGCAGTTATCAACAAAGCAAATACACGCAGGATTTTTCCCTTTAACGACCTTACAAATTTTTTCAATCGTTTCAATGCTCAAAGATTTTCGTGTTGAATAGCCTTTAGAACGTTGAATTAATACCATTGTAGTTTTTTCATCAACCTTTTTTTCTAAGGCATCAAAATCAATATCAGTTCCATTAAGAAGAGGAACTTCATCATACAAAACCCCGTTTCCAATAAGTGAAGAACGTTTTGTCTCGTCGTCACCTGCAGTACCAATTACCTCAAGCATAGTGTCATAAGGAGTTCCGGCTACAGATATCAATTTATCGCCTGCTCTTAAGTTGCCAAACAACGCACAAGCAAGAGTGTGAGTTCCTGATGCAAAATGTATTCTAACAAGAGCTTTTTCAGCTTTAAAAACCTGAGCAAAAGTTTTATCTAGAACTTCTCTACCTAAATCATCATGACCGTAGCCAGAAACTGTATAAAAATGTTCTGGTGCCACTTTATTATCAAAAAAAGCTTCCAGAACTTTTCTTTGATTAAAATCCCTTATATCATTTATTCTTTCGAATTCTTTTTCTAAACTTTTTTCAGCTAATTTAAAATCATAATACATAATTTATTAAATCTATACCTCTTTGTGTTCTTTAATAAATGTCAAAAGCGCATCCATTTTTTGCTTAAGAATTTCGTTTTCTTCTTTTAAACGCGCATTTTCTACCCTTATATCAAATTTTTCTTTTTCTAAAGTTATATTAGGAACTTCATCTGGATTAACAGAAAATCTTTTTCCAGCTTCTTCTTTCATAAAGATGATACTTTTAACATCCATTTCACGTACAAACCCTAGTTGAACCATCAATTCCGCTATAAATACGTGTTTACCGGCTTCATTCATTTCTTGTTGTTTATTTAAAACTTCATCAAGTTGCTCAATAGTCATTTTCCCCGCACGAATAAAATATTCACCTGTTCTATATTTCCCTGCAATAAAACCAGCTATTGCGGCAATTAAATTCGGAACATCTTTAGAAAAGAACCCTGAAGTTTTACAAAAAGTAAAAGCCTTTGAGACTTCTTCCATTGTAAAATTATTTTCAATCGAAATTTCAATTAACGACATACCTTTGGCACAACAATTAAGAAAAGAGTAAATACTTTCATCAAATTTAGATTCTTTAGTTAACAACTCGGTTTGTCCCAATTCTGAAAGTTCAGGTTTATAAATATGAAATAATTCACCTTCTTCTACATCTAAAAATTCATTACTTAAATAATTATTTAAGTCTTTGGATAAATTCAAGAAAATTGTTTGTTTTATCCACAAAGGAAATGCTAACATTTTTTCCATAAAACCAACAAATAAGCTCTTAGTCATGAAATAATCCTTCTTTTAAATGATAACCTTGTCATTATTATATCATAATATATAATAAGTAGAATACTTTAAAGGGTGCATTTAATATGGGCATGGACGGATTATCAATGGCAAATACTGGGGCTCTAAAAGAGTCTACTTCTGCTGATTATACAACTCGCTCAGAACAAACAATGCAAGCCGATAAAACAAATGACTCAAAACAAATTCAAACTATGAGCACAAATCCTCGAGTTAAAGAAAAAGAGGAGGAAGAAGAAGGTTCAAAAAAACAAAAACAGAATAAAAAAGAAGAAGACATCGAAGATGTTTTTGTTGAATCCGAAGATGAATTTATCAAAGAAGAATTTGATATAGAAGAATTAGACAACCCTAATAAAGATTTTTATGTAAAATTAAATTCAAAAGATGATATAATAGAATTATATGATAGCTCGACTGATAGATTAATTGAAACAATATCAGGGAATGAATTACAAGAACTAGTAAAAAAACTAAACATGGCTTCTGGCATATTTGTAAACAAAAAGGTGTAAAATTGGTAAATCCTTATAATAAATACATAAAACAATATCAAACAAACAATATAACAACAGCTACACCAGAAAAATTAATGGTAATGTTATTGGATGGTGCTGTACAATTTTTACAAAAAGCAAAAAATGCCATTCAAGAAAAAAATTTAAAAGAAAGAAGTGAAAATATCATATTAGCTCGTAATATTATCAGAGAGCTTCAAAGAACTATTGATTTAGAAAATGGAAACAACGTCGCTAAATCTTTGTTTGTAATGTATAATAAAATGTCATCTAAATTAATTAAGGCAAACGTCTTAAGAAACGCATCAATAATAGATGAAGTTCTAGAAGATTTAATAAATATTCGCTGGGGATTCCAAAAAGCTATTGAGATTGAAAGTGGGTTAACCACACTTGATGCAGCTATGCAAGAACGCCAAGAACGAGAAGATGGAACAGAAGAAAATGCAGGATGATAAACAATTTGCACAATTAATGCTTCAATACAATCAATTGAAAGATGGTTCAATTGAAATTCGTAGAATGATCGACAATGAGGATTTTGACAGCGCATTAACAATGATAAAATCGCGAGAAGAATTGTTTTTAAGTTGCAAATGCATGCGCAGATACTTAGAATTTACACAACAACAACAACAAGAATTAGATGCCTTATTAGAAGAATTGCGTGTACTAGAGTTAAATAATATTAAAATTCTTTCTGAAAATCGACTTAAAATACAACAAGAATTGAAAACAAGTCAGAAAACCGAAAAACTACAGCAAGCGTATGATTTTAACGAAGATTTAAAAGGCAACATTTTAAACATAAAAGACTAAAACCCACTAATAACGGCCATTTTAAGCAAAACCTAATAATTAGGTTCTATTTGCTGTGAAATTAAAAACGGCTACAACCCCGAAAAAATAATGTTTTTCGCTAAAAAAGTACTTGCATTATTGATTTTTATTTGTATAATAGATTTTGTAGAAATGAGAAAGGAGTTTTATCATGAACAAAGAAGAATTAGTACAAGAAATTTCAAAAAAAGCTAAAGTTACTCAAAAAGAAGCTAACGAAGTATTATCAGCTTTAATCGAAACAGTTGAAAAAACAGTTGCTAAAGGTAAAAAAGTTACTTTAGTTGGTTTTGGTACTTTCGAACCACGTAAGAGAGCTGCTAGAAATGGTAGAAACCCTCAAACTGGTAAAGAAATTAAAATCCCTGCTAAAACAGTTCCTGTTTTCTCAGCTGGTAAAAAATTCAAAGAAGTTGTTAACGGCAAATAGTTAGACTTTTTCGAATAAGTTTAATAGAGAGTGGTTATAGAAACCACTCTCTATTTTTTAATAAATTTCTTTATTAAACACACTTACACTTCTTCAAAAGAATCAATTGCAATATCGACAATGACTGTTCCATTATAAGCAAGCATTTGAGCTAAAGCAGGAATTAATTCTTCAGATTTAGTAACTCTGATGGAAAGCATGTCATAAGCTTCTGCAATTTTTGTAAAATCGGGATTGATCATCTCAACTTGATAGCAATTATTATAAATTTTATCTTGCATTTGACGGACCATGCCAAGATAGCCATTATTCATTATTATGATTTTTATTGGAATATTGTGCTCCCTACAAGTTGCAAGCTCCTGTAAATTCATTTGGAAAGAACCATCACCCGTAATATTTAAAACTAAAGAATCTGGATTCGCAATTTGTACTCCAATAGAAGCCGGTAAACCAAAACCCATTGTACCCAAGCCACCTGAGGTTATAAATTTTCTAGGTTGATTAAAATTAAAATATTGAGCTGTCAACATCTGATGCTGCCCTACGTCAGTAACTACAACAGGTTCAAGATTTCTAGTATATTCATAAATTGTTTCTAGCACACAAGACGAATGCAAACACTCACTATTTGAAAATTTTTGCATTTTCTCTTGCTTTAATAAATTTATTTCGTTTAACCAATTGGCAAAATCCGATGAAGTATTATAAAAATTTAACAAACCTTCCATGAAAGTCTTTGCATCAGCACATATCTCTAATTCAATATTTGATGCAATTTTTTTTGTATTAACACTTATAATTTTTGCCTTTGATGCAAAATTTTCTCTTTTGCAAGTGGAACGATCAGAAAAACTAACACCTAAAGCTATAATCAAATCAGATTTATTAATAACTGTATTTGCAAGACAAGATCCATTTATGCCAATCATACCTAAATATAATTCATTTTCCGAAGGGAAGGTACCAATTCCCATTAATGTTGAAACGACAGGTATTTTTGTTTTTTCAACAAAAGATTTGATATTTTCAACTGATTCTGTCGCACCACCACCTAATAAAATCAACGGTGATTTTGAATTATTTAATAATTTTATTGTTTTTTCAAATTCAATATCACTAATTTGCTGATTTTTTTTCTTATGCAAATCTTTTGCTATTTTTTGAACATATTTTGACTCTAAAATATTTCTTGGTAAAACAATTACAACAGGACCTTTTTCTCCAGAAGTTGCAACTTCAAAAGCTTCTTTTACTACTTGTTTAATATCATCTTTTGAAGTAAGTAGATAGTTTTTCTTTGAACATGTTTTTGTCATTGAAATAATGTCGACTTTTTGAAAAACTTTTCCTTTGTTATTATTTGAGGGAACATCTCCTGCTAATACAACCAACGGTGTCGAATCAGCATAAGCATTGGCTATTCCAGTTATTGTATTTGTAAATCCTGGACCGGAAGTAACTAAAACAACACCTGCTTTACCACTCACACGAGCATAACCTTCTGCAGCATGAACCGCAGCTTGTTCATGGCGCACTAAATAGTGACGAACTCCTTTTGCCAATGATAACTCCTCATAAATACTTAATACAGCTGCCCCTGGATAACCAAAAATACTATCGACTCCCAACTCCAAAAGGGTTTCAACTAAAGCATGTGCGCAATTAGTTGAAGTTGGTTTAATTCGATTTTCTTGATTTTTAACTAAAAGAGTCGTCATAGTGTAATTATTATATCACTAATTTAAAAGAAATGCTTGATTTCTAATTTTGTTTAGAGTAATATTAATATGCACTTGCCGAAAAGTGTTTGATAGTTGAATATTTGGTCGACGGGATGTAGCGCAGCTTGGTAGCGCACTTCGCTTGGGACGAAGGGGTCGCACGTTCGAATCGTGTCATCCCGACCATTTAAAAAAGAACTTATTTTATGTAAGTTCTTTTTTTATTGTTATAATTATTTTATGAAAAATTTTTTATTATATTTTTTTCTTCTAGTAGTTGCATTATCAATGGTTTTACCATTTTTTATAATGTTTTTTATTTCATTAAGTGGAAATGAAAATATTTTTACAGATTATAAAAATATAAACCTTTCTTTCTGTGCATACAAAAATGTTTTTCAATCTATTCCAGTTGTAAAATATTTTCTTAACAGTTTGATTGTTGCAAGTGTTACCTCGCTAGGACAAGTGATTATATCAGCATTTGCAGGATATGGTTTTGCAAGATTAAAATTTAAAGGTTCAGAAGTTTTATTTTTTATAGTAATACTTACAATGATGATTCCTCCACAGGTAAATATTGTTCCATTGTTTTATTTGATGAGTAAATTGGGTTGGATTAATACATATCAAGCATTGATTATTCCGGGAATTTTTGGAGGTTTTGGGGTGTTTTTAATGCGCCAATATTATTTGAATTTTTCACAAGAGCTTGAAGACGCGTCTAAATTGGATGGTTGTAGCCCTTGGCAAACATTTTATAAAGTTGCCTTGCCTTGTGCTGCTCCAGCGATTGCAACTTTAGCAATTTTTACATTTGTGACAACTTGGAATAGTTTTATGTGGCCTTTAATTGTAACAAATACAGATTCAATGCGAACCATTGCAGTTGGTTTAACAATTTTTAAAAGCTCTTTTAGAGAAATTACACTTTGGGGAGAGTTAATGGCTTGTTCTTGTATATGCTCAATTCCAGTAATCGTAGTGTTTTTAATTGGTAAAAATTATTTAATTAATGTACAAGAAGGAGCAATTAAAGAATAATTCTCTGAAATTCAATAAACATTGTGCTATTTCTAGTTTTTATATCTCAACCAAATAGTCTAGAACTTTATTGGTAGAAGACCACTATCAAGCGGAAGATATTTTGTTACAATTTCTTAACAATTTGAATCAAAATAAGCAATTTCTCAGGACAAAAATTCTTTATAAAAACATAAACATTTTATGCAACACAATACCAATTGTGTTGCACGGGATAACAAAAAGAGAAATATACATTTAATAGAGGAAAAGGAGAAAACACATGTCAATGGCAGTTCAAGCGCAACAACCTGTTGTGCAAAAACAAACAATTGAAAAGAAAGAAGGAGTGAAAAAAGAAAACACAGGTATTACTTTTGCAGAGTGGTGGAGTGGTGAAAAAT
>JAZRJK010000010.1:0-32710 GCA_045645765.1 Candidatus Gastranaerophilaceae bacterium
ATATAATTATTATAAAAAAATGTATTTTAAAATTATCGAATATTCAGAAATAAGGTTTAGATTTTCTTTTTGTTTAAGAGAATTTATAAAAAGGAATTTTCCAAAGTTTTGGAATTTATATTATGGTTTAAAAAAATACTACAGGTGCAAGTAAAATGGAAAATATTTTAATAAGTGTAATAATCCCAGTGTATAATGTCTCTGAATACTTGCCACAATGTCTGGATTCTGTATTACAACAGGATTATGAAAATTTAGAAATTATATGTGTAGAAGATTGCTCTACTGACAGTTCACGTGAGATATTAGAAATATATAAAAAAAGATTCTCGCATATAAAAATAATTCAAAACAAACAAAACATAGGTTTAGGATTAACTAGGAATGAAGGGCTTAAAGTCGCAACTGGAGAATATATACATTTTTTAGATTCTGATGATTGGCTAGAAAGGGATTCTTATTCTAGATTAATAAAAAAGATCAAGAATCTAGAATTTATGCCGGAAATTTTATTTTTCAACCACAGAATTTTTGATAATATACAGCAAAAATTTCTACCTGTAAAATTTTGCAATAAGGTAGTTTATGACCAAATTTTAAATCCTTCAAATAATGAACAAGCTTTTTGGGGTTGGGATAGGTATGCTTGGAAAAAATTACATAAGAGAAGTTTTCTTTTGGAAAACAATATTTTATATAATAATTATCCTACAATGGAAGATGTTGAACAAGCTGCTTTAGTATATACAAACTGCAAAAGCTTATGTTATGTGAATGAAAATATCGTTAATTATAGAATAAACCGAGTCAATTCATTAGTTTCATTGGCTGGGAATAATATTAAATATATTATTAAATCCTTTGAGCATAATAAAAAATTGTATGAGCAAAAACCAGCAATGATAAAGAATATTTTATTAGGTTTTGATTATTATTTGCTACAAACTTCTATTATTGATGCTTTTTTAAGCAATAAAATCTCTCTTTTAGAATTTCTAATATTCTTAGCCAAATATAATACATTAGATAAACTAGATTATGTTTGTCAGGATTTACCACATTATCAGAAGAATTTATTAATTAATCCTTTGAAAATTTTTGCAAAAAAAATCTTTCCAAAATTTTACCAAGAAATTATTTTGTATAAAAAGCAACTACTCAATAATATAAAAAGATTAAGATAATTCTTGTATTTTCTTATACAAATCTATAATTTCATTATTATAATTTTTAGGAATAATTATCTTTATTTTTGCATTTAAAACCCCAAAACCTTCAGAGGTTGGTAACCCCAAACCTTTTAATCTTAAAGACTGCCCACTAGAAACACCTGCTGGGATTTTAATATTAATATTCCCATGTAAAGTTTTTATTTCTTTGTTTGTACCTAAGACGGCTTCTGGGGGAGTAATTTCTACTTCTTTTGTTAAATCCGATTTGTTAATCTCGTATTCAGTATCTTTAAAATGTATCACAAGGTACAAATCTCCTTTATTACCATGAGAATCGGCCTTACCTTCTCCTTTTAAACGTACTTTTTGTCCTTCTACAATATCTTTTGGTAATTTAACTTTAACTGTTTTGGGAGTGGATAAAATACCTGTTCCACCACAGTGAGAACAGTATCCTCCACCATTACAAAAGCCACATTTTTCAACATCCGTATAAGTTACTGATATAGGTTTCTTTTCAAAAATTTCTTTTGCAGTAACGTTTAAAGTTTTAGTTATATCCAAATCTTCTTGCTTAGTCCTTTGTTTATTAGAGGATCTTGTATTAAAATCAAAGTCTCCAAAACCTCCTCTATGAGAGCTCCGTTGTCCAGACATCATATCGCCAAAGAGAGATGAGAAAAAGTCTGAAAATCCTCCTGAGCCCCCGAAATCAAAGCTTTGAGTTCCTCCTTGATTAAAATTAAAACCAAAATTTTCAAATCCTGGAGGGGGAGTGTAATCAGCACCTCCTTGCCAGCCAGCACCAAGACTGTCATATCTTTGACGCTTTTGTTTATCACCTAATACTTCGTAAGCTTCGTTTATATCCTTAAATCTTTCTTCGGCTTCTTTTGTTTTATTAATATCAGGATGGTATTTACGTGCTAATTTTCTGTATGCAGATTTTATTTCTGCATCAGTAGCTTCTCTTTTAAGTCCTAGTGTTTCATAATAATCTTTATATTTCATAGTGTTTCCTTTTGTTAATATAGTAAATATTAATACAAAAAAATACAATTCATAATAAAGTTAATTTTTTCTTAACAAAAGAATAAAAAAAAATCATTTATGATAAAATACAGATGAGGTTTTATAGAGGATTAATTATGGATATAAAAAAAATATTATTTAAAACAAACGATATAGATGTTGAAAAATCTTTACCAGATGCTGTTATTTTTTGCAGTAAAGATGGTAAAATTCAATGGGTTAATGATAAAACTGTAGAAATTTTTCAAACTTCAAAAATGCATTTATTAACTTCTAATATTGGAGATTTTATAGAAAATATTCAAAATCTTATCGATAATTCTGTTATTTTAAACAAAAAAGTTATTACCAAGCTTATTGGCAAAGAAACTTACTTTGATATGACATCAAAAGAGATTGACGAAGGTTTTGTATTAGCCTTTAGAAATGCTGATAATATTATAGCTTCTGAAGATTGTACTAGTATTGCTAATAAAATAGATTCTCAAGATAAAAATGCCTTTTTGGTTAAATTAACTAACGACTTTAAGTCTCCACTACAATCGATTATTGGATTTTCACAAGCTATGTCTGATGGTTTAGGTGGTGAGATGTCTGAACAACAAGAAAAATATATAAGAATCATTAAAAAAAATTCAACTGAGCTAATGAACTTTATTAATAAACTAATAGATTTATCTCAAACTGAATTAGGAGTTAAATCTCCGGATTTAAAAACTTTTGATGTTGTTAATACTATAAATTCACTTGTTAGATTTAACGAACAATTACATAAAGATAAAGACGTTCGTTGGAAAGTTCAAGTTGATGAAAATCTTAGAAACACAATTGTTTCAGATGAGGAATTTGTTAAAAATATTGTACAAAATATTTTAGAAGTTATACTTAAGTCTATTGAAATGGGTGAAATTTTAGTAAATTTATCAATCCCTTCTGAGGAAAGTATCACATCTAAAAATTTATTTGGTTCCAATTTTATTCAAATATCAGTTTCTAGCAGTTCATTATTGCTTTCGGAAAATGATTTAGAGTATTTATTTGAGCCATATGAAATAATAGATTCCTCTAATCGTAAAAACCTTTTAAGAGCCATTATTTTGGCTTGTGTAAAAAATTTAGTCCAATCTTTAAATGGTATTGTTTGGGTCGAATCGCAAATATTAAAAAACACTAGTTTTAACATAATAATACCTCAAGGGAATAATCTAAACTAAAGAGAGGTTATATGAGCAGTGTCATTTTTAAAAATATATACAAAAGTTACGATGGACGTAGAAATATTATCGACGGTATTAGTTTAGACATAAAAGATAAAGAATTTGTCGTTCTAGTTGGTTCTTCTGGATGCGGTAAATCTACGCTTTTAAGGCTTATATCTGGCCTTGAGGAACTTACAAGTGGCGATATTTTAATTGATAATGAAATTGTAAATAATAAACATCCAAAGGATAGAGATATTGCCTTTGTTTTTCAAAGTTATGCCTTATACCCACATATGAGTGTTTATGATAATATCGCATTTGGTTTAAAAATGAGAAAATTTGATAAAAACCTAATCAAAGAAAAGGTTATAAATGTCGCTAAAGCTTTAAATCTAGAAGATTTATTAGACAGAAAGCCTAAACAACTTTCTGGAGGGCAGAGACAACGTGTTGCTTTAGGACGTGCTATAGTGAGAAATCCAAAAGTTTTTTTAATGGATGAACCCCTTTCTAATTTGGATGCTAATCTAAGAGTACAAATGCGTACAGAAATAAAACGATTACATAAAGAATTAAAAACAACTTTTGTTTATGTAACTCACGATCAAACTGAAGCTTTAACTATGGGGGAAAGGATCGTAGTCTTAGATAAGGGTAAAGTTCAACAATTTGATACACCTTATGAGATATATAATAATCCAAAGAATCAATTTGTTGCCGGTTTTATTGGTCAGATGAATTTCTTTGAATCTGAAGTTAAAAATAATAAAATTTTAATAAACGGCGTTGAAATGGATTTGCCGAAAGATTTTGGTAAAAATAAATTAACAATAGGCATGCGACCAGAGAAAATGATTGCTGGAACAAATGGAGTACTTGCAAGTGTCGATATAGTTGAAATGTGTGGTGGAGAACAAAATGTTTATTTTAGTATAAATAATGAGAAATGTTTTGTTAAAGTACCTTTAGAATATAATATTAAAGAAGGAATAGAATTAAAAATAAACGTTAATGATATGTTCTTTTTTGATACTGAAAGTGGAGAGAGATTAATTTAATCTTAATAAATATTATGAAAAAAACAGGTAAGTTTCTTATAATTTTATTTTTTATTTTAGCGTTATTGGTGTCAATTTGTTTTGTCCCAATAAGAGTATCTGTGCTTATTCCAAGAATTGAAGAACAAGTACAAAAAGATTTTGGTGTTAACCTTCATATCGAACGATTAATATTAAGATTAGGCCCTTGTTTGAAACTTAAAGCACCTAAGGCGTACGTTTTTGATAAACAGGGACAAAAAATTGCACAATTTGATACTTTGAAGTTATATATTTCTTGGCACGCGTTATTAAAAAGACACCCAGATGTAAAAAAATTTGAAGCTAAAAATTTAATATTAGAATTCTCATCCAATAATGAAGAAATTACAGATTTTATTAATAAAATTGATAAAAACCTAGCAAAAAAGGCTCCAAACTTTCATTTCAAAGACTATGCCTTTATATACATAGATCAAGATAAGAATAGAAAATATACTTTTAAGGGACATAGTCTTGATTTACAAAAAATTAAACCTTGGAATAGTTACAAATTAAAATCTAAGGGGAATTTTAGTATTAATGGTAGAGATTATATATTTATTGATATTCACTTGGCTCCTTATTTAGAGATAACTGATTTTAATTTTGATTTTAAAATTTTAGATTTATTTGAACAAATAAAAGATTTAGATTTTCATTCAGATGTAATAGGTGACATTAAGTTATACAAAAATATGGATGGTTTAATTCAAGCTTCAGGTTTTTTAAACATTGATAATACTTCAGTTTTTGATAGCAATAATAAATGCCCTAAAAGCTATGCTTATATTACTCTTTGGGGTGATAAAGCTAGTATTTTATCAAATATCTTTACTGCAGAAAATCGAAAAATTTTAATTGAAGGTATGATAAAAAATTCGAAAAAACCAACTATTGATTTAAAAGTAAAAGCAGAAGATATTAACATAAATGATTTATATAAAAAACTAAAAATATTCACTAACTTTTCTTCTTTAAAAGATATTAAAAGTGTAGATGGGTTATTAAATGCAAATTTTAGTTTAAAAGGTGATTTAAATAAGATTAAATCAAATGGTTATCTTAAAATCTCAGAGGCTTCAATTATTACAGATAGTTTAAAAGTTAATAAGATACATTCAGATATTGATTTTACAAATAATACGATTAATGTCCAAAAAGCTGTGGGATATGTTAATGATGCCCCAATAATATTGAAAGGGACTGTAGATAAAAAAGTTGATTTACAAATTTTAATGAACAAGGTTGAAATGAAGCATCTTTGCCCTGCAAAATGGGGGGTAAAATCAGGCATTACATCCTTGATTGCAAATATTAATGGTCCTCTAGATAAAATTGTTCATTATATAAATCTTAATATTGAAGATTTAAAATTTTCGCATAAAGATACAGAACTTGCTATAAAATCTTTTAAATTAAATACAAATAAAAATAATATTGGTTATATTGATAATATTATTTGTAAAGCACCATATACAGAACAGATAAAAATACCATCAATAAAATTGATAGTAGATGATAATAATATAAAAATGCCAATGACAAATGCCTTTATGCCAAATTCAATGATAAGAATAAAGGGAGACTTTATAAATTATAAAAAACCTGAGTATAATTTTGTAATTAATAGTGAAGGATTCTTAAATACAAAGGATTTTAAATTTAGCTCAAATGTCTCTAACTCTTATCCAATAAAATTAAATTTGACAGGGAATCATATTCAAAAAAATATTAATGGACAAGTTTTACTTGAAAAAACTGATGTTTTTAATGAACCCGTGTTGCTTAATATTATTTCTAAAATAGATAAAAATACACTTAAAATAGAAGATTTAAGCTTAAATTCTTTCTCTGGAGAATTTGTTAATGATTTAAAGTCTAACTTAAAAGGTTCTAAAAAAGTTATAATCTCAGGTGTTATTGAAAACCTAGAGGAACCTATATTTAAAAATCTACGAATTTTTATACCGCAACAATTATCTATAAATATTCTTCAAACAGTTGCGCAGCTAAAAGGTGATTTATTTATAAACGGTTCATATAAAAAACCAGAAATTGTTGGGCAGTTAAGTTTATTTAATTTAATCAATCAAATGCTACAATTAACAATTTCTAATTTTACAATAGATTTTAATAAAAATGATATAATAACAAATTGTCCGATGTTTAAATTAGCAGACACAATTTTGGCTATAAATTCCTTAGTTTCAACAAACTATCAGGATTCTATTGTTATTAAAAATATTAACATTAAATCTAAATATATAAATGCAGATACGCTTTTAATGTATAAAGACTTAACTTTAACCAAGAAAAATCCTGTAAAAATTTTAGATGGAAAGTTGTTTTCTGAAAAAATTCTTGCCAATATTTATGGATCACAACTTAATTTATCATCATTTAGCAGTGATATTAAACTTAATGATAACATCTTACAATTAAAAAATATTTTATCAGATTTACATAATGGAAAACTTTCAGGTTCACTTGATTACAATTTGCGAGACGAACACTTTGATTCCAAAATTATGGCTAGAAATGTTAGTGCTGAGCCAATATTTAATATCATTTCTAATAACAAGGATACTATTAATGGTACGCTTGATTTTGATGCAGATATTAAAGGCGAACTAAGTTCAAAGCAGTCTTTGAATGGTAATATAAAATTTATTGTAAATAATGGGCATATGGCAACCTTAGGTAAGCTTGAACATTTGTTGTATGCACAAAATATTATTGCAGATAACATGCTCAGAACTTCTTTAAGCGTCATTACAAAAGCTATAACATTAAAAGATACAGGATTATTTAAGTATTTGCGAGGAGATGTTGATTTGCAAAATGGTATCGCAAATATAAAAATGTTACAGTCTCAAGGTCCGCTAATGGCTTTGTATATAAAGGGACTATACAATTCAATGACAGATTTTGCAAATTTAATAATTCTTGGAAGACTGTCGAATGAGGTTGTTTCAGGGCTTGGTGCGTTTGGTGATTTTTCTTTTAACAAACTAATGATTATGTTAACAGGTGAAGAACAAACCCTGAATATTCAAGCTGAAGATTTTGAAAAAATCCCTCAATTGCCAGATAGAAATACTAAGGAATTTCGTTCAATAATCAATGGCCCTATTGATAAAACCACTTCTGTAAAATCTTTTAACTGGATTTCGTATTCTAAAAAATCTTTGAAACAAAAAGAAATCCCTTTGGAAGATGCAAAGTTGCCAGCTTTTATTGATACGTTAAAATATTAAAATAATCTATACGTATGACTTGTGATTATTGTCTTTTTTTATAAATTTATTTATAATATATACTATGGATTTATTGACAGAAGGGCAGAGAATAGCACTCTTTTTTATAAAAGAAAATAATATGGTAGAAATGGTATGTACTATTGACAAAGTCTTAGATGATAGGCTTGAATTGGTCTTGCCTCAGTATTTTATGCGTTATATTGAGTGTTTGCAAGTAGGTACAGAGCTTACTGCTAAAGCATTTTCAAAACTTGGTACTGTTGATTTTAATACTATTATTATCAATTCTCCCTTGGAAGAAACTTTTTCTATAGAGTTAGATTATAATTCAATAAAATTAACGCATGGTGAAGACATCCCTGTAATTAAAGCTGTTGAATTTTTAGAAATTAAAACAGAGCTGGATTCTTATAAAGTTAAAACTTTTGAGGTCGCGACAGAATTCGTTAAATTTACTTCAAATAAAAATCTTATGGTTGGAGATTTATTTGATGGTATCTTATTTTTACCTAAAAATTATGGTAAAATAGAATTTAAAGCAGAGATAACGGAGATTGATCCAATATATGACAATGAGTATACAGCTAAATTTTTAACAATAACTGAAGAAGTGAAACAAAATTTATTATATTATATGTATATGTACGCAAAAGATACTAATTAGGAATGAATATGAAAAAACTTGAAGAAAAAAAATCAGATTTGAAAAAGAAAAATAAAATGTTTGATCAAATTGAACGTTGTAGGCTAGACCTTCAAAAAGATCCTTCAAACCCATCTTTACATTTAAGACTTGGTGATTTGTACTTAAAATGGCATTTAGATATTTATAATTCCGGTCAATATATTGACGAAGCAATTACCGAATATCAACTTGCAATGGAATCTTTAATTGATTCACCTGAAGTTTATTACAAGGTAGGTGTAGCTTTCTACCATAAAGGCAATTTAGATAAAGCTATTAGTTATTTAACTTTAGCTTTGGAGAAAAAACATGACTATTACAATGCTTATTATATGTTAGCAGAAACTTTTGTTAAAAAAGCGCATTTCACAGATGCTATTGATGCTGCTACTGCAGCAATACAAGCTGGTGGTGTTTGTTCTTCAAGTGCACATTTCTTGTTATATAAATTATACGAAGCTTCATCATTTAAGAACTTTAAGACAAAGTTAAAAGCTAATATCGAAAGATTTTTATCAATAATTTTAATACCATTTGATAAAACAGCTATCGAAAATATTGCTAAATCTACCTCATACCTAAAATTCTTAGGCCTGTTTTTACAAGGTTTTTATGCAATACAACTAAAAGACTATGCTAAGGCTATCAATCTATACAAAGAAGCCGTTGAAAAAGCCCCAGGATTTGCTCCTCTTTATTGTGTCTTGGGCGATATTTATTTATCGACAGGTTATTTTGAAGATGCTATAACTGAGTACAAAATGGCTATTTGGTTAGATTCATTTAATATCGCAGCATATAGACATCTTTGCAGAGCATATGAAGAACAAGGTGATTATAATCAAGCTATTGAAATTTATAATAAATTGATTTCCATGGCACCGAATATACCAGACTTATATTCAAATCTTGCTAATATTTACTATATAAAAGGCGAATTTGATTTGGCAATTTCGAATTATCAAACAGCAATTACCTTAAATCCTAATAGATCTTGGACTAGTGTTATCGCTCAAACAATGGGATTTGTTTATCAAGAAAACAAAGCTGATCCAGACGCTGCAATTTCAGCCTATCAAACAGCTTATGTCTTAACTCCTGAAGATATTGATATATATGTAAATTTGGGTAGTGCTTTTTATGACAAGGAAGATTATAATAATGCATTAGCTGTTTATAGACAAGCTTTAGAATTACAACCTCATAACCCAAAAATTCATTGTAATTTAGGTTTCTTGTATTGGGGAAAAGCTGATACAGAAGAAGCAATGAAGTCCTATGAACTTGCGATTAAATATAATGAAAAGTATGATATTGCATATAATAACCTGGGTGTTATCTATTTAGATGACTTAGGTCGTGTTAATAAAGCTATAGAATTATTTAGAAAAGCTGTCGAAGTAAATCCGAGCTATGCATTAGCACACTTTAATTTAGCTCGTGCTACATCTATTGTCGGAGATAAAATTGAAGCAGCAAAATTATATCAAATGGCGCAGGATATAAACAAAATAACTCAAGAAATTGATCCTCGTGATATTGCTGATAAAATCAGTGAATTGTTTGAATCGTAAAATTTTTCTTTACTGAATGAATTTAGTTGATATAATTATAAAATATAAAACAAGAGAATAGACATGATTGAAGATGATAAAGACGGGTTATCCCATTTAATTGAAAAAGAACTAACTTCACAAGATAAAATCTTAAAGCCTGATTTTAGCTTAAAATCAGGGCGTGAGTTTTTAGCTTTTTATTTACAATCAAAATTTAAGCAAGTTTTAGCTTATGATAATAAAGCTTCTCAACCTGTCTTTGTTGAAGTAAGATATGATTTTATTCAAAATTTTTCAAAGCGTTTGATTACTATTCCTAATAAAAAGATAATGGTAGGCATTACTGGGGAGTCAGCTTCTGGTAAATCTACAATTTGCAAATCTATTACAGATGTCATATCTAGCTTCGGTATGCCTGTAACAATATTAACTACAGATAACTACTTCAATGATATATCTGAGCTTATTAAAAAATATGGTACGTTTGATGCATTGCGTGATAACGGTTATGACGTTGATTCTCCTAGTAGTTTTCAGCTAGATGTGTTAAAGCAAGATTTAATAGACATTTCACAGGGACAGGATATTTATTCTCCAGAATATCTTATTAATGGAACTGGGATTTCTGTACCAAAGGCAAAATTTATTCCTTCTAATAAAATTGTGGTTGTTGAAGGAATGGCTTCAATGTACGAAGGGATTAAAGATATTTTTGACATTAAAGTGTATGTTGAAACGGATATTAATATTCGCAGAGAAAGATTTTTAAAACGAGCTTATACAGAAAGAAATCAATCTTTAGAAGAAGCGAAGAAACACTGGGAATATATTTTAGGTGCGGGAGAAAAATATGTAAAACCTGCTCGAGAAGAAGCAGATATAATTTTAAATGGGGATACTAATTTAACATATTTCTGTCAAATATTGGAATATATTTACACAATAACTAATAACTTTGAAAACTAAATTGTTGTAAAAAGAATTTTATTTAATCATATTTAAACACAAATTATCAAAAATATTGTTGGATTTAATTCCTAATTTAGCTTGTTTTTTTGCTTGTTCTACAAGTTCAATATGTTTAATAAATTCTACTTGTTTTGGATTTGATTTTAATACGGTTAAAATGTAGTTTTGAATACATTCTAATATCGTAATGGTGTCATTTTCTTTAGTTAAATCCTGTAGCTTTTGAGAAATATCAAATAAATCTTTTCTCTCGTATTCCCAATAATTATCAAAAACTCCCACTATACATTCATATGAGTAATTATTATTAATTCCAGATGGAACAAAGAAACATTGAGAGCGTGATATTATTGTTGATAACAAATCATCAATATATCTTGTTAGAAAAATGAAGGTTACTCCAGGTTGAGGCTCCTCAATTATTTTTAATAATGAATTTGCTGTTTCTGCTTGAAAATTTAGCTGATTTAATCCTGCAATACTACCATTTTCATCTTTATCACAGAAAATAAAAACTCTATGAAACTCAGATGCATTTATAAGTGTTTCTTTTATTAATGCAGATTGTTTTATTGAGATAACTGTTTTGGAATCATCATCATCAGGCTTATTATCAACTCGAGAGATTGTCATTACAGCTGGATGAGAATTCTCTTTTATCCATTTACAGTTAATACATTCGCAATTATCAGATTTGTCAAGTTTACAATTTAATAATCTCGCAATTTCATTTGCTAAAGTATATTGAGATTCTAAATCGTTACCATAAAAAAGAATACATTGTGGTAATGGCCGATTTTTTGCATTCAAAGCTTCTGTAAAATAATTAGTTAAAAAAGGATATTTATCTGATAAGAGCAATTTCTACCTCCGATATAAGATCTAAAGCCTCTGCTGATTTTATTTTGCATTCCACATTAAATAGGTTTTGTTTTAGATTAACTAAATCTGAAATCTTAGTATTTTTTAGTTTGGCTAAAGTCTGTTTTATTACAAATTCATGCATGCCTGTTAATTTTGAAAGTTCTGACACTGATACTGAATTCTTAGTTTTTAATGTAATCCATTTTTTTAGCATGGTTTGTATTGCAGCTAGAATTTCTAAAGGATGTTTTTTATCTGTCAGTTTTTTGAATTCTAAAAGAGCTTCATCTTTCCTGTTTTTCATTAATAATTCTGTTATATTAAATAAATCTTGATTTGATATAACGATTTCTTCTACCATTTTTTTTGTTACAACTTTTTGAGGATGGGCAATTAATTTTAATTTATCTAATTCACCATCAAATTGGCGTAAATTATTCCCTATTTGTTCTATTAAAAGTTCAATTGCATCTTCTTGCAATGTTAAATCTTTGCTCTTCTTAGCATGGTTTTTTATCCAAGCTGAAATGTCCGCTGTTTTATATGTCTTAAAAGCTGCAAATTCTTGAGATTTGTATTTTGTTAAAATCTTGTACAGTTTTCTTCTGCTATCAAGCTTTTTCCCTTCATCTCTAGGTAATTTAACTATGAAAACTATATTTAAGGCTTCAGGATTATTCTTTAAAGCATCTTCTATATCTTCTAATTCATTATCTTCAAAGTAGTTTTTTTGAGAAGAAAAATATCTTTCAGCATTTATTAAAACCAACATTTCTCCGAACATCATTGGAGGAGTTCGGAGTGCAGTTATTAGCTCAGAATACTCAGGATTATCAAGAGTTTGAAAATTCATTGCAATAAAATCCTGATTGAGCTTTGTTTTTAATTTCTCAATTTCAAGATCGATATTAAAGTCTTCATCCCCATAGAAAAAATATACTGCCATATAGGGATTATACAATAAAGAATTTTAAAAATTCAACTTTAGAACGATATTTAAAACCTGTAAATCTAGCTTTTGTTGAAATTGGATGTATATTTTTATCAGAAATAAATGATTCTAATGTTTCGTTTTGTTCTGTATTAATTTTTTCTGCTGTATTTGTATTAAGATTCATCTGGTTACCTCCTAATTTATTAAACGGCTTCGGTTTGGATATATTTTGCAGATTTTGCAACTACGCCATAACATACCATTGTTAATCGATTATTTAAAGCTAGCATTGTTCTGTAATTGTTTGCAGAAGCATTCATAGATGCATACATGTCATCTGCTGATACTCTCGAAACATATGAAGCCTCATCATGGTTATCAACTTTTTCCTGTGCGTACTTTTCTACTAATAATTTGTCAATAAAGTCTCTTGCTCCAACTGCCATCGTGTTTGCTCTCCTATAATTTAACTATCATTTTTACTATGTCAATGCTAATTTAATTTATTATTAAAATTTTGCATCTCTTATATATATAAAGTTTATATAAAGTTGAAAATTGCCTTTTTTTATTTGTTTTGTAAAGTTTTGTAAAGTTTATTTTTGCAAAGTGCTCTAAACTTCACAAATGATGAGCTTTTGAGGTGTATTGTAAAGTTTTGTATTATATTTGTACAAATTATTATTTCGATGCTATATAATATAGGTATATGTATATCGTCAAAAATTTGAAGGACTATGATTTGTCCCACAAGCAAAGAATATTTGCTGGCTATATTAAGGATAATGTTGATTCGTATGTTTGTTATGAAAAAGTGACAAACCGTGTTGCGTTGCGAAAATATTTTGCTCCAGATAATGATTATCAAATATATACAACTGCAATTGCTGATCCAGCTTTATTAACAAAAAGAGCATTGGCTGGTTAGTCCTATAAAATAGCTCTTATAGGCTATTAATGGGTGCATTTAAAGCATTATTTTTTTATTGACTATGTTCTTTTTTTAAGTTAGAGTTGAAGACTAGATAGGGACATTTTTTAGACATTGGAGAGAGAATGAGGAAAAATATATTTTTAATTGTCTTAATCGCAGTTTTATTAATATTAGGTCGTTTTTTAATTTCTAATTGGAATAAGTTTTCTGCTGAAAAGAAACGTGCAAATATGGGGGCACCAACTGTAACAGTATCAAATGTTGCTATGGCGGATGTAATAAGACAATTCGAGGCTCCAGCAAGAGTCATGGCTAAATATCGTGTTGAAGTTTTGGCGCGTATTAGTGGTTATTTAACGAAAAGCTATTTCAAAGAAGGTGATTTTGTAAAAGCGGGGCAGGTTTTGTTTGAAATAGAGCCTCAAGAATATCAGTATGCCGCAAGTAAAGCTAAAGCTAATTTAGATAATGCAAAATCTCAATCGGATTATTATAAAAAACAATTAGCTAGATATGAAGAACTTGTTAAACAAGATTATGTTGCCCGTTCAGATTATGATAACATTTTAGCTCAAGCAAATGCATATTCTGCACAAGTTGACAGTGCGATGAGTGCTTATAGAGACGCTCAAAGAAATTTAGGTTATACTCAAGTTAAAGCACCTGTTGATGGGAGAGTCGGGATAATATCAGTTACAGTAGGTAATTTTGTAAATTCAATTAGTGGTGCGTTAACAACTATTAATAGTTCTAACCCTATGTATGTCACATTCCCTTTAGATTCAAAGGATTTTGTTGAGTTAACAAGGGTGGACGGCGCTGCAAATATTGCTAGAGATGTTGAATATATATTTAGTTCCGGACAAAAATATGATATAAAAGGGATTCAAGATTTCTATGATAACAAAATTGATGAAACAACTGGTACTATAACATTAAGGGCAACTTTCCCAAATCCTAAGGAACAATTAATACAAGGTGATTTTGGTAAAATTATAATTTATTCACGTTCTAAGGACAATGTTCCTACAGTTCCTCAAACAGCATCTATGGAAAATCAAGAGGGTAGATTTGTATATACATTAGATGAAAACAATTTACCGAGAATGACATATATAAAAACAAATGGACAAACTGATAATGGAGAATGGATTGTATCATCAGGCCTAAAAAAAGGTGATAGAATTATTACTTCTGGTTTGCAAAAAGTTATACCCGGGAAACCTGTAAGGATAATTGATCCTACAAAACAACAGGAAGTCCCTAAAAAGATAAGTGTTTTTCAAAAGTTAAAAAATTTATTTAAATAAAAGGAAATATAATGGCAGGTAATTTGTTTATAAAAAGACCTAAATTTGCGATTGTAATATCATTGGCAATAATATTGGCAGGATGGATTTCAATGAAGGCTTTGCCCCTAGAACAGTATCCATCTATTACACCACCGCAAGTTATTGTAACGGCAAACTATGCTGGAGCAAGTTCTGATGTAATTACATCTACAATCGCAGCGCCTGTTGAGCTACAGTTAAATGGTGTAGAAAATATGATTTATATGACTTCAGAATCAACAAATGGAAGTTATAAATTAACATTATATTTTGAAGTTGGTTCTGATGCCGATATGGCGCTTGTTAACGTTCAAAACCGTTTGCAACTTGTAACACCACGTTTACCAGAAGAAGTTAGGCGTTATGGTTTGACAGTAAGAAAATCTACTGGAGGCCCAGGTTGTTTAATGTTAGCTCTGACGTCACCGAATGAAACTTATAATGCATTATTTTTAGCTAACTATGCAACAATGTATTTAAAAGATGAAATTGCTCGTATCAAAGGCTGTGGTACGGTAAATATTTTTGGTGCTGGTGATTATTCTATGAGAATATGGCTAAAACCTGACAAAATGGCAAGTTTGGGGGTCTCTACTAGTGATATTTCAACAGCTATAAATACTCAAAATATTCAAACACCTGCGGGTAATATCGGTGTAGAGCCAATGGATAATCCTCAGATGATGAAATTCACATTAAGAACGAAAGGGCGTTTAAAAACTGTTGAAGAATTTGAAAATATTGTTGTTAAATCTAATAGAGATGGCTCAAATGTGAAATTAAAAGACGTAGCTCGTGTAGAATTAGGCGCAGAAATGTATTCATCATCAGCAACTGTAGAAGGTGCTCCTGCAGCTATGATTTCAATTGCACAATTACCAGAAGCGAACACTATTGATTTGGTTAATAGAATTGAAAAGAAAATGGAAGAATTAAGTAAATCTTTTCCTAAAGATTTAGTTTATAAAGTTCAGTATGATGATACTGAATTTGTTAGAGAATCTATTAAAGAGGTTATTCATGCCATTGTACTCGCAATTGTTCTTGTAAGTACGGTAACATATTTGTTTTTGGGTACTGCAAGAGCTTCATTTATACCTTTTTGTGCTATTCCTGTTTCTTTGATCGGTGTCTTTATTTTTATGGCAATGTTAGGCTTTTCAATAAATCTATTGATATTGTTTGGTTTAGTTTTAGCGGTCGGCCTTGTTGTTGACGATGCTATAGTTGTTTTAGAAAATACGCAAAGGCATATTCAAGAGGGAAAATCGCCCAAAGAAGCAACAGAAATTACTATGCAAGAAGTTTTTGGTGCTGTCGTTGCAACTTCATTGGTTTTAATGGCTGTATTTGTACCAGTTTCTTTTATGACAGGTATAACTGGACAAATGTTCCGTCAATTTGCAGTGTGTATTGCAACCTCAATAGGTTTATCTACTGTGGTGGCACTATCTTTATCTCCAGCTCTTTGTTCTACAATATTAAAAACGGGAGAAGAAAAGAGTGACTTTGAATTTATTAACAAATTTAACGTATGGTTTAATAATGTTAGAGAAAAATATCTAGATGTTGTTAGTTATTTTGTTCATTCACCTAAAAAAACGATGGGAGTTTTAGGGGGAATACTTGCATCGATTTTGTTTATGTTTTTAATTTGTCCTACAGGCTTTTTACCAGATGAGGATAGGGGAGCTTTCTTTACTCAGGTTCAGTTGCCGGACGGAGCGACTTTATCTAGGACAGGAGTGGTTGCTCAAAAAATAACTAATGAGATACTTAAAATACCTGGAGTAGAAAGTATTATTCAGGTTAATGGTTTTAATGGGGAAAACACAGCTTTTATTGTAACAAGGCTTAAGCCTTGGAGCGAAAGAAAGTCTAAAAAGATGTCTATTGGAAGTATTATGGCACAAGTAAATGCCATTACTGCAAAAACAACAGAAGCAACGTCTTTTACTTCTCAGCCACCTGCAATATCTGGATTAGGTATGTTTGGCGGGTTTGAATACCAATTACTTGATAAAGGTGATAGAACCCCCGATGAATTATATGAACAAGGTAGAACGCTCGTTGCAGCTGTTGCGGGTTCTGATAAAATTCAAGCTTTGCATACGACTTACACATCTTCTTTACCACAAGTTATAGTTAATGTTGATGAAGAAAAAGCTTTAGCTCAAGGCGTACCGATTAACGAAATTTATTCAACGTTAGCAGCTCAATTTGGAGCTTCGTATATAAATGATTTTAATAAATATGGTAGAGTTTATCGTGTTTATATGCAAGCTGACGCTCAGTACAGAGCTAATATGGGTGATTTAAATAAAATTTATGTAAAAAATAATCAAGGTAAAATGTTGCCGATTACTTCGGTAATATCTACAAAGCATATTGTAGGTCCATATAAGCTTACTCGTTTTAATATGTATCCAGCGATTACTTACAATGGCTTAACTCCCAACGGGGTAAGTTCTGGACAAGCTATGAATGCTATGGAGAAGATTTCGGATGAAATTTTACCTAATAATATGGGGTATGCGTGGTCTGGTACCTCTTTGCAAGAAAAGAACTCATCAGGTCAAATTGGGCCAATTCTTGCTATGGCTCTAACATTTGTATATTTATTTCTTGTTGCATTATATGAAAGTTGGACTTTACCTATTGCAGTATTAATGATTTCTCCAATAGCACTCGTTGGAGCATTGTTCTTTCAATATGTATCGGGGTTAGCTTTAGATATATATGCTCAAGTTGGTTTGGTTATGTTAGTAGGACTAAGTACTAAACAAGCGATTTTAATTGTTGAATTTGCAAAGGATGCAATGGAAAACGACGGAATGCATTATCTTCAAGCTGCATTAGAAGCCGCAAAACTTAGGTTTAGAGCAGTGATGATGACAAATATTGCTTTTATTTTAGGGTTACTACCGTTAGTTTTTGCTAAAGGTGCAGGTGCTGGTAGTAGACATTCTATTGGAGTCTCTGTTTTTGGAGGCATGATTGCTGTTGCATTTTTAGGTAGCATTTTAGTGCCGGCATTTTTTGTTGCAACAAATGTTATGAAAGAAAAAACTGCAGATTTTATTCAAAGATTAAGGGTTAAAAATAAATGAAGACAATAAGACTTTTAGTAATATTCATAATAATGACACTAGCTCAAAACGCAACATTTGCTGCCTTTTGGTCTAAGTTTGATAATGTTAATTTAGGAAATGAAATTGTAAAAGAAGAATTTCCTGATAGTAAAGACGTAGAGCCTAAATTAGAAGCGGAATCTGACGAAACTATTGTAATTAAAGGCGGAGTAGAGGAAGTAATGGATATTTCTTTAGAGGAATGCTTACGTTATGCATTAGGAAATAATCCAAAAATACAATCTGCATTGCAAGATGTCTTTGCATCAGATGCAAGAATAAAACAGGCATGGTCTTCTTATTTCCCTCAGTTTAGTTGGCAGACTGGCTATACAAAAATTAAACAATTGCAATTGTCAGATGCTTTAGGACAAAACTTAATATTTAATTATTATGTTTTGGGGCAAATCTCTGCGTCTCAGCTACTTTATGACTTTGGAGTAACTCAGAATCTTGTTACGATAAGAAAGTTAGATAATTTGGGTTACAAAATTTCGCTTACGGGTATTGTTAATAGTGTTGTTTGTGATGTTAAAAAAGCTTATTATAATCTTCAATATTCTTTGGAAGCTAAGAATGTTGCAGAGGAAATGGTTGCAAGATATGAGTCTTTCTATAACCAAGCAAAAGCTTTTTATATGGCAGGGACTTCTCCCAAAGTTGATGTAACAATAGCGGAAGTTAATTTAAGTAATTCAAAATTACTTTTAATTCAAGCGGAGAATTCTGTTGAAATAGCAATGGCGAAGCTTAATAATGCAATGGGGTTACCATATACTAACAAATATAGAATTTCTGACAATTTAAGATATAGTCCATGTGATATATCTTTGAATGAAGCGATTGACATAGCTCGCGATTCTCGTCCTGAATTTCAATTGGCTGAAATTAAAGTTGAAGAAGCAAGGCAAAATGTAAAACTCGTTAAAAAATCTTATTTCCCGACATTGACATTAGAAGGTCAGTACCAAAAAGGGGGAAGAAATTGGACATCAAATTATGGTTATAATTTTGGTGGATATTTAAATTTCCCAACTATTAATGGTATGTTAATAAAAAATGAAATAAAAGAAGCAAAGGCCTTACATACAAGAGAGCAAGCAAACGCTTCTAATACGAAAAATAATATTTATTTTGAAATACAACAAGCTTTTTATTCTATGTTAGAGAGAAAGAATTCTATTCCTGTTGCTTTTTTAGGGCTAAAACAGGCTAAAGAAAATTACGAATTATCATATGGTAGATATAAGGTTGGGGTTGGGAATCCCGTGGAATTAAAAGAAGCTCAAGTTCAGTATCAAGATGCCATGTTGAAATATTATAACTCTTTATATCAATTTAATAATGCGAGAGCTGATTTGGAAAGATATATTGGTAAAAATTTAGCTGAAGGTGAATTAAAATTAGAAGTTGAAGGACTTGAGAAAAAATCTAAGAATAAACCGAAAAAAAGTTCTTAAAATTATATAACTTCATAGTTTTGATGTATTGTTTCTTTATATAAAATATTATATAATTTGAACAAATAGGAGAAAGAGTATTATGTTACCAATCATTACAGAAGATATTTCATCAGAAATTTTTGGAGAAGTTTTTCAAGATATTCAATCTTGGAGAAAGAACATGGTTCAATATTTAAAAGAAGAAAATCCAGAAATTAATTCTGCGATTTTAGAAGTTGCCAAATACGATGAAGGAATTGATTTGAAGGCGGTTGCTCTAGGAGCTTATTTGTCATATAGATTGATTGAAATTGCGACTGAAAACGAAGGCATGTATATAGAAGAATAGTTAAGTTTTTTTAGAAAAAGCTATTCTGTCAGCTATAAATGTCGAAATTATTGGAATAAGAATATAGTAAACGCAACCTGCTATTAATATAGGTTTAGCAATTCTTATTCCTTCGGCTTGTTTTTTTACATTTGGATCTTTGATATTTATTTTTATATATTTTTCAATGAATTTATCTGTACTTTTTCTTGTGATTCTATCGATTGTATAAGTAGAAGCAATACTTAGTGCGGTGGATAAAATTGAGTTGTATATTAATGGTTGCTTTTCTTTTTCTTTTAAATTTTTATTACAAGATGTTTGTTGTACAAAGGCTACTGTTGATAGAGTATCTGTAGCAGCAATAATATGCATCGGGAAGTTTGAATCAGAATATTTTTTTACAAATTCTTGCAACTTTTTGTTATTAAGAATTTTACCAATTCTTTTTGCACCATGCTCTTTCCCCTTGAAAGAAGGTTCTGTATTTTTATTAAAGTTTGGTTTGTCATTTTTTTGAGGAGATTTAAATGTGTTTAAGACAAAAGGTGTTCCAAGTGCTGTTAATATAGATTTAGGAACAGCAATAACGAACCCTAATCCTAATTTAAATAATTGAGTAGCCATTGAATATGCCTTTGATTCAGTTAAATCTTTATAGTTCTCTTTGAGATTTTTTATTGTTTTTTGGGATAAATATCTTTCAGGATGTTTGTCGATTTTTTTTATAGAACGAGAAAGTGGTAATGAACAAGCAAGAGCAATCAAATATCCATTAATAGAAGATGTTATAGATTTTGCGCTGGCTACTTGTTTATTTTGTTTATCGGTTTTAGGTGTTGCTAAAATAGCAAGTGGGCGAATACCGGAAAGCGCAAGTGTTGTTGTCGCACAAAAAAGAGTCCCGTTTTCTGCGGCAAATTCTAATCCTTTTTTTAGGAATTTATTATTCAAAAATCCATTAAAGGATATATCCCTGTTATTTTGACAATTTACTTTCATCTATTTTTATAAGATAACATAAGTATGAATAAGAATAAATCGACAAATTGGAATAATTTTGAAAAATTTGGTTTAATAAGTGTTATAGTTTTTATTTTAGGTCAAGGCTTTTTGACTCAAGATTCAATTCCTGCAATAATATCGGCTACTTGTGGTATTATATATACATTTTTAGCAGGTAAAGGTTTGCCTGTATGCTATATTTTTGGAGTGACAGGTTCAAGTTTTTATGGGTATTTAGCTTTTCATAATGCTATATGGGGAAATCTTTTATTATATGTTTGCTATTATATACCAATGCAAATTATTGGCTATTTTAGATGGAATAAAAATTTAAAAGAAGGGAAAAAAGATATTGTAAAAATAAAATTACCTAAAAATGAGTTATATTATTTAATTTTTATTCTAATGTTTTTAGCATTGGGAGTTTTTTATACTTTACGTTATTTTAATGATGCGCATCCATTCTTAGATAGCATTACTACAGTTTTTTCTATAGGAGGAATGTATTTAACTGTAAGGCGAGCTATTGAACAATGGATTTTTTGGATCGGAGTTAATGCTTTATCTTTAATAATGTGGATTAATGTTGTGTTGAGTGGAGAAAAAGTCTATTCAACGGTGATTATGTGGGCTGTCTACTTATTTTTAGCTATATATTTTTACAAAGAATGGCTAAAAGAAATCAAGCAAAATTCTATACGCTAGGCCTATGTTTTTTTTGTAAATTTATTCTATAATATATGATGTAAAAGGGAGATTGGAGTATGGCAAAGGTTTCAGTAATTGTTCCTGTTTATAATGTAGAAGCATATTTAGAGGAATGTTTAAACAGTCTTGTAAATCAAACGCTAAAAGATATTGAAATTATTTGCGTAAATGACGGTTCAACTGATTCTTCATTAGCAATAGTTGAAGAATTTGCAGCCAAAGATAGACGTATTAAAATTATTAATAAACCAAATTCTGGGTTAGGAGCAACAATGAATGCTGGTTTTAATGCTGCAACTTCTGATTATGTTGGGATTCTAGAATCAGATGATTTTGCTGGCATAGAAATGTTTGAAGAACTTTATGAAGTTGCATTGAAGCACGATGCTGATATTGTTGTTTCGGATTTTTATCGATACTGGACAAAATCAAAAAAAATGAAGAAGGCCAATCGTACATCTAAATATAAGCTTAATGCCCCAATAAATTGTAAAACATTTCCGAGTTTATTAAGGAATCGAACAACCGTGTGGAGTTGTCTATATAAGAGAGAATTGCTTGAGAAATACAATATTCGTTATTTAGAAACTCCTGGAGCAAGTTATCAAGATACTGGATTTAGAATAAAAACTCTTGTAGCAGCTGATAAAGTCGTGGCTGTTAAAAAAGCTTATGTGAGATACCGTCAAGATAATCTAAATTCTTCGGTAAAACAGAAAGATAAAGTTTATTATATTAGGGATGAATATAGTTCTATTTTCGACTTCCTTAATAAATATCCAGAATTTAAATTGAGAGGCCTAAATGAAACATTGATTAATAAATGGTCAGGTTATATTTGGAATCTTGGTCGAATAAGCGATGAATTTGTAGATGAATTTTTGGATGTGTTTTATTTAGAATTCAAACAGCATTATGAAAATAAAGAACTAAGTAATTATTTTTATCGTGTAATAGGTAAGTATAAATTATTGCTTTTAATAAAGAATAAAGCAACTTTTAAAACCTATGTACGTAAGCTAAAAGGGAAGTCTACTATAATGAAAGCTCTCTTGTTTGTAAAATTAGCGTTAAATATAAGATAATGTATAAAAGTGTATTCTTTACAGCCTTACTATTTCTTAGTATAATTAGCCTTGGAGGGCAGGCATATGTATAAATTAGGTATTATTGGTTATCCTTTAGGACATTCTATTTCTGCGGCTATACAAAAAGCTGGATTTGAGAGCCTAGGGTTAGAAGGATCTTATGATGTTTTAGAAACGCCTCCAGAGGAGTTAATTCCGCGTATAAAATATTTAAAAACGAATGATTATAAAGGTTTTAATGTTACAATACCGTTAAAAGTTCCGATGTCATTATTTTTAGATGATATAGATGATTATGCGAATATTGCAGGTTGTGTAAATACCGTTAAAATACTAGATGACAAGACGTTTGTTGGCTATAATACTGATATTTATGGATTTAAATCTGCAATCCCAGCTAGTGAAAATTTACAAGGGCTGAGAGCTAGTATTTTGGGGACTGGTGGAGCTTCTAGAGCGGCTGTTGTTGGTCTTGCTGAACGAGGGATTAAGTTTATAGATTTTTATACAAGAAATATTATTAATTCTCGTCAAACACTAGATTATGTAAGGGCAAAATTTCCCAATATTGAATTCAATGTTTATCAGATTCAAAATATTAGATCTTTAGCAGAATCTTCTGTTATTGTAAATGCAACTCCAATAGGGATGAAAGGTTTTATGGCTGATCAAATGCCACTAGAATCAAAAGATTTGGATAAATTGAATCCTGCTACAATTGTATACGATATCGTTTATAATCCTGTAAAAACAGTGCTTTTAAAAGAATCTGAAAAAAGAGGTTTGAGGACGATAGGTGGTTTAGATATGTTAATTTACCAAGCTCAAAGAGCTATAGAAATTTGGACAGGAAATACCCCTGATTTTAATATTATGAAGCTAGCTGCAATTGAAGCTTTACGTTAACTTTACAATTTATTGCAGACAATATAAATTTCAGTTACAATTGAAGAATAAGATGAGAGATTAAGGCATTAAATGCCTAGTATGAGGGAATATTAAGGATGAATAAATTACAGATTAAAGCAGAAATTTTAGCTACTTTAAGAGTTTTATTAAGTTCTGCATTACCAGAACCATCATTGTTAACAGATTTGAAAAATATTGAAGATAAACAAACTGTATTTGATATTTTAGTACGAGAATTACTTAATGCAGATGAACACAAATCTCTCATGATATGTTGGCTTTTGACAGAGTTAATAGAGAAAGAAAAGCTTAATGATGAACTATGGAATGTTATAAAAAGTCCTGAATATCCTGATAGTATTAAAATGGTTGCTTTTAATATGTTAAAGGATTTAGGTAATAAAATCGATTATGAAGTAATTAGTGGGTATTTTGAAAAATTTAATGAGCTAATAAATAAGGAGACAAAAGAGCTATTAGATACGGCGATAATGAATCCTGAAGCTCAAATCGATTTTATGGATTTTTTAAATGCATTGTCTGACAATGATAAGATTTTATTAATCAAATCTTTAGAAGAAGATTATGCGAATGATGCATTAGCTAATATTTTAATACCAGTGTTTTTATATTACATAGGTTCAAATGTTGGTGATGTTGCTTTGGAAATATTAGCTAAAACAAAATCTCAATTAGCTTTTCATGCTTTAGAAAAGGCAAAAAAATATGCAAAAGAAGACTCGAAAATTAATAAGGCGATATCTGAATTGAAACTTTCGGGTATAAGAGTTGATAATACTATAGAGTTTTACAAAGAAATATTAAAAGAATCAAAGCCACACAAGTCATATATTTCGTTTCCAGATGGACATGGAAATATGGCAATAATATTTTCAAGAATTAGAGCGAATAAAAGTTTACAATTCTTAGCTGTTGTAATTAATCCACGATACGGTATTTTAGATGCTTTTGGGTTTAATTCGATGACTGAAAGAGATTTTTATAAAATTATTGATAAATTTTATAATTATCAAGAAAAATATGAAATATCTCCAGAGTTTGTTAAACATTTATTAACAAAGGCTGTAGAAGAATCTTATTTAAACGGAGATCCTCTACCTTATGAATATATCTGTTGGGAAAGTATTTTGTTAGATATTGAGCCAGAACGTCCAGAAATTGATATTGAAAGAAAAGAGCTCAATCAAAAAGAAATTGATAAACTTTGTTTGAATGAAAATGTTCAGAATTGGTTCTTTGATGAAATAACTTCTCCTGAGTTTAATTCTTTAATAGAGAAATTGTCTAAAGAATTTAAAGCACAAAATTTTGATGTAGATTTAGATAAGTTTGTCGCAGACAATTATGATAGTGTCTTTACTGCAAAGGAGCTTACATATCAAATGGTCTCTTTTAATGTGGGTGCTTATTTAAGACTACTTAAGGGTGATAAAGAGTTAGCTCAATTGTTATATTCTTTAGGCTCAAATTATGCATTTTTAACGAATATCCTAAGAAAAAGTATCTACGAATATTATGTTGGAAAGAGATACATATTAAAGAATCAGCGTAAGGTAACAAATAAATTTGAACAAAAAATGCAACCAAAATCTGATGATTTTGAATTGTTACAGTTAGACATGATTATTTCTAGTATTGAAGCGAAGTGGGTTGATAATGCATAAAATCATGGCATTAGATGTTGGTACTAAAAGAATAGGTATTGCACTAAGTGATTACTTGCAAGTCATTGCATCTCCTCATTCAACTATTTCTAGAGAGCCAGAGGCTATTGCTATTGATTTAATATCAAAATTGGCAAAGGAAAATCGTGTTGAAAAAATTGTAGTAGGAGTTCCTATTAATATGGATGGAACACAAGGTTTTCAAGCTCAAAATTGTATTGATTTTGCACAAAAAATCCTTGGTTTTGATATAATATTTGAAGACGAACGTCTTACTTCTGAGGAGGCGGAACAAAGATTACGTTCCAGAAAGATAGATTTTCGTAAAAATAAAGGTCTAGTGGATATGGAAAGTGCTTGTGTTATACTAGAACAATACTTAAGTAGAAAATAATAAAATAGGAGTAATTGATTATGGCAGATGAAGAATTAAATTTGGTTGAACTTAGTGACGAAGAAGGAAATGTTACTAGTTGTGAGATTTATGATATCGTGGAATTTGAAGGTAAAACTTATGCAATGCTTTTGCCTGTTGATAATGAGTCAGAAGAAGATCCTGAATTAATTGTTCTTGAATATATTGAAGAAGATGAAGAAGGTTCTTTTGTAAGTATTGAGGATGAAGAAGAATTTAATAGAGTTTGTGATTACATTGAATCATTAGCTGATGATGTAGAGGAATAATACAGGTCTTTAATATGTTTGAGCGTTTTACGGAAAAAGCTATAAATGCAGTTAGTGAATCTCAAAGATTTGCAAAAGAATTAAAAAGTACAGAAGTTTGCCCAGAACATTTGTTGTTGGCGTTAGTTAGTGAGGCAAAAGGTGTTTCGCTAAAACTGTTTAGAATGTATAATGTAACATTTGAAGCAATGCAAGAAGAAGTAGTTCATTATGTTACTCCAACTTTGAAAACTTCTGAGAATGTTCCTTTTAGCCATAATGTAAAAGATATTTTGAAACGAACTCTGGATTTAGCTTCTAAGTCTGGGAATCAGAATATACTTTTTGAACATTTATTTTTATCTGTAATTACAGATAAAAATTCTAACATTCAATCAATTCTTGAAAAATTTGATTTTGGCTTGAATAATGCTAGAGAAATTTTGACAAAGTTAGTTCAAAAGAAAATAAAGCGTTTAGAACATCCAGAGGAAATAGAAGAAGACGAAAAAACAGCTTTTGAATCGGTTTACGAAGGAGAAGCTCTTGCTGAAGTTTTTGATAGAGCTGTAGCGAAGCTCTCAACAAAAGGGTATGAAATTCTCGGTACAGAACAAATAATTGCATCTATTCTTGAATCAGAGGGCTCTGCATTTGTTAATACAATGAATAAATATGGTATTAATACTCAATCTTTTGAAGAAAAACTTTCAAGTATAAGTTCTAGGAAATCTGAATATGAAGATAAAAAGATAATTTTTACGCCTAATGCTTTTTTAATGATGAATTTAGCCCTTCAAACAGCAAAAGAATTAGGTTCATCAGTAATTACACCTGAGCACATTGTATTAAGTATATTGAAAGCTAAAAAAGGATTGGCTTATGAAATAATTAAATCTTTAGGTGTAAATGAAGATAGTTTGGCCGAAGAAATAATCAAACCCATAGAGAAACAAATGCCGGAAACTCTATTAATTATGAAGTTAGCAAAAGAAGAAGCTCGTCGATTAGGTAGAAATGTTGTAGGCACTGAAATGTTTTTGTTAGGTATAATTGGAGAAGGTGCAAGTGTAGCATCTGAAGTTTTGAGCAATTTAGAAATTACTATGAAAGATGCTCGATTTGTAGTTGAGAGCTTAGTTGGCTACGGTAATGAATATTTTGACAAAGAAATTATTTTTACTCGTCGAGCAAAAAGAGTGTTAGAAAAAGCCTGGGCTTCTGCTAAAATGAGTCATAAGCAAAAAATTGAAGCTGTTGATTTATTGCTAGCGATATTGAATGAACCAGATTCTTTAGCAATGAAAGTGCTTGATAGCTTAGGTGTCGATGCGGTTGAAATTAAACATGGTATACAAGGTTTGGGATGTTAGAAAGAATAAAATCTTTTCTTAAAAAATATCAATTACAGGACAGAACAATTGTTGTCGGGTTTTCTGGTGGATTTGATTCAATGTGCTTGTTAGATTTATTGTATAAAATTCGTCAGGAAGAAGATTTTTTTAATTTAGAAATTATAGCTGCACATTTTAATCATAATTGGCGCGGAGAAGAATCTTTAAAAGAACAAGAAGTTTGTCGTTTATTTGCATCAAGTAGGGGATTTGAGTTCTATACAAAAACTGCTCCTGTAGGTTTAAAAAAATCAGAAAACGAAGCCAGGATAGCTCGTTACGATTTTTTTGAAGAAGCTATGGAAAACTATGATGCAGATGCAGTTTTTACTGCGCATAATAAAGATGATAATGCGGAAACTATTTTGTATCGAGCAATAAAAGGAACCGGAATTGTTGGTCTAAAAGGAATTTCTGAAAGAAGGGATTGTTTTTATAGACCTCTTTTAAAAATACCTAGAGTAGAAATTGTAGAGTATTGTGAAAATAACAATCTTTCACCTAATAATGATTCTTCAAATCTAAATATTGCGTACAAAAGGAATTTTCTAAGGCTAAATGTTATTCCTGCATTAGAAAAAATAAATCCTTTAGTTAAAGATGCATTGAATAATTTAGCAAAGGTTGCAACTAGCGAGAATCAAATAATTGAAGAATATTTGTCTTTATTTAGAGATAAAATTTTTGATGATGATAAAATTATTCCGCAAACATATAGTACTCTATCACAGCCTGTAAAAATGAGATTTTTACATGAATATTTGCAAAATTTTAACCTAGATTATGATTATAAACGTATAAAAGAAATTTATAATTTTATTGAAGAAAATATCATAAAACGTAATGGAAGTACAATTTCTTTGACAGCTAGTATGTGGTTATATGTAGACGAAAAAACAATAGAAACTATTCCTGAAAGACAAAAGGCAAAAAGTGAGGATCCAAATTGGGAATTGCAAATAGACGGAGAGGGTGAATATATAATCGGAGATAAAAAGTTTATATTAAAACCTTATGTAGAAAAAGATGTATTTATTTTCCCAGAAGCAACCGCAAACTTTGCATATGTTGATTTAACGAATTTAAAAATGCCTTTAACCCTGCGAACAAGACGTGATGGAGACATAATTACTCCTTTTGGAATGCCAGGTACTATGAAATTAAAAAAATATATGAATTCAAAGGGTGTAAATAGACATAAGCGTGATGAGATTTTAGTTTTAGCAAAAGAAAATGAAGTACTATGGGTAATAGGAGTTGGGCTAAATAATAAAATTGGTGTATCAAGAATTCCAACCCATGTTATTGAGGTAATATAAATATGAAAATGATAAAAGAATCTGATTTAAAAATTTTATTTTCATCGGAAAATATTCAGAAGGAAATTGCAAAATTAGGTAATAGATTTAATGAAGAATATAAAAATGAAGAACTTTGTTTGATTTGCGTACTAAAAGGTTCAGTTATGTTCATGGTTGATTTAGCAAAACATTTAAATATGCCGCTAAAAATGGAGTTTATTAGATTGTCTAGCTATGGTTCTGGTTTTGCTTCTACAGGGAAAGTCAGTGCTGTGGATATTGCTCTACCGGATTTAACAAATAAAAATGTTTTAATAATAGAAGATATTATCGATACTGGTCATACAGCACAGTTTCTACTAAACTTTATTCAACACAACTTTAAACCAAAATCGTTGAAGTTTTGTTCTTTGTTAGATAAAAAGTGTAAACGTCAAGTCGATATTGATGCTGATTATTATTGCTTTGAAATCGATGATAAATTTCTTGTTGGTTATGGCTTAGATTATGATGGCTATTATAGAAATTTACCTTACATAGGTTACGTAGAAGGAGTTTAAATGTTTAATATAAGAAATATTGCGAAAGATTTATTTTATATAGGTTGTTCTGATAGAAGGTTACAATTATTTGAGAGTGCATATCCAATTCCATCTGGTATATCTTATAATTCATACCTCCTTAAGGATGAAAAAACTGTCCTTTTTGACACTGTAGATAAAGCTTGTTCTTGTCAGTTTTTCAAGAATTTGCAGGGTGCTTTAGATGGTCAGGCTCTTGATTATTTGGTTATTCAACACATGGAACCGGATCATGCCGCTTTAATTGGTGAAGTTATACGTAGATTTCCTGAAGTAAAAATTGTTTGTACAGCAAAAGCTCAAATGATGATGAAACAATTTTTTAATTTTGATATAGATTCTTTCGTTATGATTGTAAAAGAAGGTGATGTATTGAGCACTGGTTCACACGAACTTCAATTTATAATGGCTCCAATGGTACATTGGCCGGAAGTTATGGTGACTTTTGATAAAGCTTCTGGTGTTTTATTCTCTGCAGATGCTTTTGGGTCTTTTGGTGCTATAAATGGGAATCTTTTTGATGATGAAGTAAATTGGGAAAAAGACTATATTGATGAAGCGAGAAGATATTATGCAAATATTGTAGGAAAATACGGACTTCAAGTTCAGATGTTACTAAAAAAGGTGACAAATCTTGATATAAAGATGATTTGCCCTCTCCATAGTTTGATGATTAGAAAAAATATTAATTTATTTATTGAAAAATATAATAATTGGTCGGCATATTTACCAGAAGAAAAAGGTGTGCTAGTTGCTTATACTTCAGTTTATGGAGGGACGGAATCTGCGATGGAATTATTAACATCTAAGTTGGCAGAAAAAGGTGTTAATGATATTAAAATGTACGATTTATCGTATACGCATCAATCACAAGTTCTTTCGGATGCCTTTAAATACTCTCATATTGTATTAGCTTCAACAACTTATAATGCTGGGGTTTTTGAATCTATGCATGAATTTTTACATAGTTTAGTTGCACATAATTTGCAAAACCGTAAATATGTATTGATAGAAAATGGTTCTTGGGCTGCAACATGTGGAGGCCTTATGAAAACAGAAATAGAAAAATTGAAAGGATCTGAAATAATTGCTGAACCATTATGTTTGAAATCTACACTAAAAAAAGAACAATTAACCGAATTGGATAATGTTGTAATTACAATAGAAAAATCTTTAAATGTATAATAGAATTATTATGTAGTTAAAAAAGGAGAAATAATTATGCAAAAATATGTATGTACAGTTTGTCATTATGAATATGATCCAGCAGTAGGAGATCCAGATAATGGAATCTCAGCAGGCACTTCTTTTGCTGATTTACCAGCAGATTGGGTATGTCCTTTATGTTCTGTAGGAAAAGACTTGTTTGAAGAAGTATAGACAACTTTATTAAACTAATATAAACACAAGGCTGAAAGTTTTAACTTTCAGCCTTTTATGTTATAATATCTTCATAAGAGGATAATCTCATCCATATTCATTATTGTTTAATCGTTTTTGTAATGTATAATTAAGTAGTCGCTTAATATACATAAGAAGAAAGGAATTTAAAATGAGCTACGTACCTACAGTTATTGAACAGTCTAGTAAAGGTGAAAGAGCATTTGATATTTTTTCAAGATTGCTAAGAGAAAGAATTATCTTCTTAGGCACTCCTGTTGACGACATGGTTGCTAACCTGATTGTTGCACAAATGCTTTTGTTAGATAGTGAGAATCCTGAAAAAGATATTATGTTATATATCAACTCTCCGGGAGGTAGTGTAACTGCGGGTTTAGCTATTTATGATACAATGCAACACATTAGAGCAGATGTTCAAACCATTTGTTTAGGCCAAGCTGCTTCTATGGGTGCTTTCTTGCTTTGTTCAGGAGCAAAAGGTAAAAGATTTGCTTTACCTCATTCAAGAGTGCTTATTCACCAACCTTTAGGTGGAGCTCAAGGCCAAGCGACTGATATTGAAATCCAAGCTCAAGAAATCTTAAGAATTAAAAAGACTTTAAATGAAATTATGGCTTCAAATACAGGTCAATCTATTAAAAAGATCGAAAAAGATACTGATCGTGACTATATCATGACACCTCAAGAAGCGCTTGAATATGGTATGATTGATAAGGTTATCACTAAAGAAGGTTAATGAGTAGTAGGGTGGAGCTTGCTCCACCTATTTATCCAAAAAACAACAAATTAGGAGAATATAATGTCTAACGACAGATTAAAATGTTCATTTTGTGGAAAAACACAGGATCAAGTAAAAAAGCTTATAGCTGGTCCAGATGTGTTTATTTGCGATGAATGCGTAGAGTTATGTAATGAAATTCTTGATGAAGAATTCTTTGAAGGTAAAGAAAAGAGTATTGACGGAAAAGAAGGTGAACAAGCTTCTGAAGGGGAAGAAAAAGCCATCCCAAAACCTCATGAAATTAAAGCTTATTTAGATGAACATATTGTAGGGCAAGATGATGCTAAGAAAGTTCTATCTGTAGCTGTTTATAACCACTATAAACGTTTAAGGCATAACAAAAAAGGCGATACAAATGGGGTTGAGATTCAAAAATCAAACATTTTGTTAGTTGGACCGACAGGTAGTGGAAAAACTCTTTTAGCCCAAACATTGGCTAAAATGCTTGATGTACCATTTGCTGTTGCAGATGCAACAACTCTTACAGAAGCTGGTTATGTTGGTGACGATGTTGAAAATATTTTGTTAAGACTTTACCAAAATGCTGAATTTGACGCTAAAAAAGCCGAACGCGGTATTATATATATTGATGAAATCGATAAAATTGCTCGTAAATCAGAAAACACTTCAATTACTCGTGATGTTTCAGGAGAAGGTGTTCAACAAGCTTTATTAAAACTTATTGAAGGTACTGTTGCAAATGTTCCTCCTCAAGGCGGAAGAAAACATCCTCAAGCTGAGATGATTCAGATTGATACAAGTAATATTTTATTTATTGTAGGTGGAGCTTTTGTTGATTTGGATAAAATTATTGAGCACCGTGTTCAAGATGGTTCTTCAATTGGTTTTGGCAAATCTGCTCCAACCCAAGCGCAAAAAGAACTTGCAGCTGCAAGAATGCTTAAGAAATTACAACCAGAAGACTTACTTAAATTTGGTTTAATTCCAGAGTTTATTGGCCGTATACCAGTGTATGCAGTTTTAGATGCTTTGGATGAGGATACATTGAAAATGATTCTTACAGAGCCTAAAAATGCTGTTCTTAAACAATACAAATGCTTGCTTGAAATGGACGGTGTAGAACTAGACTTTGAACAAGAAGCGGTGTCATTGATTGCTCAAAAAGCTATTAAACGTAAAACTGGTGCTAGAGCTCTTAAATCAATAGTTGAAGAATTGATGCTTGATATTATGTATGATATTCCATCTGATGATTCAATCAAGAAATTTGTGATAACAAAAGAAATGGTTGAAGGGGTAAATACAGAAGGGGTA
>JAZRJK010000011.1:0-12024 GCA_045645765.1 Candidatus Gastranaerophilaceae bacterium
GTATCAATAGCTCGGACACCACCATTACGACGTTCTTCTTCAAAAAGAAGTTGAACAGTTTTCATTAGATTACTCGTGCGTTCTGTGGGACCTTCAAGAAAAGAAGCATTACTATGATAAGGTTTATAGTTTTTTTGAATAAAGTCTCTTACATTAATTTCTGTTTGCCATTTTCCGCCAACGAAATCACATGTAGAAGATTCTCTTTCCAATGTTAATTCTGCCATGTTTATCTCCTTATTTCTTGTCCTCTCGGACACTACTTTACTTTATTAACTTTATTATACTCCAAAGATAAATCATGGAACAATTATGGAGTAAAATTTTTATAAAGTTTTAAGAAATATTAATTGTTTTTTATACACTACTTGCCAAATTCTGAAAATTGTGTATAATTGAACATGTACTAAGTGAGGGATTTAAATTAGTTTATGGATTGTCTAACAATATCAACTTACAGAAATCTTGAGCAACAAGCTATCCGTCAATACAGAGAGGCTAAATCAAGAGAAGCCAACAGACCAATTTATATGGAAACTTTTAGACAAGAAAATGCAGAAATTGCAAAAGCTCATCGCTCGGATAAACTTGAGGAATCAAAAGAAACTTCTTTAGGCCAAAGAATATTAAATTATTTTGCTTAATTATTGTTTATTTAAAGCTTTTGAACGTAAATCTCTATGATATGTAATCGCAAATCTATGCGCTTCATCGCGTATTCTTTGAATCAAATATAATGCATTGCTTTCTCGCGGTAATAAAATTGATTTTGATTCATTCGGAAGAAAAACCTCTTCTTCTCTTTTTGCAAGCGAGACAAAATCAATATCAGTAATTCCAAATTCTTCCACAATTTGCATAACGCTTGATAGTTGTCCTTTACCTCCATCGATTATTATCAAATCAGGTTTTTCCCATTTTGGTTGTCCGAGCTTGTTTAATCTTCGGGTTAATACTTCTTTCATTGACATAAAATCATCCGGTTTACCTTCTGTAGATTTTATTTTAAATTTACGATACGCAGTTTTTTTCGGAAGCCCATTTTGAAATACAACCATTGAAGCAACAGTGTTTGTACCCTGAATATGGGAAATATCGTAACATTCAATCCTATTGGGAAAATTTTGGAGCTTTAATTTTTCAGCTAAATAAGAGCCTACTTCATTAAAATCATCGCGAATTTGCGCCATTTTCTTTAATTTAGCGTTTTCAAGAAGATTTATTGCATTTTTTAACGCGAGCTCATAAAGCTCATTATATTTGCCTCTAGAAGCATAATTTATTTGGACTTTTTTATTTGAAAGAATTTTTAGCCAATCTTCGTAAAGCTCTTTTTGTCCGATTTCTGCAAGATCTTTAGAAATAATTTTATCCGGAAATTCTAACTTTAAATTAGTATAATAATCTCTAAAAAATGTTTCAAAATATTCTGTTTTATCAATATTGTCAACAAAATAAGAAAAATCTTTTTTATCAATTAAACGACCTTCACGAATCATCATTATAACAATTGCTAGAATTCCATCTTCATAAAGCACAGCAATTATATCTTCATTGAGCTTAGTATTTTCATAAACAATCTTTTGACGTTCTAAAGTTTTTTGTAAATCTAAAAAGCTATCACGCATTTTTGCTGCTTTTTCAAATTGTTCCATTTCTGCATATTTTTGCATTTGATTTTGAATTTGTTTTAAAAGTTCGGACTGTTTACCACTTAAAAACAATTCAACTTGTTTAATCAACTTTTGATATTCTTCAGGTGATACTTTCCCTTGGCAAGGAGCTAGACATTTACCTATGTGATAATACAAACAAGGACGGTTTGAAAATTTTGGAGTTTTGCATTGTTTTAAAGGAAACAATTTTTTTAAAAAATCCAAAGTTGCATACATTGCGCTGACATCTGTATAAGGGCCATAAAAACGACCTTTATCTGGGTTTAAATTCTTTTTACGCACGACTTGAATACGTGGAAAATCTTCATCTGTTATTAAGAAATACGGATATTTTTTATCATCTTTAAGCAAAATATTATATTTTGGCTTATGTTGCTTGATTAAATGTGATTCTAAAATCAAAGATTCTGCTTCTGAATCGGTGATAATATATTCTAGTTTTTCTATTTGAGAAACAAGAACTATTGTTTTTGCACTATCGTGTTGCTTATGAAAATAACTATAAACTCTACGTTTAAGATTCTTGGCTTTTCCAACATAAATAATCTCGCCATTCTTATCATAATAAAGATAACAGCCAGGTTGTTCAGGCACGAGTTTTATCGTTTCTCTCAAAATATCGTTCATAATGACATTATATCATATTATATAATTTGATTTTTACATATTATTTATTTATAAGAACCTACAGGATCATTAATAAAAATTTTTGCAAATTTTGTTTAAGCCCAACATTGTATAATCAAAGAAAGATTGTGAATTATTAGAATGTTGGCAGGCCCGTGTAATTATGAACAGCGGAGTAAAATAAACTCATAGAGAAACTTTAAACACTCAATGAAAAACAATCTAAAATTAACTAAGATAACAAATTGTTACAATTGATAAATTTTTATTAAAAAAAAGAGCAAAATTTTTTAATTTACTATACAATATAGTATTATGAATTAAGGATAAAAAATTATGGAAACCTTTGAACTTACAAATTATAATTTTTACTCAAATAGAACAGAGATGGAGCTTATAACCACAATTGTAGATTCTTTAAAAGAGATTCTAGAAGAAGATAAAAAAGAAGCTCAGCCATTATTTTTAAGAGTTGCCGACGATTTTATTCTTAATATCGCACGTAAAGTTGTGCAAGAAAAAAAACGTACTTTCTTAATCGGAATTACTGGAGAAAGCGCTTCTGGTAAAACCGTTTTTGTAGATAATACAATTCATGCCGTAATTCGAGATAAAAAAGAAGGTATTTATACAGTAATTCGTCAAGATGATTATTATAAAGATACATCAAAAGAACTTCTTGAAGCTGGAAGTTATGACGCGTTGTTTAAAACAGGTTTTAGTTTTGATACTCCAGAAGTTATTAATTTGCAATTAATGAAAGAACATTTAATTGCATTAAAGAATTCTGAAACAGTAAGGTCGCCAAGATATGATTTTGTTACTTGTGTTTCTGATCCAAATGGAGATGAAAAACGACCAGCTAAAGTTATTTTAACAGAAGGTTTGTATGTGTTGAATGAAGAAGTTCGTGACATTATGGATGTTAAAGTTTATGTGTTTACTCCACTTGATGTTATTAAAGAACGTTGGTATAAAAGAGCTGTTTCACGTGGCAAAACTGGTGAGGCAGCTGATTTGCAATTTAGAGATGTTAATGAAACGGCTCAAAAATATATTAGACCAAATTACCAGATTGCAGATTGTATTATTAATGGTATGGTAGATAAAGAATACATTAAAGTTATTACTGACAAAATCATGCGTAGATTAGCGGAAATTTGTTAAATGTAACTATTGGAGGATAAAATGTTTGAATTAAAAGCTCAAATGTATTTTGCGGCTGCACATCATTTGCTGAATTATGAAGGTGAATGTGAAAACCAGCATGGGCATAATTGGCTAGTAGAAGCTTATGTAAAAGGTGAAACTCTAGATAAAAGCAATATCTTAGTGGATTATAAAGTATTAAAAAAAGAACTAAAAGAAGTTTTAGATTTACTAGATCATAAAGATATTAATGAGCTTCCTTATTTTAAAGGAGAAAGCCCTAGTAGTGAAATGATTTCAATGTTTATTTATAACCAGCTTAAAGAAAGAATTCCTCTAGTAAATAAAATTTCGGTTTGGGAAACTCCAACTAGTTGTGCTAGTTATTATGAGGAATAAAGGAAATAATTAAATGCATTTAATACAAGCAATTTTGATGGGAATAGTTCAAGGACTAAGCGAATTTTTGCCAATTTCAAGCTCTGCTCATTTGGTATTCACATCTAATTTTTATAAAGTTTTTAAGAATATTGAAATTACACATTCTAACCAAGAAATTTTTCTTGATATTATGCTACATTTAGGAACTTTAATTGCTGTATTAATTTATTTTAGAAAAGATATTTGGACTATTATAAAATCTTTTTGTATTGGAATAAAAACTAAAAATTATACGTCTAAAGATTTTAAAACTGGTGTTTATATCCTTATAGGTACTATTATTACAGTTCTTATTGCTTATCCTTTATCTAACTTTGCTGAAAAGTTAGTTTTTAGACCAGATTTAGTTGGTTTAATATTGGTTTTAACAGGATTAATTCTGTTGTTTAGTGAATGGTTGTCAAAAAGAATTGTAAATAAAAAACCAATAACATTAAAAAGCTCTGTTTTAATGGCAGCAGCACAAGGTCTAGCTGCGTTACCAGGGTTTTCTCGTTCTGGCCTAACTATTGCAACAGGACTATTTAGTGGAAGCGACAGAACAACTTCTGCAAGATATTCATTTTTATTGTCAATTCCTATAATAATGGGGGCTTCAATGTTTTACCCTCTTTTAGAAATTAATTTAAAAGAAGTCGTAGACTACAATTGGACTGCAATTATTATAGGAACTATTGTTTCAGGAATTGTAGGGTATTTATGTATTAAATATTTTATGAAATTTTTATCAAAATTTTCGTTAGCAATCTTTGGATATTACTGCATTTTGATGGGAATTTTTGCATTTATATTTTTTGGGGGGTAAATTCCCTCACCAAGGAAGAAAATTAGAAAGGGGTTCTTATGCAACTTAATAAATATATTGAACATACACTTTTAAAACAAGATCCAACAAAAGCAGAGGTAATAAAATTATTAGACGAAGCTAAAGAATATGGTTTTTTAGGGGTTTGTGTAAATCCCGTTAATGTAAAAATGGCTTCTGAATACCTTAAAGATTCTGAAGTTAAAATTGTAACAGTAATAGGCTTCCCATTGGGACAGTCTACTACAGAATCAAAAGTTTTAGAAACGATTGATGCGGTTAAAAATGGCGCTGATGAAATTGATATGGTATTAAATTCAGGTAAACTCAAAGACGGCGATTTTGATTATATTATAGATGAAATTGCTAAAATAAAAATCGCTTGTCAGGGTAAGGCTTTAAAAGTTATTTTGGAAACAGATTTACTTTCTCAAGAAGAAATTAAAACTGCATCTGAACTTTGTATAAAAGGCGGAGCAGATTTTGTAAAAACATCAACAGGTTTTGTAAAAAACGGTGTTGGAGCAAAGGTTGAAGATGTTAAATTAATATTTGAAACAGTTAAAAATGCTGGCCTTGGAGTGAAAGCTTCTGGTGGAGTAAGAGATAAAGAAACCGCTCTTGCAATGATTAAAGCAGGCGCTACAAGAATAGGCACAAGCTCTGGTTTAGAAATTTGTTCATAATTTTAATACTCAAACTTCTTTATATGATATAATTCTTTTAAAAAGGAGTATAAATCATGTACACATTAGTTTATTCAATAAATAATGAACCAAATCCAAAAACTGTTTATATTAATTTAACCAATGCTTGCACTAACTCTTGTATTTTTTGTTTGCGAGAACAAAAAGATGATGTATGTGGTGCTGAAATGTGGCATGATGATAAATATACCCTTGAAGATATTATAGAACAATTTAAGTCTTATAACCAAATACCACAAAATGTTGTTTTCTGCGGATATGGAGAACCTTTTCTTAAAAAAGATATGATGAAGGCTTTTGCTCAATATTTGAGAAAAAATTATCCGGAAATCAAAATAAGAGTAAATACAAACGGACATGCAAATGCTGTGTATAAAACTAACGTAGTTGAAGAATTCAAAAATTTATTAGATGAAGCATCAGTAAGTTTAAATTCTGATAATGCCGAACAATATAACGAAATCTGCCAGCCTAAAATTGAAAATGCATTTGAAGCTGTAAAAGACTTTTTAAAATGCTGTCGCGCAGCAGGAATCAAAACTTATGCTAGTATTGTAACAGGATTTGATGAACGCGAAATTAATGTAGAAAACTGCGAAAGAATAGCTCATGAGCTTGGGGCAGAGTTTAGAAATCGTGAGTTTATAACGAACGGTTACTAAGAATAGGAGAAAAGAAAATGAAAATTCAACAAGTACATTCCAATATAAATTTTGAAGCTAAGAGAAGATTTATTGATTTAGAATCTCAAGAACAACTTATACAAATTTTAAGAAAGATGGATAAAGAAACTGTGTATAAAGAAAATGCTGGAATTTTTGAATCGACAAAAACAACTCGCATAGAATTACTGGATCATAATCGTGATAAAAAAGCAGAATTGGTTGATTTAAGAGGTAATCTTAAAAAACTTGTCGAAGGAAGGGATATGTTTAGAGAAACCATTCTAACAATGGGAAAAACCAAAGTTTTTATTAACAATCAAACAGGTGAAATTAAAGCTTGGGAAAAACCTTTCTTTTCTAGCTGGAGTAACATCTTAAAAAATATTCATAATACATTAATTGAAATTAATGCAATATTTCATCATACAGATTATATTAAAAAATATAAATTTTCTATTGAGGGTTTTACCAAAAAAGGCTATGAAGTATTACAAAAAACATTAAAAAAATAAATCTGTCAGCCTAAAAAAATATATTAATTTTCAAGCTTAGTAATAAGATAAATATTTTTAGATTAAAGAATTTATTAATTTTTCAAATTCTGGAAAGGATATGTTTATCCATTCGAAATCTTTGATAGCAATTTCTTTTTCACAGGCAAGACCTGCAATATAAAAACTCATTGCAAGTCTGTGATCGTGATAAACTTCTAGGTCTGTATTTCCTTTTAATTTCTTCTTACCGCGAACAATAAAACCTTCTGGAAGCTCATCTATATCAACTCCGATTTTTTTAAGTTCTTTAACTAAACAAGAAATTCTGTCAGCTTCTTTATTTCTCAAATCGCCAGCATCTTTAACAATTGTTTCTCCATTAGCTTGGGAAGCTAGGACTGCAATAACTGGTAATTCATCAATTAATCTTGGAATATCTGCGCCTGCAATTTCACATGCTTTTAAATTTTCTGTATACTGAACTCTAATATCAGCAACTTTTTCCCCAGAAAGCTCGCGCTCATTAAAAATGGTTATCATACCACCCATTCGCTTAACAATATCTACAATACCAGTACGAGTTAAATTTACCCCTACATTTTTGATTACAAAATCCGAACCTTCTACAATTAATCCTGCAACAATAAAAAACGCAGCAGAAGAAATATCACCGACAATTTCTATATCTTTTGCTAACAATTCACTTGCAGAAACAATTGTTGAATTTTCTTGCATTTCAATATTTGCACCCAAATATTTCAGCAATAATTCTGTATGATTCCTACTAATCATAGGTTCAGTATATATAGTTTTACCTTCTGTTCTACGATTAATCCCTGCAAGTAAAACGCAAGATTTTACCTGTGCACTTGACAATTTTGATAAGTAGGTTATCCCTTGTAATTTAGTTCCTATTATTTTTAAAGGAACACGCCCTTCTGTTGATTCAATCTTTGCACCCATTAAAGATAATGGTTCAATAATCCTTTTCATGGGTCGTTTTGAAAGACTTGCATCTCCAATTAAAACGGAATCAAAATTTTGTCCCGCTAAAATCCCACTTATTAGACGTGTTGTTGTCCCAGAATTTCCCATATCAAGAGAAGTAGATGAAGGTTTTAAATTACCTAATGATATAACCTCAATTGTTTTAGAATCAATTTCATTTATTTCAACTCCTAAAGCTCTAAAGGCATTTAATGTAGACCAACAATCAGCTCCAGAAGAAAAATTTCTAATTATAGATTTCCCCCTTGCTATAGATGAAAACATAATCGCTCTATGTGATATTGATTTATCTGCAGGGACTATGATTTCGCCTTTTAAACTTTTAATTCTAGAAACTCTTTTTATCATAGACTTAATTGTAGCATATTATTAATATTTGTAACAATATTTTATAAAAATTAAAGTTTTGAAAAAAAATGCCGATATATAATTTACCAGATTTAAAGGATGTGTATTATGACGAAAATTAATCGAATAGTGAGTGGAATGCTAAGAGTTTCTTTTGCTCCTGATGAAGAACATAAACGTATAATGCGAAAATTAAGGGCTTATGGTTATCGTTCTACAGGAAGCAAATCAGGTGACAAAGAACTTTTAAGGAGAATTGAACTAAAACAAGTACAAATGGAAAATTGTGTTAGTTCAAAATTTTTGACTGTTTCTAGAACTGAACAAGAAAAAATCCAAGAAGAAAAGAAGGAAAAGAAAGTCGAAAACAACCCTGACATAGCTCAAAATTCAATGCAAGGTCAACAAATCTTAGGCGAGCAGATTATGCTCGCTATAGAAATGAAAAAGAAAACTCAATAATTTTAGTTTTTAACTAAATCAAAAATAGCTTTGCACTTTGCAAAAACTTTTTCTGCATCTTTTAAATAAAGCATATTTGGGCCATCACAAAGAGCATTATCAGGATCTGGATGAACTTCAAAGAATAATACATCCGCTCCTGCTGACATTGCACAATTTGCAAGAACTGGAACAAATCTTCTATCACCACCTGTTGAATCGCCATTTGAACCAGGCATTTGAACAGAGTGTGTTGCATCAAACACAACTGGATAACCAAATTCTTTCATTATAGGAATTGCCCTAAAGTCAGATACTAAATTGTTATAGCCAAAACTTACACCTCTGTCTGTAAGCATAATTTGTTTGTTACCAGCATCTTCTACTTTTTTAACTAAAGATTTCATTTGTTGCGGTGCTAAAAATTGACCTTTTTTAATATTTACAATCTTGCCTGTTTTAGCCGCAGCAACAAGTAAATCTGTTTGACGACATAAAAAAGCTGGGATTTGTAAAATATCAGCAACCTCTGCTGCAATTTCAGCTTGATCTGGAGTATGTATATCAGTCACTATTGGCAGATCAAATTCTTTTTTTATTTGAGCCAGCATTTCTAACCCTTTTTCCATTCCAACTCCACGATAAGAATTTATAGAAGAACGATTTGCTTTGTCATAAGAAGATTTAAATACATAATTAATATCTAATTTTTCACAAACAGCCTTTAGACCTTCTGCTGTTTTACGCATAACATCCATTGATTCAATCGCACAAGGTCCAGCTAAAATAGTTAATTTATCGCCATCTATTTCAAAGTTTTTTAATTTTAATGTCATATTAAATCCTCTTATTTTTCAAATTAGTAAAAACAATTAGTTTTTTTAATATTATTTATCTCTAAACATCCCATTTCCCACAAGTACCGCCCCAACGCGCGATAATGTTACCTTTAATATCACCAATTTTCTCTACTTTACCAATAGGTTCCGCTCCTTCTAGAATAGTGATAACTTCGCAATTATTTGAACATCCTGTACATTGGCAAGTTACGGATTGAAAACTCATATTACCAACTTCCCAACCTTTGAATGTTGTAGGTCTTTCTGTATATTGATGATTTTCCATTGCTAATAGAGCCGCACCAATTGCCCCCATAGTTTGGTGATTTTCAGGTACAACGATTTTAGTATTCAAAGCTTCTTCAAAAGCTTTAACCATACCTGTATTTGTTGCAACACCACCTTGGAAAGATATTGTTGGTAGAAGTTCTTTTCCCAAAGCAAGGTTACTTAAATAATTTCTTACAAGAGCTTGGCAAAGACCGTAAAGTAAGTCTTCTACAGGATAACCGAGTTGTTGTTTATGGATTAAATCTGATTCTGCAAAAACGCCACAACGGCCAGCTATTCTTGCAGGGTTTGTAGAACGTAGCGCTGTCTCTCCGAATTTTTCGATTGGAACATTCAATCTTTGAGCTTGATGGTCTAAGAAACTTCCTGTACCAGCTGCACAAACTGTATTCATTGCAAAATCTGTTACAATACCATCTCTTAAAATAATAATTTTACTATCTTGTCCACCGATTTCTAAAATTGTTTGTACTCCAGGGATATATGTACTTGCGGCAACAGCGTGCGCAGTGATTTCGTTTTTAATTACATCTGCACCAACTAATGCGCCAGCAAGATTTCTACCAGAGCCTGTAGTTCCAACGCCTTGTATATTATATTCTTGAATCGCTTGAGATTTAATTTGTTGCAAGCCTTTCTGCACTGCTTCAACAGGCTTACCAGCCGTTTTTAACATAAAAGAATCAATGTATTTACCTTTATCATCAACTAAAGCAAGCTTTGTAGTAACAGAACCAACATCAATACCTAAATACACATTTATACTCATCTTCTACCTTCTTCCATTATTTACAATCTAAGTATAGCATAAAAAATCTATAATTAGGAGAAGGTACTCCAAAGATGCAAGGTTAAGTTTTAGCCTCTTAAAGCTTGCAATAAGCCTAAAATATTTTGGGCTTGGATGTTTTGAGTGCTTGCCATGAGTGTTGCGCTAGCTTCTTGTAAAATTTGTTGTTGAATATATTGCGACGATACCTGCGCTATATCCGCATCTCTTATTGTAGAGCGTGATGAAACAAGATTTTCGTATTGAATTGTTATTTCGTCTAAAACTGACTCCAAACGATTTTGAACAGAACCAAGCTCGGTTTGTTTTTGTTCTATATTTTTTTCTATTTCAATTATTGTTTTTAAAGCATCATTAGAATCTATTTTAAAGTTTTTTAATAATGAAATCTTATACAAAGAAACATCTAAATTTAAATCAATACATTCGGAGTTAGAATTTATTCCTACCATCAATTTTGTATTACGTTTCTGAATATCATTAATATCATTTATTATACGAGAAGTTTTAGGTAAAAAATCATTAATATTAACAGAATTTTTTTTATAAGAAAAAGAATTTTCTATTGGAGAAGAAATATTTCCTAGTGTAGTACTTTGTTCTATACCATTATAATAAATATCTGCAATACCTATACAGTTTTTAACATATCCATTTTTTACATCCGCTGGATCTTCAAGTCGTCCAATAAGCGTTCCTAAATTACTTTTATTAGGAGCATTTATTTCAACTTTGCCTATCCCTAAACAATTTTCAAGCATACCTGAAGAACTATATCCAACCATAACGCCTGCGCAGTAATAGCTGGAAGTATCTCTATTAAGCTGTATTTGTACATTTTCGACCCAAGAATCTGCGATTTTAGTACTTGAAGCCTGTCCAGCTAGTCCACCAGTCATATATTCTGCAGTAACAATAGAATTATTAATATATATATTTTCAACAAAGCTATAATTCAATATTCCACTAAGAGCTCCTGCTCTACTCATGGCTTTAATATCAAAATCAGTAATACCTAAATTACAAATCTTTGAAGAGTAATAAATATATCCAAATAACCCAGCAACTTTATTTTCAGGATTATTACATTTTAAATTCGAAACAGTAAAGCCATTTCCATCAAATTGAGCTCTAAATGGTTTTGATAATGTATTATCAAATTTATTATCAGCATTAAAAATAACTTTGCCAATGGGAGTCCAATTATCATAATCGCTCAAATCAATATCATTAGCGAGTACAAATTCGGTATTTTGCCCAATAAGTCCATTATTTGTCATGGTTGCTAATTTAGCTAGTTCTTCAGCTGTTGATATAGAATATACTCCTGAGGTCAACGCAGTATTTTCATCAACGCTTTCAAGCCTAGTCATTTCACTTGTGTCACGTCTTATTATTTCTTTCATGAACTTAGAAGTTTCTACGTTTTTAAACAAAGTCGAGCCGTCAAACACCGCTGATTTATAAATTCTTTCCATTTCATTAACTAATGCATCCGCTTCAGATTGAATTGCGTTTAAAGACTGTCCGCCGTAAGTTCCGTTTCTAGCTTGTGTAGCTAGTGCTCTTAGTCTTTCTGCATGGTTTTGCATTTCGCTTAAGGTATCGCTTGCGGTTGCGACCATATCCATACCCATTGCGACGTTATCCTCTGCAACTTTGTACGCGCTCATCTTTGTGGTCATATTCGTGCTTATGGAATAATTCGCAGCATTGTCTTTTGCGTGGTTAATCTTCGCGCCC
>JAZRJK010000012.1:0-1767 GCA_045645765.1 Candidatus Gastranaerophilaceae bacterium
TTTACAGTCTGTTGCAATTGCCACTATGCGACTCCCCCGTCAATTTCTTTCTCAAGAAAACTTGACTTGAGCCGGCGGAGGGATTTGGACCCCCGACCCCGAGATTACAAATCACGTGCTCTACCGCTGAGCTACGCCGGCCTTTTTACATTCTGTTAAAGAACTCTCTACATGAAGCAGACCACTTCATTGAAATCCTCTGAAATGGTCTGCAAAAATAATCATAATTCTTGAATCTACAAACGTTTTTATCAAAAAAATATCTTTTTTTTTAATAATTAATACAATTTGTTGATTCTCAATCATATTGGTTATTTATCATTCTTACCTTTATACTTTTCTAGTTGCTTTTTCAAGGCATCAATCACCTCATCTGTCGATTCTTCAAATGATTTGCTAACTTTACTTGCAAACAAATCATTTCCTTTCAACATAATTCTAATATCAACAATCTTATTTTCTGGTGTATCTGTGTTATCTAACTTTAATGTTACTTCCGCTCCTATCACGTCAGAATTTTTAGCACAAACTTTTTCCAACTTTTGTGTAATAAAGTCTTCTAATTTTTGGTCAGCTTTAAAGTGAACCGAATTGATGTTAATTTTCATATTAACCTCCTGTTTTAAATTAGTTAGTAATAATATGGTTAAACCATGTTTTTATTTATCTCCATAAGGATGAGCCTTTTTATACACATCCTTTAGCTTATCTATTGTATTATGAGTATATATCTGTGTTGAATTCAAGCTACTATGTCCTAACAATTTTTGAATCGCTCTTATATCAGCTCCTCTATTTAACAAATGTGTCGCAAATGTATGTCGAAGCACATGCGGACTTTTTTGTTCTATAGTAGTTATTCCCTTCAACATTTCGTGTATCAAACTATATACAAACTGAGGGCTTGCCATATTCCCTTTATCATCAACAATCAAAGACGAATTATTGCAATTGGGAAACTGATTGTTTCTTATCACGATATAATTATCTATCAATTTTAGCAATTCCTCCCCTATTGGTATCATTCTATCCTTATTTCTTTTGCCATGCACCTTTATGCATTTAGAGTCTTTATCAATATCTTTATCTTGAAGTGTCCTAAGTTCTGCTTGTCTCATTCCAGTCTGATACAATATTTCAAACACCACTTCATCTCTCTTTACCACAAAATCGTCATTTTGTTCAAACTGCATTTTTTTAATATCATGCTCTGGGACAAATTTTACCAATTCTTTAGGTTGTTTCATCGATTTAACACCTAACAAAGGGGTAATTGAGATTTGTTTTTCCCTCAAACAATAATTATAAAAAGAACGTAATACAGATATTTTTCTATTAACGCTCCTACTTTTAAGGCCTTCCTCTTTTAAATCAACGATATAGGAGCGTATAATGTCAGAGTTTACTGATAAAAGATTATCTATCCCATAGTTTTTCTTAAGATAGGATAAAAATTGTTCCAAATCGCGTTTATATGCAACAATCGTATGCTCTGAATACCTTTTCTCAGATTGTATATATCGAACAAATCTTTCTATCATTTAAAAACTCTTTATGCGTCAAAGTTAAGAATTTATTTTTGGAAAAACAATAGTTTCAATAAAAAAAACATTGCCTTATATAAGACAATGTTTTTCTGAGAAATCATTCTTGCAAAAAGTGCAAATAAGAAATTAATTGTTTTCTTCTGCTTGACGAAGCTGTTGAACGTAGATAGCCTTCATACGTTGTTCACGTTTAATGATTGAAGGTTTTGTGAATTTTTGA
>JAZRJK010000013.1:0-32468 GCA_045645765.1 Candidatus Gastranaerophilaceae bacterium
CTTGTTTTTCTGGCAACTGGGGTAATCCTAAAATCAGCACAAGCTAAGTTTCCGCAAAAATCATGCAGGGTTATATTTTTATATTCATAATACATATCCTTGGTTTTAAAGCTCATGCTATCCTTATACGACGTCTAAATAAAACTATAACTAATTATATTATACAACAAGTATATAACTTTCGCAACATGTAATATTTTCAAGTCTTAAATATTCAATTTATATCCGCCACCATAAATTGTTTCAACATATTTTTTCCCATCAGAGATTTTATCAATTTTCGAGCGTAAATGCCTTATATGAACACGAATTGTTTCCACGCTATCATCAGGCTCATAACCCCAAATCTCTTTTAATAATTTTTGGGCAGAAACCATATTCCCATGGTTTTGAAACAACAAATTAAATATATCAAATTCAATAGGAGTTAATTTTTGCACTTTGTCTTTAATTTGAACACTATAAGTCTCTGGCAATAAAGTAATTTCTTTATATGTTAGCAAATCTCTAACAGCAGAAGTTTTAGGTATCTGACTTGTTCTTTTTAAAAGCGCACGAACCCTCACAATGAGTTCTTCTGTTTCAAAAGGTTTAGTCAAATAGTCATCTACACCAATATTAAAACCATTGACTTTATTCTTTAATTCAGAAAGTGCTGTAAGCATAATAATTGGAGTATCCGAAATTACATCACACTGACGGATTCTTTGTGCAACTGTAAAACCATCTACTTCTGGCATCATAACATCTAGAATAATGAGTGCTGGAGCTTCTTGTTTTGCCATTGCAAAACCCTCTGTTCCGTTATATGCCTGATAAACTTGGTGCCCTTGCAATTCTAAGTTTATTTTTATAAGTTCATTTATCGCCAAATCATCATCAATCACAAGAATTTTAGCCATTAGCAAATACTCCATCTAAATCTTCTGATTTATTTTCTAATGGTGCAATGTCTTCTATTTCTTCTATAGAATCTTCAAGTAAAGCTTGTGGTATATCTTTTTGAGAAGTGATACCAAAATCTTTTAATGCATTTACCTGAGAGAATAAGCTTGGTTTGTTTTTACTATTTCTTTTAAATCGATTAATTGTTGTCGTAAACTTTGAAGATACATCATTCATCTTTTTTTGTAAATCAATTAAATCATCACAAAATTGAACAAATGTATCATATAAATTAGCTCCTGCTGTAACTATTTGTTGAATGCTTTCTGCTTGCTTTTGTTGAGCTAGAAGCTGATTTACAAGTCTTATTGTTGTCAATAAAGATGCTGTACCAACAATAATTATATTGGATTTATATGCTTGTTTAATCAAATCCAAATCTTCATAAAGCATATTTACAGAAGACTCTACTGGCATATACATCAAAACAAAGTCTGGCTGAAAAAGATCTCCTGCTCCTTGATAATTTTTGTTAGCCAAGTCTGAAATTCGTTTTTTTACTTCTGATTTAAAATCACCTAATTTGGAATTATCTTCAATATATTCTAAATAACTTGTTAATGTAACTTTTGAGTCAATAATCAAGTGTCTATTATTTGGTAAATAAACAACAACATCGGGTCTAATGCTATGAACTTCTTCATCTTTTAAATTTGTCGCTTTTGTTACAAACTGCTTTGAATAATGAGTACCTTCGCTCATTCCACAAGATTGCAATATTGTATCAAGAAGATTCTCTCCAAAAGAGCCCTTTGCATTTTGATTTTTTGTTAAAGCCTCGACTAGGTTTTTAGCTTCTTGTTCAATAATTTTATTATTTTTTTCGAGATTTGTAATTTGTTCTACAATTCTTGTTGTATTTTCAACACCTTTAAGATTAAAATGTTCTACTTTCTCTTTAAATTCTCCCAGTTCTTTTGCTAAAGGTAAAATCTTTTCTTCTAATGTTTCTCGATTTTGTTTTCGCAAATCTTCTTGCTCATTTTTAATAGTTTCATTAGCCAATTGCACAAAATCACGTTTGATTATTTCTTGCAAATTTTCAGAAGTTTCCATCTTCGCTCGCAATTTGATAAGTTCTTCTTTTGCTGTCAATGTTTTTTGAGAATGCAAAACATGGACAATCAAGCCCGAAATTAGCGCACCTACAGTAAATGAAAATATCAAAGTCAACATTATTTATAATCCCCATTAGTCACGACTATTTACTTTAGCTAAAAGTCTTAGTATTTCTACGTATAACCAAACTAAAGTTACCATTAACCCAAAAGCTCCATACCATTCATATTTTTTAGGGTACATTCTTTGAGCACCTTGTTCTATAAAATCAAAATCAATAATTAAGTTTAAAGCTGCAATAGCAACAACAATTACACTCACTATAATCCCACCATTTGTAGCTGTGTTAATAATAGGAACTGCATAGCCAAAGAATCTACCTATAAAATCAATAAGATAAATCCCTGCTATAGAAAGTGTTGAAATAAAAACTACACTTCTAAATTTATCAGTGCATTTTACCATGCCAGTTCTGTATAAAATTAACATTGAGAACAAAGCTGCAAAAGTTCCGGCAATAGCTTGAGCAACAATTCCTGGATATGAGCTTTCAAAAGTAGCAGAGAGTCCACCCAAAAGCAAACCTTCACAAACCGCATATACTGGAACCAAAACCGTCACACGAGCAAAAGCTATTATTAAGGCTGTTATAAATCCTACTATTCCACCTATTGAAGTCAGCATCATTGCATAATCAGTGTGCCCTACTGCAAATTTTTGCCAAACAAATGAAGCCGCAAACACCAAAAGCAAACTCATAAATGCTGTTATTTGTAATGCACCATTAACTGTCATAACTTCACCTTGGTGAATAACTCTTTCTTGTTCCGCATTATTTTCTTCTAATTTCATTATCGGATTTGCCATAATAAACCTCCTACTCTTTTACTAAGTATTATATCATAATTTGTGAATATAATTAGTGAACTTAATTTTTTTTTAATGTACTATGGGCTTATGAATAAAAATTATAAAATCAGATTTTTTAGATACTTTATTAAAGATAAAAAGCTCTTTTTTAAATATTTTTTTCTATCTTTTATTGTTGGTGGCTTGGAGCTTTTTGGAGTTGCCTTAACTTACCCTTTTATATATCAACTGCTAAAAAAAGGTAATTTGGATTTTTCATCAATACTCTTTGGAATTTTGATTATATTAGCATTTCTTATTAAAAATATTTTTATGATTTTTTATAATTCTTTTCAAGCAGATTTTACTAAAAATATTGAAGCATACATAAATAAAAAATTTATGAATTTCTTTTTATTCGGAAATTATAGTACGAGTTCTAATATTTCGTTATCAAAAAAATATCAAATCACTAATTTTTTAATACCAACCACCATAAACAATTATTTGCTTAGAGTTTTAAATCTAATTATCAATATTCTTATTTTTATCTTAATAACAGGATTCTTATTTGTAAAATTTTTCTTTGCAACTTGCATTACTCTAATCTGTTCTATTATTTTATTATCCATCGAAACTCTTTATCTTAGACATAAAACAAAAATTCTTGCAGAAAAAATCAGTAAAACACAAGAAGAATTAAATCAAGCAACAAACGCTCCTTTACTAAATCTTAAAAGCGTTAAAATTATTAACGGAGAAGAAATCTTCTATAAGAATTTCTGCAAAAAATATGATATTAATAAAACAATCTCAAAAGAGCTCTCTTTTTATAATTCAATCCCTCCATATATCACTGAGCCGTTCATCATAATTATTTTATTTATACTATTAACCATTATTTCTTTACAATATCATTCAGAATCTTCTGCACTAGTTGCTTCATATGCACTAATTATTTCTGCAATATTTAGACTAGCACCTACAATTAATAGAATCCAAGTAAACATTACTGGTATAAATAGCTGCCTTACACAAGTCAAAGAGCTTATTGATTGCTATGAAAAATTTCAACTTGAAAATTTTATGCCTAATATAAAATCTTTTGATGAATTAAAAACAAAATTAGAGTTAAAAAATGTTAGCTTTGCATATGACAAAAAAAACATTTTAAATAATATTAATTTAACAATTAATAAAGGGGAATTTATTGGAATTGCAGGAACTTCAGGCGCAGGAAAAACAACATTGGTTGACATAATCTCAGGATTATTAAATATAGACTCTGGTGAAATTTTAATTGATGAAATTTCGCTTAAAAACTCGACTCCAAAATTTAAAATAGGCTATATTCCGCAAGAATATAACACAATTACGGCCTCTATTCGAGAAAATGTCGCATTTGGTTCTGAAATAATTGATGATGAAAAAGTTATAAACGCGCTTAAACACGCTCAACTTTATGATTTTATTATCGAAAACTTCAAAGACGGCATTTATGCAACACCATTTACTGACTCCGTCGGTTTCTCACAAGGACAAAAACAGCGTTTAGCCATTGCACGCGCGCTTTACCTTGATCCAGATATAATTATACTCGACGAGGCAACCGCATCACTTGATTTACAAACCGAAAATGAAATCTGTACAATATTACACCAACTCAAAAAGAAAAAAACTATTATTGCAATTGCTCACAGAATTTCCACCATCAAAAATGCTGATAGAATCTTTCTTATACAAAATTCTACTATTTCTGCTCAAGGCAGCTTTGATGAACTCTATCAAAACAATCAAGAATTTAGAAGACTGGTCGAATTAAACAACACGAACTCTATCCATTAAATCAAAAACTCGTTGTTTTAAGTCTTGATCTACTGGAGAAGTGCAATAGCCCTGTATCTTTGCAATTTCATCTTCTTTAATCATTTTTTCTTCTAGCATTGCAAGTTTTCTTAAAGTAATATTCATAAATTTCCCCTTACAAAAGTCTTACATATATAATAAGTTTTTTTAAGGATAAAAATTGCTTAATCAATTAAGAATTGTAAACTATTTTACAATAAACCCAGCATTTACACTCGCATTGACTTTTATAACCCCATTTGATATAGATGTACCTCCAGCAGTTGAACTCTCTGCAGCGACATCAGAAATCATATTTTTTGCCATATATAATCTTGGAGGATTGTAATTATTTGTACTACAAGATGTTGAAATATTATTTATACCATTTATGCTTTCGCCAAGAGTTTGAGCTATAACCTCGGCTCTTGTTTTCGCTTTTTTTGTAGCAATTGCAATTAAATCATTGCATTGTGATTCATAATTTGAAACAGAAAACGATAGATTATCAACATTTGTTGCTCCAACTTCAATAGCTTTATCTATCATTAAGCCAACTTTATCTATTGATTTTGTATGTACAATGACAGTATTTGAGACTTCATAACGCTCAAAATTTTTCTTAGAATTCTGATAAGAATAAATTGGATTTGCACTAAAATCAGAAGTTTTGATATAATCTCCATTTTGAACATCTATCATTAATTTCAATTGTGAAAAAACTTTATCTGAAATTTCTTTATTCAATATTGTTGCTTTTTGCATAGATTTTAAATCTATTGTTTTTACCGCAAAAGAAATTTCTGCAACATCAGGTGCAATTTCTGTATTTGCAGTTGTATTTACAGATATAATTCCTTTATCATTAGCTGCAAAAGCTAGTTGCGAAGATATACAAGCTTGTGAAACAAACAAGCCTAATATTGTCATTATTACCAAACTCTTTTTCATAAGTTTGCCTCCATATAACCTCATATATTATTATAACGAAATTTGCAAAATTTTGTTCAATTTGAGATAATTAATTTATGCAAGCACTTATTTGGAAAAATAATTCAGTAAAATTAGTTGAAAAAGATTATCCAAAAATTTTGGATACTAGAGACGCTATTGTTAAAGTCACATTATCAAGCATTTGTACTAGCGATTTGCATATAAAACATGGTTTTGTACCACAAGCTAAGCCTGAAATAACACTAGGACATGAATTTGTTGGAGAAATTGTAGAATTAGGTAGCGATATAAAAAATCTAAAAATAGGAGATAGAGTTAGCGCTAATGTCGAAACATTTTGTGGAGAATGTTTTTTTTGCAAGCATGGTTTTATAAATAACTGCGAAAAAGGTGGTTGGCATTTAGGATGTAAAATTGATGGTGCACAAGCTGAATATGTTAGAGTTCCTTTTGCAGATATGGGACTTAATAAACTACCAGAAAACATTAGCTATAAAAATGCTCTTTTTGTTGGCGATGTACTAGCTAGCGGCTATTTTGGAGCTGAGCTTTGCGACATTAAAACTGAAGACACTGTCGCAATAATAGGAACTGGCCCTGTTGGACTTTGCGCAATGGCTTCAGCAAAAGTTATGAATGCTAATAAAATTATTGCAATTGATATTAATAATGAAAGGTTAAATATTGCAAAAGAACAAGGACTTGCGGATTTTTGCTTAAATCCTAATGACTGCAATATTGAAGTCGAAATAAAAAAAATTAATAATAATCGTGGTGCAGATTGCGTCATTGAAGCTGCTGGGGGAAAAAACACTTTCGAAATGGCTTGGAAAATCGCTCGCGCAAATGCTATTATAGCACTGATTGGGATGTATGAAGTTCCACAGATTCTTCCTTTGCCTAAAATGTATGGTAAGAATTTAATTTTTAAAACTGGAGGAGTTGATGCAAAACATTCAAATCTCTTATTAAAACTTATTTCGGAAAATAAAATAAATACAGATTTTTTAATTACACAAACTCTTGATTTTAATAATATTGAAGAAGCTTATAAATTCTTTGAAGAAAAACCTGAGTTTTGTTTAAAAATCGCTTTGGAGCATTAATATGAAAATTCAAAAAATAGATAATCTAGATTTTAAACATTTGATGAAAATTTTGTCTTCATCTGAAATAACAGAAAAACAAAAAACTGAATTTATTCTAAAAAATAAGCCTCAAGTAGAACATATAATGAAAGTAAAAATTTCTAGTATGGATTATAAAACTTTGATGCAAAAAAGAAGTTTGAGGAAATTTCGTCCTTTAAAAAATTCTTTCACAAAAAAAGGCGATAAATTAATCCTTGCCAAAGCTCTTAACATTAATCCTAGTGAAGTTAATAGTTATATAAAGAAAACGACATCTGCAATCAATTCAGTTAATGAAATGGATTTTTTATCCCCAGAAAAAATTGATATGTTAAAAACTTATGTATATCGACACGGCAATAAAGATGAACTAGTTGCGTTTCTAGATTATGAACTCACTAAGACAAAAAGTTTAACTAAAACTTTATATTCGACATTAAAATACTATTCAGGAGGAGTCGCTGATTATTTTATAAGACCCATTCATAGAATGGATAATAAAACTATGATTAAAGTCTATAGTGTTATAAACAAAAATATCCAACAGAAAAAAGCTGAAGGAAAAATTACAGAAGCTGAATCCGAAAAAATAGCGAAATGGGCTTTGATTCAGATATATCGAATTCAAAATAATTCAAAACTCATAAATGCTATTAAAACTTATAATGTTTTAAAATAAACTCTGAATGTCAATTTTGCGACCACTTTGGCTAAAAAAAGTATCAAGCATTTTTTCAAAAGTTGTCCGATCTAAATTACCTTGCTTCACTTCCTGAAAAATATCACGAAAATAATTTATCTGATTTTGTATAGGAATAGGTGCAATAAAGACTTTTAAATCCTCATTGGAACGAGAATTATTACAACCTTCACAAGCTAATGCATAATTATGCAATTCATTTACGCCCCCTTTAGATTTTGCTTGAATATGTTCTATAGTACATAAAGATGAGCGCAAAAGGTTATAACCAATTGCATCCGAAGCGGCATATTGATATTTTGTAATAAAAGCATTTGGGCTAGTTCGTGACGTAGGTAACTTATATGCTAAATCTAATATTTTCTTTTTCAAATCTTGATTTGGCATATCAATTAATATTTCATTTAAATCATATCTAAATGATCTATTACTGAATTTAATTTTAACCGGTTCTTTTTTTATTGTTCTTTCTGCAATTTCACAATTAAGCAAAATGTCTTTTCTCTTTATCAGATTCGCATATTCTTTAATTTTATTGATTATTGCCAACTGTAGATCTTCTTTTGTTATAGACTCTACAGCCTTATCATTTACATCTAGTAAAGCTAAAACTTTCTTAACAAACTTATCCGTTAAAGGTTCTTTAGAAAATTTAAAAATCGGATGAGTTAACGGTTCTGATAATTTTAATATCCTTTGAGCTATAAAATTATCTTTAATAGTTTTTTCTAAACGTTTTAATTTATAGGTAAACTCTTTACCACTAAATTCAGGAGATATATATGGTTTGTCCTCCAATCTGCAACGAGTAACCTTCATTAGAGATTGAAATTTAGATTTCCATCCATATGGCAAATCTTTACCAAGCTTTGCTATTTCTTGAATAATAGGTTTCTGTTCTTGCAACAAAGCTTCATTAGCCTTTGGATAAAGTGTTTTTATAGCCTCTGACAATTTTATATTAGGATTATCAAAAGACATCATTGTAATTTGTTTAAATACTTCTTTTTCCGATTTATGAAGTTGATTTAAATATGGAAATATATCTTGAACAAAAGCAAATATCGGTTTTGAAAAAGTTCCTGCACTTTTTAGCCTATTTAATGTTTTTTCTGCAAACATATCAATATCACAATAAATACAGTGAACAGAACGCTTTGATGGTAAATTGCGAAAATCTGAAGTAGATCTTATTGCTTTAAAAGATAACAAATCCGCCTGAACAAAATAATGCTGATCTACAGAATTTATTCCTGAGCTAAATCTTTGAGCTTTAGGCAATTCTTGTTTCTTGTGATAGTTAGTAAAATTAAAAATTGGCGATACTTTCATACACACATTTTACAACAATAATAAATTATTACCACTGTATATTTAAAATTGATTTACAATTGTTTAAATTTCATTAAAATATAATATCCTAACCTTTATTTTATAAATTGAAGTAGTTCAATACCTTGCAACCAACAGCTATAAATTTGTAGTAAGTAGCGTGCGATTTATTTTACGGAAATAAAAATTTAAAAGGGTAGGATTGTTGTCCTATTCCTTTTATTTACGCCAGAGTTATCGAGTTCAAAACTTGGTTAATTAAGAACAATTATTTGACTAAGAAACAGTAAAAAGTTATATTTAAACTATGGAAAAACTTGATGTTACATCGTTTGAAAACACATTAAACAGCCTTAATGAAGTGATTGAGGTTTATAATTCTGATAAAACAAATCTTATAACTAGAGATTCAATGATTCAAAGATATGAATATACATATTCTTTAGCTTTGAAGATGATTAAGCGTTTTTTTTCTCAAGGAGCATTTGTAGAAAATGTTGAGGGTATGACATTTAATGAAATGGTGCGACAAGCAAATAAAATGAATCTTTTGAAATCTAATCTTGAAAAGTGGACAGATTTTAGACTAATGAGAAATTTAACTTCACATACTTATGATGAAAAAGTTGCGTTAGATGTTGTAGAGGTAATTCCAGAATTTAGAGATGAAGCGCAATTTTTATTAAAGAAACTGAAAGAAAGACTATCATAATGTTTGGATTAGAAGATAGACATCTTAATTTCATAAAAGAAACTTTAAAAAAATATATTCCAAACTCTGAGGCAAAATTCTATATTTTTGGTTCTCGAGCAAGGGGCAAATATCGAGAATATTCTGATGTTGATATTGCAATTGACTCACCCAATTTTACTAAGAGTATAAAATCAAAACTTGAATTAGAATTTGAAAATTCAACATTTCCCTATGAAGTTGATATTGTTGATTTGAATAATATTAAAGAAAGTTTTAGAAATCTCATTAATGATGACCTAGTTTTATTAGATTGATTATTTTTACGTTAATTATTAAGAAATGTTGCTAATTGTTAAGCAAAAATAGAAATCTTTACAATTGACTAAAAGCCTGTTAAAGTCCTGAATAGAGTAGAGTAGAGTAGATTTTTTTAAGATTTACCCCTAAAGTTTTTAAAAAATATGCCGTTATACACTGTAGATATTGAATCAATTAATAACGAAAGGAGTATATATGGTATCAATAAATCCGAATTTTAGGACAAACTCTGTTAAGAATTTAATTAAAAACCCAACAAAAAATGAACCGAAAGAGAATCCTGAAACAATAGCAGAATCATCAAAAGCTAAAGATGATGAAAGTTCAATTACTTCTTCATTGGATGTTTTATCAAATTATAATAAAGGGGGCAATTCATTATTTGCAAAATACCACTTTAATAATGAAGATGATTTTTGGAAAAAGTTAAAAGATTTAGAAGCAGGTGATTATGGTACATTTATTGATGAAAACGGTTGTTATGTGAGATTTTATATGATTAAAAGCGATGATGGAAAAGTTTTTCCAACATTTGAATATGGTAAAAAGTCATCATAGCCGCAAGCAGTTTGTAGGTCAGGCACCGCCTGACAAAATTAGTACAAAAAAGGATTGGAAAATCAATCCTTTTTTATTTACGCCCGACGCGATTGTCTTGCTCGTTCGCGTTTAACTGCAATTTCGTGTTTTGCCTTCGTGATTTTATCACTTGGCAAAATCACTCCAGCCTCAGCTCACTCGCGCTCGAACACGTAAGGGCTTCGTCCTTAGCTATTTCTCTTCTCTGACACACAAAAATTTAAAAGGGTAAGAACAATAGTTCTTACCCTTTTAAATTTACCATAGAATTGACAAGTTCAGAGCTTGGTTATTAAAGAATGTAACTTGAAAGTAAGTAGCAAATATTTATACATAAGATTGACTTTGTGGCAAGAATATGGCAAAATGATGGCAAGAATGAGGTAGGTTTATGGCAAAGTTTGAACCAAAATTTATAATAAGCAATACAATAACAAATAATCTTTTAGAGATAGAAAGAGTTAAAGAAGGTATTAAACACTTACCAATTAACCCTAAACTACTAAGTTCTCTTAGAGAAACAGCGAAGCTCTCAACTATTCACTATTCAACTCAAATAGAGGGCAATAGATTAACCAAAGAAGAAGTAAAAGAGGTTATAAGCTCTAAGAAAGTTGTATCTAATACTGGTAGAGTTAGGGACGAAAAAGAAATTAAAGGTTATTACGTTGCCCTTGATTATGTTGAAAAACTTGCCAAGTCTAACTCCTCAATAACAGAAGATAATATTAAACATATTCACGCTCTAGTTGTAGGTGGTGGAACTAGCAAAGTAAAAAATAGTGAATATAGAGAAGGACAAAACGTTATTACAGATTCATCTACTGGTAACATTGTTTATATGCCACCAGAGGCTAAAGACGTTGAATCCTTAATGAAAGAGTTTGTTGCTTGGATTAATACTAATGATGATATTCCGGCACCTATCAAAGCAAGTATTATTCATTATCAGTTTGTAACTATTCACCCATATTTTGATGGTAATGGTAGAACTGCAAGGTTATTAACTACATTAGCATTGCATAAAAGTGGATATGACCTAAAAGGTATTTATTCACTAGAAGAATACTACGCAAAAGATTTACAAGGATATTATGAAGCCATTGCTATCGGAGATTCTCATAACTATTACTTAGGACGTGCAGAAGCTGATATTACTAAATGGGTTGAATACTTTATTAACGGTATGGCGATAGCGTTCAAATCTGTTTATAACAAAGCTAAAAAGCAAGAAAGCTCTAAAGATGAGATTAAACTATTGCGCGAGTTGGATAGTAAACAAAGACAAATACTGAACTTATTCACTACGCAAAAATACATAACAACTAAAGATATTGCAGAATTTTTCAAATTCTCACCACGTTCAGCCAGATTATTAGCTCTTGAATGGACTAATAGCGGTTTCTTAGTTGCACAAGGTGAAGGTAAGCAAAGAAAGTATATGCTTAATGAAAAGTTTGAAAATATTGTATAAAAATTATTTATTTGTTAAGAAATATAACCAATTGTAAAGCAAAAATAAAAGAGAAAACATTACAAAAGTTGCAATCACTAAATGATGAAGAAGTAGAAGGACAAGAACCTCAATTTGGTTTATAATAGTAAGTTTCGTGCAATTGATTGCACGAAATAAATAAACAAAATAAATAGAGACTAGATTAAATTCTAGTCTCTATTTATTTACGCCTGCCGCGATTCGAACGCGGGACCCTCTGCTTAGAAGGCAGATGCTCTATCCAGCTGAGCTACAGACGCATATCTTGTTATTTATTTAATTGTCAATTTTTTGTTTTTCTGAGCCCTTGACCTACCGCTTAGAAGGCAGATGCTCTATCCAGCTGAGCTACAGACGCTTATCTGTACCTGTTTATCCTTTCGGCTAAACCCTACCTAATTAAAATAGCACATCAATTTTTTTTTGCAAGAGCCAATAGCTATTTAAGAAAATATTCAACCCATCTTATTAAATCAGAGATTTCATAAGGCTTTGGCAAATACAAATCTGCACCTACATTTAATATCGTAGTTTTATCATGCACTGTAGATGTTACTATAACTTTTGTGTTAACAAAATTTAAATCATTTTTTATTTTTTTTAAAAGATTTAATTCTGATAAATCATCCCCGCTGTCTATAATTATAATTTTAGGCTGCACAGAAGAATCGAAATCTAAAACCTCTTTTACATCATAGCCTTGAAGCTCTAAAGATGTACGAATTAAATAACGTAATGATTCATCATTCTCTTTTACACAAACATTTTTATTATAAATATCTTGAATAACCGAATCCGAAGCCACTAATTGCGCTCTTTCAAACACATAATTTGAACCACTTGGCACCTTAGCCATCTTCTTAACTTCAAACAACTTGTTTACTAATAAATCAACCGATGAAAATGGGCTATATCTTTCTATTAAGCCTCCGATACATATTGAAACAAAATTTGCCCTCATGCCAGCAAAGCGTTCACCTTTAAGCAACATATACCCACGCTTTACGTCTGATTCAGAATAGAATTTTGGCACAACCGTATCAAATGCAAAAGTTAAAAACTCTGCAAGTTTTTCAGCATTATGCTTATTAGTTGTAATTACAAAATTTTTCTCATCATATTGTCCTATAAAATCCATGTCTGACAACGCAGATTTTGCAATCGCAACAAAAGTCTGCAACAATTTATCTGAAGCGACTTCTGTATAAACAGATTTATAATCATCTAAATTTTCAAAGCCAATCAGCAAAATCGCTTGATTTTCTATTGCTAAAACTCGTTTCAGATTCTTTCTTATAATTTTTTGATTCGGCAAAAGAGTCTTATTATCTAAATTAGACTCAATATCTCTGCGTAAATGTGCTTTAATTCTAGTTTTAAATTCTTCTATATTAACAGGTTCGCTTATAAAATCATCCGCCCCTGATTCCAAAATCTTAATCCTATCCTCAACCTCTGCTGATTTTGATAACGCAATAATAATTGGCCTTGAATTATAGGTAAGCGCTCTGATTTTCTGACAAAACCCAGACAATTCTTCTTCAATACTATCAGATACAATAATCATGTCCGGTTCAATTGTTTGAACAAAAACAAACGCATCTTTAAGCGTTTTTGCAATAATAGTATTAATCTCTGTGCTATCAATACTTTTTTTATATTTTATTGATAATTCTTTTCTTTTATCAATAATCAAGACTGTCGAGAACACTTCAATGCCTCCTCTTGATTATAAAATGGAAATTCTAACCAGAACTCTATTCCTACATTCTGAAAATTAACACCAATTTGACCGTTCATCGCTTCAACAAGATTTTTAGTTATATATAAACCTAAACCATTCCCCTGAGTTTTACTTGTTAAATGATTCTCTAGTCTTATAAATTTTTCAAATATTTTATCAAAATCTTCTTGTTTAATACCAACTCCCTCGTCTTGAACTTTAATTAAAACATTCTCAGAATCAGCAAATGATGTAGAAATAACAACTGTTTTTCCTTCTTCTGAATATTTGCAAGCATTATCAATAAGATTCATCATAATCTGCTGAAATTTTTCTTCATCCAATCTCACAGGTGGCAAATGTTTATTTAATCTTTGCTCAATATTATGATTTTTATATTTTTGTCTTAACAGCTGAACAACTTTTTCGATCGAATTATTGGCATCAACAGGCTTAAATATCGGTCTATCATAATTAATTTTTGAAACAGTTAGGATATTTTCAACAAGATTAATCAACCTATTAGATTGTTCCTCAATAATAGTAATAAATTTCTTTTTACTATCTTCATCTATCTTATCCCAAGAATTCAATAGAGTTTGAGAAAACCCTCTGATACTAGTCAAAGGGGTTCTCAATTCATGTGATACCGTTGATATAAATTCTTCTTGTATATTTTTCATATCAAAATATTAAAGGGTTAAAAAGTCGAAAGTTAAACTTTCGACTTTTTAACCAAACACCTTTCCTATTCCTCTGTCATAAATAAAGTTTTAGCTTCTTGGATAGCTTCTTCTAATGTATCCAATTGTTCTGGTGCAAAAGTTACACCTTTTTTTGTTGGCAACCAAGTTGCTCCTTCATCAGTTGTATAAAAAATTCTTAAGTTAAAATAACTTTTTCCCCTATACTCAGAAACTGAAATTTGTAATTGTTCAGTATCTGTTCTATCAATTGTTGCTAAAATTTTTGCTTCTGCCATTTTATTTTCCTTTCATTCTAATAATAATTAATTTTAAAACCATCTCTTACTACTTCTTCTGTTCGACCTAAACCATCATCCGCATCTCCCTGAAATCGTATTGGCCTTAAAGAACCATCATTTATAAGATTAAACCCGAAAATATCTCTCCCATATGAGTTTGGTGAATTTGCAAAACCATTTGTGTCTATGTATAAAACAACTCCAGTTTCATCATCCATACCAGGATCATCTTTAAAAGTTCCTGCTATTGATACCGAAGCTTCAAGATTTGAAAAATTATACTTACTAGTTCCTGCAGCAACAACAGGAGAATCCTCCACAACTTCACCGTTAAAATTTCGAATAACTATATCTTCTTCAATCTCATCATTTTCTAAATTCCAATATGGTCGCACTATATCAGCAAAACCATCACTTATATTAGAATCTTCTCCTGATAGCCTCAACATACTTCTTGTAATTGGGCTTAATGATTCTACAAAGCTACCTGTATTTGCAAGATTTATATTAGCAAGCTGCATAATATTTTGACACCCTAAAGAAATCTGTTCTACTGTGCGACCTAGCACAATACCACTTTTATGCTTATTAAAACTTTTTACTGAAATCGGTATTACTAAAAAAGCCGCTATTCCGATAACTGACATTGCTACCATTAACTCTGCAACAGTAAATGCTTTTTTATTTTTTTTCATTAAAGGTCTCCTAAATCCTATAATGGAATTATATCACATTATTTCTAAATGTTAAGCAATTTGTCTAGTTAATATATTTGGGTTAATATAATTATATGAACAAGGGGAAGATTATTGTAGTCGATGATGAAAAGATTGTTACTTCTGCGTTTAGCACATTGTTAAAGGTAGAAGGATTTGCTGATGCTCATTTTTTTAATAACCCTAGAGAAGCTCTCTGCTTTTTAAAAGAGAATACTCCTGACATTGTTATATCAGATTTTTTAATGCCAGAAATGAATGGACTAGAATTTTTATCCGAAGTAAAAAAACTATATCCTGAAGTTAGCAAAATTTTACTTACTGGTTATGCTGATAAAGAAAATGCCATTCGCGCAATTAATGAAGTTGGGCTTTACCGCTACATAGAAAAACCTTGGAATAATGATGATTTAATAATCAATATCAAGAATGGTATTGAAAGAAGTTATTTGCTTTCGCAATTACGTCAAAAGATTTCGGAACTTGAAATTGCAAAAAAAGAATTAGAAAATTATTCTCAAAACTTGGAACGATTAGTACAGGAACGTACTGCTGATTTAAAGCAATCTAACGCAAAACTTGCAGGAATTATTACATATTGTGCAGATGGAATTGTAATAGTAAATCAAGACGGAATAATTGAGCAAGTTAATCCAGCTTGTGAAAACTTAATTGGTTTAGTAAATGAGAAAATTGTAAAAACTTCAATTGACGATTTTTTATTTAGCAAAAAAACTTTTATTTCAAAAGAATTACACAAAGTTGAAGAACAAGAATTATTCTTAAGAGATTTTTATATCAAAAATCCTTTAAGTAATGCCATCACACCAGTTGAAATAAGTTTTGCAAGAATCAATCCTGATGACGAGTTTAAGCGTTTTGTTGGAGTGATTAGAGATGTTACTGAACAAAAAAAATCTGATAGATTAAGAGATGATTTTATTGCGACCTTAACTCATGACTTAAGGACACCTTTACTTGCGGCAATACAGACTCTTAAATTCTTCTTAGAAGGTGCTGTTGGCGAGATTGATGACAAACAAAGACTATTACTCTCTACAATGCAAAAAAGTAACGAAGATTTGCTTGGATTAGTAAACGCTCTACTCGAAGTCTATAAATACGATGCTGAGAAACTCACTCTTAATAAAGCAGATTTTAAAATATATGATTTGGTTAAACTTGTATATGACGAATTAAAACCCTTATCAGACAATAAAAAAATAGAGTTTTCAATTAATTGTTCAGATAAAGATATTGAAATTAACGCAGATAAAAATGAATTACGCAGAGTTATTTGCAACCTCTGCGGAAATGCCATTAATTACACACCTGAAGAAGGAAAAGTTACAATTACGATTAAAAACGAAGAAAAAGATTTAATCTTTTCTGTATCAGACACAGGCTGTGGAATACCAAATGAAGATATTCCAAATATGTTCCAAAGATTTTCACAAGGAACAAGCAAAAAACGTTCTGCAGGAACAGGCTTAGGCTTGTATCTTTCAAGACAAATAATTGAATCACACGGTGGAAAAATTTGGTTAGAAAGTAAAGTAAATAAAGGTAGCGAATTCTCATTTATTCTTACCGATGTTATAAATGTTAGGAGTTATTTATGATTAATGTCCTCTTAGTTGAAGACCACGAACTATATAGAATGGGTTTATCTATGCTTTTAAGCAAAGCTGAAGATATTAATCTTATTGCAGAAGCTTCTGATGGTACAGAAGGCGTTAAAAAAGCTCGAGAATTATCTCCACAAGTAATTCTTATGGATATTGGCCTCCCTAACATGGATGGAATTGAAGCGACACAGAGAATTAAAGATTTTTTACCTGATACAAAAATATTAATTTTCACATCTAGAGATAGCGAACACGACATATTTGAATCATTTAGAGCTGGTGCTGATGGATATATTATGAAAGGAGCTTCTCCAGAACAAACCATTAACGCAATTAAAGCTGTTTACGAAGGAGTTGGCTGGATTGATCCTGCAATTGCAAAAATAGTTTTTTCCAACATCGGTGTCGCAAGATCTGCAAGTTCTGCACCAATTGATTTTAATAACAAAAAAGAAAAAAATTCATATGGTTTAACAGAAAGAGAGCTTGATGTTTTATCTCTAATGGTTGATGGATTAACAAATCCTCAGATTGCAGATAAATTAATAATTACTCGTGCAACAGCCAAAGCGCACGTTCATAGTATTCTACAAAAACTTTGTGCTTCCTCAAGAACCCAAGCAACAGTTATGGCAATGAAAGAAGGACTTGTTTAATGATTGAAGCAATGGCTGGTGCTGTGATGGCGACAAAAATTTATTTTTCACAGATAAAATATCCTTTCATTAAAAGAAAAGATAGAGTTATTGCTGAAGAAATTTATAAAAATGAAGTCAATAAGCTTGAAGAAGAAGAAAAATATGAAAAAAGTAAACTTCCTGAGTCTGGATATATGACAGTTGAAGAATACGAAACAAAATCACGAGCAAAATCAAAGAAAGAAATTGCAGAAGATATTAAAGGTGGAGAATTACCTAAAGATTCAAATATGATATATGTTCCACAGCGTTCTTTTAAACTTGTAAAATACAACAATCCCATTGGAAGTCCTGAATTAAACCTTCCGAGAAAATTAAATTTTGATAGACAAATTAATGCGCAAGGCATTATTTCTGGTGATAGAACTATGATGGTTTATCCATCAGTTTATTATTACGCTCAAAGTGATTGTACTTCTTGTGATTTGTTTTTAATTAAATTAGATCCGAAACTAACTGATACAGACAAAGCAAAATATGCAAATATTGTACAAAAAGTGGAGGAACCTCTAGTTTCTACCGAAAAAGATATTAGTACAAAATTTATCTTTAGAACACTTACACCAATAGATTTTTCTGCTGATAATAAAAAATTAGCTATCAAAGAAAAAGTTGGTCATCGTCATGATGGAATTTGGAAAACCGATCTGTGGGTTTATAACTTTGAAAAACAAGAAGCTCTAAAAATACCACAAATAAGAGAGGCTATTATTAATTATTGGGCAGAAGCTGGTGGTGTCGATTTTGAAGAAAACCGTTGGGATATTTATCCTATGGGATTTGATGCAAATAATGATGATAGAATTGTTCTTTGTGCTTACGCTTATACAGGAGATGTGCCAAAATTCTTGGGTACTTGGAGTATTGACATAAATGGTGAAAATTCTAAACTTGAAGATTTAGAAGGCTCAGATTTCCCTGTTTCAGTTGTGGGGTACCGTCTTGCAGAGAATTCTGAAGTAAAAGAGATTTCAGAAGTCGAATTTGAAGTAAAACAAGCAGGAGAAAAAGAAAAAGCAGAAAAAAAACAAACAAAAGAGAATGAAAGATTTGATAAAAATATCAAAAAAATAGAATATCAACGCAAAATTCATCAAATGGATATGGAAACATATTTGAAGATTGAACAACGCCGCAAAGAGATGAGAGAATTTAAGAAAAATCATAAACCACAAGATGGATTAACAGGGAATTAAAGATATTATTTTTAAACATTACTTAACAAAAGAGCAATTTTCTTTAAAAAAATGTTTTTATATAAATAGTAGAAATCTATTTATGGTAGTGTGACGTGACAAAAATCGAAAACAGTTATTACAAACAAGGCGGATATTATTATCCAAAAAATCAAGATTCTGAAAACCCTTCGGGTTATTACTACAAGCCACGTAGTCAAGAATCTGCTGAGCTTGGCTGGGTTTTAGCGTCTGTTGCATCAGGTTTAGTATATAAATTGCTACCATCATTTTCAAATCCGTTTTTAAAACAAATGGGAAAAGAGCATGCAAATAATCATTTCTACAAAGATGTCTTCGAGAAATCAGTAGAACTCTCTGGGCTAAAAGAAAAAGGTCTTAAAATTATTCATGAAGCAAACCCCGCAACAGATATTGGTAAAGGCTTTAATGCTTGTTTTGTGCCAGCTACTAAAGAAATACATTTGAATAAAAACCTTGCTTCTATTTCAGGTTTCCACGAATTAGGACATGCTATAAACAACATGAAACCTGGAATCGGTAGATTATTGCAAAAACTTAGAAAACCAGGATATACAATTGCAGCCTTAATGGGTACTGTTGCATTGTTTTCAAGAAGCAAGCCTAAAGATGCAGAACGTAATCCTTTAGAATTTGTTCAAGATAATTGTGGCAAGATTGCTTTTGCGGCTATGTTGCCTACAGTTATAGAAGAATCAATGGCTAGCTATAAGGGAATTCAAGCTGCTAAAAAAGCTGGTTTAACGAAACCTTTAGTTAATAACTTAAAGAAATTTTACGGCAAAGCTTTATTAAGCTACGCTGGGTATGCACTTGTTACGGGTATTTCTGTCTTTGCTGCTAGCAAAATTATGGAAAAATTCACAAGGCCTAAAAAAGTTGAGTATTAAACGTTTTATTATGCTAAAATGAACTAAAAAAGATTTTCTTTCGTTATAACTACAAGGATAAACATGGCATTAATAGAAGTAAAAAATGCAATCAAAACATACCAAATGGGTGATGAATTGTTCTATGCGATGAATGATATTTCTTTTGAAATAGAACAAGGAGATTTTGTTGCAATAATGGGAGCATCTGGTTCAGGGAAATCTACTTGTATGAATATGCTAGGCACTTTAGATAAACCAAATAGTGGCGAATATTATCTTGATGGAGTTGATGTGTTTTCACTTTCTACAGATGAATTATCTAACATTAGGAATAACAAAATTGGGTTTGTATTTCAAGGCTTTAACTTAATTTCAAGGACTTCAGCTATTGATAATGTCCAGCTTCCAATGATTTACAAAGGTATCCCAGAAGAAGAAAGAATCGAAAGAGCTAGACAAGCTTTAAAGATTGTTGGACTAGAAAAGAAGGAAAACAATTTACCTTCTCAAATGTCAGGAGGTCAACAACAACGTGTTGCTATTGCGCGAGCTATCGTCAATGACGCACCGTTAATCCTTGCTGACGAACCTACTGGAAACTTAGATACAAAAACAAGCATTGATGTAATGGAATTTTTCGTTAATCTTAACGAAAGCTTAGGTAAAACAATCGTACTTGTAACTCACGAACCTGATATTGCAGAATATACAAAGCGTACTTTGCGTTTCAAAGATGGAAAAATTATTGAAGACACAAGGCGCAGATAAGTTCAAAGGTTAAAAAAATGATAGATTTTAAATCCACACTAAAAATAGCTTTAAACTCATTAAGAGTAAATAAAATGCGTTCTGCTTTAACTAGCTTAGGTATAATAATTGGGGTTTCTGCAGTAATTATTATGCTTGCAATTGGTTCTGGAGCTAACAAACAAGTCCAAGCAAATATGGAATCAATGGGTTCAAACCTTTTAACAATTCGTTCTGCAACTGCTAAAACTGGTGGAGTTTCAATGGGTATGGGCTCAAAACCAACTTTGAGTGTTAAAGATGCAGACACAATAAAGAAATCTGCTCGTGGAATTGAAGCCGTCGCTCCACTTATGAACTCAACAAAACAAGTTATGTATGGTAACCAAAACTGGTCAACAACAGTATATGGGATTACAGCACCTTATCTTTATGTAAAAAATTATGAAATGGATTTAGGTCGCCCAATTAACAGAGACGACGATTCAAATGCATCAAAAGTATGCTTGATAGGTAAAACCATTGAACGAGAACTCTTTGGAGATGTTAACCCCATTGATAAAACAATTCGTATAGGTAATATACCTTTTAGAGTAATTGGTACTCTTAAAAGTAAAGGTCAAATGGGAGCAATGGACCAAGATGATCTAATCTTTATCCCTCTAACAACCGCTCAAAGAAAAGTTTTTGGAACAGATTTCCCAGGTGCGGTTAACCAAATTATCGTTAAAGCTGCTTCTATTGAAGATACAAATACCGCACAAAGCGACATTAGAGATCTATTACGTAGACGTCATAACCTAGGTAAAATGCAAGAAGATGATTTTCAAATTCGAAATAGCGCCGAATTTCAAGAAAAAATGAAATCCACAGTGCAAACTTTTGCCATTTTACTTGCTTCTATTGCTTCTGTTTCTTTAATCGTTGGCGGAATTGGAATTATGAACATTATGCTTGTATCAGTAACTGAACGTACAAAAGAAATAGGCATAAGAATGGCTATTGGAGCGAGAGCAATAGATATAAGAATGCAATTCCTTATAGAAGCTTTAGTTCTATCTTTATTGGGTGGGCTCATCGGAGTTATCTCAGGAATCATAATTGCACTTCTTGTAGGAGTTATTTTTAATACCAACATCGTAATCTCAATTTCTCCAATATTACTATCTTTTGGATTTTCTGGTCTCGTAGGAATCGGATTTGGATATTATCCAGCATATAAAGCCTCGCTTTTAAATCCTATTGATGCACTACGATATGAATAGCCTTTTTGTACAATTTGTATTAATTTAAACTTAAATAATAATATTTTTATGTATAAAAAATATTTTATTTTAGGAATTTTTATTTTAATTTTTTTGTTTTACCTATTTTATATCCTAGGAACAACTAAAATAACAATACATTTTGAAGATTTAGAGCCGTTAAAACAACATTTACCCGTGTATTATAATGGATTTAAGCTTGGGCATACTACAAGTATTTACCCTAGTAAAGATTATAGATCTATGATGGTTGATATTAGAATTGTATTAAAAAAATTAAAATTACCAGCTAATACTACTGCTATTTTAAGAAGAAAAGAAAAAAAAGATTATATAGAACTTGAATATCCTGATACACCTTATATTAAATATTTAAAAAACAATGATGTTATAGAAGGACATTTAGGTGTTAATTTCGAACATTTTCTTCAAGATCAAGCTGAAAGTGGAGGTCTTGATCAAATTAAAGATAATGTTAATAATACTATTATTTCTGCAGGACAGACTTTTGATGCTCTTACAGAAATGATTAAAGTAACAACTGATATTCTACAAGATGCACAACCAGTAATCCAAGACAGTATTAATAATGTTAATCAAACTTCAAAAAATTTAGCTGAATCTTCACTTGAAATAAAAAAAGTTCTAAAAAAAAGTTATTTAGATAAATCTTTATATAACTTACAAGAAACAAGTAATAATCTAGTTTTAACAACAAAAAATACAAGTGGATTTACAGAAAATTTAAATAAAGAAAGTAATATTTTATTAAATTGTCTATTAAAAAATTTAAATATTGTCGTAAAAAATATCAATCAAATTATAGTAGGTATTGGTAATACATTAAGTAAAAGGTTCGGAGGGTTACAAATCATCTTCGGGAAAACAGATATTACAACAGAGAAAAGAATGTGTAAATAGATGTCTGTTCTTACTCCTCACTCAAGCCTCAAGCTCATGCTCAAGATTGCGTCATAACAAAAGAGACCTCTATAGAGGTCTCTGTAAATTTGGGAGCAAGTTGACGCAACTCGAACTGGGGTAAATGAGATTGTAAATAAAAGAGTAATTGATTTTTTAGTGTTGTTGATTGCTAGTGATAATAATTTGTAATATTTGGTAACAAATACGTTTAAAAAAGCAATTTTGAATAAGAGAAATACTTTATATATGTAATTGTTTACGGGGATAACTTATGGGATTAGAAGTTAATCTAATAAAAACACTAACTAAAACAGTAAATGAATGCAAAACTGTTGCCAGAAAAGGTTATAGAGAACTTTTTCAATTGAGTAAAGAATCTCCTCTAAGAAAAAGAGGATTTACGGAAATAGAACCTTTGCCAGGTGGTAATGATTGGGAGTTAAGAGGAAAGTTCTCATCTATTTTATTCTCAGAAGTAGATAATTCTGCTACGCAAACATTACATACAGGAACACGATTAAATATGTCAGAAAACGGAACGACTGTTATTTTCGGTTCAGGTAATAAGGCAACAAAGAATGGGGTATTGCGGGGGTTTTCTAGAGATAAAGAAAACCTTACCTTTTTTGTAGAAGGGCATGAAAATATCACAATTCCAAGGAATTCTTCAAAAAGTAAAATTCAAGAAATATTGTATAAATTATTAGGGAAACAACTTCCTAAACAAAAATTAACAATACAAGAATTTGATAGAAGAATTGCGGAAGATTTTTCTGAGGAAATGATTAAACCTGTGCACGATTATCTAGAAGGAAAACTGGCCAAGCAAGATATAATAAAGTTAATACGACAATACAAAAAATATACGCCATTAGATGCAATTCCTTCAAAAGCAGAAGATATAATTGGAGATTTGTATAATACAAAACCTATTGAATATTTATCGAAAGATAAAATAACAGATATTCCTGGTTATCTTAAATTTTCTAAGATAGAAGAATTTTGGAGGTCTAGAAGTTTACTTAATATGTATGAAGCGGCACAAGAAAGTACACCAAACATGCCTTTTTCATATGTATTAAAAGAATTTTTTGAAGCAATCGGACAAAAATCGTCAATGGATTCTCCTCTTTATAGATTTATAGGTAAGAGTGAATATGAAAAACTTATATCAGGAGATATTGTAAGAACTCGTGCTGGTTATAATCACGGTATAAGATTTGATGTAACACCCAAACCCGATGGATATTGTGGAGATTATCGTATAAAATTAAATGTAAAAGCAAGTCCTGAAACTTTAGGAGGAAAACCTATTAATTGGCAAAAGCCAGAAGAAAATTATTATCATTGGTACACCCCACAGTATGATATAAAAGATGTAAGATCCATAGTTGATTGGCAAAATAAAAAAGTCGTTTATGAATCAGATGATGAAATACTTTCAAATTTTATTGATGGATATATTTCCAAATTAGGATAAAATAATAACCCCAAAGACTCCTTATGGAAGTAGTGGGGTGCAATTATTAGCACCAAATAATAAAACAAGAAAGAACTAGGCTAAAACCTAGTTCTTTCTTTAAATCTGGGTGTGGTGGGACTGTCTTGACCAGTTCGCATTAAACGTGCCTACGGTTTTTGCTTCAAGGTCTTCAACCTTTTGCAAAAACACTCCGCACTCTGCTCACTGGTCGCTCGAACCAAAATTGCTCACGCAATTGGGGTTCTCATCCTCTTACACAAAATAAAAAAGGCCCCCTGCGGGAACCTTCTTTATTTGGGTGTGGTGGGACTCGAACCCACGACCAATTGATTAAGAGTCAACTGCGCTACCGACTGCGCCACGCACCCACGTATTAAGTTTTCAATTTTGATGTGTAGCAGTCGTTAGCGAGGAGCTTCGCTCCGGCGCTACCTTACCTCTCCTCGAACGATACTTAATCGTTCTCGTCGGCAGAGTGCCACGCACCCACACTGCGTTTTAGCTATTTAATTTATTTTGTTGTGCCATATTTGAGCCATAACCTTATTTATTCCTATTTAGATTATACATTCTAAACTCATATCTAGCTTCAACAAGATACTTGTAATTCTATCAAAACCATACTTCAATAGTCAATAAGTATTTGTTAAAACAAAGCCCTGCTTTAAGCGGGCTTTGTTATTTGTTCTTTTGCCATAATTCTGCCAATGGTCTTAAGTGCCGTAATATTCTCCAATTTTGTAATAGACAAATATCTTTCGATAATAATAAGGTCAGAGTACCGAGGAGTAACGCTGCTAGTATACGGCTTAATATTTTAATTCTTTTTTATAGAAATTTATAAGTGTTACATAAAGTGTATTCTTCTAGTTTACTCCTGTTAAAGCCTCTAGAAGAAAAATGTATTACCAATAGGGTGTTACAATTCTTAACGCAAATGGCAATTTTAGTAGAATTAAATACTTTATATAAATACATGGGAATTTAAGGGGATATTATTAATGACCATTAAACCAATAGTACAAAAAGGTTTACAAATTCTTAAAAGTGGCAGTTTAGGACAAATTGGCAGATTTACTGTAACTGTACCTAAAGGTGCTACTAGTTACGATGTTATATCTTTAGTTAAAAATGGTAATAAAATAAATCAGTATATTTTTAAAGATTCTTCTGGAAAATTATTAAAGAGTCTAAAATTTACAACTGATAATAAAACAATGCAAACATCTGCACAAGCCCGATTTTATGAATATTTAGATAATCCATTTATACAGAAAATTAAAGGGGTTAAAGAATATAAATTTAATCCTAATAATGAATGTGTAGGTGATACCGTTTGGGATTTTTATCACGCCAACAGAGGAACTGTAAGATTTTCTAAAAACTGTTCAAGTGGTTGTTATACAGACAATTTTTTACGTTCTGATGGCACCGTTAAATTAGGAAGTTTTGAAATTGAACCAATAAGTATGGCTGAATATTCAAAACTAAAACAAAGACTTGGCAAAAAATCTTTTGTTGGTGAACCTTGGACTCCGAAAGAAAGTATTACTAGTACACATTCGATAGCAACTGGTGAAATTCAAGAATGTTCTGTTATTGGGATTCAAGGTAAAAATGGAATCTCTTTAAATCATTTTAATCCAAATAACGAAGTTAATTATGATAGAGTAAAGCTTTTAACAAAAATCAAAGAGCAATTAAATATTCATGGTGAAGAATCCCAAGCTTTTGTATTAGGCTCGGTAAAAAGTGACCATTTAAGTGATAGTCAATTTAAAGAACTTTTAGAATTCTTAGAACAAAAAGGTATCTCAACAATAGGTTTAAAAACAGGGGATGATGTTATTAGAAACATTGCAAAAGAATATCAAAAATTGACTATGAAAATTAAAGATTCTAGAGGGTTAACTAAAAATATTGGCATAATTGATAAAAGATATGATTTAGGTGGTCAAAATTTAATTTTTACACCTGATGGTAAAATAAAACTTGCAAATCTCGTTATTGATAGTGAATTAGAAAGTGGTAATCGCTGTGCACAAGACTTAATACAAAAAAGTTTTGCTATTATTACATAATGTAGGTATTACTAGAGTTTAATTAACTATATTATAAAGTGTGTTAAAAAATAAATTAAAGTTTAATTTAATGATTTATGGGTGATATTTTTATATTAAAAGAGACTTTCACTACCTTTCGTGAGTTTAAAAATATTATTTTATATCACCACACCACAATTATTTTAAATAAATTCCTATTTAAGTATAATTTTAAAGCCTAGTTTTACACTGAGCTTTTAAGATAATTATTTAATTTAAGGGCACTAGCAAAGGCTTTAAGGTACATTAAATAGTCGTTTGACAGTTTCTATATAAATAGTTAAAACTCTTGTTTAAAACAGGTCAAAATCGACAGTAAATTTCAAATAAGTGTTTCAAGTATTGCATATCCTTTGTGCCATATTTGTGCCAGACAAGATTTAAAATGTATAAATTTGGATAAATATTAGATAAGTCTAAATAAGGTTAAATGTAAATAGCTATAATAACTAAAAGCCTTTATTTATGAGGGGTATTTTTGATTAAGAGTCAACTGCTGCCTCTCCTCGGACGTGACATTTAGTCACCTCCTCGTCGGCACAGTCGACTGCGCCACGCACCCATGTATTTATGCTTTCAATAAAAATGTATTAACACAAAATTCTTTTATATTACAAGAGAAAATGAATATATTTGTAAATATCTACTGATTTTTTATTAGGTACAATACTAAAATTATACTTATGAATTTCAATATTAATTGCAAAATACAACTTACAAATTTGGCTAATAAATTAAACCAATTAATAGATAACTACCAAGGTACAACAAATACTAAAACCAGCAAAAATTTTTTTTACATGTTTTAATAAGTATATGAATATTACGAAAATACAACCTAGTCCGAATTTTAAAAATACTCCGGCTCAAATTAATAAAAAGCCAGAGCTTATTGACAAATTCCTTAATAACATCAAAAACCAAGACGATATAAATGATTGTGTTGCAGTTCCAAGAGGGATTTTTAAAGCTTATCTATGGATAATGGGAGGATTTGGATTAATTGGAATAGCAGGAGCCTTACCTCAAAAGTTAAGCAAAACAAAATCTACGCTTGCAATTATTGGAAATATCTGTAACATGATTAGCGCAGTATATTTTGCAAAAGGTTTTGCATTTAAAGGGAATTCACCAAATGTTAAAATGGATGCACTAAATAGAATATAGTTTTAACTCTATTATTCTAAGCTACAAAATCTGCATTTGCCGAAATTGCAATGCCTTCCATAATTGTATAAAAATCTTCCTTAGGTAAGGTTGACATAGTCTTCATTGCATAAGATAAAATACTTACTTTATCATACCAACGACGAGAGTTTGATAATTTATAAAGCCCTAAAACTCTATCAATTCCAATACTAACATCGGTTTCTTCATCTTCTTCATGAAGTTCTTTGATTTGCTTTACAACAGTTGTCAAATCCTTAGACAACGCCCTTCTTTGAGACTCATCCATATCCTTAAGAATTTCTAAAGCCCTCTTTGTATGTTCACTAGAATCGTACCAACGTCTATCGTACATTACCCTTTTCCCCCAAGAAAAACGCTATCTTTTCACTTACCACTAGAATTATAAAAAAAACTACCTATCTCTACATCATCTGTTTAGTTGATTAGAATACATAAAACCTATTAATATATCCCTATTTTTACCATTATGATATAATCAGTAAAAAAGGGAGATTATTATGAAATCAATTATACTTGCTGCAGGTAAAGGTACTAGAATGAAATCTGATAAGCCAAAGGTTTTACATACTATTTTCGATAAAACTCTTGTAGGTTATGTAATTGAAGCTGTTAATAAAACTGGCTTAGTTGATGAAAATTTTGTTATAGTTGGCCATCAAGCTGAGCGCGTTGAAGAATTTATTAAAGATAATTATAATAACGCAAAAACTGTTTTACAATCTCCACAATTAGGTACTGGGCATGCCGTAAGTATGGTATTGCCTTATCTTAAAGATTTTGAAGGAGAGGTTATCATTCTTTGTGGTGATACACCTTTGGTTTCAGAAAACACTTTAAAAGAATTTATTGATTCACACAAGGCTAACAATTCTGATTTAACAGTTATGAGTGCTATTTTTGAGAATCCAACTAACTATGGACGAATTATTCGAAACAATGATAATACTCTTAATTCGATTGTCGAAGAAAAAGACGCTACAATTGAACAAAAAGCTGTTAAGGAAGTTAATGCAGGTATTTACTGTCTTAATTGGGCCAAAATTAAACAGGCTTTCGGAGAATTAAAAAGTAATAATGCTCAAGGTGAATATTATTTAACAGACATTATTAAATGGGCTAATGATAATACACTTAAGGTTGATGCATATATTCTAAAAAATAACGATGAAATTTTTGGGATTAATTCAAAAGCACATCTTGCAGAAGCGACAAAAATCTTAAATAAAAGAACAATTAATAAGCTTTTAAATAGTGGGGTCACTATTGTTGATCCAGAATCAACTTGGATTTCTACAGAAACAGAAATTGAAGCAGACACTATAATATATCCTTCTTGTTACATAACTGGAAAAAATAAGATTGGGAAAAACTGTAAAATAGGTCCGTTTGCTCATATCAGAGGCGAAGTTATTCTAGAAGACAATGTAAAAATTGGTAATTTTGTAGAAGTTAAGAAAACAACTATTAAATCAAATACAAACGCTTGTCACCTATCTTATCTTGGTGATAGCGAAATCGGTTCAGATGTCAATATAGGAGCCGGTACAATAACAGCAAATTATAATCCATTAACAAAAGTAAAAAGTAAAACTATTGTTGGAAATGAGGTTAAAATTGGTTCTAATTCAGTACTAGTCGCACCTCTTGAAATACAAGAAGGCGCAAATGTAGCTGCATTAAGTGTTATCACCAAAAACATTCCAGCTTGGGCTCTTGCAATAACTAGAGCTCCAATTAAAATTCTTGAAGGGTGGGTAAATAAAATAAAAAACAAATAAAAAATGATGGGTTTAAACCCATCATTTTTTTGCTAACTTTAAGCCAATATTTTTACCAAACCTTCTAGGGCAAGAATATAACTTTCTTCTCCAAACCCTGCAATTATTGCTTTACAAACTCCGCTTAGAAGCGAGGTATGTCTAAATTCTTCTCTTGCGTGAATATTAGTCATATGTATTTCTATGGTCGGTATTTTAACAGCTGCAATCGCATCACGAATAACAACACTTGTATGAGTATAACCTCCAGCATTTATTAAAATCCCATCATAAACCCCAAGAGCTTGTTGTATTTTTTCAACTATTTCACCTTCAATATTACTCTGATAAACATCAACATCTACACCAAGTTCTTTACCTTTTGCTATTACGGTAGTTTCAATTTCTTGTAACGATTTACCACCATATTTTTCTGGCTCTCTTATGCCTAGCATATTTAGATTAGCACCATTAATTAGTAATATTTTCATATAACCTCTTTTATTATTTACCCCTTTATTATACAATATTCTCAAGAAAATATAAACAAAAGAATTGCGAGGATGATATGATTAACAAACGTTGGTATGATAGTGATCCCATTTTAAAAGAAGCATTGGAACTTTTAAGATTACAACCAGATGAAACAAAATCTGATGCAAAAGATTTCTTACTACAACTTCAAGAACAGGTTGCGGGTGAGGTCATTGACCACGTTTATGAAATCATAAACACTTATCAAGGTAAAGGTAATCGTTGGTATGATAATGATCCAATGATGCTTAAAGGTGTTGAATTATTAAGAAATGCTCCTGCTAACATTCAAAGAGTTGCAGCATTAAAACTTTTAATGGCACTTGAACAAAAAAGCTTTGAAGGAGTTGAAATTTAGTGAAAGACGTTCAAAATCAAAGCGATAATCGTGGCGTAGAAATTCAAAAAGTTGGAATTAAAGATTTCGAATTACCGATTGTTATCCAAAGGAAAGATGCTGAAGATAAAGTTATCTATGCATCTGCAACTTGTGGAGTAACTTTGCCGGCTCATTATAAAGGAACCCACATGTCACGCTTTGTTGAGGTTTTAAACGAATGGAGAACTAAAAAAACTCTTGATATTAGATCTTGCGTCGAATCTATGGTTCAAAAATTAGATGCAAAATCTGCTTATTTAAAGTTTGATTTTAAATATTTTATTGAAAAAATTTCTCCAATTACAGGAATCTCTGCTCCTATGTGCTATGATTGCATGTTTGAAGGAATTTTAGAAAATTATCAAGAAGAAGACGAAGAATATAAATTTTATCTCGGGGTCAAAGTTCCAGTAACAACTCTATGTCCTTGTTCAAAAGAAATCTCTGATTATGGTGCACATAATCAAAGAGCTATCGTCTCTGTAAAAATTACTTACCCAGAAGAAGAACATGTTTGGATAGAGGATTTAGTTTCAAAAATTGAACAAACAGCATCTTGCGAATTATACCCTCTTTTGAAACGCGAAGATGAAAAGTTTGTAACAGAACAAGCATACAACAACCCTAAATTTGTCGAAGATGTCTTACGTGATGTTGTATTACTACTTAGAAATGATGATAAAATCGACTCTTTTGAAGTCGAATGCGAATCTTTAGAAAGTATTCATAACCATTCAGCTTGGGCTTATCAACAAGAGGGATAATTATTTAATAATTTGCTTTGACAAATCAAGAGTATCAGCAGCTATTTTTTGTGTTTTACCATTAACAACTTCTTTTTTAATATTGCTTACAACTGCTTCTGCATTTTTTTGCCTTGAACCTAAGTACATAAATCCAAGAATAGCCGTAACTAAAAACACAACATTTAAGAATCTTGATTTAAAATCGCGACGTTCAAGAGATTCAAATTCTGTATATGCATCCAAAGTGGTTGACTGTAAAGCTTTTGCTAATGAATATTCACCAATTAATTCTTGAGACTCATCAAATTCTTGATCTTTAATACTTAATTCAATTTTGCTTGAATCTTTTCCTGCTTTTATAAACAAATCACTGTTACACTTTTGATCTAAATATTTTATATAAGAACGTCCATATTTATCATAAGGATTAGGTTGATTCACAACGTCTTTAATATTTTTTATTACTTGTTCTTGTTCCTTAGAGTATTTTTGACTATCATCAATAAACAATCCATTAAAATTTAAATTTTGTCCATATGATATAGGTGCTATTTTCATTTAAAACCTCCAACTAGTTATATTTGAATGAAAGCACAAAAAAAAATAATTTACTAGTAAGCGCAGACAAGGTTAATCAAAGTTGCAAATTTGTTATCTTTGTAGTAATTTAGACTATGTATTGAGGTTATTACCTCTGAACTATTACAAAGAAGGAGAACTCAGATGAGTGAAAGAAAATTAGTTGGAACACAAGAGATGTTCAGAAAAGCGCTTGAAGGCGGATACGCTATTGGTGCTTACAATGTTAACAACATGGAAATTTTACAAGCTATCGCAGAAGCAGCTGAAGAAACAAGATCACCAATCATTCTTCAAGTTTCAGCTGGTGCTAGAAAATACGCTAACCAAACTTACTTAATCAAATTAGTTGAAGCTGCTTTAGCTACTACTACAGTACCTATCGCTTTGCACTTAGATCACGGTGCAGACTTTGAAATCTGTAAAGCTTGTATTGACGGCGGTTTCTCATCTGTTATGATTGATGGTTCTAGATTCCCATTGGAAGAAAACATTGCTTTAACTAAAAAAGTTGTTGAATATGCTCACGAAAGAGGAGTTTCAGTTGAAGCTGAGCTTGGTAAATTAGCTGGTGTTGAAGATGACGTTAAAGTTTCTGCAGCTGATTCTACTTATACAGATCCACAAGAAGCTGCAAGATTTGTTAAAGAAACTGGTTGTGACTCATTAGCAGTTGCTATTGGTACTTCTCACGGTGCTTACAAATTCTCAGGTGAAGCAAAATTAGACTTCAACAGACTTGCTGAAATTAAAAAAGCTGTTAACGAAGCTGTTGGTTATGACTTCCCATTGGTATTACACGGTTCATCTTCAGTTCCTGCTGAATTTGTTGCTAAATGTAATCAATATGGTGGTAAATTACCTAACGCTCAAGGTGTGCCAGAAGATATGTTAGCATATGCTTCTAAGCATGGCGTTGCTAAAATCAATATTGATACAGACTTGAGATTAGCTATGACTTCTACAATCAGAGAATTCTTCACAGAATCTCCTGAAAAATTTGACCCACGTGAATATATGGG
>JAZRJK010000014.1:0-85836 GCA_045645765.1 Candidatus Gastranaerophilaceae bacterium
ATATAGTTTATAGCAAAGAGTTCGCATCTTGTTCAAGAGGAGCACTTGGCGAGATAAGACAAACCAGTATTACAGAGAAATGTGCTCCGACAGAAGGTTATATAGTTTATAGCAAAGAGTTTGCATCTTGTTCAAGAGGAGCACTTGGCGAGATAAGACAAACCAGTATTACAGAAAAATGTGCTCCGACAGAAGGTTATAAAACATGACAAAATATATTTTTATTACAGGCGGTGTAGTTAGTTCATTAGGAAAAGGTATTGTAGGAGCATCTTTAGGTAAACTTTTACGCTCGAAAGGTTTTACAGTTGCAATACAAAAATTTGATCCTTATATAAATGTCGACCCTGGGACAATGAGTCCATTTCAACATGGCGAAGTTTTTGTAACTGATGACGGTGCAGAAACAGATTTAGACTTGGGCCACTATGAAAGATTTATTGATTCTAATTTTTCACAGCTTAGCAGTGTAACTTCTGGAAGTGTTTACCAAACAGTTATTAATAAAGAAAGAAAAGGAGATTATCTTGGTGGAACAGTTCAAGTAATTCCTCATATTACTAATGAAATTAAATCAAGGATTGTAAAAGCTCAGAAACAATTTAAACCAGATTTCCAAATTATTGAAATCGGTGGAACAATTGGTGATATTGAAGGTCTACCTTTTATTGAATCAATAAGACAGTTTAAAGCTGAGGCAGGAATTGGTAATGCAATTAACATTCACTGCACCTTGCTACCATATCTTCCAACTTCTGGTGAATTAAAAACAAAACCTTCTCAACATAGTGTTAATGTTCTAAGAAGCTACGGAATAAACCCAGACATCTTAGTTTGTAGAACAGCAAAACCGATTCCAAAAACTGAAAAAGAAAAGCTTGCTCTGTTCTGCTCAGTAGCAAAAGATGCTGTTATAGAATGCCGTGATATGAAAAGCATCTATGAGGTACCACTAGCTTTAGAAGAACAAAACTTAGCAAATGTTGTACTAAAATTACTTCAAACTCCTGAGAAAGAATCAAATTTAGACAGTTGGAAAGCGCTTGTAAATAGAATTAATCACCCAGAAAAAACAATTAAAATCGCAATTGCAGGTAAATATACTAAACTTTCTGATGCGTATATTTCAGTTGTTGAATCAATTAAGCATGCTGGTTATGAACATAGTGCAAAGACAGAAATTAAATGGATAAATTCTGAAGATTGTGTTAATCCTGATGTCTGTAAAGAATTACTTGCAGATGTTGATGGTGTCATTATTCCTGGCGGCTTTGGCATAAGAGGTGTTGAAGGTAAATTAAATGTTATAAAATATGCTCGTGAAAACAATTTGCCATTCTTAGGTATTTGTTTGGGTATGCAATGTTGTGTAACAGAATTCGCACGAAATGTTGCGGGATTAAAAGGTGCAAATTCTACTGAGTTTGATGAGAATTCTCCTTATCCAGTTGTAGATTTAATGCTTGAACAAAAAAATGTTAAAGGCTATGGTGGAACTATGAGATTAGGTGCTTATGATTGTCAAGTTAAAAAAGGAACAAAAGCATATGAAGTCTATGGCTCTACAAAGATCTCAGAACGTCATAGACATAGATATGAGGTTAATACTGACTACATAGAGCAACTTAAAAATGCGGGCTTAGTATTCTCGGGAATGTCTCCTGACGGCATGCTTTCTGAAATAGTTGAACTACCACATTTAGACTGGTTTGTGGCTTGTCAATTCCATCCAGAGTTTAAGTCAAGACCAGAAAGACCGCATCCATTGTTTAGAGGCTTGATTACAGCAGTTGTTAATCAAAAGCAAAAGAAATAATTCAATAAAAAAGAGGCGGGTTGATTAAAATCAACCCGCCTCTTTTTTTATCTTAATTAATAACTTCATTAAACTCAGGATTATTTAATAAATCATAATTTATTTCATTTTCATTATCTGCAATTGCAGCTGCAACAACTGCATCAGAAGCAACGTTAACAAGAGTTCTCATCATATCAGTAATTCTTTCGATTGTAAATAAGAAAGCAAAGCCTGCGACAAGCTCTTCTGGGCTCAATCCCATTCCATTAAGCACTAAAGCTATAGTAATTAAACCTGCTCCAGGAATGCCAGCACAAGTGCTTGATGCAACAATAGCTAGTAAACAAATTTGTACAATCAAGAATGGTGTCAACACAACTCCATAAGCTTGAGCTAAGAATAGAACTGCAACAACTTGTAATAATGCTGTTCCATCCATATTAAGAGTAGCCCCTAAAGGAATAACGAAACTTGTCACTTTATGTGAAATACCACGTTTTTCGCAACAAGCAATTGTTAAAGGTAATGTTGCTGAAGAACTAGCTGTTCCAAATGCAACCATCATTGCTTCTGCTATTGCAGCATACAGCATCCAAATAGGAACTTTTGAAAATATTCTTAAAAATAATGGATATATTACAAACAATTGAACTAAGAAACCTATCGCTAGTACACCAAGATATTTTGAAATAGTTGTAAAGATCTCAACACCAAAAGCTGATACTGATACTGCAGTTAGAGCAAATACACCTGGAGCGGCAAAGCACATAATCCAATCAGTAATTTTCATAGTTGCAGCAAAAATTGATTCAAAGAAGCTTACAAACGGTCTGTTGATTTCACCAACTTTAGCAAGTGCAACTGAGAAAAATACTGCAAAAACAATAATTGGCACCATGTCTCCAGCTGCAATTGATGCCAATGGGTTCTTAGGCACAAAACCTAACATAATATTTAATAAATTGCCTTTTTGAGCTTCAATTGTTGAAGCAACGTGTGCTTGAACATCGGCAGCTGTTTCACTAGCAATAAATCCAGCTGCACCAAGCCCTGGTTGTAAAACTAATGCTAAAGAAGCCCCAACGCCAACAGCTAAAATTGTTAAAATTGCGTAATAAAATATCATCTTTACGCCGAGTTTACTAATCTGTTTACTATCTCCAACACTTGTTATACCAATAACAATGGCTGAAATAACCAATGGAATAACAACCATTTGTATTAATCTTATAAATAATTGTCCGACAAAAGTTAAAGTTGTCATCACAACAGGGTTAGGGTCTTTATGTAGCCAAATGCCAGCAAACACACCCAAAATAAGCCCTGCAAAAATGTGCCAATTCCTTTTAAGTCCCAGACCAAGAGCAATTAACACTTGCATGTAAAGTTTCATATACAAACCTCTCTATATACATTATAACTAGACTATTGTACTATTTTTTTATTAAAAAAACAAGAAAAGTTGTATAAATTACTATGAAAGTATTATTCTTTTAACATATACATTATAACAGCTGCAGAAACACTTAAGTTCAAAGACTCTACATTAGGATTCATTTCTATAGTTAAATTTTTTGTTGCTAATTCTTTAAGAGAATCTGAAAGCCCATCAGCTTCTGAACCAAACATAACCACAATTTTTTCGGTAGGTTTATATTCTTTAAGATTTGTGGTACTAGTTGAACTAGGTAGAGTTGCAATTCTTTCATGTTTTGAAAGCAAGCATTCTAAATCCTCAATATTTTTGATTTTTATAATTGGAATTTTCCACAAATTACCAACTGCGGAACGTACTGTTTTTGGATTATATAAGTCCACCGTATCACCAAACAAAATTATGCCATCAATATTAAAAGCGCAAGCCGTTCTTATAATAGTTCCTAAGTTCCCTGCATCTTTTATTCCTTCAAGTAAGATAATCTTTTTGTAATCCTTAAATTTATTTTTTGTAAATTTAGGTTGATGAGCGACCGCAATTACTGGAGGAGCTGTTTTAGCATCAGAAATTTTAGACATAACAGCCGCTGTAGTTTCAACAATATTTCCCGAAAACGAATATTTATAACCTTGCATCACAAATATTTGTTCAATTTCTAATCCTGCTTCTAGAGCTTCAGAGACAGCCTTTTCTCCTTCAATTAAGAAAAGTTTTGTTTCTTCTCTATATTTATTTTTTAAAAGTTTAGCAGTATTTTTCACCAAATCATTATTAACAGATGTTATAATCATAGAATTTCAAATTCCTCAAGCCAAATCTTTTCTTGTTCTGTAAGCAAACTTCTATCGATCAATTTGCCTTCAAATCCCATTTTTACGAAAGAATGTATTTCATTATTAATTATATAACAAGAATTTTCTAATCTTACACCGAAAGAACTTGAATTATATAAACCTGGTTCAATTGTAAAACACATGCCATCTTTAAATGGTTGTTTTGCTATTTCTGAATCATTTAGTACCGGAGGATTTTCATGAACATTTATACCTATTCCATGTCCTAATCCATGATTAAACACATAGCCTTCAATACTTTCATCAAGTATTTGATGTGCAAGTTTATTGTATTCAAAACCTGTTTCAAACTTTGAATTATAGCAATTTAAAAACGCTTTTAAGACTGTAGTATAGACTTGTTTTTGTTCTTCATTCGGTTCAGCTTTTACAAAAACTCTTGTTATATCCGTAGCTAAGCCTCCTTCAAAATAAGCTCCACAGTCTATCAATATTAAATCACCATCATTAAGCTTAATTTTTTCAGAGCTTTTTGAATAATGAGCTTGTGCAGAATTCTTATTAATTGCAACAATAGGTTTAAAGCTCAAGCTTTTAGCTCCTTGTTTTGAAAATTCATATCTTAAACGACAAGATATATCAGCTTCCGAAAGATTATTTTCTTTTTCTATATAATTTCTTACATTCATCATAACTTTATCCGTTGATTCGAAAGCTTTTTTGTAGGAATCAATTTCTTGTTGATTTTTTATAGACTTTAGTTTATTTATTTCAGAAGGCATATGTATTGGGTTTTTAATTAAACTATAGTCATATGCATTAATCAAATTTTTATCGACTATTAACTCTCCTGTAAAATTTTTTAAATAATCTTCACAAGCTTTATTATCAGTAAACAATAATAAATCGCCATTAATAACCATTTTTGCCCAAATCTTCGAACTATAATCGAGACTAAAATCTCTGTATCCAGTTAAATAAGAAACATCTTCTAAATTTGATACAAAAGTCGTTTTTTTAGGTTTATATTCTTTTTGCGGAAAAGTTTCTATCATTGGAGCAGAGTGTTTAATTGTATAATTATTTATAGGATCTTCGCTAAGTAGTTTTATTTTATAATCTTTAAAAGTTTCTAAACGAGTTTGAGAAACTTTTTTTGCGACAATCCCTAGAGTTTTTCTTTTATTAATAATTTTTTTTATTTCTTCATCTTGCTTTTGTCCAAGCTGTAACTTAACTACGGTAATATTAGCTTTAGCTTCTTTGTCAGCTTGAATATGGTAGCGTCCATCAACAAATAGATAAATTTTTTCTTGAGTAACTAAAGCATCACCAGTTGAACCAGTAAAACCCGTTAAAGTGTAACGGGCATTTTCCGATAAATCAGAATATTCTACTAAAAATTCATTAGTAGAATTAACTAAAAGATAATCGATTTTTAACCGTTTTAATAGCTCTCTCAAGAAAAAAACCTCTTATAATTTTAATAAACCTCAACCTTTTAAAAGGCGAGGTTTATTAAATAAAAAATTATTCATCAATGCCAGTACATTTTATTAAATGCCAACCAAATTGAGTTTCAACAGGTGCTGAGATTTCACCTTCTTTTAAAGCAAAAGCTGCATCTTCAAAAGGTTTAACCATCATACCTTTACCAAACCAACGTAAATCACCACCCTCACGACCTGATGGACATTTTGAATAGTCTTTTGCTAAATCTTCAAAAGAAACGCCATTATTAATATCCAATAATAAGTTTTCAGCTTCTTCTTTTGTAGCTACTAAAATGTGACTTGCTCTAATTTTCATAACACTTCTCCTTATCTACACCTAAAAATATTATCATTAAAATATATTCTCGTAAATATCTAATTTTTCAAAAAATCATATACACTCGGGAAATTCCGAGCTGTACTTTTTCTTATGTAATCTACTCCAAAGCTTTCTGCAATATTTTTTATGTTATAAGCAGCTGAAATTATTATAATTTTTGTATTTTTGTAATTCTTAAAAGTTTTTATTTGTTCTATAAACCATTCACCTGCATATTTTGGCTCAAAATCTGACTCCATTTGCATGTCTGTTATTATTACATCAAAAGGAGTATCGTTATACTCTAATAATTTGTCATAACCCTCTCTTGCAGAATCTGCAAAAAATATTTCTGCATCATGATGTAATTGATTTAATACTTGTGCATGATAATCACGCCACCCTTTAATATCATCGACTATTAAAATCTTCATTTTCTTAAATTTGCGGCTCCTTCTAAATAAACAAATTCCGGTTCAAAGGTTTCACTACAATTAATTACAATAAGAACTCTCAAGCATTTTCTTAATGAATTAGGAACATCTAATTCTGGAAAGCACATCATGGGAACTTCTTTCCATTTTAGATTGATTCTTGCATATTTTGCTGGGAAATCCGCATTTAAATCTGATGTCAACGTAAAAATTGCGTGCGAGATTTGCGATATTTCTATATTATTACGTTCTACTATTGATTTCAGGAGTTTTATTGTTGCAGCTCCAATAGCTTCAGAAGAATTTTCTTCTACAGTAATTGCTCCTCTAATACCTTTTGTAACCATTTTCCCCCTTTCATTATAAATAAAATAACGCTGCTAGTGCTTGTGCTGTTAATACGTAGCCATCTTTTTCTTTTGTGTTTAACCATGTTTTTATTTCAGTTTTCTTTATCCAAACTCTTTCTATTATCACTCCATTATCACTCAGCGGAGGTGCAACTTCATCCTTTTTTTCAATATTTGCTATCGCAATTAAAAAAGTCTCAGAAATACATCCCGCAGAACTTGCAACTTTTCGTGCAACAATTTCAAAGCTTTTAGCTACAAGTCCAGTTTCTTCCAACAATTCTGCTTTTAATGCATCTTCTATGCTTTCTCCTAATCTTTCATCACCCACTAAACCTGCTGCAAGTCCTATAGTGTAAAACCCTCTTTTTTCAGCTTTTATAGGGGGTCGTTCCTCTATTAGAAATAAAACTTCATCTTTGTATATTGGTAAAATAATAACAACGTCATTTGCATTGGGCCGATGTGCATACACCCACGGTTTACCATTCTTTGACTGCGTTGATTTTAACTCTAAATATTTAGTATGGTAAAGTATTTCGTTCATAATTAACCGGTAATTTTATACAAAATTCCGTAAATTCTCCTTCCACGCTTTCTACAGTTAAATCTCCATTGTGTGCTCTTATTATATGCAATGCTAAATATAATCCTAGGCCTGTTCCAATTTTACGAAATTTTTTGGCTGCAGAATAGTATTTATTAAAGATTCTGTCAATATTTTCTTTAGAAATACCTTCTCCATGGTCTTTTACTCTAATAACTACATAATTAGGAATTTCCCCAATTCTTATCTCAATTGGAGTTTTAGCACGCCCATAAGATATTGCATTTTGGATGAGATTTTTAATAACTCGTTTCAATTGAAACTTATCTGCAAAAACCCATATATCTCTAGATTGAATAAATTCTAACTTGTTTTTATTTTTTTCTGCTATTGGATTCATTTCGTTAAGTATTTCATTGATAAAGCCTTTTAATAGAATGTTTTCTTTGTATAAAGTAATTCTTCCGATTTTATATGTTTCTAATACAGTTTGTACAAGTTCAAGTAATTCTTTGTTAGATGCTTGCATGTTGATGAGTGCAGTTTTTTGTTTATCACTAATTGGCCCAAAATTTTCATTCAAAAATAGTTCTAACATATTGGTTTCTGCGATGATCGGGACTTTTAAATCATGCGTAAGAGTCGCAACAAAGTCTTCTTTCAGTGTTTCAAGTTCAACTTGGTCTGTTATATTTTGTATGATAATCATGTAACGTTCCTTTTTATCATCAAGATTTAGTTCCACAGAACTCATGATAAAGTTAGAAGAACGTTTTGTCGGTATAACAATTGGATCCATACTGTACATAGAAACATCTTTTTTATGAGTAATTTCAATATAATTAAATAAAGATTTGCCTAGCAAAGCTTTACCATCATCCTCAAACCAATCACGAATAACAGAATTAGCTCTATAAATTTCACCAGCTTCATTAACTATTAACAGCCCATCAGAAAGAGAATTTACAGTTTGTTCCAAGATTTTATTTTGTTTAAGTAAATCTTTTTGGAACTCATCAATCATAATTTCTCTGTCTTTAAGGGTTTCAATCATTCTATTTAAACTATCTGTTAAATCTCCTGAGTTGATAATATCTAACTTATTAATTTTTTTAGTTAAATCTCCATACCTTACAGAATCAACAGTTTTTGTAACATCGCCTAAGTAATCAGATACTTTATCCCACCTTTTTCTTGAATCTCTAACTAAGATTAATGATGATATTAAGATAATTAAAATAAAGATGTTAAATGCTAACATTACAACATTTAAGTATTCATCGAATGCAAAATCTAAAAAATTCATGAGCATGGTAATTAAACCTATTTTATTTTTTTATGATATAATTATAACAGAAATTAGGGTATAAATAAATGAAGAAGTTTTTAATTTATAGCATGGGAGTTTTAAGTTGTTTTGTGACTGGCGTTGCACAAGCAGTGGAGAAATTTGAAGTTTTGCCAGACCTGCCAGATCCATTAGCTTATGCAGTACAACCAGCTAATGCTGCTTCAGTGTCTGGTACAACAAATATTGCAACAATAAATGCTCAATCAATAGGAACAGAACCTAGTTTAGTATCAGTAGTTTTGTCTTTATTGTTTGTAGTTCTACTTATATATTTAACAGGAATTATTTACACAAAGTTAAATAAAACAGGTTTAAAAGTTTTAAAACATCAACAAGGTGAATTTAGCCGTTCTCAAGTATCAGTTGTTTCAACAACCCAACTAGGAAATAACAAAACTTTACATGTTGTGGAATTGGATGGAAAAAGAATGCTTATCGGAGCATCTTCTTCTACAATACAACTAATAAAAGATTTAGGTTCTTTCAATAAAAGTTCTGAAGAACAAGAATTTTCGCATATTGAAATCCCAAATATAAAAATTCCTAAGATTGAAATCCCTAAAATAGAAATTCCAAGTATCAATTTTTCAAAATTAGCCACAAAAATACATGAGCCTATTAGTAAGTTTGAAAAAGAAGAAACTTCGCAAGAACAAAAATCTACAGAGGAAGCAAGTTCGGATATTTCAGATATTATAGAAAAGAATAATCCAGAACAAATTATCGATTCATTATTCACGCAACACGAAGAATCTGTCCAAGAAGTAGAAGATAATAAAAAATCTGAGCACACTGTTGATCCAGAAGACTTTGCTTTATATAAAAAATATTTAGCATAAGAGAGGAGTTTGATGTCAAAATTTGTTAAAATAGCTGATAAAATAGTCGGCGACGGTTATCCTTGTTTCATTATTGCAGAAATTGGTATTAATCACAATGGTTCTGTCGAAATGGCAAAACAAATGATTGATATAGCAGTTACAACGGGTTGTGATGCTGTAAAATTTCAAAAAAGAACAATTGATATAGTATATACTAAAGAAGAATTAGCTAAAGAAAGAAACAGCGTTTTCGGTAAAACTAATGGTGATTTAAAAAGAGGACTAGAGTTTGGTTATAATGAATACAAGCAAATTGATGAATATTGTAAACAAAAAGAAATTCTATGGTTCGCATCTTGCTGGGATGAACAAGCCGTAGATTTTATTGAACAATTTGATGTCCCTTGTCATAAAATAGCTTCAGCATCTTTAACCGATGATAATTTATTAAAATATATCAAAAAAACAGGAAAACCTCTTTTACTTTCAACTGGTATGAGTACAATGGATGAAATTAACCATGCTGTTGAACTCTTAGGCAAAGAAAATTTGATTATATATCATTGTACATCAACCTATCCTTCTAATGCTGATGAAACAAATTTAAAGGTTATTGAATCTTTCAAATCACAATTTGGAGTGCCTATTGGATATTCAGGGCACGAAAGAGGTGTAACACCTTCAGTGTTAGCAGTGGCTGTTGGTGCTAATTCTGTTGAAAGACACATCACATTGGATAGAACAAATTGGGGTTCTGATCAAGCGGCAAGCCTTGAGATGGCTGGTTTATATCATATGGTTCGAGATATAAGGCAAGTTCCCGCACTACTAGGTAATGGTATAAAAATTGTATACCCAAGAGAATTGCCAATTATAGACAAATTGAGGCGTGTGAAAGGGTAATATAATGTTAAACTTACCTAAAACTATAAAAATGGTAATTACAGATTTTGATGGAATAATTACTGACAATTGTGTTTATATTGATGAATCAGGTAATATGTCAAGAAAGTTAAATTTTAAAGACATAATGGCTTTTTCGTTGTTAAAAAAAAATAATTATAAAATTGGGATTATATCTGGTGAAGCAAACTCTGCGATAGAAGTTATCGTAAAGAAATTTGATATAGAAGAAGTGCATCAAAACATAAGAAATAAACTAGAAGTCTTAACTAATATTATAGAAAAGTATAATCTATCAGAAGACGAATACATTTATATTGGTGATGATGTTAACGACTATGATTCTTTAATAAAAGCTAAATATGCATTAACAGTTCCTGATGCTGTGGATAAAATTAAAACAATTGAACATATTCAAATAACTGCAAAACGTGGCGGTAATGGTGCATTTAGAGAAATCATTGACTGCATTCTAGAAAAACAACATTAATTGTAAAGATTTGTAAATTTTAACTTTATAAAAAGGCAATTTTTTCGTCCTAAAAAACTTTATATATACATAAGAGATATTATATGAGAAAGAAAGGACGTAAAGATGTCATTAAACATTTCAGGTAGTAACGCTTATAGCGTAGGATCTTCAATTAACAATGATGATGAAAGAAAAAAGCCATTAGTTAATCCTGATGCTGGAGCCTTCATTGCAAGTAGTATTTATAATACGCCGGCAGGCTATGAGCCAAATTTAAAATCTAATAGTGTTTGGACTTAAAAAATCCGACAGAATTTTAAACTAAACTAAAGGGTAGCTGTTATACAGCTACCCTTGGTTGTTTATTTAATGTTTGCTATATAAATGTAATTAAATTCTTTGCCTAAAAGCATTCCCTTTTCTGTCTTGAACAATATTCGGAGTGTCAATTTCAAAAACATATGCATCAGCAGGAGCTAGATCGACCCTTAGTTCATTTTCTGCAACTTGAAACTCACTTTCTTCACCGTAAATAGGAGCAATATTTTTTAGTTTTTGAGATTCTTTTAAGCCTGGAATAATTATTGTTCCGGTCATTCTTTCGTTTGGATTTTTATTCGCAACAACTAAGGCTGTTCTTCCACTATTATGTCTTGCATAAGTTATGATTTGATCTGCAGTATCTCCCAATTTATCAAGAGTAATAAAAATACTATTTTTATCAGCAAATAAATCCTTATTTTCATTTCTCATTTTTAGAGTTTCTGTCATTACCCTCCCAATATCTGGGTAATCTCCTCCAGGTTTTCTTGAATGATTAAAAATATCCATTTTATTAGCGTGATGATCCATTTCATAATATGGAACCTTTACGATATTTTCACCATAATCCTTTGGAGAATATTGATAGTCATGATAACCTTCTCTTTTTTCTATAGGAGATTTCCCTTCTTCAATAGCTTGTTCTAAACTAATCACATTATAGGTTACAGTTTCATCATCATCTTTATGAGAATATTGATAGTCATAGTAATCTCCTGATTGGAAACCGTCAACAAAGTAAGGGTTACACATCGGAATTGTAGATTGAAGAATTGTTGTCATTTTACAGAAATTTTCTCCACCATGAAGCATACTTGATACATCATCATGAGTTAAAAAAGAACCGATACATGACCTTCCAACAGGAAGTCTGTGCGACATATCAAGATTTAGTTTAATATAATCAATGAATTCTTTATTTGTTTTCCATTCATGGAATATATGATACTGTCCATAATACTCATCAAAACCAGACCTTAATAAATCCTCTGGTCTATCATAAGGCATATTAACCTGAGGAGATGCACATTCATATGTGTATGTCTCTGCTAACCATGCAAACTCAGGATCCTTTTCTCGAGAATAAGGTATTAATATACTCCAAAATTCCGTAGGTTTAGCTCTAGCTACGTCCGCACGAATACCATCTATACCTAAATCTATACAAGCATCTACATATTGTTTATGCATTTCAAGAAGTTTAGGGTTCAAAGTTCGTTTTGTTTCATCTTCCCAAGGCTCAAACATTCTAATATCAGCCCAACCTTGAGGAGTTTTATCTTCTCCATTTCTGCCAAAAGCCATTAACTCAGGCTCAGCTTCAAACCACGCTATTGAAGCACAACTAGGCAAATCTAGCATCACCTTAATATCACGTTTATGACACTCATCAATAAAAACCTTAAATTGTTCTGAAGGAGATCGTGGATCATCTTTTTCAATTAAAACTGGATCTATTGCTAAAGCTCCATCAGCTTCAAGAAATCTTGCAGGTGAATATAAAGAACCTGCTGTTCCCATTGCATTTTTTAACCCCATCGGATGAATTGGCAATACGTGAATAGTATTAATACCTAAATCTTTAAGCTCATCTAAACGTTCACTCGCGCTTAAAAAAGTCCCAGGCTTTTCTCCTTTTAAAATTGAAATTTTTTCATCACCATTTACATCTTTTGCGGTAAATGTTCTCGGTATAATAGCCATCATAACGGATTCATTATTTTTTATCATTGTACGTAAATTATTTTTATAATTTACATTTGTGACTTCTTTTTTGTTTTCAACTTTTTGAACTGTTGACTTATTAACAAGAGATTGATTCTCTAAATATGCTTGAAGCAATTCTTCACTATAATTTTTTGCAGGTAAGGTCTCTGCTTTAAATATAGGAGAGCTATTATATTTAAAAGTTTTAATAGTATTTAAGGATAAATTATTTATTAAAATCATTATTCACCTGCTTTTTTAAATTTTGAGGATTACTTAATTTTCCAAAGAAGAATTGAGCTATTATTGCTACACCAGTAATTGAACCGGCTATAATTCCAACTTTTTTAACCCATCTTTGTGTATCATAACGTTTTTTTGCGGCATTTTTTACCATTTCAACAGGGTTTTGCCCAACTAAATTAAATAAAGAGGTTCTTGTCTTAGAATCCATTGTATAGCTTTTCCTAACATATGGATTTAAAATATGATTTGGCTTTGTAAAATCCACAGTACTATTAGCAACTATATTCCTAAACCGTGTAATATAATATTGCATTCTATCAAGAACATTACCTTTTGCAGAAGTATTATTTTTACTTAAAGCTTGTTTTGTTAACTCATCTAAAAATCCTTTATTTTTAGTCGAAAAATAATCTCCTCCTTCACTCGCATGTGTAGAATGTATTAAATCTTTATAAAAATTAGGATTATTAACATAATTTAATTTTAAAGTATGTTCTGACGCAGTTGAATAGAGCATCATATCTTTAGCTTCTTTTATAATAGCATTTATATATTCTGAATTTTTACTGTCAAAAATTTTAAGAAAGGTTTCAGGCTTCTCTGCTCGTTTATAAATATCAAACGTGTGTATAATTCTGTTTAAAGAATTTTTTGCACCTTGATAACGTTCTATAAATCTTGTAATTTCCATTTTTTTAGATGAACCAACACCTTTCGTATTATTACGTAAATACTCTAATCGTGCTTCTTCTGATAAATTATTCCATTCTCCAAACGTTTTATATTGAGATTCTATTATTCCGTCGATAAAGTCAAAGAGTTGTTCTCTAGTTAAAAATTCTGTACTTAAAGTTTTAACATCTTCCTTAACAAGACGGTTAACAGTTTCTTTAAAATTCCCTAATTTAGAAATACGTTTAGCAGTGTTATTATAATTATTTTCAGTAGCGTTAATAAAATCTAATAGCCTAGATTTGTTTTCAACCTTGCCATTTAATTTAACTTCTAATTCTGATATAACATCGCCAAGTTTTTCTATTGCTTTTTTGTATCGAGATTCATCCTTACAAAGTTCAGCGATTTTTTTATCTAATAATTCTTTTGCGTAAGCCTCTGATTCACTAACTTTTCTTAAATCTTTGCTCTTAATGCCTAAAACATCTAATAATGTTTTTTCAAATTTACCATAAGAATTAGCTAAAACTGTTCCATTTTCATCTTCTATAAGGGTATGTCCTACTTTTTTTAAGGAAACTTGGTTTTCTTTGAATTCTCCAAGAATTTTTGCAAAATCAACAATTTGTTTAAAGCTTTCTTCTGATACGAAAGCGGATTTTTCAGATTTTAAATGTTTTGATAAATTATTAAGAATTTCATTCTTTTTAGAATTTAAAAATTCTTTAGGTATTCCATTTGAATTTTGGATTTTAGTATTTAATAATTCTTGTAAATCTTTTCTAATTAGTGCAATTTCTTCAGCCTTTAGCACAGCTCCATTTTCTAGTTTTGCATTTGTAGGCATATATTTGTTTAAAATTGAATTAAATTCTTCTTTACTTGGGACCAAAATTGAACTTATCTCATTTTTATTTCTAGCAGATATTGAGTCTTCTGATAATTTTATAAAATTTTCTACAAAATCTTCTTGAATTAAAAATCCTTCCTGACCATTTGTTGCAGATGTTCTTAATAATTTAGTTATATCAGTTTTAATCCCTTCGGATGTATTTACAAATAGGCCTTCATTTAATAATGTTAATAAATTTTCTATTTCTTGTTTCGGAAGCTCTTGACCTTTATATGGAGCTAAAAGAGCTTCAACTCTTTTGCTCAATTGATTTGGCTTAATTGAATTTGAATCTATAGAATTCGCCATATTAATTGTTTTTTGTAACATTTTAGAAATGTTTGTATTAGCATTAGCTAACTTAGATTTTTCAACTAAAGGTTCTGCTATATAATTTTCTATTCCATAGCATAATAGTCCTGCCAACGCAGGTGTAACGCAAGCAGTAAGCATCCAAAGAGTATTGTTTTGAGTAGCAATCTTACGCATTTGTTCCTTTATCACATCATTCCTATTAACAATATCTCTAGGTATGCCCATTCTATCACCAATTACAGAAATATCTTCTTCTGGAACAGAAGCTAAATACATGTCGTAGGGGACATAATTCGGATTTTGCATTACAGACTTTTTACGACCTTGATCATCAATGTATTCTTTATCAATATCATATCCATGAACTATTTTTGCAGGTGTGTTAATAGCTAATTTAGGATAAAGTGACATTGCAGTTAAGAACGCTCCTAAACCTACGTATTCCATTAATCTTGTTTTTGGATTATTTGTTTTTGATGCTAAATATGTTGCGATAAGAACCCCTGCTGCAACCATCCCTACATTATTAAGTCTACCTAATTGATGATCATTTGCCGTACCATTAAAACCTGCTTTTACAGAATCTAATGCATATCCAATATCTTTAAAATAATATTTAATACTATTATTCAGTGTATCATTAACAAGATGACCTTCTGGTGGAGCCGGATGAATTTTATTTTCTGTATTAATAATTTCATTTGCATCTAAGTATGACTTATATCCTTCTTTTTTAAAAGAAGGATTCTTATAAGTATTTAAATTATATTGAATTGATTTTATTGCCATACTTAAATTACCGTACTTTCTTTATTTATATCAATAGTTTTTAGATTTCTATTTTTAGCCATCTTATGAGCTTTTATAATAGTGTTAGCAGTTAATGCTAATGTTGTTAATGCTGATAAAGAAATAAGTGCTTTGCCAGAATGTTTTCTAAACTTATTGTGTGCAGGATTTCCATTCCATAATTGTTTCCAAGAATAAAAGAATGATTTACAAAATTCTTTACTCAGAGTTAACGTATTTTCACCAAAATTTTTCATTTTAGAACCAAATTTATTTAAAGCTCCTTGCTTACCTCTAGCTACAAAACGTTTTCTATTCTTGATAGAATCAAAGAAATCTAGCCAAACATCCTGTACTGCTAATCCTACACCGACTGCAGCCCAGCAACCTGATGAAATGGATTTAGCAGTATTTGTTGTCGCAACCACATTTTGTATAATTGGAGTTGTTGCTGATTCTGAGTCTTTTAGATTTTCATCCATGCCTAATCTTAATGCAATACGATCAAAATGTTCTTTTTCTAGTAAATCTTTTCTAAAAAATTCAACACTATCAAAAACTTTTCTTTGCTGGAATCTAACATCAACAACAGCTTGGTCACCAGCATATTTAGGTAAATTGCTCACTTTATTTTGATAAGGCATTTCTGTATCAACACCAGTAAAAGCTTTGACAGGTATCGTTACTAAATCTTTTGATAAAGTTTTAAAGGCTGCACACAAAAGAACTCCCAAAGAAAGCTTTTTCCCTGTTTTATTTAAAAGCCCAAAAACAGCCATAAATATTGCACTACCTAGTATATAAGGAACTATACCCATTGTTAAAAATTCGTAGAAATTGGCGTTTACATCTCCCTTTAAACCTTTCGCTGGGTAGTCAATAAATGCTGACATTGTTTTTTGTGTAGCTTGTCTTATCCTCGTTGCTGGGGTGCTAGGTAAAAGGCGTGTCTCGTCCTTCTTTTTATCATCTTTTGAAGAATTTTCTTTAAAATTTATTTGATTTTGTATCGGCGCCAACACTTTAATCATAACAACCCCAAATGGTAACTATTTATAATAAGTAGTGTAAAATATTTTTTTGCTAGCAATTAAGCATGCATTTACATTTTTTTACAATGTAGTAACGTTGATTTTTCTGTACCAATTAAAAATCAAAAATACATCCCACACACTAGATATTGTAGCAAAAAAATATATATTTTGCATGTTATAACTACATTTTTTTATTTAATTAATCTTTATGTTAGAATCATTGACATGAAAACAAAATTTTGGACAGCTTTTGCATCAATTGAACAACTAGATTCAACTTTTATTCAAAGACTATACAATTACTTTGGAGATATTGAAGCAGCTTGGAATGCAACTATTTCTGATTTAAAACAGATTGAAGGTTTAAGTGTTAGAAAAACCGAAAATTATTTAGAAAAGAAAAAGGGGGTAAATCCCGAGCAAACTCTTGATTTTGTCAAAAAAAAAGGAATTAAGGTTTTAACTTACGACAATGATAAATATCCTTTCATGCTACGCCAGATTTCGAATCCACCTATGATTTTGTTTTATAAAGGCGATTTATTTTCTTGCAATCTAGATAGAACTCTTGCTTTTGTGGGTTCTAGACGTGCAAGCTTTGCGGGCAAAGAGGGGGTAAATAGTATAATCACAGATTTGCGTGGGACTGATTTAACAATTGTTTCAGGTCTAGCGGCCGGTATTGATGCAGTATCACATGAAGCAGCAATAAGAAATAATTTAAAAACAATAGGTGTCATTGCAAGTGGATTTGATTTTATCTATCCAAGTTCTAGCAAATATCTTTATGAAAAAATGGAAAATGGTTTTGGTGCTGTTGTAACAGAATACTATCCAACGTTTGAGCCTATAAAATTCCGTTTTCCACAGAGAAATAGAATCGTAACAGGATTATCTTATGGTACAGTTGTTGGTGAAGCTGCGATGAAAAGTGGTGCATTAATAAGTGCAAATTTAACTCTTGAACAAGGTCGGGAGTTGATGTGCATCCCAGGAGCTATTAATAATAGCAATACAGAAGGTATTTATAAGTTGTTAAAAGATGGTGCAACATTGGTTACAAAAGGTGAAGACATTTTAAACGCTTTAAATTGGACAATAGAACGTATGCCCGTTTTATTAAAAGCACCACAAAATCTAGATGAAATAACTCAGTTTATTTTTGATATAATAGGAATTGAGCCGAAGGGGTTTGACGAAATTCAAATTTATACAGGTTTATCAACCGATGAACTTTTAATCCGTTTGACAGAAATGGAACTTAGTGGTTTGATAGAACAAGTCGAAGGTGATAGATATATTAGAACAAGGGGGTAGGGATTAGCCCTATAGAGAGGAAAGAATGGCTGAGGCGTTTGCAGAAGAGAAAAAGACAAAATCTAAGAAAGAGAAGGCTCTAGTAATAGTCGAGTCTCCTGCTAAATCTAAAACTATCAAAAAAATTCTTGGCGATAGTTATACAATTGAAGCTAGTTTTGGCCATGTTAGGAATTTACCTCTAAAAGACCCTAAGACTGATAACTTGGGCTTTGATGTTAATAATAATTTTGAACCGAAATTTGAAATAATTGATGGTAAGCAAAAAGTTGTAACTAAATTAAATGAGCTTGCTAAAAGAAGTGATAAAATTTATCTTGCATCTGACCCTGACCGCGAAGGAGAGGCTATTGCTTGGCACGTTAGGCAAATTCTAAAAGTGCCGGATGAAAAGATTTATAGAATCGTATTTAACGAAATTACACCAAAAGCTGTTAAACATTCTGTTGAAAATCCTCGTGCTATCGATATGGACATGGTACAAGCCCAACAGACAAGACAAATTTTAGATAAGCTTGTGGGTTTTAAATTAAGTCCAGTACTTTGGAAACAAATTGGAAACAGAAATCTTTCTGCTGGGCGCGTTCAATCAGTTGCACTTCGCATGATTTGTGAAAGAGAAGAAGAAATTGAGGCTTTTGTTCCAAAAGAATATTGGTCAATCCATGCCTTGATGGATAAAGATGGAAAAACTTTTGAAGCAGAAGTTACAAAACACAAAGGTAAAAAGTTTGATATAAATAACGAAGCAGAAGCAATTGCTATTAAAGAGTATTTATTAAATCCTTCAACAGAATTTAAAGTAGAAAAAGTTACTAAAAAGGAAACTAAACGCAAACCAACAGCTCCGTTTATTACTTCAACTCTCCAACGTGCTGCGAGTACAAAATTAGGTTTTGGGGTTTCAAAGACCATGCAAGTTGCACAAAAACTCTATGAAGGTATGGAAATTGATGGAACTCCAGTCGGTTTGATTACTTATATGAGAACAGACTCTGTTCGTGTTTCTGACGATGCTCAAGAAATGGCTAAAGACTTTATCCTTAATAATTATGGTAAAGAATATTATCCAGCCTCGCCTAATTCTTATGTCAAAGGTAAGCAAAATGTTCAAGACGCACACGAAGCTATTAGGCCTTCATATCCTGATAAAACGCCAGAAAGTATCAAACAATACTTAGATGCAGACCAATATAAATTATATAAACTTATTTGGGATAAATTTATGTCTTCTCAAATGGCTCCTGCAACTGTTGCTAATAAAACAGTTGAGATTGGTGCTGGTGATTATACGCTAAGAGCTGGTACAAGCAAGATTCTTTTTGACGGTTTCTTAAAACTATATAATGACGCTGAAGAAGATGAAAAAGATGCTGATGCAAAGATTCCTGATTTAAATGATGGCGATAAAGTTACTTGCAAAGAAATTAATCCTAAGCAACATTTTACTCAACCACCTCCAAGATATAATGAAGCCTCTTTGGTTAAAGCTTTAGAAGAACATGGGATCGGTCGACCATCAACTTATGCAACAATCATTACTGTTATCCAGACTCGTAAGTATGTTGAAAAACGAGACAAGGCGCTACATCCAACACTCTTAGGTAGAACTGTTTGTAAACAATTGGTGTCTCAATTTGCAGATATTATGGATTATAAATTTACTGCCGGCATGGAAGAAAAATTGGACTTGATTGCAGAACAAAAACTAGTTTGGAATATTGTTTTAAAAGAATTTTATACTCCGTTTATGGAAGTTGTCAATTCTGTTATGCAAACAGCGCAAAAAGTTGTTATTGAAAGCGATAAACTTTGTCCAAATTGTGGCAAAAAAATGCTGGTAAGAACAAGTCGTACAGGAAATCAATTTTTAGGTTGTTCTGGCTATCCTGAATGTAAAACTGCTATTTCTATTAATGATTCTTTACAATTAGATTCTGAAAATGAAGCTAATGCAATAGCACAAACTGTAGATGAAAAGTGTGATAAATGTGGTTCTTCAATGGTTTTAAAAACTGGACCTTATGGTAAATATATTGAGTGCGTTGAATGTAAAGAACGCAAAAAATATATACGCTCAACAGGAGTAAGGTGTCCTAAATGCGGCGAGGGTGAAATTATAGAAAAGAAATCAAAATCTGGTAAAATTTTCTTTGGCTGTAATAAATATCCGGATTGTTCTTATGCACTTTGGGATGAACCAACTGGTAATACTTGTCCAGAATGTGAAGGATTATTGTTAAAAAAGATTACTAAGAATGGCGAATTTGAAGTGTGTTCAAATAGAACTTGCAATTATAAAAAACAAATTGAAACTCTTACAGATGATAAAGAATATTCTTAATCTATTAATTACAACAATTCTTCAAACACAATACTAGAGGCTTGGTCAATTTCTTTTCCAAAAGATTTAACTTTTAAAGGTGCTGTAATATAGAGTTTTTTCTTCGCTCTTGTTACTGCAACATAAAATAAGCGCATAGATTCTTCGCAAGAAAATTCTTTTAATTCAAGCTCAGATTTAACCTTGTATTTTGGATTAAAACCTCTTACTTCTTCCATAAATGAAGTTGAAGATTTTAAATTCGCTTGATTAACATCCATATTTAACATTTTTTCAGAAAGCTCTGGCATAAATACATATTCAAATTCATCACCCTTAGATTTATGAAGCGTCATTATTTGAACTTTTCCTTTAACTGCATTTTCATCTTCTTCTTCAGAGAAAAATTTAAACCCGCTTAAACTTGGACGTTTAGAAAGTGCATCTAATCTTTCTAATGTCAAATTATAATTAGAATTATTATTCAATTTCCTTACCAAAGTTCCAATTAAATATACATTTGATTTTTCAATATCTGACGTGTAATAAAATAAACCTATTTTAATAACTAATTCCTCTAAAGGCATGGTCGAAGAATTCAGCCAATATTGCATATCCCATAAAAATTGTGCTAAATCTTGAGATTCAATTTCATCACCATTTTTTATTATAAAAGGAGTTTCACTTGCACGAATTTCTAACTGCAAGCGAGGTTTGTAAAATCCGTATTCGCTTAGTGTTTCATAGACATTTACTAAAGCTTCATTATCAAATGGAGTTTGTAAAAATTTTAGGATAGAAAAAATTGTGTTAAATACGGATTTTTGTCCTAAAGATTCACTTCTTGTAATACTCTTAAACCCAGCATCATTAACAAATTGAGTCCAGTTTGCAACTTGATAATTTCCTCTTAAAAGTATTCCGATTGTTGCATCTTTATTTCTTGTCAAAACATTTTTGATTTCTCTTAGCACAAAATTCTTTTCTTCAAAAGCTTTTTCAAAAGTTTTGGCAAAAACTGCATTTTCACTTATTGGATTTTTCCCTTCAACTCCTTGCATCATACTTTTAAAGAAAGCTTTTGGTAAAAGTTTTTCTCCCCAAAGGATTGTCTTGTTTGCTAAATCCATGACTTCTTGAGTACATCTTTGTGAATGATTCATTTCAACAAGCTTATCAGCGTTTTTGATAAAATCTCTAAAACCTTCTACATCTGCATTAGAAAAAGTTGTTGTAATAGCTTGATTTATATCTCCACAACGTATCAAATTTTTATGTTTTCCTGTTAACAAAGCAATAAGTCTTTGTTGTATACCAGAAGAATCCTGCGCTTCATCTTCTATAATATATTCACAGATTTCTTGATAGTGTTCCAGAATATCTTTATTATTTTCTAAAAGTTTTACTGAAAATAATAAAATATCATCATAGTCTATCAAATTAGCCTCATCTAATTTTTGTTGATATTCTTTATAAAAACTTTTGAATTTTTCTATTTTTTTATCAGTAGTAGGTTTATTAATATCACCTTCCTGTAACTTCATCACAGATATTGCTCTATCAAAATCATCTAAATCTGTTTTTGTAAATTTACCATCAATACTTTTTAGAATCCTCATCCTTTGAGTATCATCACAAATTTCAAAATCAGAAGCCAAGCCTAATCTCTCGTAATTCGAATTATCTTTAATTATTCTAAGTGCAAGCCCGTGAATTGTACTAATATTTGGAAGCTGGTTAGAATTAGGCGCCATATTTTTTATACGTTCCCTGAAATTTCTTGCAGCTGATTCCATGTAAGTGAGTACAAAGATATTAGACGGTTTTATTCCTTTATTTAAAAGTTTCATGATAAGTGCAAGAAGAATTGTTGTTTTACCTGCACCAGGAACTGCAGAGATTGCCATCGAACCAGATTCATAATCTAGTACAGGTTTTTGATCATCACGTGGAATAATTTGAAATACAGATTTAGTATCTTCTTCTTTTGGAATCTCTGATATTAAATATTCTTCTATTCCTCCTAAGTTTTCTGCGCCAGTTGGGTCAAATAAGCTTGAAAGAGCATATGTTTTGACTTTAGCTAGAAGCAAAAGTTTTCTTAAAATTCTTGCTGTTTTTTGAGCTGATAAAAAGATATCGTCTTCAATTGTATATTCATCTTTTGTCCAATCAGCTTGCATCACCCAAGCGTTGTAAAGTGGTCCAATATCGTTTTTAACCCAATCAGAATGTGAAACATCTAACCAAAATTGATATTTTGTAGAGATTTTATTATCAATAATTTTCTGTGGAGTTGCTATTACCAAATCATTTTCTAAAATTTCTAATGTTGAACTTGGATTTTCTGCAATAATTGAGTTTTCAATTTGATTAATAATATCAGAAACTCTATTTTTAACAACCTTTTCCCCTAAAACTTTTTCAAAATCTCTAAGTTGTTTAATAAAGAAATTGAATTTATTAATTTTTGTCTCGTCTACAAAATCAATAACACGATAAAACATTTCATAGACTTTAAGTGAAAGTTTAATGTCTTTATTTTTGATTTCTTCAAAAGCGTTATAAAAATTTTCATATTTCTCTGAATAATTTTCAACTTCTAAAAGTGGAAGAAGTTTTGTCTTAGAGTAAGCTTCTAAGATATTTTTGCAATATTTTAAAGGTATTCCAACATAATCAGAAAGGATAACTCTTAAATCCATTTCTGAAATTTCTATTCCTTGCATGAGTTTTAAGATATTTAAACTGGCTTTTACCAAAGGATTATCAATAAGTTTTTCACTACCTGATAAAAATTGCAGATTACAAGTTTTAAGTTTTTCTTTTAATGTAAACTTCAACATGTCGTCTTGAAGCGGAGTAATGATTGCAATTTCGCTTGGTTTAATTCCTTTTTTTAATAAATCTTCTATTTTAGCAACACTGAAGTCTATTATTTCTGCACGTTTTGAGAGAGATGTTAATGTGAAATTTTTCAGTCTTTTTTTAGTTTTTTCAATTACGTTAGAAAAAATTATTTCTCCGTTTTCTTCTTGGAAAGAAATATTTTTTTCTTCAATTGTTTCAACTTTTTCGTTAAATAATTTTGACAATTTATATTCAATCGACGTATCTGCACTTAAGTATCCACAACGGCTTGATCCAAGAGAGTCAAAACAAATTAACCAATCTTTTAATTGTGGTTTTAAATATTTAATAAATTCAAAACAAACAGGAGTCATTTCATCAGCGTCATCGACTAAAAGATATTTAATATTCTTGAAATAATCTGTATTTTTATAAACATGGTTAAAGATTAATGTCTGGCGCAAATAATCTAGACTTCTTGTTTTTAATGTTGAAGACAATAATCTTTTTATAATAAACTCCGCATCTTCTCCAAAAGATTCTTTTAAAATTTTTGAACGTTCACGCACTTCATCATTATTTAAATTATTTTGAACAATTAAAGAATATCTTCTAAAAATTTGATGAAGGAGTGATTTTTTAGAATTATATCCTTTAACTTCATTTTTCTTTAATATTTCTTTTAATAAAAACTGTGAAACCTCTAGCCCAACTAAATTTGGAAGTATAAAAGATTTCTCTGATGGAATAGAATTTTCAATAAAACACCAATTTTCTTGTAAAGTATTGTATACAATTGAAAAAAAAGAATGAATTTGTAATTTCTCAATTGCATCAATTCTTATTTCTGTCAAAATTTTATCAGTTATTTGTTTTTTTAGAGTAGAGTTTTGAATGAGAACCAATATTTCAGAGGGTTTTACTCCAACAGAAATAAGCTCAAGATATTTCTTGATTAACAAATTTTCTCTAAAATCAACTTTAATAAAATTTACTAACATACTCCTTATAGAGTATTTTATCACAAACAGGCTTCAAACCTCTTGTCAAATAAAAAACTTTTTTATAAAATTAAGGAGTAATCAATTACACAGATATACATTTAAGAAGGAGATTTAACATGGCTAAAGTTAAAGAAGCAAAAATCGGTATTCAAGAACAAATTATTGAATCAGCTGGTCAAATTTACAACTATTTAAACGCTAAAGGTGAAGTTTCAATTAACAAAATGAAAAAAGACCTTAGCTTAAATGAAAACTTCGCTGAAATGGGTCTTGGCTGGTTATCAAGAGAAGATAAACTTGAATACACTCAAAAAGCTAAATCAGTTACAGTAAGATTAAGATAGTCTTTAACTTAATAGGTTTATATAAAAACTGCGATAGACTTTCTATCGCAGTTTTTATTTTACAACGTTACAAAAAAAAGATGTGGAAGATATCTAAAATATCTTCCACATCTTTTTTTATTTATTTAATTATCTTGTTGTTTGAATAAATAAACTAATTAAATCATTCAAAGCTGAGTATTGTTTTTGATAATTTTGAGATTGCTTTTCAAGAGTTAAAATTTGTTTTTTATATTCTTGAATAGAACCCTGGCATTCTCTAGCAGATACCTTTAAACTTTCTTGAACTTGTTGTGCATCTTGAAGAACGTTTTTCATTGAAATCCCAAGAGCTTCCATAGTTTGTTTAATAATTTGAGCACCTGTATGTCTTGAAACACCACTTGGCAATTGAGAAATAAGCTTTTTAAGAACCGCAATATTCGCAGGCATTTCAAAACTATCCATTGGATTTTCTACTATTGAAGCAGATATTTGAGGTTCCGCAAATAAAGTTTCGTTTGATTCTTCCACATCATCAAAGAAATTTGACTTTGGAGCTGATACAGCTTCTGCAAAAAAATCATCATCAGATGTTGTAAAAGCTTCTTCTAAATTTGATTCATTTATAGTAGTGCCTACAAACAAAGAATTATCAATAGAATCTTCCATATCCATACTTTCAGCTTGTTTTTTTAAAGCTTCAACAATCTTTTTTCCTACACTTTCATTATTCATTGTTATACTCCCTCGAAGTTTTCTAACTGAATTTATTATATGTTAAACATATACAAATTCAAACCAAAAACATGAATATTGTTATTTTTCGTAATATTTTATTGTATAATTTAGTAAATCAGAATTAGGAGATATATTATGACAAAAAACTTAGACTGGTCAAATATTGGTTTTGGCTATATTAAAACAGATTATCGCTTTGTTGCGAATTATAAAGATGGCAAATGGGATGACGGAGAATTAACTACCAATGAAAATATTGTATTAAATGAAAGCGCTGGAGTTTTACAATATGCTCAGACTTGTTTTGAAGGAATGAAAGCTTATAGAACTATTGACGGTAAGGTGGTTTGTTTTAGACCTGACTTAAATGCTAAAAGAATGGCCGACACAGCAAAAAGACTTGTTATGCCAGCCTTTCCTGAAGAAAAATTCATAGACGCTGTTTTAAAAACTGTAAAAGCTAATATTGATTGGGTACCACCTTACGGTTCTGGTGCAGCTTTATACTTAAGACCTTTTATGTTTGGTTCTGGCATTGTTATTGGTGTTAAACCTGCCACAGAATGCCAATTAAGAATTTTTGCAACACCAGTAGGCCCATATTTTAAAGGTGATGCTAGTGCTATAGCATTAAGAGTACCAGATTACGATAGAGCTGCCCCTCGTGGAACAGGACACGTAAAAGCTGGACTAAATTATGCAATGAGCTTACAACCTATACATGAAGCTCGACAATTAGGTTATGCTGAAAACTTGTACTTAGATTCTGCAACAAGAACTAATGTTGAAGAAACAGGCGGCGCTAATGTAATTTTCGTTACTAAAGATAACACTGTTGTTACTCCAAAATCTGATACAATACTCCCTTCTGTAACAAGACGTTCTTTAATGTATGTTGCAGAACATTATTTAGGATTAAAAGTTGAAGAAAGAATTATTCCATATTCTGAAATAAAAGATTTCAAAGAATGTGCCCTTTGTGGTACAGCCGCTGTTCTTTCCCCAGTTGGTAGGATTGATAACAATGGTGTATCTGTTTGTTTTGATTACAACAACCAAGAAATTGGTGAAATTACTAAAAAATTATACGATACACTCACAGGAATTCAGATGGGCAGAATTGATGCCCCAGAAGGCTGGATAAGAGTTGTTGAGTAAATTTTTACAAACTTGACTTGCAAGAACTCATCATTATAACCTTATTAACTCCCTCAATCAGATGATTTTGTAAAAAAATATTAAAGTAGTATCTAAAATCTGTCGATTAACATGGGAGAAATGAGGTAATAAAATGCAAATAAATGGCGGTGTTAGATTCTGCGAGCAAGGTATCAAAGCTTCAATCCGTGCTATGCACGTCCAAAGTGAAGTTCTTGGCATGATTAACGAAAACGTGTCTGGTTTTGACAAAATTGGTTTTCAAAGACGAGAACCAGTGGTATCTTCTTTTACAGAATATCTTGGCGTACATGGCCTATCAACAACAATTGATGATCAACCAGGTCGTATTATGGTCTCACAAAGTCCGCTAGATATTACTATGGCAAATAGAGGGTATTTCCAAATACAAACCCCTGATGGTGTAAAGCTCACTAGAGATGGGCGATTTAAACTGGATAAAAATGGCAATTTAGTTAATTTAGAAGACAACGCAGTACTTTCTGATGCAGGAATGCCAATAAGACTTCCTGTAGTACCGGATAATCCTTCAGAAGTCGTAGTTAATTCTAGAGGAAAAATTAGCGTTTTTAATAAAGTAGATGGTAGTTTAATTGATGCTGGTTTTCTTGGAATAGTGGATTCAAACGGGCTCGCAGTGATTAATCCCGATGTAAAACAAGGTTACAACGAACATTCAAATGTTATTCTTCAAAACGAGTTTTTAGCTGTTAAGCCTGTTGTAAGAAATTTTGAAGCTAATAGGCAAATCTTTAGAATGCATAACTCAACTCTACAAAAAGTGATTAATCAACTTGGCTCAAGCTCATAGGAGATTTAATAATGTATAACATACAAGCAACAATAAGAAAAAGTATAAATAATACAACTACTCAATTTGAGCGTCTTGGCTACATTGCGAACAACCTAACTAATTACAATACTGTAGCTTATAAAACAAATCGTTTTGAGCAAATTCTACGTGAAGATGGATACCTTGACGGTGCTATTAGAACAAACGCTTTAAGAGGTGGAATAAGAGTAAGTGGGAATCCTTATGACATCGCTATTGATGGTGAAGGTTACTTCCCAGTTGTTTCACCAGACGGAGAAGTCCAATATACTCGCGACGGTTCTCTTAAACGTGGTAAAGGCGGATATTTAATGACTGTAGATGATTGGCTAGTTGGAGATGGTATTAAAATACCAGCAAACTCTTACAAAATTGAAATTCGTCCAAATGGTGATGTATTCAACTATGATAATGCAGGATCACTTCCAGAAAAAATTGGTACAATTCCAATTGTACAATTTGATTGTCCTGAAGGTTTAGAACAGGGCCATAATAATAAAATGACAATGACAGAAGAATCTGGAAATCCAGTTATTGTTAAAGCTGATCAAAACATTAGACAATATGCAACCGAAACTTCTAATACAAATATCTTCGACGAGATGAATGATCTAATGAGACTAAACACTTCAATGATTGCAAGTTTTAATTTAATGAAAGTTGCAGACGATATGTATAGCAAATCAATCAGTATTACAGAATAATAATTGATTTAAACTAAGAAAGGTAAAGTATGACATTTACAGCTTTGGATTCAATGGGAAAAACTAATTTAATGTTAGACTTGATTTCTCAAAAACAAAGAGCAATCGGTTCAAACATAGCAAACGTTGATACACCTGGCTATGTTAGACGTAATATTGATTTCTCACAGTATTTAGGAAGTATGAATAGTCCTATTGAAACAAAGTTATCAACAGCACTAGGTCCTTCTAGCGTAATTGAAGATAGGCAAGGCCAAGAAATCGATATAGCATCAGAGTTAGCAGAAATGCAAAAAAACTCTTTGATGTATACAATGGCTACACGAAGAATGTCAAATATTATTACAGAAATGAAAACTGTAATAAATGTTGGAAAATAAGGTGTTTAAGAAAGATAGGTAAAATATGAGCATTTTAGAATCAATGAACATCGGTTCAAACGCATTAAGAGCGCACGGATTAAGATTAGATATTCACGCAAAAAACATAGCGAATATTGACACTCCTAACTACGTCCGCCGAATTCCGGTTTTAAATGCTTCAGAAGATATATCTTTCCACGGTCTAATGAATACAATGAAGAATGATGTATTTGGCGTTGGCACTTTGCCTTATTTACAGGGAGGTGTTGTATTTAATGGATGCGTAGAAGATCCAACTCTCGGTGAAAGAATTTATTCACCAGGACATCCTGATGCTGATGCAAATGGTTACATAAGAGCTTCTAATGTAAATGCTATGGTTGATATGGCAGATGCCGTTATGGCGCAAAGAGCTTATGAAGCAAACTTGGCACTAATTAATATTTCAAAAGCTATGGCTTCAAAAGCAACCGAAATAGGTAGATAATTCTTTAATCGTGTAGAAGTAAATAAAAAATAAGATGCTCAAATTTTATTGAACATCTTATTTTTCTTACTGTCCTCTTTTTTCAAAAAGTTGAGGAGTTCCTGATGGATTACAAACCCCAAATTGACAACTAGTATTATAACTATAATCTACAGGTTGGGGACCAAAATCTCTTAGACTTTGGCTCGGCTCACTATTTTGTGAAGGTTTTAAACGAACTTCAGGAGAACCTGCAAATTCTTTAATTGTTGATTTGGGTGAATAAGTTCTTTGCATCGGCTGAGGTTGTTGAATTTCTGCAATAGAACAAGCAGTTGCATCTCCATCTATTTTACAAGCTCCAAAAGCAAATGATTGTATTAATAAAAATAGTAATACAGATAAACATTTTTTCATAGAAAAATTTCTCCTTTTCCTATATTTTAATAACCCAATTGGAATTATCATTAACCGATAGTAGTAGTTATAAATACCATTATTATATTCAACTTTTAATTCAACTTTTTGTAGGATTAATAAAACTTTACATTTTGATACTATTGATTAGGAAGGGATTCGGAGGGCATTTAATTGTACGCTTACCGCCAACAAGTTCAGATAAAACCACTACATGTTGTTCCTCAACGTAAAGTTGAACAGCCAATCCGTCCTAAGCGTATTTTAGGGAAAAAAGTTAAGCCTAAAAAAAATCCTATTATTGAAATTTTCAGATTTATAACAACTGTGTCATTATTATCTGCTTTTGGCATATTTATTCAGCCTACTGCATATAATACGCTTATTAAACAAGTTATAAACCCTACAGATTTTTCAACTAATATTGGCTACAAAAATTCAATGTTAGAGAACCAAAACCCCACTTTTGATACGTCTATTAATTTGTATACGATTTCGAATCCTATCACAAAATATCTTCATAATGATTTATTCGATAACCAACTATTATTAACCCCAACTCTTCAAAAAACTCATAGTGAAGTCACTACTATGTATCAGACTTCTGAAATGACAGGACTAAAACAACAATTAGAAAATTTAATAAAATCCTATCCCGCGATTAAACCTGCCATTTATGCTTGGGAATACGATCAAGGACAATTTGTAAATATTAATGCAAATGAAATTTACCCAGCAGCAAGTATTATTAAAATCCCCGTTTTAGTTAGAATGTTTAAATCTATCGAAGCTAACGAATTTACGATTTATGATGAGATGAAAATGACAGAACAATATCGTTCATCAGGTTCAGGGAATTTACAGTATTCTCAAGCTAATCGTAGTTATAGCATGGATTATTTGGCTAAAATAATGATTCAAGACTCAGACAATACTTCCACAAATATGATTATGTCAAAAGTTGGAGGAATGGATGATATTAACATTGGGCTAAGAGATTGGGGAATTTCTACTACTTATGTAAGAACTTGGTTACCTGACTTAAAAGGCACAAATAAAACAACTGCTATGGATATGGCAAAAATCCTTTATAACTTAGATAATCCAGGTTTTTTAAATATCAATTCAAGAGAATATATTATTGATTATATGAGTCATGTTAAAAATGATAGGCTTATTCAAGCAGGACTTGGAGATGGGGCTCTATTTATACATAAAACAGGAGATATTGGTTCTATGTTAGGTGATGCAGGGATAGTATTCGCACCTAACGGTAAAAAATACATTGTTGTTATTTTAGCAAAACGACCACACAATTCTTATCAAGGTAAAGAATTTATTGTTAAAGCTTCTGAATTAATATACAAAGCTATTGTTGGTTAATTTTATTTTTTATTTGTTTTTTTATTTTTTAGTAACCAGCAGATTCACCAATTGTATCTACTGCCTCAACTTTAATATCTGTAATTAATTCAGAATAAGAAATTACAACAATGGTTGGAATATGACGTTCAAGAAGTTGATATAGAGGCAATCTAATTCTAGGAGAACACAAAATTACTGGCTGCATACCAATAGCTTGATGAGCTCTCATTAGTGTCATTGCTGTTGATTCAATTAAATCTTGTACTTGCATTGGATTGAGCAAGAACATCGTTCCTAATTCAGTTCTTTGACAGCTGTCATCAAGAGTTTTTTCCCATTCAGGAGAAAGTGTTAGTGCATATAGAACTCTCTCTCTATCTACGTTTGTTAAACAAATTTGGCGTCCTAAAGCTGCACGCAAACGTTCCGAAAGAATATCTGGTTCTTTAGAAAACCTTGCATAGTCACATAGTCTTTCAAATACAAAGATGATATCTTTTATAGAAACTTTCTCTCTGATCAAGTTAACAAAGATTTTTCTCAAATCTGATGTAGAAATAATTGCTGGAACAAGGTCGTTGACAAGAGTTGGGTCTTGTGAACGTACAAGCTCCATAAGTTTAAGCACATCTGTTTTTGTCATAACTTCGTCAACATGCTTTCTTACACATTCTTGTAAGTGAGTAACAAGCACATCGGTTGCATCAACAGCTGTAACACTTTTAGCTTCTTTTGCGTCTTCTTGACTAATCCAATATGCTTGAGTTTGATATGTTGGATCGACCCCAACAATAGCATCTTCTGGTATTGTTTTCTTAACAGAATCCCATTGATCTGCAATTACCATGTATTTACCTGGATAAACGTAGCCGGATGCAACCACATTATTACGAATAGAGATTACATATTCATTCGCCTCAAGTGCTGATGAGTCCATAATACGTATATTTGGTAAAATATAGCCAAGCTCGTCTGTAACTCTTTGACGAAGTGCTGCGATTTTAGCAAGCAATTGACCTTCTTGATCTGGGTCAGCAATTACCAACAAACCTGCACCTACCTGTAAACTTAATACATCAACACCGAGTCTTTCATACATTTTATTAGGATTAACTAAGTCTTGCATATTTTGTCGAACATTTTCCAATTGTCCTAATTGAGACTGAACGTCAGCATTTACTAAAACAGAGAAACCCGCAACCGCAAGAATTATTGTAAAAATCAAGAATGGTAAAAATGGTAGACCAGTTATGGGACAAGTTATTGTAATTAATCCTAAGAATAAAGCAGCAAAAAATAGAGAATAAGGCTTTGCCATAATTTGGTTTGTTAAATCACCACCTAATGAAGTGTTGCCAGCAGAAGCACGAGTCATGACAATACCTGCAGCAATTGACATCAAAAGAGAAGGTAATTGTGATGCAAGACCATCACCAATAGTAAGCACTGTATACTTTTGAACAGCATCAGCGGCAGGCATTTTATCTACTAAACATCCAATCGTCAAGCCTCCAATAATGTTAATAAGCACAATGATGATACCGGCCATAGTATCACCTTTTACGAACTTCATAGAACCGTCCATAGAACCGAATAAACTTGATTCTCTTTGGAGGTCTTCACGTTTTTTAACAGCTTCTTCTGGAGAAATTAATCCAGCGTTAAAGTCTGCGTCAATTGTCATCTGTTTACCAGGCATCGCATCCAAGGCAAAACGAGCTGCAACTTCGGCAATACGCTCAGCACCTTTAGTAATTACCATGAATTGTACAACTGTAATAATCAAAAAGATTACACCACCTACAATCATGTTTCCACCAGTAACAAAAGTACCAAATGCGTGTACAACCTCACCAGCATCACCTTTTGCAAGGATCAGACGAGTCGATGCAATTGAAAGTACAAGTCGAAACATTGTACCAATAAGAATAATGGAAGGAAATGCTGCTAACTCTAAGGGCTTTTGAACATATAGAGAAATCATTAGTAAAACAATTCCTAAAGTAATGTTTAAGCTTATTGAAAAGTTAATAACCCAATTCGGCATTTCCATAATCAGAATTAACACTAACGTCATTACGAAAAGTGCTAAGAATATTTCCGATATGGGTTTGTTTTGATCTTCTGCCGCCATTATTATCTTTCTTTAAAATTAATTTACTTCTAATGCTTTTTTAATAATTTCTATTTGAGTGTCAATTGAGGCATCTACAATGCCATTATTGGTTTGCAAAACACATCCACCTTCTTCTATTGAAGGGTCTGCTAAAATATTTATTTTTGAATCTATACCATACTGATATGTAATATTAGGTATAGTGTCCTTAATTAGCTGAATCGATTGTGGGCGAACCTTGATTGTGATTTTAGGTTCGTTTTTAGAAACTGTTTTTAGAACATCTACAATTGTATTAATTAGAACTTGAGGATCAGATTCGAGTTCTTTTTTTATAATTGTTTTAGCAATGTTAACGCTGATTTCTAATATATCAGGAGCTATGTATTCAAAAACGTCTTTTTTAGCATTCATAAAATTTACGAGTTCTTTATTAAAGTTTTCAATATCAGCTTGAGCTTTTTCTAGCCCCAATCTATAACCTTCTTCAAAAGCTGATTTTTTAATATTTTCAGATTCTTCTTGTGCACGTGAAACGAGATTTCTATCATCAATTCTTCTATAGCCCCTACGACGAGACCCTCTCCTACGTTCTTGTCTTTGAGTGAAATCAATATTTTCTATATCAAATAAATCGATTTCTGGTTCTTGAGGCTTTTGTTCTTCTACAGCAAGTTGAGCTTCTACAACCTTTTCAGTAGACAAATTTTCAACAACAATACTTGAAGCTTCTTCTTTAAGAGCTACTTGTTGTTCAATTTTCTTTTCCTCTCCCGTATTTCGATTACGCTTTTTTATAATCATAATTTTTATTATATACTATCTTCAATATATTCTGCAACTATTCCAGCAACTTTTAACGGTAATTCACCATATTCACCATCAAAAGCGCGACTCACAAATCTTTTTACAAGAGGACGTTCTCGTTTTAAAACCTTTTCTATCTTTTCTCTTGAATGTTCTGAATATAATCTTTTTAAGTCTGCGAGAACATTTTCCTTTGTTAATTTTCTTTTAACTGGTAGAAAATCTTTCATTCCCTTTAAACAATCAACAACCAAATCACTATCTAAATGAGATTCTAAATCAACCATATTCATGTAATTTGAAATACTTATAGAATCATCCGAATCAAACTTGTTAAGTATTGTTGTAACCTTATCTTGAGATAACACTTTTAAAACTAAAGCTAGTGACATAAGCTTCATTTGTTTATGAGTAATACCCTGTGGAATTAAAGATTGAACCTGTGCATTTTTTTCTGCTTTAGCTTTTGCTCTGCGTTCTTCTTTTCGCTTACGCGCTTCTGCCGCATTTTGTTCAGCTTGAGCCACAATATCTTCTTGACGCTGGGCCTGTTGCTGTGCTTGTTGTTCCAGCTCTGCTTGTTGTGCAGCTTGAGCTTGTTGAGCCATAGCGTCTATATTCGACTGACTTTCAGCCTTATTTTTAGTTTCTTCGTCAATGACACCTTTTTCTTGTAATTCTTCAATGCTTTGTTTATAGACTTTCACAACATGGTGTTCTACAGCTTGTAATAACTGATCCTGTGGTATATTACGAATTACAGCTTGTTTTGCTACTTCAAAAATCGTAAATGCAATTTTTTGCATAATACTATCCCAATATTGAGGAAGTATTCCTGAATTAATAAGGTCAATAGATTTATGATAAGACCATTCTGCAATAATTTGAGTTATAAAGACAGCTTGATCCGCATTGATATTTAAGGAAGTATCATTATAAAGTGCTTCTCCAGCAAGCATAGTGAAGTTGCCGAGAGTTTTAACAATATATTCCTTTTGAAAATCTTGCAAATCCGGCGGAACTAAATCTTTAGCCTGTTCCGACATTGATGCTGCAAAACCTTTATAATCAAACCCTTCTATTGCCATTTTATTTTCTATTCCTATTTTATATATTTATTTTTGACCTTCGGTTCCTTATTATATTTACCCCTAGCCTTCAATCCAGCTACGAATTCTTTCTCCTGCCTCAGAGTCATCTACGCCATCAAATTCTCTTTTCAATTCTTTTAACGCTTCTCTGATTTCAGCACCGGAAGTTCTAATTGCCGGACGATTTTGTTGTTCAATCAGACCTTGATGCAACTCAGATTGTTTTGCAATTAAATCTGCTGCATTAGCGCTCAAATCTCTTATCTGTTGTTCTTGTGCTTCGTTTTGTTGTCTTAATCTTATTAATTCTTCCTCTTGCGCAGCCTTTGCGGAATTAATTTTTTGGGTAAGAGCTTTATGTCCAAAGAACAATCCAAATGCAAGAAGTGCAATTGCTAACCACCAAGGGTTTCCGTGCTCTGCCTTAATTGGAGCCTTAACATTCTTATCACCAGCCATGAATGGATCTAATGTTTCTGCAAATGCAATTGTGACATTATTTGGATCAGCTTTTGGGCTTGCTGCATGAGCAACAAGTTCTTTTAGTTCTTCCAAAGTTAATTCCATAGGTAACGCATCTTTTTCCAAAGTCACAGCAATAGAAATTTCTTCAAGCACACCAGGTGACATATATTCATTTGTCTGAACTTTAGTTACACCAAACTGAGTTTCGCGCGCAGTTCTTGAATAACTTCTGTTTTGACTTGAGTCAGAACTACCAGCAGGAAGACCATTAGGAAGATATACACTAACAGCATTTGTATTTTTATTAACATCTTGAGTTTGATCCCCCAAACCTTCTGAAAAAGTTTGTTCATTAACCGCTGTTTTTCTATTTGGATCATACTCAATAGTAAATCTTTCCACAGGAGCTTGTTTAAGGAAAGTCGAAACTGTTGCAACATATTTCCCTGCTCCAATAAGACGATTCAACTGAGTTTGAACTTTTTCTTGCATGTATTTATCTTGTTGTTGAATTCTTTCAATCATTTCGGATTGTGCATCTACAAGACTATTATATACATGTCCATTTGTATCTGTAATCGAAATATTTTCAGATTTTAAACCCGATACACTACCTAATAATAAATTAGAAACAGCTTTAATTGTTCCCATATTTAAAGTTTGGCCAACAGCTACAGTTAATTGAACTGTTGCTGTAACAGGCTTTTGCATTGAAGAAAACATTGTTTGTTCTGGAATAGAAATAAATACTGAAGCGTTTTCTATACCATCAATTCTTTTTATTAAACGAGCTAACTCGCCATTCATAGCACGAACCAAACGGATTCTTTTGTCTTCTTTAGTTGATGTAAAGTCACCTTTATCAAAAACTTCTAAACCAACATTTTGGTCATATAAACCACTTTCAACAATTAGCATAACTGCCATATCACGTTTTTCTGTAGTACATTTTCCTGCACCTGTTGTACAGTTTTTTGCTTTTAGTCTTAATACAGATTTTGTACCATCAGCAGCTCTTGCTACAACAATCCCGTGCTTTGCAAGCATTGCTTGAATTTCTAAAGCTTTACCTAAATTATCTGTTGTCAGTAAATCTACATCTTCTTTTAAAGGTTCATTGGATACTTCAACTGCAACATTATCATTTTTAGAACCTGACGCAACAATGCTGCAAGTTATAGCAATAGCAAGTATAAGTACTACAGCACCTGCAATTGCTGCTAAAAACATTTTATTTTGAGTTAAAGCTTTTAAATCCATTGTTCCTTCCCTACATTATTATACACATATAAATCAAATATGAGAAGTCTAAATTTGTAATTGCATGATTTTATCATACGCTTGGATGACTTTTCCTGTAACAGTTGTCGCAACACTAACAGCAATCTCTGCTTTAGACATCGCTGTCATAACATCGTGAATATCGACATTTTCATTACCCATCATTACATCTTTTAACAAATTATCTGGAGCTTCCATTGTAGTATTAAGGTTTTCCACTAATCCTGACATAACAGAAGAAAAATCTGCAGAACCAACTTCTTCAACACGGTTCATTCTTGCAGAAGGAATATTATACCCCCAAGAATCAAGTTTAGTGTGTTGAATTCTTGCCTCTAAGTCATATCTTGGAATAAAACCTTTAAACATTTTTCACCTCTTATTTTTATATTTTTATCGGATGATTTTGTATAAATTTTAGCTTTTAGTCTCAAAAATCATCTATTTGTACTAACGTTTTTAATAAATTTTAAAGAGAAGTCAAAATTTGACGTAGTATTTATTAAAAAAGGATCGGATTATGAATTTACACGAAGAATGCTTATTAAAATATCTTTTAAATCCAAAAGATTTATTCAAATCTACAGAGCTTTTAAAATACAATAATTTACTTATTAAAGAAGGAAATTTTTGTATTAATAGTCAAAATGTTAAATATAGTGCTACAATAATATAAAATTGTTAATTGGAGAGGAATAGTGAAAAAAAATATTAACAAAAAGTTATTTACATTTGCTACATACATATTACTTGTTTTAGCAATAATGCTTATCGGCTATACATTATTACATAATAATAAAACTTTGAATAATGTTATAACTTCATTCTTTGAAGTAGCAGAAAATAGAGCTTTTGATTATAGACAGTCTTTAAAAATTATACATAAACCTCCTATGCCCAATAGTGATATTGTAGTGCTTACAATTGATGATGCTAGCTTAGAAGGGCTTTGGGAAAAATATGGAGAATGGCCTATTCCTAGAGTTGTTTACGCTGATTTAATCGAACATATTGAAAAAGATAAACCACAAGCTATTATCTTTGATTTACTGTTTATAAAGTCTATGAAAAACGAAACTGAATCAGATAAAGCTCTTATAACATCAATGAATCGCTATAGTAACATTTATACAGGCATGAACTTTGATGTTCAGCCTTCAGATTTGAGAACCCCTATTGATTTACCTGAAAGGTTGGCTATAAATCTTGAAAACGAGTCTAAAATAAATATTAAAGACAAATATAGCTACACTAATTGTCGCGCAATTTTGGAAGGCTTAATTAATGGTAAAGTGAATATCGCAGCTACTAATGTAATTAGAAGCAATGATGGAATTATAAGAAGCGTAGCTCCATTAATGGAATATAAAGGGAATTACTATCCGTATTTATCATTCAAAGCTGCTATAGACAATGTAGTAGGCAAAAATGTTAATAAAATGAAAATAAACGATAAAGGAAATCTATTAGTTAATGATAGAAAAATACCTTTAACAAAAAATGGTGAAGCAATATTGAATTGGTATGGATTAAGCGGTACACATGAATTATATCCTTTTTATAAGGTTGTAAATGAAGTTTATAATGGCAGCGCAGAAAGATATAACTTTAAAGATAAGATAGTCATTATTGGTACCTCAGCAATGTCTTTACATGATACAAAAAGCGTACCAATTCAAGAAGAAGTCTATCCTGGTGTAGAAGTACATGCTACATTTATAAATAATGTTCTTGATGACAATTTTATTAAGCAAGTTGGTGACACTATTGATATACTAATTGTTATATTGGTTATTATTGCAATTGGTACTATTGTAATGCTTTCAACATCTACAGTATTTGCACTTCTATCATCTATTTTGTTTACAATAGCATATTTGTTTATATCATATTACGCAATGGCTTTATATAATTTATGGATTCCACTTGTGGTCCCTGTATTTTCAATAATGCTAGCATTTGCATTATCTTATTTGGTTAAATATTTGATAAAATCAAAAGATTTTGAACAACAATATAAATTGGCTACATTAGACGGCTTAACAGAATTATATAATCACAGATATTTTCAAGAAGTGCTTAGAAACCAAGTAGAAATTGCAAAACGTTATAATCAAGTATTTTCTTTAATTATGATTGATATAGATTATTTCAAAAAATTTAATGACACATACGGACACCAAGCTGGTGATGCAGTATTAAAGCAAGTCGCGAAAATATTAAAAAATAATTCTAGAACAACCGATTATGTTTGCAGATATGGAGGAGAAGAACTTTGCATAATCCTCCCAAACACTTCTGCGGAAGAAGCATTATATAATGCTAAACGTATTAATAAAACCATCGCAGAAACAGAATTTGAATTAAACAATTCTAACAAAGGAAGTGTTACCATAAGTGTCGGAGTCGCTACTTTCCCAGAGAATGCAGAATCTGCAGAAGAATTAATAGAACATGCCGATAGAAGCTTATATTATGCTAAAGAGCATGGACGTAACCAGGTTATAAGCTTAGCAAAAATAGTGAGAAAAGATTAGTGAATAAAGTTACAATAATTGGAGCTGGTCTAGCAGGTTCAGAAGCTGCACTACAGTTATCAAAACGTGGTATTAAAGTTAAATTATATGAAATGCGCCCAAATAAAACTACAGGAGCTCATGTTGGAGCTGATTGTGCAGAATTTGTTTGTTCTAATAGCTTAGGCTCATCTGATATTACAAATGCAAGCGGACTTTTAAAGAAAGAAATGGAACTTTTAGGTGGCGAATTAATAAAAATTGCGATTAAAAACTCTGTACCTGCTGGTAATGCGCTCGCTATTGCAAGAGAAGACTTCTCAAGAGCTGTTACTAAAAGAATAGAAGAAGATCTTAATATTGAATTAATTAGAGAAGAAATTAGTAATATCCCTGAAGGTAATGTAATAGTAGCTTCTGGGCCTCTTACAAGTGATTGCTTAGCAGAAAGTATTAAAAATTTTACTAAAAGTGAACATTTACATTTCTTTGATGCAATAGCGCCAATTGTAGAAGTAGATTCTATTAATTTTGATAAAGCGTTTTGGGCTTCAAGATATAATAAAGGCGAAGCTTCTTATATAAATTGTCCAATGAATAAGGAAGAATATGAGCGTTTTTATAATATTTTGATTAACGCTCCAAGAATTGAACAACACGAAATAGATAAAAAGTCGAAGTTCTTTGAATCTTGTCTTCCTGTAGAAGTTCTTGCTTCTCGAGGTGTTGATACATTAAGATTTGGCCCGATGAAGCCTGTTGGACTTATAGATAAAAGAACTGGCATAGAAAACTATGCTGTTGTTCAATTAAGACAAGATAATTCTGCAAAAACTCTATTCAATCTCGTAGGTTTTCAAACAAACCTAAAATGGGGGGCTCAAAAAGAACTTCTTCAATCTATCCCAGGGCTTGAAAATGTAAATATTGTCAGATATGGAGTTATGCATAGAAATACGTTTATTAACAGCCCTCAAGTCATAAATCCAACAATGGAAGCTAGAGAACGTGAAGGCCTATTCTTTGCAGGACAATTAACAGGAACAGAAGGATATACAGAATCCATTGCAACAGGAATGTTAGCTGGTATAAACATGGCTAAACGTATTTTAGGTGAAGAACTTGTTGTTTTGCCTCAAGAAACAATTTTAGGAGCTTTAACAAGATACATTTCTGACAATAATCATACACACTTTCAACCAATTAACTCAAATTGGGCATTAGTTCCACCTATTGAAATACCTAAAAAAGAAAGAAAAAACAAAAAGCTTAAAAACGAGCTTCTAGCAAAACGTTCAGTAGAAATATTAACTAGTTTTATTAAGAATTGTTAAGCTAGCTTTAACAAAAAAAGCAATTTCCCTTTAAAGAAATACTTTATAAAAGTAAGAGGATTATTATTTAAAGGAGAATATTATTATGGGTGAAATCAAAATTAGCCAACTTAAAGGTTTTTTAAGGACAGCTGCGGAACAAGCTAATATTAATGGTGATAAAAAAATAAAAGGTGACGAAGAAATTTCAACTTTTATTGCCACAGCAGATAAACTCGTTGAGGCTGGCTTAGTTGATAAAAACTATAAAGAAACTTTAGGCTTAACATTGAATGCATCTTCTAAAGGTGTAACAATGCCAGATAATAACTTCAAAGTCGAAAAAGATGAAGTAAAATTAGAAACTACTAAACTTAATCGTCAAGAAAAAAAATTATTTAAAGATGTATTAGATTCTGTAACTAGTTTAGATATGGTTTCAACAACATTAGACGAAAGATTTACTGATGCTAAATATACAAAAGCAAAAAATGTAATTAATATGTATATTGCAGATATTAAAGCAATGAATATTAACTCAAAAGAAGATGTTAATAAAATTGTAGATTTAATTGATAAAAAATATGATAATTGTGATGGATTTAATAAAGATATTGCTAAAAAATTAGCAAACATCGTTAAATATGAACAAATTAAAAAAGAAAAAGACAATTTATTAAATCTTTATAGAGATATTAAAACTCAAAATCCTGGTAAAACTTATACCGGTTATGTAGAATTAGTAAATGCTCAAATGGAAGCTAAAGGTTATAAAGGGTCTTACTACAAGAATGAAGCTTACAATGAATTTATTGCAGAACTTAAACAAGAGGCAAATAGCTATTTAGATGCTAATTTGCGTGAAACTAATGGAAATTACGGCAGAACTCAAGGTGATACAAGTAAACAAGTAAGAAAAGAGTTACAAGCTGCTGCTGGCGATGATAAATTCTTAAAAAATGTAATCAAACATGATAAAACAGACAACTCTTTGGAAGCCAGATACAATAGGTTTAGGGCTGTAACAGAAGTGCTTAAGAATACGACATCTGAAATGTTAAATGATGAACTTAAAGATGGCGTTGTTGCGAAATTAAGCGCAAGTTATATTAATAAATTTCAAAAAGAAAATGGAAATTACGATTTAACAGAATTACAAGCAGAAATAGCAAGACTTGTTGGCGATGATTTATTGTTAAATCGTTCTCAAGACACTGAAGTCGCAGAATTAAAACATGTACAAGATAAATTAAAAGAATTGACAGGTTCTGATTTTTCAAAGAAAGAGGTCAAAGATTTAATTGAATTCTTGGGTATAGGCTATGAAAAACGCGATAAAAGCGCAAAAACGGTTCTACGAAACATGATACCAGGTGCAGCCTCAGGAGCTCTTGGTGGAGCTATTGCTGGAGGAATACACGCCACAAGATTAAATATTACCCAAAGAGTTGAACTTAATTTAGAAGGCAATCAAGCTGAAAAATTGTTAGAACAATTAGGTCCATATGCTTCAGCTGTTAAAAATGCAGATGGATCATTTTCTGTAAAAGTACTTCAAAAAGTTAATATTGATAAAACATTAGTAAGTATTCTGGCTGGTGCTATGGAAGGTGCTGTAGCTGGCGCATTACTTAATGCATTAGCAACTATGATTACAGGTGAAGATAAAGCCTTCGAAAAATCTTGTTTCTCAATGACATATTTAACTGATTTAGTTAATAGCGGAAAAGATTTAAGTGAAATTCAAGATGAAATTTGCAAAAAATATCCTGGAATGAAAGGAACTATTTTAGCTGCATTAGCTGAAAATGCTTATAATAAAGCTGAAGGCAAAGATGAATGGAAATTAAATTATTTAGGCAAATTATCAGAAATTGCGGGTGTTGGGTCTAATCCAAACTGTGAAGAATTACAAGGTAACAAATTTACTAAACCAGAAGTAGAAACAGTAAACCCAACAGAAGAAGATACTCACGTTTACGACACCAGAGAAACAGCAGAAGTAGCTCCTGTATACGAAGATGTTCCAACTATTGACGCAAAACGTTCTTCTTGGGCAAAATTATCAGAACAATACGATTGTTTAGATGAAATTAATACTAAAGATTACCCATTATGTACTAAAAACAGAGCAAAATTACCAATAAGAATGCTTAAAATAGCTCAAGCAATTACAGATGGTAACTATTCACAGGAAAGAATGTTACAACTAGCAGAAATGACATTTGCTTCTCCTAATACTAAATATGAAAATTTAAAAAGTATTGAAGGAATTGATCACGCAGTATTAGTAAATATTATGAATGCAAATTGGCTAAGTGATAGCGTGAAAATGCCTAAAACATTAGCTGGTTGTAATAGAGATGATTCTATTTCAATTATTGCACCAAGAGCAACTGAAAGAGGTGGTAACAGAGCTCCTGTTAGAAGTGCAGGAGATAGGACTCAAACTAGCGCAGGGCAAAATGCAAGATACTATGCTAGTTTTGACACTGGGGCTTGGCAAGAATATCCATCTGCAAAAGTTAGAGATGAAGCGGTTTCCGAATTCAAAAAGAAATATCCAAACGCAACCGTTTCAAAGAAAAATGATTAATACAAATAGAGATGTAAGATGATTGTTTAGAAATAAAAGAGGTCGAATAATCGACCTCTTTCCTTTATTATTTAATTATTTTTATTAATTAAATTTATCAGCTAAATCATCTCCATCTGGAATGCTTTCATTGCCTGGAGTATTATCTGCAATATGTTCACACTCGCATTTATATTCTTCAAATATTTGGCTTAATGTTTCATATTTCGCAACATCATTAGGATTAGTTGGGTCATAACCTTTCAAGAAAGCAAGGATTTCAGCTTCTAAACCTAATAATTTATTGAATTCAGGAGTGTAATCTTTTTGGTTTTTGATTTCAGCTCTTACTGCAGCTAAAAGTTCTTCAATTTTTTGGACACTGCCAGGAACCTTATCAAATCCAAATTCAACGATGAAGTTTTTAAATTCTTCTGCAAGTCTTGTATCACGTTCCTTATCACGTTTTTCCATTGCTTCTACGAATTCATCTCTTGTCATACCTTTTGCATTAATATCTTTCATTGCAGCTTCTAGTGCATCAGCTTTTTGAGTTAAGATATATACATAGTTTTCAATGTTTTTAGCTGTTGTATTTAAGTCTTTAAAGTTAGCTTTAATTTCTTCTAATTGAGCATTGCTTATTTTTTGACCAGATTTTAAATCTTTTAAATCCCCAGTCATTTCACCTAAATGATCAAACAATTTAGCCCAATTGCCTTTTTGATCCGCAAAGTATGCTGAAAGATTTGAGGTGTTTTTAATTAATACATCAAGTTTTTGAATAGCTTTTTCTAACTGAGCTACAACATCTTTTATTGATGCTATAACATCATGGTTACCAGCTTGATAAGCTTCTTTCATATCATTAATAGCATCTTCTAAACCAGCGATATTTGGTATATTTTCTAAAATATCAAGTTTAGTATTAATACTATTTAATAGTTCATTTTGTTTAGTTTCATTACCTAAATCATTAACCATCCAATTTTGTAACAATGCTACAAGTTTTTCATTAGACATATTGATTACGTCTTCCATTTTCAAACCATAAGCAGCAAACATAGCTTCAAATTTAGCATAGTCAATGTCACCAGGCATCATTGCTTTAAGGTCTTCCATAAACTGTTTATATTTATTTTCATCGGTTAGAATTCCTAGGAGTTCTTTTGTATTAATTTCAATATTACCTAATTTTTCATTCATTTCTGTTGTATTTTTATTTAAATTAGCTAAATAACCTGTTTGAATTCTACCATTTTTATAAATATTAAATAATAGTCCCATTTCTTGATCTTTTGCTGCCATATATTCAGCATGATTTTGAGCAATTTGTTCTGAAATTTTTACTACAACTTTGTAAATATCTTTAACAGTAGTATCGATACTCTTTAACAATTCAATAGCTTGTTGCCAAGTAATTTCATCTCTTTCAAGTCTTTCTAAAATTTTAGTTGCTTTTTCATTTAATTCATTATTTGATTCTGCAATTTCTTTTTCTGTAGCACCATTTTCTTTTAAAATTGCAATTTGTTCATCTTGTTTTTGTATATAAATATTTTTAAATTCTTCTACTTGTTCTTGAGAAAGAATTTGTTGTCTATACATGTCTTCAAGCTTGCTAGTAATTCCGTTTAAAGCATTTAAAATTTTATTTTGAAGTTCAATAGAAATATCAAATTTTTTAAGCATTTGTTGTAACAAGTTAACCATTTCTTGCATCATATTAAAAAAAGCTGTCATATCTACATTCACAGATTGTGTGACTTCATATTTCTCACAAGATGTCATTGCTGGTACAGCTGCAACAGCTAATCCCATTGCAAGAGCAGCAGCTTTAGGAAGATTTCTCATTTTTTGTAGCAAAGATGTGCTAGCACCTTGGAATGCAATATTATTTTTACCTTGTAAATCTAAAGCATTTAATGTTGCTTCTGGTTTTGTTACAGATTGTTCAACAGTTGTTTCTACAGTAGGTGATACCGGGTTTGTTTCACCAAATTTCATGTTTTTGTTAATTAACAAAAGTTCTTGAGCGTTGATTTTCATACGTATTATACTCCTTTTTTAACGTAATTATATTTCTTGCGATAATAACTTAAAAACTGTAAAAAAAATTTTTGCTACTAATATATAAGAAAATAAAAATATTTACAAAATTTAAAAAATAGAACTTTTTCTTGTAATAATCGTTATTTAAATATATAATAAATAAGCTTATTAGTTAAGGTATAAATAGAATGAAAGATATAATTGTACAAAAATTTGGGGGAACATCTGTTGCTGATACAGATAAAATCAAAAATGTTGCTCGTGCTGTTATAAGAGAGAAGAATTTAGGCAATGATGTCGTAGTAGTAGTTTCTGCTATGGGACATACGACAGATATTTTAACAAAATTAGCTAAAGAAATTTCTCCAACCCCATCTTCAAGAGAAATGGACATGCTTCTATCAACAGGAGAGGGAGTGTCAATAGCACTTTTGGCTATGGCTTTACAAGCTCAAGGATGTGATGCTGTTAGTATGAACGCAATGCAAGTTGGTATTTTTACAGAAAAAATTCACTCAAATGCAAGAATTCTTGAAATTAAAACAGATCGGATCCGTGAACATTTAGACAAAGGTGAAGTTGTTGTAATTGCAGGTTTTCAAGGTATAACAGAAGATTTTGAGATAACAACTCTTGGTCGTGGTGGTTCTGATACATCTGCAGTAGCTTTAGCTGGAGCCCTTAGAGCTAAGCGTTGTGATATTTATACAGATGTAGAAGGAGTCTATACTACTGATCCAAGAATAGTTCCATGTGCTACAAAATTAGAAAATATTTCTTATGAAGAAATGTTAGAACTTGCTCGGGTTGGGGCGAATGTCCTTCACCCTAGGGCAGTAGAAACCGCAAAACAATACCAAACACCATTAAGAGTGCGTAGCACATTTAAATTAGATAACTTAGGTACTTTAATATTAGGAGTTGAAAAGATGGAATTACATAAGCCTGTTACAGGTGTTGCTTCAGATTTGTCTCAACTAAGAATTGTGGTTTGTGATGTAAAAGATAACCCAGGTACTGCTGCAATTTTATTTGATGGCCTTGCAAAAGATAATATATCAGTTGATATGATTATTCAATCTTATGCTAGAAAAGATTTAAATACTAACGACATTGCTTTTACAATTGATAAAGGTGATTTAGATAGAACTAAAAGTATTTTAGAAAAACTTAAAACAGAATTAGAATTTAGCAATATTTTTGTAGATAATTCAATTGCTAAAATATCTATTGTTGGTGCAGGCATGATTGATAGGCCAGGTATTGCTGCAAAAATGTTCAGAACTCTTGCGAGTTTAGATATTAATATTAAAATGATTGCAACTAGTGAAATTAAAATTAGTTGTTTAGTAGAGCAATCAAGAGCAAATGATGCTGTAGAAGCACTACATAAAGTTTTTGGTTTAGATAGTAAGGAAATCGCAGAAGTAAAAGGTGATTTGCCGAATATATAGGAGAAAATAATGAAAAAACTATTATTAACACTCTTTACCCTTGCAGTTATGCCTTTATTTGTATTAGCTGATGATAAACAGGAAGCTCTAGACTTTTTCAATAGCTATGTTGATGGAGCTAATAATTACAGCCCTACAATTGCAGAAATGTATTCGCCTGATGCAAAAATCATCCGTCAAGTAGTAAAACCTGATGGAACAACAGTTGATGTTTCAACAAATACCTCAACTTATATAAAACAAATGAAAATAGGACAAGCCGGTGCTAAACTAAGAAAATACAAAAATTCTTATACTAATGTGACAGTTGTCCCTGTAACGAATGGGTTTAAAGTGTCTTCTTTAAGACAGCCAAGTGGTGAAACATATAAATTAAAAGCTTATATGATCATGCAAAAACAACCTAATGGGAAATGGTTAATTGTTGAAGAAATGATGCAGACAAAAGAACAAATCTTTTTGAGATATGCAGATAAAACATAAAAAAGAAAAGAGCTTGATTTAATCAAGCTCTTTTCTTTACTTAAAATAAAAAGCCCTCTTTATTTAAGAAGGCTTTTAGAACTCTATCTTCTCATTAGCTCAAAGCTAGTAATGATTTTACTGAGCGAGCATTCTCTTTAACCGACTCATCAGAGTGTAAGTTAATTGTATCATCAAGAATTCTTACTACTTCAGATTTATCTTTAAGAGCAAGAATTTCATTGATTGTACTCATTGCAACTGCAGGGGAAAGGTCATTAATTCCTTTACCTTGGTTAATGATAACAACTTTTAATGAGTCATGAACATTTTTTCTAACTAAAGCTCTAGATGTGTACTCTCTAACTTCATTGTCAGGAGAATTAGTACCTAATTCTTCTAAAACTCTGATTGAATCCATGTCTTCATGAGCAGTAAGTGCATCAATAATTTCTAACACATTTCTATTCATTATACACCCCCTAATTCTAATCTCAAAGCAGCTTCTAACTCTGCAACAGGGGTTGCTGCTGTATAACGAGCTCTAGAAGGTAATTTTGCGATGATATTTGACCATTGCGCTTGAATATCTTTTCCAAAATCGATAGCTCCATCTTGTAAAGCTAGCATTCTAGAAGATATTCCACCTTTTATACCAGCCATTTTTTCAGACAAACCATCTATTACAGGAATATTTATAGGAGTATTTAAGATCTCTCTAGCTGTATTAATATGATTTTTAATTCCATCATTAATTCTTCTAGCCCCAGGAATTGCTAAAACTGCATCAGAGAAATTTGTATTTTTAGCATAATCCCAAGCACTAACAAGGCCACCATGGACTCTTCTAACGAAATTAACAATAGGTTCAGCAATATTAGTTCTAACTTTATTCATGCTACCTGTAACAGAAGAAGCAATTATTCTTAACTTGTTAGCAGGTGATGCTTTAAAAGATGGCTTAAAGCCTTCAAAAACATCTGCAAACTGTAGAGTATTACCTTCAAAGTTTGTAAACTTAAAAGGATTCGTTGCTTCATTTGAATTTCTATAAGTATGAAGCGGACTAACTTTTTTAATTTTTTGGGAGGTAAATGTAGGATTTTGCGAACCTACTTTAATAATTTTCGCCATACTATTCCTTTCTTAATTAATTGACTTCTTAACACATAATAGGATAACAGGGTTGAGTTAATATTTAATCGTCTAAATAGATGAGTTCTTTTGTTTTTTTTGTTTACAAGGTGAAAAAGTTTTTGTATAATTTAGTATATAAAATCAAAGAGGGGTGTCCGAGTGGTTTATGGTGCGATCTTGGAAGGGTCGTGTGGGGGCAACTCCACCGTGAGTTCGAATCTCATCCCCTCTGTAGAGAAGGTTAGTGCTAAAGCAAAGTGCTAACCTTTTTTAATTTTAAACCCCGCCAACAGCGGGCTTTATGCCGATTACGAATACACTTTGAGCATATTCTTTAGAAAATTTTTCATAAAAATACGCCCTTTTTATCAAAAGTCTCAAAAGACTTTTTTAAAGTGGCGTAACTTTTTACAGCACAAAATTAACTCAACATTTCTAATTATTGAGAACACTTTAAAAGATTAAAATATAAAAATATTTAATTTAATTTTACTAACCTTCTTTTTTTCTCTTGCAAAAGATATTTAATATCAGCTCTCATAATTGCATCTACAACTAAATCTGTCATATTTATACCATAGCGTCTTATTTTATCTATCTTTTTTATTGCCTCATCACTGTAAGCTCTAACTACAAGTTCTCTATACATAAATACCTCCTTTTTAAGTATAAAAATTATATAGTATATAAATACTTTAATCCGACATTAAAACAAGAAAAAACGAGGTAGAAATCTACCCCGTTTTAATATTGTTCAAAAACTATTTTACAAGTTCTTTAAACTTTTTGCCTGCTGAGAATGCTGGAACTGTTTTCGCAGCGATTTTTAATTCTTTTCCTGTTTGAGGGTTTCTTCCAACTCTAGCAGCTCTTCTTCTTGATTCAAATGTACCAAAACCAACAAGAGTTACTTTCTCACCTTTTTTAACCGCAGATTGAATAGTATCAATTGTAGCTGATAATACTTCAGATGCTTCTTTTTTTGTAACTTTTGCAACTTTTGAAATTTCTGTAACTAACTCTTCTCTGTTCATAATAATCTCCTTTTTTTATTATTTAACTATTTTCGCAATTTCTGATGTGATATCTTCACCACCATACAATACAGTCGATTTTGCTAAAACAATATCATAGCCTTTTGCTTTTGCTTGTGCTGCTATTGTTGAAGAGATGCTTGCATCAATTGCAGCTAATTTTTTTGTATATTCTTTTGTATTGGCTTCTTTCTTTTTCGCTAAATCTTCATTATATTTTTTTAGTAATTTTTGTTTATTTGCTTCTGTCGATTGTTTTTTTACATCAGCATTTACGGTTTCCAACCATTTAGCCAAGTCTTGAGCTTTTTTTGCTTGTTCATCTTTTAATGCTTTTACTTGAGCTGACTTTGCAACGATTGCAGGTACATCTACAACGGCGATTTTTTGAGATGGCATATTAGACATAGCAAAATTACTTGAACCAAGAACCAAACCTAGAACTAAACAACCAATTGACATTACTTTTGAATCTATTTTCATCTTTTTCCTTTCTTTCACTTACAGTGAACTAACTTTTTTGTATTTTATATTATCGTATGATATTTTATGGAAATATTTAATTTTACTGGTTTTAGATTTTGAATTATTAATAACATCAAATATATTAGATGGTGAAACATATTCATCTACATGATTTTTTATAATACCTTCTCCATATGATTTTTCAATATTTGTCTTATATGTTCCTTGGGTTGGAATTTTGTATAATAAAGCTTCTGTCTTTTCTATTGTTTTTTCTGAAACATTTGTATTTTTTATAGAAGTAGCAGATGATGAATTTATTGCACTATTCATACTATTATTGTTATTATCAGAATTTACTAAAATATTACTGTTATGTCTTGTAACATTTACAGCCTCTGTAATTATATTATTATCACCATTAATTTTTATACTAGCCGGAAGTTGTGTTAAGTATAATTGCACATCTGCATTAATAATAGGTTTTAAACTTGTATTATCAATAATAACACGTTTATTTCCAGTTGTTAATGTTGCACTCTTTTCAACAATAAGATTATCTATTGATAAATTATTTGATGAAGTTGTAATTTTTGCTTGTTCTACATTTATATTTTTAATATTTATATCATCATCTGTGTATATAGCAAAAGCTTTTGTTTCAATATTTGAATAATTTGCACCTGTTCCATTTGTTGATAATGAAATTAGATTATCTGATACCATTGATAATTTGTTTCCATTTGTAAGCATAATATTTAGAGGATTATCCAAAGTCCCTATAGTTTCGTTAGCTTTTAAAGTAATATCTTTTGCATACAAGTTATAATCATCGGTGTCTAATCCATTATAAATTGATTTTTCAGATCTAATATCTAATGCTGTAGTATATGCATTTTTATTCCCTGAAATATTACCTATATTTAAGTCTTCAGAAGTGTATATATTGGCATTATCAACATTAGCATTTATATTTCCTACTAACATAATTTCATCTATTTTTAAAGTATTAGCAATTGTATTTAGATATCCATAAATGCTTGCATCATTAATCGCAATAGAATCAATAGCTGAAATTGAAGTATTACCACCAACAGTTAGTTTATTTGTAACTTCTGTATCTTTTGAATTATTTACAAGATTACCATCAACGGTTGCATTAGCGATTGTTGTTTTATCTGTAGTTGTGATATTTGCATCACCTGAAACAACCATATTAGCAATATTTGCAGTTGTTGAACTTGTTGTTAATGTATTCAATTCAGCATTGTTAACAACTAGAGCCTCTGACTCGTTATTAAATATTCCTTCAATATTTGCATTATTTATATCTGTTGTATTTTGAGCTTGAATTAACGATTTATTTGCAACTATAGTTCCTGTTATATTAACATCTGAAGCACTTTTTGCAGTTAATTGATTACCAACTCTAACGTCTTGAATTGCAAGAGATGTATTACCCTCAGTATTCAACAATAAATTGTTAGAAATTTCAGATGAAATAATATTTAAATCAGAACCTTGACCATTAATATAAGCATTGATGGCTTTTACGCTTAAGCCTTTATTGATATCATTTGATACAGTATTAACATTAAGATATTTTATAGATGTACCAATATCTTTGTTAGAAGTTAATACAATATTATTTGCTTTAATATTAACTCTATCATCATTTGCTGAATTTATTATATTTCCTTTTGCAAATAAAACTACCTCACCAAGTACACTATTGGTATTTACAAATTCAGTTGTTGAATCATAAGTATTAACAGAGCGAATTTCGTTAATATTTAAATTATTATCAGTTGTCAAATAAACATTTTTGCCATTACCAGCAAAGACAGTTACATCTTTTAAAGCATCAATCTTCAGTGCAGATGCTACTGTTCCAACATCTCCGTTAACAGCAGATAAAACAATCTGCGAACCTGTTAATGAAGAACTATTATTTGCATTCAAAATTGATTTTTCAGAGTTAACAATAACGTTTCTTGAAGCTTTCACATTACCTAACTTCATATCTTTAAGACCGGCTGTATATGCATTAAGAGCTGCTTCTCTTTCTGAATCACTAGTTAAAGTTGCTAGATACTCTTGAGAAATTTCTTTTTTAGAGATTAAAGAAATCGAAATATCACTCATACCTGAAGCAATTCCATCGGTATAACCTGCAATAGCATTAATTACTCCATCTGTATTTATTGCAATATTTTCAATATTCCCATGTTTAGTATTTAAATCAACTCCTGTTGCTGAGTAGATATTATAAATTAGACTTTCAGAACTTGTCGCTGCAATAATACCATAATCAGCATCTAAATTAACTTTGCCATTCAAAGACTGAATGCTATCAGCATGTATTCTTCCAGCTGAATAGATATTAATATCGCCATTAGATATAACGTTATAAATACCATCACGTGCTACTTTTAATACATTATCTGAAGTCCCTACATAGCCATTTAAAGCCTTAATTACGACATTACCACCATTGATGTGATAAGGATTTAAAGTTTCGTTATCAGTGGCAATTATTGAGCCTGTTTTAGAACCTAAGGCAATATTACCTTTTGAAGTAGAAACTATTGATGAAATATTTAAGTTGCCTTTGTTAATTAAAGCAATATCACCGTTTGCACGAGCTTTAAGCTTATTAACTTCAATATTAATTTTATCATTCTTAGTACTATCAAGTTGAATAGATCCATTATCTGCTCTTAATTCCAAAGAATCAGCATTTATAGAAACCTCACCATCTAATCCACCAAACTGCAAACCAGAAGTTGCCAAGTAAGCATTACCAGTAGCATCAACTATTATATTACTAATTTCTGAATTTGGATAATTAATATAAACATTCGCTGCTTTAACATTTAACATGCCTTCATTATATATTGCTGTTTGAATAGGCTTTAATTCAGAACCGATATCATTATTTGCCGACATGTTTATATTTTGTGCTGAAATAATATTGTTAATACTATTAGTTGTAATGGAACCGTTACTTGAAGATAATCCAATGTTACCAGCTAAAGCACTAATACTATTATTCATGATGATAGAACCGTTTGAATTTACATTAATTTGTGGTGTACTAAAGCCTTGGAATTGAACATTTACTGAATTTTGAGCAACGCCATATTCAGGTTTATGAGTTACTGTATAATAAACGGTTCTATATAATTTACCATGCCATAATTCAGTCCACCAAGAACGTTTAACATATTCTGTATATGATTTTGTTTCTGTAGAACCGGCTTTTGTTACATAATAAGCATCTGTACCAGGAGTATATGTTATAATATCAATATTTGCCCCATCAGCTCTGGTTATAGATGATGCAGAACCCCAAGTACCATTGCCTTCTGTTATTCCTTTTGTTGAAGTAACAATATTTCCTTGACTATCGACATTTGCAGTATAAGTACCGGTATTTTCTGACAACCAAGTCGCGTTTTCAATATCTTCTTGTTTTAAAGAGTCAAAAGCTTTACCACCTTTATCTGATTCTGAGAATTTAATATCGTTAATTGTTAATTTGCCAGCTATATTAGCATCAGCATTTAATGCACTAGTCACCAAATTGAAGTTAGAGTTATTTTGAACATCAATATGCCCATAGCCATTAACTAAAACGATTTTACCTTTGTTAGATGTACTTATAATATTACCTGTCAGTGTTATATTTCCACCTTGTATTTCTGCTTTGAATAAATGAATATCACCTAAAATATTATTTACATTAGTTTCATCTGAAGGTTTAAAATATGCTTTTATCATTTCTAAATCAGAATCAAGTTGACCATTACCAGATAAATTCAAATAATAGTAACCGTCACTTGCACCTTTTTGCATTGCGACCTTAGAATCACCAATTACTTGATAATACACACCATTTTCTTTAATAACTTTAAAGTCAGGAATTGTTACAGATTTTATTTCTGAGCCACTTTGAATAAGGCCATTAATATCAATTATTTTTGAAGCAATATCAATATCACCGGAAGCAACAATTGCTCCATTTCCTGATGAACCACCTACTGTAACAGTATTATCACTATATGTTTGAGCATAACTACCATTAGGAACAGATATTTTCAAATCTTTTGCAGTTATAGAACCTTCAGATAAGATATTACCTGTATAATTAATGAATTTTACCAAACCATTAACATTTTCAATGTTACCATTAAATACCATATCACCAAAACCATTTTTAACATTTAAGTCAATTGTTGGATCATTGGCATCAACAGTATTAAGGATTGAAATACTGTATTCATTTGTACTATTTAAAATATTTTTTGTTATTGTTGAAGCAATATTTGAACCATGAATCAATCCTGAAATATTTCTACCAATTTGTATATCTTTATATACAATGTCACTAGAACTATTATTTACAATATCTACAGTAAACTTATTACCGGGAGCTGTTATTGTACCATTACCTTCAACTTTTCCGGTTAGAGTGGTATCACCTGAACGAACAATAATATTATCAATAAGCAAAGAATAAACAGGGATTGAAGAATTTTCTGCAAGTTCTTTTTGATTATCTAATTCCTGAATTATACTATTATAGTATTCTGTAATTTTTTCTTTTTCTGCATCAGCCTTAGCGATTTCATTTCTAGCTGCTAAAACATTTGCATTAGATGCGTTTATAGCATCGTTACATATACTTATAGAATTATTATTTTTAACAATTTCTTCATTTATTTCAGTAATAAATGAAACCAATTCAACGTTATTAGAACAATTAACCTGAGTATTAATTGCATTTACTGTAGTTGCAAGAGTTGTATTTATTGAATTTAAATTGTTTATGCTATCTTCTTTTGTTGATTTTAAGTCCAACATATCACTTATTGAGTTCTGAAGTGCTAATAAATTTGTACTTGATTTATTAGCAGAATATAGTTCCCAAGCAGACTGAATATTATCTATGCTGTTATTATCAGCATATTCTTGTAATACCAATCCAAAACTTTCATCAATTGTAACAATATTATTAGATTTACTATATGCATTTTCCCAAGCTTCATTTACTGAATTTAATACATTAACCTCTGCTTGAGTTTCTTTGATAGTATTATTATTTTCAATAATATTATTTGCAATATTAATTGCATTTGTATATTCTTGGTTTTTAGACTCATAAGCTGCTTTTTGCGTTTGAGCTTCTGTAGATGAGTTTTGAGCATTTCTTATTATTTCGTTTTCAATACTAATATAATCATCTATTTCAGCTAATTTGTTATTTTTAGTAAGCTCATACGCATCGATATCAGATTGAACATCACTCGCTGTGATTTCTCCAACCTGTTCTTTTCCAATTACATTAACACCATTTGAAGAATAAGAGCCGTCTTTATTTATAACTAAATTTCGATTAGCACCAAGACCACTTTCTAATTGTCCATTAAGCGTTATAAGCGCATTCGAATTATTTGTTTCAGTTTCATTACCCTCTCCGTAAATAGTAATAGGAATACCAAATACAATATAAGTTGTACCTTTAGCTGTTCTAGCAGCACTTAAGTCTGAAGTTGTATCCAATGCTGTAAGATTCATAGAGTCATATGCTTTCAAAATAGCATTATTCTCAACAATAATTTCTGAAATAGAATTGTTATATGCAACAGCCTTTGAGTTACCAACAGCTCCAATTAACCCATGTGTTGTTGCATACATATAGGCTTGAATATTTTTATCACAAACTGATTGAATATACGTATCCCTTCCGCTTATAGAGTTAACGCCTGACGAAATTATTACAGAAGATATGGCTTTATTATTTTCTGCGATACTAGAACCATCCGCAATTGCTATTCCACCATAAGATGATACATTCGATTTTGTATAAATATCAATATCATTATCTGCTAAGAAATAAATATCATCATCTTTTGTTTTAATGTCTTTGTTCTTTATGTACGTTTTAGTTTTAACATCAGATATTACTTGAACATTACCATCAGCTACGGGTACAGCACCTCCTGCAGTAACATCAACTTTTTCATTAACATTCAATATACTTTGAGAAGAAACATTAATGTAACCATTATCAAATACTCCTAACGCATAGGCTTTATTTCCATCTAATGTTGCTATTGTTGACATTATAATATTATCAGTTAAATTAGCTGCACCAACACCAACAACACCCCCTGCTCCACCATATAAGTCGTAATTTGATACACTATCTTTTTTAACAGTATTTGTTGCGAAAATTTCAATTGCTCCATTTGCGTTTATATCTGCATTAGATATTGCAGAAACAGCTGAATTAACAGTGTTAGCAATAATACCCGCAGTTACACCAACAGCACCATATGCGGAGGAATCATTATATGATTTATAAATATTTGAAGTATTTGCTAAAATACTGTACGCACCATCTGTAGTATTAATGGAATAATTTTTACCAACAACAACATCGTTAGTTGATGATATATTAGTATAAACTCCTGAACCACTTACACCTACAGCAGCCCCTGCTCCAGCTCTTGTTTGAGCATCAACATTATTTTCGACAGAAGAACTTATATCTACAAGTTTCGCTGAAATTAACTTGTTAGTATTTGCATCTGCAATATTGACTCCAGAAGTATTTCGGATAATACTATTAGTCATTGTGCCTCCGGCAGAAACTACTCCATATGCTCTACCATCAGTTTCTGCAATTGATGTATTTTTAGCAACAGAGGTAATTTTTGCAGCTAATTTAGCTAAAATGTTTGTATTTTTACCAATATTAACAGTATTATTTTTACCAGTTTGAGCATTAGCTTCTGCACCAACTCCACCAAGAAGACTTCCGGATAAAGCATCAGCAATAGCTGTAGATTTTTCATCAGCATTTGTTTTTATTGTCAAATTACCCTCTTTAGATAGTAAATCAACATTGTCATCGATATCAATTCGAGTGTTGCCTTTTATAATTGCATCCGCAACAGAAACACCAACAGCTACGCCACCATGTGAATCACCATCAACAGTTGATGAAATAATACCTTTTGACAGCGCATTTAACAATAAATCAGAAGTAGCTTCCAAAATAGATGACGATAAAATATAAGTATTTGCAGTTTTATTTGAATTAATTTTAGCTAATCCACCAGATCCTGATATAATACCACCTGATGCTGATTTTACGTTAATATCTTGGTTATCAACAGACTCAGAGCTAATATTAATTCCACCTGTTGAATCAATTACAACATTATTTGAAATAAAAGCATTTGTTGTTGTATAAACATTTGAAACTCCGGCAGAAACGCCAACAACTGCAGCTCCATATGTATTACCTGAAACTTTAATGTCAACATCATTTGTATTTTTTGCGTATAAAGATGTGTCCTTTGTATTAAGTTTAGCCCCGGAATCAACAAATGCTGAAGTTGTATTTAATCTGGCTGTAGAACCAAGACTAGAACCTGAATTTTCTGATTTAGTAAATAAAGAGAATGTGCTTTCAGTATTTGTACCTGAATACTCTTTATAATTTTTATCTGCATTATTTAATTCATTAGCAGATGCTATTAAAACATTCTCAGCTTGTGTTTTTGCAGTTTCATAAACAGTTGCATCATCACCTGTTAAAGCATTTTCTTGGGCATTATCAACAACTTTTCCGATAGTATTATGAATAATACCACCACTCAATGCTACTGAACCACCTCCAACAATTGATGCCGTGGCATCTATAATTTCATTACTATGAGCTTCTAATGTTAAATTGCCAGATGGCATATTTAATACAGAATCAACACCTATTAGGGTATTAACAGTATTATCTATATTATTTACTCCAACAGAAGCTCCAACTCCTGCAACCCCACCAATTGCAACTCCTCCGACACTTTCATAAATATTAGTATCTGCTTGAGCTTTTAAGGTTAAATCGCCTGTAGAAATTATGTTATTCTTCTTGCCGATATAGGCATTCACATTATTTTCTACTGTATTAACTAAAACAGCACCTGTAGCAGCACCACCTGCTGCAGCTGTTCCTGCTGCTATGTATAATTTGTTATCTTTAGTCCCTAAATTTGTTATAGATGTTGCATTTATTTCAGATTTTGAAAGTTTTAAATTTACATTATTTTCCGTATAAGCTTCAACAGTATTAGTGATTTTATTTACACCAACTGAAGCCCCGCCTGCAACATACTGTGCTCCAGCACCTGCAACAACAGAACCTGTAATTGATGTAGAATCATTTGCCTCAATTTTTAAGTTTGATGCAGACTCAATGCTAGAATTTTCTTTTATATAAGATTTTACAGTTGCATCCACAATATTAGCTAAAGAAGAACCTCCGACACCTACTTGTCCTCCACCAAAGCCCATCGCTAGTAAATTATTAAAGTTTTGAATGCCTTGAGAATTTACCATAATATCATCAACTGTGATACTTTTTGTATCAGTAGAGCCAATATATGCCAATATTGTACTTGTAACTGAGTTTGTTGAAATAGTTGCACCAACTCCTGCAGTAGCCCCACCTGCTAGCGAACCCGCCATACCATTGAAATTAACAGTATCAAGGGCTTTAACAGTTAATTTATCACCGGTAATATCACCTAATACATATGCTGTTATAGTATTATTTACAACATTGGTTTCAACAACACCTGCACCACCAGCATTTTTACCACCAGCGCCAGATATTGCGTAAATATCATAAGTTGAATTTGCACTAGCAGTAACATCTAATATGTTAAAATCTTTCACTACAGATTGGTTAATAAATGAAGTTATATCATATCCAATAACATTCGTAGTAACAGTAACACCAACACCAACTACACCCGCACCTGCAACAGCACCAGAAATATCATCATAATTTGCAATTGCGTTTGTATTGATATTGATATTTTGGGCTGAAATAGTCGATTTATCTATACCAGACTTCATTTCGCTATTAACGACAGTTGTATTTACAACTCCTGAACCAGCAATTTCCCCAGCGCCTGAACCAGCTACAGCAGCAATTGTAATATTATCATTAGCACTTGTATTTAATTTAATGCTATCTGAAGTCAAACTAGAACCTTCTTGTATTAATGAATTAATATGTTTAGTAATTACTACTGTACTAATTGTTGCACCAGCTCCGACTTCGGCACTAGCACCTATAGCTCCTGCAAGTACTGTTAAATCTGTATTAGCAATTGAAAGCACATCAATATTTTTAAATTTAGAATTTTCAATATTATCGGTATTATCCAAATAAGCAGAAATCGTCTTATTAAAAACAATTGTATCAACTGCACCACCAACACCTGCTTGATTACCAGCAGAACCTGCTATTGTACCACATTTAAATATATCATTTTGGGTTGATTGAACAATAAGATTTTCGAGAGAATTAGATGCGTCGTAGTTGTCAAATGTGGTGTCTTCAATAAATGCTTTGTTTTCGCCACCAAGAACAGCCGTCAATACAGAAGCTCCAAAAGCTAAATTTTCTGTTGAAATGCCAACAGCTCCAACCACATCTTTAGATTCAAAACTATCTTCAGTTTTTACACTTACATTTTTACCAGTTTTAACAACTGATTTTTTAATATATGCATCCATGTCCTGCGATACAACAATCGTACTAATAGAACCTTCAGCGGAAGTTTCACCACCACCTGCCAAGCCAACAGCTACAGTCTTCTGTTTTTGAGTAGATTTGGCCAATACATCAACACCTTTTTGACTTTCTACAGTCACTCCTTCGATGCCTGCACTTATATCTGCATCATTAACATAAGTATTTATAGCGGCACCAGCTGATGATTTGCTTGTAGATATAGCAACATTTCCTGTTGTAGCTAAGAAATCAATATCACTTTCAGACTTAACTGTTATTTGCCCTCCGGCTTTTACTGTTTCATCACTAGAATTATTGCCATCACTAGAACTATTGTCATCGCTAGCACTATTGTTATCGTTAGAACTATTGTCATCACTAGAACTATTGTCATCGTTAGAAGTATTGTTATCGCTGGAATTATTGTCATCTAAAATAAATGTGTATATATTTGAACTATTTACAATAGTATTTATAGCACCTGAACCAGAAATGCCATTCCCTCCTGCGCCACCAAAAACAATAGAATATAAATCTTCATCAAAATTAGATGTTAAAATAATATCTTTAACAGTCGTAATATTTGAATTTTTAATATATGTATTTACATAATGTCCAATACCTACAGCATATGAAGATGCACCAATAGAGGTATTTTCTGGCCCTAGACTTGCTGCTATTGCTCCTGTAACTGCAACATTAAACATTGTTCTATCAGTATCTAAATTTAAACTGTTTGCAGTTACTGTAGAATTATTAATATAATTATTTTGATTGGAAACATTTGCTAAAACACTTATAACTCCAGAATACGCACCTTCTTTTGATGAACCAGCTCCTGCTACAGATATTGCAATTTGTTCAACATCTTCTTTATTAATAACTGTAACATCACTAGTAGCTGTAATAGTTGAGGCATCTATATAACTATTAATTGTGTTATAAATAACATCTCCTCTTATTGAACCTCCAATGCCAGTTTTGTTGCCACCTGCAACAACACCATTTACCACTAATTCATAAAAATCGCTGCTAGCATCTAATGTTATAGTTCCTGCATTAATAGTAGAATTATTAATATATGTTTCAATAGTATTTACGGCAACATATGCTGCAATAGTTCCAGCAATAGCTTTTCCTTGTAATGCCGCAGCCCCTGCAACATCAATAACAATAAAATCAGATACATTTACTGCTTTAACATTTAGTTCTTTTGATGCTTTCACTCTAGAGTTATCGATAAAAGCTTTAATATCATTTTTTACAACATCCCCGTCTAATGTTGCTCCTACTGCTTTTGCTTTTTCAGAAGATGTTTCGGAACTATTTTGTATGGATACAGCGCCTACAGTTTTAACTTCTTTAGATTTATTTTCAGCGTTTAAGTTTATTATTTGAGTTGTAGAGACATTATCCGCATCTTGATTTATATTGGAATTTTTTATTGCTGATGTGATTTTGTTCACTTGAACAATAGAAGAAATATTTCCTGCACCTGCCACATCTTTAGCCGATGCAATACCTGAGGATGCCTGAACAATAGTTAAATCTTCTTTTGCATCAACTATAATATTGTTAGTAGCATTAATACTCGCATTTTCTACAACAGCAGAAACGTCGTTATTAAACACATCGGCTAAAATTGTTGCCCCAACTCCAGTTTTACCTTTCGCCGACAAAACAAGCCCTATATCATAAACATTATCATCTGATTTGGCTTCTACAGAAACATTTCTGGCATTAACATTCGCTCCATCACTAATGGTTGCTTTTACATCATTTGCAATACCTGTAAATGAAATAATCCCCGCCATTGCGGCGCTATCATCAACTGATGGTTGAGCGGCATCTATATTGATATTTTCTATATTTGCAGTTCTTTCTTGAATATCTTCTGGTAATTCTGGATTTAAAAAGAAATTTGCACACCAATTTTTAAATTTAGCCCATTTACTAGCAGTTGTTATTGTTTCTGCATTTAAATCAGGAGAAGGCTCTTCCGGCTCAGAAGGAGTATTAGTACTATCATCAGGAGTTGTATCATTAGAATCTTTATCCTTAGCTAATCCTAAGTTTAAAATTGCATTAACAGCCAGCTTATCGTAAATAGCTTTTACTATAACATTTTCTTCAGCTTCTATTGTTCCGTTGATAAAAGAATTGACACTGTCAAGAAGTACAATTCCTGATAATGCTGCTCCATAAGCTTTATCACCTAATGTTATTGCGAGTATTGGATTTACATAGTTAGCATCTTTCACAGCTTTTACTGTAACATTGTTAGCTTGAATTTTTGTTTCTTCAGATGAAGTTCCAATACCCGCTTCTGTATTCCCGTTAACAATATTCATAGATATTGAACCACTACCACCTGTAGCATCCGCTGTAGCAGAGCCATGTGATGCTGTAACATAATTTCCATCAGAAAAAGAAGATACAAGGATATTTCCAATTTGAGAATCAGAAATTTCAGCAGCTTTAACGATATTTACATTATTACCTATTTTAGCATTTGTTTGTGAATCTGAGTATGAAATTGTTACAGCAGCACCATATCCACTACCATTTTTAGAACCAATTGCCCAAATCTGGTCTAAAATTAAAGTTAAAGGATTTAATAATGTCGCCATTGTCCATAGTTCATTATTAGATTTCGCTTCTATTGTTATATTAGCTAAATTTTTATCAATAATATTAGACACAACACTGGAATTATCTTCTAAGACAGCATTTGATGTCGTATTAAATACTTGAGCAGCAATCGCACCTGTATAAGATGAAGTAGTAGAATTATTCTCTGAGCGTGCATCTGATGCTGATTGAGCATAAGTATTAAACAAATATTGCAATCCAAAATTATCTACATTCGCCGCAACTTTCATCATTACATCTGAAGTTAGCAAATCCATAATACTTGTTTCTTCAGAAACTCCGGCTGTAGTTAAATAATTACTTACATTATTATCATCCAAACCTTCCCATTTGGATTGTACCTCTGCAGCCGATTGCTTGCCATCATTTTTAAAATATGTCTTACAATCATTAATAAAATCTTTCACATAATCATACCAAACAAGAGAATGCAACACTTCTGTATTAGATTTTATAGAAAGAGCACTAGGCTTATGTTCTGCATAATAAACCTTATCCAATTTTGTATAACCGGATTTATTTGTCAACTTATCATATTCTGTTTTTGTTATTATGTTACCGAGTGAATCAGAATAAAACTCCCCACTTGCTGTTGAAAAATTTGTCTTATATGCAGCATCAGTAGTATAGGCAATATCTCCTTCAAAAAAATTATATTTATAGATTTCAACATCTTTGCTTAACGCTTCATATAGCTTTTGTTCTCTTTCAGGTAACTTATCATATTCTGCTTTTGTTATTACATCATGAGAATTCTTTAATCTGTAATAAGCGCCTCCTTCAATATTGTCTGTTACAATATTGTTTGCCGTAGTGAAGTATATCAAAGAAGCGACATTGTTTGACAATGTAAAATCACCGTACGCAGACGCTTTTGAATCTAAATTCTTCAAATTAAAAGCAAGAGCCCCACCTTTTCCACTTTCTGTACCTTCTGACAAAGAAATTGCAGAAATAGAACTTTTATCATCAATTAAATCTGCTTTTAAATTAATGCTACCTGCTTTTATTTTTGGTTTTATACTAGATAGAGTATCTCCATTTCCTTGATTAACATGTCCAATTTTAGCATTAGAGTTAATATTTGACACTGCAACACTTATTGCACCAGCAACACCACTATCAGTTATGTTTGTAGAATCTATTAACCAATCAACTAATTTTACTCGTCTTAATAATTTTTGGGCTTTCCATCCCATAGTATCGTTTCCGCCACCGGAATAAGCATTTGAGTAAGAAATGATATTTCCTTTATAGTATGATTGAACATTCAAATCACCAGTTATATCAGCATCGGCAAGCATAATAGCTTCATTATCAATATTAGTTACGATAATGTCGACAATAGCACCTAGTGAACTTCTATTTTTATCTACCAATGGAATTAAACCATTTTGTGCAGCATCAGTATGATAACTTAAAGTTGTTGCAATAATAGAAATATTATCGGATACGCCTTCTAAATTTACTCCGTTTTCTATTATCGCTTTATTAACAATTGTATTTATTGTAGTAGATATACCCACATTTCCTATATCGGCACTACCCCCAAAAACTTTTTCCCAAGCGGCATTAAAACCCTGATTTAGCATAGCTGTAACTTTAGTTGAAGTATTCAAATTCAAGTTGGTTAATGCATCTACTTCAAGATTTTTTGCACTTATATTTGCTTCGCTTTTTACAATTGCTTGAGTTTTAGAATCTATTTGAGTGTAATTTAAAGCAAGTATTGGTGCAATTGTTGAAGAAGACAAAGTCATATCCGTTATAGCCATCAAATTAACATCATTTATTGCCGAAAGTATTGCATCTTTTTCTATAATTACTTCAGTTATAGGTGTAACTTTAGATGTAACAAGATCAATAACTTGATCGACCCCTGGTATAAAACTTTCTGAAACGCTTACATTACCCATTTCATCTAATTTAGTAACTGCTGTAGCATTAATATTAGAAGCATTTGTCTTTGAACTAGAATTAAATGTAACTCTTGAGATTGCTTCATGTGTGCCGGATGGCTTATGTACCTCCGTTTTCACATCGACATCCGCTCCGTTAGCATTAATATCGCCTTTTAAATTTACAATTGCACTCAATACATCATCGGTTGTTCCAGTATTGGATGCAACAATAACAATATTTTTTCCGTCTTGCATTGCGAGATTTTTAGGATAATTAGCTGTAGAAAAACTCTGAGTTATTGTATTCGGAGTAGCTGTAACAATACCATTAACTTCTGAAAATTTCATATTTGCATTGAGTTCAGAACCGCTATATAAATTAATCTCAGAACCGGAAATTAAGTCAATACCTGCACCTGAATTTATTTTACCTGATATATCTATTTTACCTGCGGCTAATTCTATTGGATTTTCAGCATTTCCATTAACTAAATAATTATTATCATTAAAAGTAAAGCCTATTAGGCTTTCAATATTTGATTCATTCCAAGTTTTAACATCACTAAATACGCTTGTATTTATAAGACTCTTCATTGAATCTTCAGTCGGTGTCATTAAAGTTAAAGAACCAACATTAAAAACACCATGCTCACCTATAACAAAGCCATTCGGATTTGCAAATAATACATTACCACCTATTTGTCCATTTAAGTAAGAATTTACAACACCATTAATTTGTGATGCAGAATTATCAAAAATTAAATTAACTAATTTGTTTTGACCATTTACCAAATTTAAATTAACAATATCACCTTGATTAACATTAAATCTGTTAAATGAATTTATACCGATTTGACCTGAACCAACAGTTGTATTTGTTTGAATATTTGTAATATTCCCATTTGTAAGTACACTTGTATCAGTAGGTAATGGCCCGCCAACAGAAATATCTGCAGCAAGTGCTGATATCAAAGATTGATTTACTAAAAATGCACAAATTAAACAAGATGCTATAATCTTTTTCATATATTCTCTTTTCATCACTTTTTTTATTACAATACTCCACCATTAATTATATCTAATAAAAATTACGAATAGTGTAATGTAACGAAAAATTAAGTTATCTTAAAAGAGAGTTGTTACAATTCTTAATTATTTTCTCAAAGGTTTTATTTTTATGATATATCTTACTTAAAGTAATTAATTTAAGTGGAACTATGAAAAAGAGAATTTTATCAGCTATAATCATTGCAACAGTTGTATTAGGAGCTACTTGTACACCTGAATGTTGCGCAATCGAAGAAATTACACCCCCCTTGACAAAAAAAGAACTGAGAGAACAACGTAAATTAGAAAAAAAAGCAAAGAAACAAAACAAGAATTTATTCACAGAAGAAATAAATAAAAACATTCTTACACCGAACATTTCTCCGGGGTTTATGAATGATACTGAAAAAACCAGACGCTATTATGAATCTTTTGAAGGCGCTCATAGAACAGAAATTGAAAAAGCTGTTGAAGAACCTGTAATTGAAGATGAAATATTAAAATTGCCGGCAAGAATTGAAAAAGATGCAATGACTACTAAAATTGAAAAAGTAGAATTTTCTAATTCTGAAATCTTTACGGAATTAGAATTATATCAGTTTAAGTTGTTATTAGAAGGACAAAATGTAACGGCAGAAGATATCAACAATTTTATAGACATAATTAATTCTCAATATGCAAAAAAGAAAATTATAACAGCCAGAGCAATCCTTGAAAGTCTTGAGGCTGGAGTTCTAAAAATAGAACTTATGGAAGCACGTATCGGTTCGATTCAAGTTGAAGGTAATAAGTTTAATAGGAAGTGGTTTTTAAAAAGACAAATATCATCAAAACCTTCTGATATTTTAAATTTACAAACATTGGAAGAAGATTTAAGAATATTCAACAAAAATGCAAGAAGTATAAAATTGTCTGCGAAACTGCAACCAGGGGAAGAATATGGAACGACGGATGTAATTTTAAAAGCTGATGAGGAATTCCCATATCATTTTTCTGCATCTTGGGATAGTTTTGGTAGAGAAACTACAGGATTGTTGCGTGGTGGATTAATGATGTCTGCTGATTCTTTATTCGGTTTTCAAGATCGTCTAACAGGTGCGATTAATATGGCTCGCTCATCTTTTAATCCTTTTGTAGATTATAATGTTCCAATTAATAGAAAAGGTACTCGTTTTGGTGGTAGCTACATGTACGGTAAAAGTAAAGTTACCAGTGGCGATTATAAAGATTTTGATTTAAATGCAAATACTCATGTTTTTAGTACCTACATATCACATCCGTTAATTGATACACAAAAAGCACAATTAAAATTGAACACCTCTGCTAATATCAAACTCTCAACTGCTGATATATCAGGTTTTCAATATACCAACTACAAAGATTACAATTTGGCCGTTGGTTTGGGTGGAAGATATAATTTTAATAAAAGTGTATTATTTGGTTCTGTTTATTCTACAAATGGTATAATTCAAGATGACATTAGGTCATATTCTCAGTATTTTACAAAAGTAAATGCAGACGGTTATTATATTCACTATTTACCAAAAGGTATTATTGCAACAATTAGAACCGGCGGACAATATTCTCCATACAATCTTCCTTTCTTGGAACAATATCAAATAGGGGGTATTTCTAGTATAAGAGGTTATTCTGAAAGTTTATTGTTGGGTGGAAATTCCTATTTTGCAAGTATTGAAATGTTATTCCCAATTCCATTTTTACCGGAAGAAATAAAAGTTCCGTTCAAAAAAGAAAGCAAATTTAGAATGAGAGACTCAATTAAACTTGCGACATTCTTTGATAATGGTGCTATCATTCCTAATGATGGTAAAACTGGAACAACAAATTTTCTTGCCAGTGTTGGTGCGGGTTTAAGAATAGCTGTTTCTAAATTTTTAACTGCGAGAGTTTATGTTGGTGTACCTTTAATGAATGCTGGTATGTATGACCAAGCTAATGCTAGACTACATTTTGACCTAATAGCTTCACCATTTTAGATGTTTTTATTTAACAAACTCCCAATGGAAACCATAAGCTGTTCGATTTGGATTCTTGCAGGCGAACTTAATCCCTGAATCTACTGAATAACTTGTAGTAACACCTTTTTCATGTAGCTATGTGTTTGTGAACCCTGAGACAATGAAACCTTATGTGGATATTAAGAAAGCGTGGGCTACAGTTCTAAGCTCAGCTAAGATAGATAATTTTAGATTTCACGATTTAAGACACACTGCAATCACTAGGATGGAGGAAAAAGGAATACCTTTACTAGTAGTTCAAGAAATAGCAGGACATACAAAAATAGAAAGGTTTTTATTCAAAACAAACATTAAATTGGTTAGAAAAAATATTAAAAGAAAATCCAAATAAACAATTTTTAATTTTTCAACATTTCCCACTGCTTGAACCAGTAAAAGACTCTGCGTATGTTCATAAGCATAGCACTCGAAAAAAAAGAAATTATGAATTAAATAAAAGTGAAGATTTTAAGGTTATTGATTCTCCTATCACTATAACCGACGAAAATAATTTCTTCAGTTTTGAAATTGATAAATGTTTGAACATACTCCTTAAATTGAAAAATGCTAAACTCTGCCATATTATTTTCTCCTTTTCCTGTATTTAAACTGATATTTATATAAAAATATTTTACGTAAAAATTTTGTGTACATTTTTTCTTTTTTTAATAGCATTCAGCCCTATTGGTTATTGTAATTACTTTTGAGCCAATTGTAATGTTTTAAAAATTTTCTTAATCATACTAAGATTCTTAGGTCTTATTCAATGTCAATTGTTGAATATCTGGATTTTGTCTGATTTGTATTAATATTACCTAAGTAGTTCGCTTTTTATTCTATTATAGTCATATTGTGTAATTATATTGTTTTTGTATAAATTTGCATTTTTTCTAAGCTCAATAGCGTTGTCTAAGTCGATAGTATTTATATTTGCTTTTATTTTGTTAAATTCGCTTTGAGCGATTAAACCGCTTTGATACAGTTCTGAAGTTATTTTAAGAATTTCTGCTGTATTGTTTTGTTTAATTACGACCTCTTGTTTTTTAGCGGGAGTAGTATCTTTTTTTGTAACACCGCTTCCTCTGTAAACAGAGAATCCGTTTGTGCATAGTGTTCCGTTTGAATTACACATAATTCCATTTTGTGCATAAATGTCTGATCCGTATAACGTATAAAATCCAACGGTACAGACGGTTCTGTTCTGATTACATAAAACACCCCCTGTTGCAGAACTTGGTTGAGCTGAGGATAGAAAAAAACATAGACAAAAAATAAAACAGTATAAAAATTTTTTCATATAACTCCTTTCCGATTCTTTATTTGCTTATTTGTATTTGGCTGATATTGAGGTATTTATTAAAATTATTTTTAGCTAACAGAGGTTTTTAGTATCAAATTTATGTTTCTATTATTGAAACGAAATTAAAAAATTTTTGTTCAAAAATTTAATAAAAATAGCCAAAAATTAAATTATATTTGAGAAACGCCTTTTAGTAACCTTCTTTTATGTAAACAATTCTTAATAATTCCTTTTTTTTAGTATAATTTGTCAAAATAAATTGAAAATGCCGGACAAAATATTTTGAAAATTTCAATTTTGCGAAAATTAAGGGGAAGTTTTTCAATTCTTTCTGTCAGACATTTTAAATTGAAATGATAAAAACTACAAAACTCTCTGATAAATTCAGAAGAGTTTTGTAGTTGTTTCAAAAGCACTAATTATTCTATGTAAAAGACTTTATTTCATTTCCTTTTTTAAAAATTTCCTTTAACATACTAGTTGCACTTTCGTTTAATTCAGTTGGTGAAACTTCAAAAAAATCCCCAATATTGGATGGAACTTTGGCACTTCCAACAAATTCTATCGATGTAGGAGAAATATCACCACTATGTATGTATTCTATCGAATGGCCATTTCGCTGATACAACTTGTATTTATTTGCTTTCGACAAAATCTCAGCTCCAGGTAAAATAGAATTTTTATCTATACAATATTTTTGACTACGGACAACTACCGATGATGTTAATTTATTTGTAGGGATCCTAAAACAACAAAGTTCTCTTGCACCATCTTTTAAAGCTTGACCAAATATTAAACAACTATGCAGACCATAACCATCTGACATAGGCTTTGTCCAATTTTTTGCCAAATTCTGGGCATCCACCATATAAACACTTGCATTTCTCACGCTATCATCCCAAATATTCTCAGAAGCTTTAATTCCTTGTTTTAAAATTTTTTGCATATTCTCTATACTAGTAAAATGATATAAAAATCTCGGTAAACTTTTCATTGAATTAATATATCCTAAATTTAAATTCCCTTATATTTATATAAAGTATTTTTCTCACCAAAAATTGACTTTTTTGTTACAAAATATTACTCATTTACCCCCTCTGCAGAGAGCTACGAGCGGTTGGGACGCTGTAGAGAAAGTTAGTGCTAAAGCAAAGTGCTAACCTTTTTTAATTTTAAGCCCCGCCAACAGTGGGACATACGCCGATTATGAATACACTTTGAGCATATTCCTTAGAAAAATTTTTAATAAAAATACGCCAATTTTATCAAAAGTCTCAAAAGACTTTTTTGAAAGTGGCACGTCTAGTTTTAGTGCATTAAACAATGCTCCCTACTAGCTAAATGTTATACATGAGTTCTATACTCAAACATTTCACCTTTTAATGCTCTTGCGACAAAATCATTATCAATATTTTTCAATTGTTTTTTTGCTGTAGCAATTGATGATAACAATATTTCTTCATTGACTTCAAAAAGTCCTCTATAAGAATTATTTCCGATTATACCAAGTGAAAGAATATCTGTTGTATTTGTATCTATTTTTATATTTTTGCTTCTATTACTAATGATTTCTATTAAATCCTTTTGTATTGGTGTAAATTCATTATCTTTAGATATAATATTTAAGATTGTACGAATAGGACGCCCACTACCATCAATTCTACCAGCATCAACAGATATGCCAACAACCTTCCTGCCATCAGATAAAGTTTTTATTAGATAATTTCCAGGCATATCGGGTGATAAAAATTCTGGTTTTATTGTTTCATCAAAACCTTTTGTCGGTGTCATACGAATTCCTTTGTATAATGTATGATTTTCTGCGTCAATTAATACTCTTCTGTAATCAGTTTCTTTAGATCTAGAGCAGATTTCAATAAAGGACTTGTCATTGTTGTAATTGTGTTTTTCTAATTGTTTTAATAGATTTTCATAATCTTTTCCAGCATCAAAATTAGGTTCGTTAGCGGTCATTCTAAAATTATTCTTTGCATCTTCTAAAGTTGTATATTTTTTTATTTTTTCACCTGTTTTATTTTTTAAATGTTCCGCAGTTTTAGCCGTTTCAATTTTAATTTCTGGCTTTATAGCTTCAGGATTAATAGTTCCTGGGTTTGTACCTCCTGGTTTTGAAAAACCAGGTGTTGTATCATTAGGTTTAGAATTATTTCCTTTTAGTTTTCCCCATAAATTTTTAACATGTTTGCCTTTACAGAACAAGAAATCAGCGCCAATAGCTAGAGCTGTTGTTGCTCCTATTCCAATTGCCCATTTAGCTCCAGTTGACAAGCCTTCTTTTTGAGACTTAGCTTGTATCTGTTCACTAGCTTTAAAATTTACGGTATTGGGTAAATTTTGTACGTTTAAATTTTGTTGGGGGGTGATTACTGATTGGTTGCTTTGACGAGTATCTATATGCATTGGATACTGATAACCATAGTCTTGACACATATTAACATCAAATTGAGGTGTATTAAGTGTTAGGTTATTGTTTAAACATGTTCCAAATACAGGATATTGATAACCATAACCGCCATTTTGATACATATTATACGGATAATAGTTCATTTGAGAATAATCGTACATAATTCAACCTTACCTTTCAACCTTATATTTATATAAAGTATTTTTCTCACCAAAAATTGACTTTTTTGTTACAAAATATTACTCATTTACCCCCTCTGCAGAGAGCTACGAGCGGTTGGGACGCTGTAGAGAAGGTTAGTGCTAAAGCAAAGTGCTAAATTTTTTAATTTTACCCCCCGCCAACAGCGGGCTTTATGCCAATTACAAATACACTTTGAGCATAATTTTAGAAAAATTTTTAACAAAAATACGCCCATTTTAACAAAATTCTCAAAAGACTTTTTTGAAAGTGATACATTGTTTTTCAAAGCTTAAACAATATATTCGACCTACTTTTTGAACTTTTTTTATTATAAACCGAGTAACTTATTTTTGTTTTTAGGAATCAATTTTTCCTGTTTTTAACCGACTAGCTTTTCTTGCTTCTTTTTCTAAGATATTTGACCAATACCCAGAGAAAGGATTTAATAAATTCATTCCTGCCATTACAGGGTATTTTAAAGCAGCTTGATAATATTCTTCTGCTTTTATTTTTTCTTTTTCTGATAATGGTCCACGTTTCGCTAAAGCTTTTTTATAATGTTCTACATCAATAAGCATTGGAATATCTTCTGGTTTAGCTTGCGGATTGGTTATCATAATTTTAATTACTTTTATATATTTTTTTAAATCTACTTCGGCTCCGGTTATTGGGATTTTTATATTATCATATACACCTTGTTTATCATTATTAATATCTTTTATAATATCTTTAAATTGAGCTAAAGCTAAAGGATTTTTCTTGACAAACTGGACTACAGGATAGATACTTACATAATTGAGTTTTTCTAAACCATTATCAAGCCCTGCAATCATTTCAAACTGTCTTGCGTGTTGAAGCTCATGTTTCATGTATTTTTCTATTAATTTTTTTCCAATGGGATCATGAAGATAATTTTTATTAATTTCAATAACACCACTAAGTGAATTATACTGTGCTGCTATTAGCATACTACGCAAATTGCTATCAGATAATTTTGCACTTGTATCACTACCATATTTCTCTAAAAATTCTTGAGGTTTTGCAGATTTTTTATTAATTATTCTATTCTGCCAATTTTGCACAGTTATACCAAACGCAATTCCTCCGGCGATTGCAGCACCTATAGCTAAAATTATTTTATTTTTGAATGCTTTTTTAAGCTCTGGCGTTGGGAAATCAGATTTTTTCTTTGAAAGAATCTTAGCAAAACAAGCAAGTTCTCCAAGTAATATAATTCCTAATCCTCCAAAATATGCAGTTGGAGAGCCAATTGTCTTTGATAAAACCCCTCCATTAAGCCTTTTTTCTTCTTCTTTATTTAAATCAGTAATAAATTGATTTGCAGAATAGGGTGGCGGATTAAATAATTTCCCACCACTTTTCTGTTTGAAATTTGGATTTGTAATATTATTGTTTAAACCTAACATATTTAACCTATATTTATATAAAGTATTTTACTCTTTAAAATTTGACTTTTTGTTACAAAATTTAACCTTAAGCAAAGAGCTACGAACGGTTGGGATGCTGTAGAGAAGGTTAGTGCTAAAGCAAAGTGCTAATTTTTTTAATTTTAACCCCCGCCAACAGCGGGCTTTATGCCAATTACAAATACACTTTGAGCATATTCTTTAGAAAATTTTTCACAAAAATACGCCCTTTTTATCAAAAGTCTCAAAAGACTTTTTTGAAAGTGACGTAACTTTTTACAGTGTATTTTAATGAGTAGTTTACTCAGAAGTGTATTCCTATTCGTCACCCTGAACTTTTTTCACTTTACTTTCAAGCTTGTAGTTATTACGCCAAACTTAAATTATATCCCCCCCCAGGGTCTATCCCGAATGAGGCTTGACGACTAACATTGATAGATTCTGAGTCAAGCTCAGAATGACATTTTATGTCGGAAGTTTATAATTTCAAACTGGACAAAACAGTCTTTTCTTGCACTTTTTTTGCACACTTTTGCACTAATCTTGCACAAAATTGCACTGTTTTTGCACTCAAATTAAAGGTGCATCAAACGGGGCCTCCTACAAAACCACGAGCTTTTACAGACGCTGTTGCAACCAAAGATAATTTACTGATTTAGTGTAAAATTAAATGTATGTCAGTATATTTTTTGCACTTTCCATATAACCAGCACTGGTTTTTAAATTACCTGTTTTCATATCAGTAAAATTAGCTTTTAAAACTCTTGAAAGTTCTATATCATACATTTCAGCTTCCTTGATTAAATTTGCAATTTCTTTTTGAGTTGGAGAGGTTTGTAAAGCCATTCCCGATGCAAATTTATTACCAGATAAAACATCCTCCGTACTTCTAATATATTTACTACAAACCGCTTTAATTTTATTTAAAACTTCAGGAGTTGCTTGCTCGTCCAAATAAATTGTAATTGGATCATGTCTTTCTAGCCAATTTGCAGAAATATCTGGAGTTTTATAATAACCTTTAACATTGCCGGAACCTAATAAATCATCTAACTCTTTTATCAAATTCTTATCAGCGATGGCATTAATAGATATTCTATCTTTTACATTTGTTGCAATTCTATTATTAGGCATTCTGTAATGCCAACCATGTTGATTTTTTACTTTTATTAAATTATTACCTCTAGCAGTAACTTCAGAAATATTTAAATCTTTAATAAATTTTATATCATAAGTTGCACACCTTAAATCCTTATATAAAGCATCTAATATATTACTATATAAGATTGAATTATCTAAATTATCAACGTTTGAGGCTGCACTTCTAAAAACTTTCGCTCTTTTTAAATTGCCATTTTTTTCAGCATTAACAGCTACATTTTGATATATTTTTCTTAATCTATCAAGCAAACGTTGTTGAGTTCTGATTTGCATAGATTTTTGTATTTGTTCACTAGCCGAATATACATTTACATTAGGGCTATTAGACAATTTTATTAAATCATCAATAGCACTTTGCGGGGTGTTTTCTGGTAAATGCTCTAAAATATCAGCTAAAGTGGAACTTTTTAATTTTCCACAAGCTAATCTTTCACCATTAAGAGTATATCGAGCGTTCTTGCATACCGCAGTAAGCATATCATCTAAATATGGATTAATTACATTACGAACAATCGCAGACATCTATAAGACTTTCCTATAATTTCCCTATATTTATATAAAGTGTTTTTCTCATTAAAAATTGCCTTTTGGTTACAAAATATTAAACTTAATCAACCCTCACCAAGATAGAAGTGAAATATTAATATAAGTTTGAAGGATAATTACGTGCGTAGCACCCCTCACCAAGAAATTTTATCTTTCGCTTCGTTCAAGCTAAATTCTATCCTCTCCCATTGGAGAGGGGAAAATATTTACCCCCTCAGCAGAGAGCTACGAACGGTTGGGATACTGTAGAGAAGGTTAGTGCTAAAGCAAAGTGCTAACTTTTTTAACTTCAAGCCCCGCCAACAGTGGGCTTTATGTCGATTACGAATACTCTTTGAGCATAATTTTAGAAAAATTTTTAATTAAAATACGCCCTTTTTATCAAAAGTCTCAAAAAGCTTTTTTGAAAGTGGCGTAACTTTTTTACGAAACAAAAAGCGAGATTTTTATAAACAAAGAGCTCCTTATTTTACCCATAGAAAAACACTCTCCTTTTAAGGGAGTGTTCGTAATTGCTATTTAAACTTTAACCATCTTATATAAATCTGCCACTTTCAGATTCGGGTCTTGCTTACCGTATAAAATATCTTCAATCAAATTCGGAGGTAATAACCTAAGATTCATTGTTCTTCGCACATAACTACGGTCAAAATTGACGACTCTTATCCTATTTTATTCAAACTAGCACTCTAAAGCTGCACCTATTCTATGTACTCGGATAAAATTAGTTCTTCCACTTATTAGCTTTGGTATCGAACCTACTATAATTATACGTTCGCCTTTTTTAAATTCAGTATTTTCCAATATATAATTATCAATTTTTTCTAACAAATTACTATCCAAAACCTCATCCCAATTCTTACAATCAGTTACAATCCCCCAATATAGATTTAAACGTCTTGCTGTACTTTCCAAATCTGATATTGTTATAATCGGGACTTCTGGTTTTAATTTTGACAAAAGTCTTGGCGTATAACCAGTATGAGTAAAGGATAAAATGGCTTTTGCATTCAAATCTTGCGCCATTTTCACAGCTGCATTTGCTATAGCTTGTGGTGACAAGTCATAGTTATCATTTATTTCTAGATTCAAATTGCAATGCGTAAAATTACAATACTCAACATTGGCAGAAATACGTTTCATCACCTTAACCGCTTCTACTGGATACTTACCAGCTGCAGTTTCTCCTGATAACATAATTGCATCTGTACCATCTAGTATCGCATTAGCTACATCACTCGCCTCTGCTCTTGTTGGAATAGGTTCTTCTATCATTGACTCAAGCATCTGCGTTGCAACAATTGTAACCTTTCGTTCATTTATCGCCTTTAGTATTATCTGTTTTTGAATAACTGGAACTTCTTCTAAAGATATTTCAATTCCCAAATCTCCTCTGGCAACCATAATCCCATCGGCAAATTTTAAAATACTATCTATGTTCTTTACAGCTTGCGGTTTTTCAATCTTAGCAATTACTGGAATATTTCCGCCATAATTTTTGATATATTTCTTTGCTTGTTCAACATCATTAGCTTCTCTTACAAAAGAAAGAGCGATATAATCAACATCGTATTCCACAGCAAAGCGTATAAATTCAATATCACGAGGTGTAATTGCACTCAAACTTGCTGTTGTTCCTGGAATATTTATACCTTTTCTTGGTTTTAACAAAGAACCATACAAAACTCTAGCTTTAACTTGTTCTCCTACTATTTCAACAACTTCAAGTCCGATTTTTCCATCGTCTAACAAAATTTTACTACCAACACTAACATCCTTTGCAATACCGTCATAATCTACTGGTATAACATTAAGTTTGGAAATGTCATCTGTAGCTTCTAAAGTTAAAATATCCTCCTCTTTTATCTCGATAGGTTGAGGAATATTTCCGACTCTGATTTTAGGACCTTGTAAGTCTACTAAAATAGGTACAAATTTCTTCAACTCTTTTGAAATCTCTCTTATATTTTTAATATTCTTAGCGTGATCTTCTTCCTTTCCATGAGATGTGTTCAACCTAAACATAGAAGTACCTGCTAATATCAATTCTCTGATTTTTTCAGGGTGTGATGTACTAGGGCCCAATGTTGCTATAATTTTTGTTTTTGTCATTTTTTCCATATTAATAATCTCTCCATCCAAACTTATATTATATTCAAAAAAAGTTGTAAATAAATCAGTTCTACAATTTTAAAAAGATTACATTAAATTTTTATAACTAAAATTAACAATTTGATTTGTTTTAAATATAAAACTGTGGTAAGTTAATCTTATGAAGAAGATTTTATTTGCTTTACTTGCTTTATTATTTTTTAACTCTTATGCAAATGCTGAGACATTTAAATTTGCACAAGTAACAGATGTTCATTACCCTAAAACAGGAATTGTTGGTTATGAGGGACGACGTTTTGATTTCGCAATCAAAAACTACAACAAAGCTATTGATATGATTAACAACTCAGATGCCGAGTATGTATTTTTTACGGGTGATATTGTCGATAAATCTTTTAAAGAGGTCTTTGATGAATTCTTCGATACAACTAGTAAATTAAATAAAAAATACTATATAAGCTTAGGCAATCATGATTCTAACAGTACAAATGGTTTTACTAAAGCTGATACATTAGAGTATTTAAAGCACAATACCCCATACCAACAAAATGGAGCAAATCACTATGCTGTACTAAATGAAAATTTTATTGCAGTAATGTTAGATGGTTCTAATGACTTTGAAATGGATGCTCAAGGTTTTTATTCAAAAGAATCATTAAAGTGGCTAGAAAAAATATTAAAAGAAAATCCTAATAAGCAGTTTTTTATATTTCAGCATTTTCCATTATTTGAACCTGTAAAAGACTCTGAGTATGTTCACAAACATAGTACTCGTAAAAAAGGCAATTATATAAAACTTTTAAAGAAATATAAAAATATTATTTTAATTGCATCTGGTCATTATCATGTATCTTGTGAGAAAGAAAAATACGGGGTTAAACACTATTCAACATCAGCTTTATTTTTAGAAGATTCTTACTATAGAGTTTTTGAAATAGATCACGATAATGGAAAAATTAATTCTATAAAATCTAATCTTATACAAGTAAACTAAAAAACAAACTTTTATGAACTGCCCCCTAATCAATAGACAACAGTCTTTTACTTACATTCCAATATCGGTAATGTTAATTCGTCGCATAGTATAATTTTAATTTTTTCACCAGCTTTAGCGTGATATTTGAGTCCTGGAGTTAATAGCCCTGTTAATAGACCAACTGATGCACCTACTGGAATTCCTATTGCCAAACCTGTACCTATTTTGGCAGGGTCTGGTATAAACGCGAAGCCAACACCAGCTCCAGCACCAATAGCCCCAAGTCCAATTGTAGAAGCTGCAATTTTCCCAGCAGTCATCCAAGGACCTTCTTTTAATGTTCCATCTTTGGTAAATGTCTTAGCTTCCAAATTTGCAGGAGTATAATTTGGTAAAACTATGCAATCATATCTTAAATAAACACGGGCATTTTTATTAAATTTCTTTGGCTTATCAATATTAATAACAGTTGCATACACTTTTGTATTAGCAGGTATTATTAATGTTCCTTCTTGTGTATAAATACTTTCAGGGAAGCTAAAAGATATTCTATCGCCAGCCTTACTTTTTTCTGAACAAAATTTACAATCAAAGGCAATTTTAAGAATGTTTCCCTTGCATAATGTATTACAATTATTAGTTATAACTACTTTTCTCGTCGTACAATTTTTTTCTGGAAATAAAAATTCTTCTCTTAAAACCTGTCCTTGTGTAGTTACATCAGCAAGCACAGGTATATTAGACGCTAATAACAATATTAAACAAATTAATTTTTTCATAACATAAGTTTATGTTTTTTGTTTAATATTTTAATTACCACTATGTCTATATTAACAAGATAATATTTTAATTTAAAATCTAGCGGCTTAGCGTACAATTAATAATGTCTTTTTGTTTCGCTTTTAAACGTTTTAAAACTCTTTCACCAAAATCTTGCGTCCAACCCATTCGCTGTTTATGTTCAGAAGAAAGATTATTATACAAGTTTATCATATAATTAACCTTAAATAGTTCTTTGCAAGGGATAAAGTCAGATTCTGCTTTTGGATTAAATACAGTGTTTAATAACATAAATTCATCAGTCTTATATGTTCCATACTCACATCCAATGTAATAAAAGCCTTTTTGCAAAACTTCAATAAATTTAACAAACCGTTCTACTGAATTCCTTGCAGCGCAAGCAAAATCTTTTGAAATTGTTTCTAAATACTTTTTATTTTTTTCAAAATCAATTGGGTTATAATATCGGGTCTGACGTGCCAACAAAGCTTCTTTTGTATCAAAAGCTTCTTCAGACCAAACTCCCATTTGACATCTTCCAAATTCAGGAACATAATATTCTAATCCTGCTTCTTTAACTCTTTTGGCGTATTTATGAAACCCCACAAGATCAATAACTCTTTCAATTCCTGCTTTTTTTAAAGTTTCAAGAGCTTTCGGGTTCTGCATAAGTGTTGAACCTCTATAACAAGAATTTTTATCATCAATAACGCATACATTAAAAGCCTCGATTCCTGTAACCATTTCATAATTAACGATTTTGGGTTTCTTCATTAATTTGCCTAAAAGTTGTTTCATTTGGTATTCAGGCAAATTACACTCTTTTTCATAAAGACTTTGATATGGGGTATAATAAGCTTCACGCCATTCTCTAATAAAATTCCGATACTGTTTAGAAATACTATCGTCATAGCCAAGAATATTATTATCTGTCTCTTGGGATTTAAATGTAAATTTGTATTGATTTATTATATTGGGATTAATTTTAAGTATTTGCATAATGACCTTGTTTAAAACACATATCTTACTTAAGAATTTAATTCTAACATAAAAACAGCCAAATAAAGAATAAAACTATAATATTATTTAATTGCAACAAAAAGCGGGCTATTTTGCTAAACAAAATAGCCCGCTTTTTAATGAATTTATTATGCTACAAACCAAGTTTTATGCTTCGCGTGACCATTTAATGGGTCGTAATGATTACCAGCTCCTTCTGCCATTTCTGTACAGCCAACATGACCTCTTGAATTTGCATAGCTTATATTGTTACCATCTTCTGATTGAACTAAGAATGCAGAGGGAGTTGTTCTACCGACTCCATACGCACCCGAAGTCCCCTCGACTCCAGTTACTCCTCCAACATTCCAACCAAAATTGCCAGTAAGCTTATAATCCTGGTTCTCAACTGGTTGTTGTGTTGGTGGATTTTGAATGGCACCTTTATCTACAGGTTGATTCTTACCTGCTAATAGCCATTTATTGTAATCTTGCGGTGTGATTTGTCCGATTGCGCCCATAAATGTACCTATTAAATGTGTTTATACATATATATAAAGTGTTTTAAAAATAATAAATTGCTAAATAGGTGAAAAATCTTTACATTAGTTAACATAAATGTCAGAAGTTGTTTATTTAAAACAATCTATATTAAATCTTTTATAACTTCAGATGCAATTATTAATCCTGCAACTGATGGGACAAAAGAAATACTTGCAGGAATCCTTTGTCCTTCTTTTTTTATTGGAGATTCTTTTGAATATAAAACTTTTAGGCTTTTTACTCCACGCTTTTTAAGTTCAGTTCGCATAACTTTTGCAAGAGGGCAAACTGATGTCTTATAGATATCTGCAATTTCAAATTGAGTAGGATTAAGCTTATTTCCAGTTCCTAAACAAGAAATAATTGGTGTGTTTGCTTCTTGAGATTTTAATACTAATTCAATTTTGCCTGTAACAGAATCAATAGCATCGACCACATAATCATATTGACTAAAATCAAATTCTTTTGAGGTTTCTGGTGAAAAAAATGTTTTATAGCATTTTATTTTTAAATTGGGGTTTATATCTAAACAACGCTCTTTTGCAACATCAGTTTTTGATTTTCCGATTGTGGAGTGTAAGGCAATGATTTGTCGATTAATATTTGTTATATTAATATCATCATTATCTATTAAATCAATTGAACCAATTCCAACTCTTGCTATAGCTTCTACAACATAGCTTCCTACCCCACCAAGTCCAAAAATAGCAACGTGTTTTTGGGAAAGATTTTCTATTGTTTCTTTTCCGATTAACATTTCTGTTCTAGTAAATTGATTATCCATATGGATAGAATAACACGAAAATCAAAATTATACTTGCCTTCATAGCTTTTTTAACATATTATTAAGATGATGAGTATAGTTTTACCAGAGGGGATAATTTATGAGCGGACATTCAAAGTGGTCTACTATTAAACATAAAAAAGCTAAAACAGATTCAGCTAGAGCTGCAGAATTTCAGAAGTTTTCAAGAGAACTTATTGTAGCAGCTAAACTTGGCGGTGGAGATCCAGCTGGGAACTTCCGTTTAAGAACAGCTATTGAAAAGGCTAAAGCAGGCGGACTACCTAATGATAACATAAAGCGAGCAATCGAAAAGGGTTGTGGTGCAGGTAGCACAGAAAACTACGAAGAAATGATTTATGAAGGCTATGCTGCTGGTGGTGTTGCTGTTGTTATTGAGGCAATGACAGATAACAAAAATAGAACCGCTGGAGATGTAAGAAGTTATTTCACAAAATTCAATGGTAATCTTGGGGAAACAGGTTGTGTTGGCTGGATGTTTGATAAAAAAGGTTGTATAACTTTTGATTCAGAATCTGTTGATTTTGATGCTCTTTTTGAAGCTGCAATCAACCTTGATGCAGAAGATATTATTGAAGAAGAAGGCGAATACAAAGTTTACACTTCTGTTCCAAATTTCCAAACAGTTGTTGAAGGGCTTGAATCTGCAGGATTTAAATCTATTAGTGCAGAATTTACAAGAGTACCACAAAATACAATTGAAGTAACAGATGAAAAAACTGCACAAAACATTATGAGATTGTTAGGTAAATTAGAAGAACATGATGACGTACAAAATGTTTATGCGAACTTTGATATTGATGATGATTTAATGGAAAAACTAAGTTTATAAATTTTGAGGAGGATAAAATTATGATGAATATGATGAATATGATGAAACAAGCACAAAATATTCAAAAAAAGCTTGTTGATGCACAAAATGAATTAACAAATATGAGCATTGAAGGAGCTGCAGGTAATGGCTCTGTTAAAGTAATTTGTGATGGTAAAGGCCAATTTAAATCTATCAAATTAACTGCAGAAGCTATCAATCCAGAAAATCCTTCAGCAATATCAGCTGATGATATTGAAATGTTAGAAGATCTGATTGCTTCTGCTATGAAAACAGCTATTGATAAATCAAAAACAGAAATGGAAGCAAAAATGAAATCTGTAACAGGTGGAGTTAATATTCCAGGGTTGACTTTATAAGAATGTTGGGCAAGTAACGCCAACTTACAAAATTCCCTCCCTTTATAGGGGGAGGGTGGGGACTAACCCGTAAGTTTGTGCAAGAGCAAAAAAATGATATATCCAAAAAGTATAGCAGCATTAATAGAACAGTTTCAGAAATTTCCATCTGTTGGCCCAAAATCGGCACAACGGATGGCGTTTCAAGTTCTTAAAATGCCTTATTCTGAAGTAGAAAAATTCGCAAATGCTATACTCAACGCAAAACGTAGTGCTAAAACTTGCGATGTTTGTTTCAATATTTCAACACAAAGTCCTTGTGAGATCTGCGAATCTACAAATCGTAATCGCTCTGTTATTTGTGTTGTTGCAGAAACCAAAGATTTAATCGCTATTGAAAAAACAAACGAATATCGAGGGCTTTATCACGTTTTACAAGGTTTAATATCCCCAATGGATGGTATTGGAGCAGAAGATATTCGTATTAAAGAGCTTTTAACCAGATTAACAAATGACGAAGTTCAAGAGGTTATTCTTGCACTCTCACCTTCTGTAGAAGGCGAGGCAACAAGCTTATATTTAACAAAATTGATTAAACCTTTTGGAATTAAGATTTCTCGAATCGCATTCGGACTTCCTGTTGGTGCTGATTTAGAGTATGCAGACGAAGTCACTCTTGCCAGAGCAATTGAAGGCAGAAGAGAATTATAGCAATAAACGCATAGCATTTGTTATTTGAATTAAAACTCTACGCTGGGAAATAATGTTTTATCAAACACGCTCAGTTTTGGAGCTCAAAGGTTGTGCATAAAGCCCAACTAGGAATATTTATTTTATTACCCTTCGCTATCGTTGCTAAAACATTATTTCCCAGCTCCGTTATAGAAGTTGTATAAGAAATAAGAGCCTGTTGGAATGAACAATAAATATGCTTGAGACAAAGAGTAATATTATCTTGTATAAACTCGTGGCAATCTTACTTTTAAACGACAAGTAAGCTCGTAGTTTATTGTACCTAAAATTTCAGCCCAAGAATCTAATGATAAATCTTTTTCATCTAAAAGAGTTACAACATCACCCACTTGAGCTTCGACATCTCCCAAATCAAACATCATTTGATCCATTGTAATATTACCGATTTGACGAATTTTTTCTCCGTTAACTTTAGCTTCAATTTTATTGGATAATAAACGAGAAACTCCATCAGCGTAGCCGATTGGAATTGTTGCGACACAAGTTGATTCATAAGCAGTGAAGGTATGTCCATAACTCACGCTTTCACCAGCTCGAAGTTCATGGATATTTGTTATTCTTCCTTTTAAACTCATTATTTGTTTTAACTTAGGTTTATTTACACTTGATGGCAAATCTGGATAAAGCCCATACAAAGAAATCCCTACTCTAACCATATTAGAATCAACATTATAGGCAAATGTTCCAGCTGTATTTTGAATATGTAATAATAAATCTTTTTTATCTATTTGAGAAACAATTTCATTCCAAGCATTAAATTGTTCTCTAGTTGGCTCAATTTCTTCTGCAGCCGCTAAATGAGTAAATAAACCCTCAAATCTTAAATATTTAGCTTTTTGGACTTCGTTTATGAACTCAACTGCTTCTTCTGCACGAACCCCAATTCTATTCATGCCGGTATCAATTTTAACGTGAACTTTAGGTTTAATTCCTGTACGGTTATAAACATCTTCACAAGCTTTTAAGTGCGCTTCATTAAATATAGAAATTGCGATATCGTTCTGTGTTGCAGTCTCAACTGCCCAAACAGGAACTGCACCAACTACAAGAATCGGAGCTTTTATTTTTACCTGACGTAAGTCCAAACCTTCATCAATAGATGACACTCCAAACATATCAACACCAGAAGCTAGCATAGTTTGAGCAAGCATTTGAGCACCGTGACCGTAAGCATCAGCTTTAACTATTGCCATCATTTTTTTACCTTGCGGAATAGTTTTTTTGATAGCTTGAATATTTTGGGCTAAGTATTCTAAGTTAATCTCCACCCACGCATCTTTGTGTATGTTTATGTTTGATTGTCTTACGTTTTTCATTGTTTCCTTTTTTATTTTGTTGGGCAAGTATGCCCAACTTACTTTTTATTTTGTTGTTGGGTTGCACCCAACCTACAGGCTTACTTCTTTGTTTTCTTTCCCTCGCCCCTTGTGGGAGAGGGTGCCCAAAGGGCGGGTGAGGGGTGATCCCTCTATATCAATTCCCCATTCAAATACCAAGTTCTTGCTCTTGTTATTTTTACCATTACAAATTCACCAGTTAGGTCTTTATCATGTGGAATATGTACAATTTTGTTATTTCTTGTTCTACCTGTAATAACTTTACCTTTTTCGCCTCTGTCCTCAAAGTTTTCAATAAGAACTTCAAGTTCACGACCAAGGTATTTTTGGTTAGATTTCAAACAGCATTCTCTATTTTTTTCGTTTAATCTAGCCAAACGTTCTGTTTTTACATCTTCATCAATATATATATCAGTCCATTTAGCGGCAACAGTTTTTTCTCGAGGTGAATACGCAGCCGTATTAGAATAATCTAACTCTAATTCTTCCATTCTATCAAGCATTGTTTGGAATTGTTCTTCTGTTTCACCAGGGAATCCTGCAATAAAATCACTTGTAATTGTAACATCTTTAACACGTGAGCGAACATGATCTGCGATTCTTTTATATGTTGCATAGTCATACTTACGATTCATTTTCTTTAATGTGTAATCATCCCCGTGTTGCATTGGAATATGGAAATATTCGCAAACTTTATCCAATTCAATCACTGTATCAATTAATTCATCTGTAATATCAGTAGGATAAGATGTTACAAAACGGATTCTAAATTTTCCTTCTAAAGCATTGATTTTTCTTAAAAGCCAAGAAAGATTTATTGTTTTACCCTCGTTATCTTGAGCCCAAACATTTTCTATAGTTGTTTTATAACCGTTTTCAGTCTTGACTAAACCTTTACCGTAACTATCAACATTTTGTCCAAGAAGTGTAATTTCTTTAAAGCCTTCTTTTAATGCTTTTTTTATTTCTGATAAAATTAGCTCTGGATTTCTTGAACGTTCTCTGCCACGCGTGTAAGGAACAATACAATAAGAGCAGAAATTATTACAGCCTTCCATAATTGGAACCCAAGCATTAACGGATTTAACGCGATTAATCTGAATATCGTATTCTTCATACTGTTCTTCATCAGTTGATACAATTCTCTCGCCAGCTTCAATTCTTTTAACAAGATTTGGAAACTCATATAATCTTTGAGTTCCTAAAACCAAGTCTACGTAAGGAGCTCTTGCAAAAATTCTTTTACCCACTTGCTGAGCAACACAGCCTGCAAAAACAATCTTTAAATCTGGTTTTTCTTCTTTTTTCCACTTACCCCAAACACCAATGGCGCTAAAGGCTTTGTCTTCAGATAATTGTCTTACTGAACAAGTGTTAATAATAAGCATATCAGCTTCTTTAGGTTCTTCTGTCTGATAATAGCCAAGATGTTCAAGCATTCCAAACATACGCTCAGCATCAGACTTATTCATTTGACAACCCATTGTTTCTATATAAACTTTTTTCATCACTACTCCTTAATATACTATTCCATTTTATTACAAAAAGATCAAAAGTTTAAGCGTTGCAATAAGAAAATTTATAATACTGATATAAATAAATTACATGCTAAAATATTTATATAATGAATTTGGAAAACAGTTCTTTTTTTGACAATTTTGTCAAAAACATAAATAAACAAAAAAGTTTTACTTTAACTGGACTCACTTCGTTCAGTAGACTTTTGTTGTTAAAATATATTAAAGAAATTTCTAATAAAAAGATTTTATTTATAACTTCAACAGAACAAGCTTCGCTAAAATACTCAGTAGACTTAGAAAAGATTTGGAATATAGATTCTTCCATTTTACCCTATCAAAATGCCTCTCCATATGATACAGTTATGGGAAATATATATGACTATCAAAAACAAGTAGAGATTTTAAGAAAAAAACCGGAGATAGTTATTGCACCTGTTAAGGTGCTGACAGAAAAATTTCCATCAAAAATGTTTTTTGAACAAAACAATATGCAATTAAAGCTTGGTGACAACATAACCCAACAAGAATTATTGAAAAAACTTATTTCATTAGGCTACAAACGTTCAACAATGGTTTCAGATATAGGGGAATTCTCAATACGTGGAGATATTTCAGATGTTTATAGTTTAAACAATAATCCTATAAGAATTGAATTCTGGGGAGATGAAATTGTTGACATAAGGTTTTTCAATAATGAAACCCAAAAATCAATAGAAAAGATTAAGTCGATTGAGATTTTACCGATATATAAATTTATATTACCTCAAAACGCTCCTTCTGAATTTTCAATAGCATTAAAAGATCAATTTAATGAAGAAGGCTATTTTGACGGGATAAATGCTTATCAATCATTTTTCAATAATGATTTAATTAATATATTAGATTACTTTCAAGATTATATTATTATCTACGACGAATTTGCTGAACTTACAGCTAAGATGTCACAAATTAATGAAAACCTCATAAATTCATACAATGAAGCTTTAAAAAATAATCTTTTGGAACCTCTTAATGCTCTAAATCATTTTTCAGAAATTGATATAATTCAAAAATTAGCGGGTTTTCAAAAAATTTCTTTAAATAATTTTTTATCCGATGAGTCAAATGAAATTATTGATATTGATTCAAGAAATATACCAATTTTTGATGCCAATATGCAAAAGCTTTCTAATTTTATATTAGAGAGAAAAGATTTTGACATAACAATAGCAACCGACTATTCCGAAAGAATTAAAGATA
>JAZRJK010000015.1:0-4600 GCA_045645765.1 Candidatus Gastranaerophilaceae bacterium
GTATGCATAAAGTATATTCCCTACGTTCAAAGCAATACATCATATCCATCTCTGTATTATTGTTTATTATACTACTTTATATTATATATAATATTAATATATTTTAACACCCTTACCAATATATTTGTTACATAACTTAACAAGAAACATTTTTTGAATCAATCTTTCATTATTTCCCTCCCAACCCTGTTACTTTTTCTAATAAATTATGCTATAATTTTATCTGTGAGAGATTTAGTTAAAAAAATATTAATTGGGATAGCTTTTTTATTAACTCCTTCTGCAATGGCAGGAGATTATAAAGTGCTTGTTATTCCAGATAATATTGTAACTGATAATATTGCAGTAGACTCTTTTATTTATGATGCATCAGCTGAATTTTTTGCTGATGATGTTATAAATCTTTTAAATAACACTGATAATATAACCGCTCCAACTGTAAGCGAAACAAGATTTGTATATAAGCAAGACCCGTCTGCTATGATTACAGCAAAAAACTTAACAAATAAGTTTAGAACTTCTTATAACGTAGACTATACTGCGTTAAAAAAACTCGCTAACAAGACTGATTCTAGATATGCACTTTTAATGACATCATACATAGATTCTCAAAATTACATTTTAAGAAGAACTCCATGGGATGTTTTAAATATACCTGGAGCATCTGTAGTTGATCCAGCATATAAAATTTCAACTTATGCTGTTCTAGTTGACACTGAACGAAACGCAAAACTTTGGGCTGATACTTATTATAAAACAATTAGCGTTTGCGAAAATAGAATTATTACTCGTGGGGCTTCTCCTCAAACAGAACAGCTACAAAAAATAAAAGATTATTCAAGATATATTTCGCCACAAATCGCTCAAAATGTTCAACAAAAAGTTTTGCCACCAGAAATTTTAGCAGAAGAATCAACTAAAATCGACTATGATATGGGAAATATTGATAATGTGTTCACAAAAAAATACCGTCATATTGGTAAAGAATACGATAAATTATATCAACAAAAAAAAGCTGAAGTTAAAAAATTCGCAGTTGATACAAAAGACAAAACTATTGAAACCACAAATTCATTAAAACAATCTTATAGCGAACGTAAAGCCCGTAAGCTAAGAGAAAAACAACAAAAAGAACTTCGATCAAAACTTGAGGTGGAAGCCGTGCCAGTTTATAAAAATGAAAACAACATAAACAATAAAGAAGTTCAAAAAGATTCTAATTTCTTAAATACTATATTCAAGAAAAACTCTGATGATATTCAATACCCAGAATTAATTGAAATAGAAATTAAGAAAAAGAAGAAAAATAATCTTTATGGAGAATTCCAATTAAATCAACCTGAATTAAGAAACTATAATTAAATTTTACAGTATATCTAGAGGATCTACGTCAATTGCCATTTTAATATCTTTTGGCAGTGTGATTTTATCCACAAATCTAGAAACAAAATCATGACCTTTTTGAGATAGTTTATTCTTAATTAATATTTGATAACGATAATACCCATTGATTTTTGAAATTATACAAGGCGTTGGCCCAAGAACTTCTAAATACTCTGAGAATCCAAACTTTTCAGTCATTGTGTTTAATCTCAATGCAATCTCCATTGCAGATTTTTCTGCTCTAAAATTATTCTGGGAAGATAAAATTAAACGAATAATTTGGCTAAATGGAGGGTAATCAAATTCTTGTCGAGCTTTAATCTCTGTTTCAAAAAATTTATCATAATTTTGGGATTTAGCTGTCTGAAAAGCATAGTAATCAGGATTATAAGTTTGAAATAAAACCTTTCCCTTATACTCACCTCTACCAGCACGTCCGGCAACCTGTGTCAAAAGCTGGAAACCTCTTTCTGAAGCTCTAAAGTCTGGCACAGAAAAACCTGTATCAGCACTTATAACTCCTACAAGCGTAACATTCGGGTTATCAAGTCCTTTTGCTATCATTTGAGTTCCAACTAAAATATCAATCTCACCTTTTTGAAACTTATTCAAAAGTGCAATATGAGCATTTTTCTTAGTTAGAATATCACTATCAATTCTTTCTACTCGATATTCTGGAAAAATTTCTTTTACTAAAATCTCAATTTTCTGAGTTCCACTTCCAGAATTAGCTAGTGCATCTGATCCACATTGAGGACAAAATTCAGGAAAACTCATTTCTTTACTGCAATAATGGCATTTTAATTTTTTACCGTCCGAATGCCAAACCATAGGTATAGAACAATCAGGACACTCGACAACAGTCCCACAAGCTTTACACTGCGTATATGTTGAAAAACCTCGTCTATTCATTAATAGAATGGCTTGTTTCCCATTTTCAACGGTTTCTTTAATTTCTGTTTGTAACGGTTTTGAAATAATCCCTCTATAAGAAGCTTTTCCATATTCTTGCATATTAATAACTTCTGGCTTAGCTAAAGGGGCGTTATTAAATCGTTTTAGCATTTGAAACAAATTATTATTATTCTGTGCATAATAATACGTTGAAACATCAGGCGTTGCAGAACCCAACAACAGCGGTGCTTGATGAAATTGAGCCAGTCTTTTTGCAACGACACGAGCATCATACCTAGGAGCAGGATTAGTTTGTTTATAAGCACCTTCATGTTCTTCGTCAATAATAATCAAACCAATATTTTGCAATGGAGCAAACACAGCTGAACGTGCACCAGCAAGAATTTTTATCTCGTTATTATAAAGTCTCTGCCAAACATCATACTTTTCTCCATCAGAGATACTACTATGCCAAATAGCAATATCATTTATTCCAAACTTCTTAGCTAATCTTTTTGTTAACTGAGAAGCCAATGCTATTTCTGGAGCTAAAAATAAAACATTTTTACCAGAGTCTATTACATCTTTTATAAGTTTAAAATAAACCTCCGTTTTACCAGAAGCTGTTACACCATGGAGTAAAATTGGGTTTTGAGACTTCATTTTAGCTCGAATACCTTCATAAACCTCATTTTGCTCTGAAGATAATTCGAATAAAGGCTCTATTTTTTCATCTTTAAATATAGTTAGAGGATTTCTGTAAACTAGCTCCAAATTTAACTTAACATAACCCTTTTCTTCAAGCTTTTTCATTGTTGCTCGAGTAGTCTTGGCTTTATCCTCAAATTCAATAAGAGATTGCTTCCCTTCTATTTTTAAGAGTTCTAAAATTTCTTTTTGACGCTTAGTTAGTCCTTCAAAATTATCATTAACAAGCTCTACAGATTGTTCTGTTTTTGAATTCTTTTCAATTAATTTCATAGGAATTGCAGCGTTTAAAACCGTAACAAAATCCGTACAATAATAATTTGCAACCCATTCTAAAAGTTTTAAATACTTTAAAGAAAAAAGAGGTGTCTCATCTAAAATCCGATTAATTTTCTTAACTCTAATATCTTCTGGAACATAATCAGAAAATCCTACTATAAAAGCATTAATCAAACCTTGTCGCCCAAACGGAACTAAGACAGCTTGACCAACCTGAATTATTTCTTTCATCTCATCAGGTATCAAATAGCTGAATGTCTTAACTCCCAGCCCCTTAATATTTACTAAAACTAACGCATATTTCATTAAAATAATTATACATCAAGGTATAATTATAAAAAAGATGAAATTTATTTTTAAAGACCTTGTAAAAAAGAAAAAACAGGTTAAAATTATATTATAGGTATAGTTTATGAATGACATTACATCAATAGATACATCATTTTATCCTGGATTAGTTGAAGGTTTTGCACCTAAAACAATGCTTCCTGTGCCTGCAATTGAAGCTGAACCTCAAGATTCGGCTCCTGATTTTAACGAGGGCGGGAACTATCAAAAAGAAGAATATGTTGATTTAAGTAACTATTATAATGATGTTAAGCCAGAAGATTTACTTACAAAAGCTGGGCAACATTTAATTGAATCTGCTCAAAAAGTTGATAATACAATAGTTACTGCAATGCAAAATGGATATTCTGTTCAGGATGCCTGTAATATTAGACTTGCTGAAATGGCATACAAAGCAAGCGCTTATGTTTTTGATGTTGCACAAAACATGTCAACTTTCACTCTAAAAGTGTAATATGCACTTTTCTCGATTTCAATTTTTATAAATAAATAGAACTACATTAGCTATGTAGTTCTCTTTGTTTACAATTATATCTTTTGATTAACAATATCCTTTTAAATTTTAAGAATAGCTAATAACTCAGTATTTGTATTTTTTATTAACAAAGAAACAGACTGTTTCGAAGCGAGAATTACTTTCTAAACAAATAAAAAAAGCGAAAATTGAAATCCTTCAAGGGTTAATACTAGCAAGGGGGAAAATAAAAAAAGAAGTAGGGTTGACATTAGTCTACAAATATAAGCAAAAAAGAGAACCACTTATCCAAATGATTCTCTTTTTGTTCAAATTAGATGCTGGCAACGAGCTATCTTTCCAGGCGGTGGCCCGCCAAGTATTTTCGCCTCAGTAAGTCTTTACGACCGTGTTCGGGATGGGAACGGGTGGTTTCCTTACGATTTGTCACCAGCGAATTCTTTTAGCTAATACGCTGGAAATTGCATAATGATATAAGCTCGCGCTTTCATCTTGAATAACTTTTTTAGAAAA
>JAZRJK010000016.1:0-10907 GCA_045645765.1 Candidatus Gastranaerophilaceae bacterium
TAATCTCTTTCGAAATTAAACTGCTCGACTTCGCTTATCGCGTTTTTTGTCCTATCATTGCTTTTTGAATTAACAAGTTTTTTAATTAAGTTTCCTTAATTCTCGTCTTCAGCTATTCTGTTGTCAATGTTCAAGTTTCGATTAACATTCTCTTTCTTTTTCAGCAAGCGAAAAGAAAGCTTTTCATTAAATCTGCTATTTATTTTCGTTTATCAATTTCGGTTTTAATTTTGCAAACAGTCTTGTGATTACTTCTTCCTCACTCAGACCTCTAAGCTTTCGCTTGGCCAATCTGTTTACTCGGTGGTTTCCTCACCGACAAATTCTATCTTATTACTTCAATTTTATTTGTCAACAACAATTTTTATTTTTGTTAACATTTTGTTACATTGTATAATTTAATAGAATTTCAAAGTCCAAATTAGTGCTATCTTTATATTTCGGCTTAACGGTGGTGTCCTTCCATCTTTCAACGGCTACCGTTGGCACCTAGTGTAAATCATTTTCTTTACGCACTTCAATTTAGCGCGTTCCATCATTGTACAATGAATAAAATTAAAAGTCAAGTGGTTTAAAAAAATATTTTTACAAAAGTTAAAACCTTTTTAAAATAACACTTATAATAAAAAAAAAAAGAAAAAGATACAGAAATATCTTTCTCTTTTTCATGCCAAACTATTTTACAAGTGTCTAACTATAAATTTTTAAATTGCAGATGCCCCAGAAACGATTTCTACAAGTTCTTGAGTAATAGCAGCTTGACGAGCTTTATTATAATCAATAGTTAATGTTGTTATCATTTCTTCTGCGTTATTTGAAGCTGCAGACATTGCCGTCATACGAGAAGCCAGTTCACTCGCATTTGCTTCTAGAAGCGCTTGATAAATTGAATTTGTAATAAACATCGGAACTATTTGTTGCAATACGCGACTCGCAGAAGGTTCAAACTCCATAACAGGATCCAGTTCGTGCGTTTCGACCTTCTCAACTTCAACAGGTAAAATTTCCCAATCAACTATATTATAAGACATCATATTATTAAAATGAGTTGTAATAATATCAATTTTATCAATTTTACCTGCGACATAATCATTAGCAATATCTTCTGCAATTAGATTAGCGCCAGTAGCTGTTGGGTCATTAGCTACCGCAGTATACCCTTCTCTTAATTCAAAGTTACCAGCTTTATGCTTAAATCCTGAAATAGCTTTTTGTCCAACAGGATAAACCACAGTATGAATACCTTTTTCAGTGTTTTCTTTGATACGTTTAAGAGTTGTTTTTATTATATTTGCATTATAAGCACCAGCCAAACCTTTATTAGAAGTAATTACAAGTAAGCCCTCTGATTTAACTTCTCTACGAGTTAATAGTGCTGGATAATTATCTAAGCCCCTTTCAACTTTCAAACCTGCTGTAGAAAGTTCGCCCACTGTTGCAAGCATTTTTCTAAAAAGGTGTAATAATTCATCCGAAAAAGGACGTGCAGCTTTCACTGTATTCTCAGCTTTCTTAACTTTAGCTGCAGCAACCATTTTCATAGCTTTTGTAATCTTTTTAGTGTTTTGTACACTACCTATTCTACTTTTAATATCTTTTAAGTTTGGCATTTTCTAATCTTACCTATAATGTTTTTCCGTATGATTCTAATTGAGTTTTCAAAGCTTCTTTATCTTCATCAGATAATTTATCACCGTCATTCAAGCGTTTATCTAATTCAGGCATATTAGCTTCAAAGTATTCAAACCAACCAGCTTTGTAATCTTGAACTTTTTTATTATCAATTTCATCCAAGAATCCTTCGTTAGCAGCAAATAAAATTGTAACTTGTTGAGATACTGTTAAAGGTCTATATTGAGGCTGTTTAAGAACCTCTGTTAATTTTTGACCTCTTAGAAGTTGTTTCTTAGTTGCAGCATCTAAATCAGAAGCAAATTGAGCAAATGCTTCTAATTCTCTAAACTGAGCTAAGTCAAGACGTAATTGACCACCAACTTGTTTAATACCTTTAGTTTGAGCTGCACCACCTACACGAGATACTGATAAACCAGCGTTGATAGCAGGTCTTACACCAGAGTTAAACAATCCTGTTTCCAAGAATATTTGACCATCAGTAATAGAAATTACGTTAGTCGGAATATATGCAGAAACGTCACCAGCTTGAGTTTCAATGATAGGAAGCGCAGTAATACTTCCACCACCAAGCTCATCTGATAATTTAACAGCGCGTTCTAATAATCTTGAGTGTAAGTAGAATACGTCACCTGGATAAGCTTCACGTCCTGGTGGTCTTTTAAGAAGTAATGACATCGCACGATAAGCTTGAGCGTGTTTTGTCAAATCATCATATATAATTAAAACGTGTTTTCCTTGTTCCATAAATTCTTCTGCCATTGCAACACCTGCAAATGGAGCAATATATTGTAATGGAGCTGGTTCATTGGCAGTAGCTGAAACAATAATTGAATATTCCATAGCACCGTGTTTTTCAAGAGTTTTTGCTAATTGAGCAACTGTTGAAGCCTTTTGACCAACTGCAACATAGATACAGATTACATCTCCACCTTTTTGGTTTAAGATTGTATCAATTGCAATAGCAGTTTTTCCGGTTTGTCTATCACCAATAATAAGTTCTCGTTGCCCACGACCAATTGGAGTCAATGCATCAATAGCAGTTAAGCCTGTTTGAAGAGGTTGGTGAACTGATTTACGAGCAACAATACCAGGTGCAACTCTTTCAATCGCGCGAGATTTATCTGTAACAATTTCGCCTTTACCATCAATAGGACGACCTGTTGGGTTAACAATACGTCCTATAAGTGCATCACCTACAGGAACAGAAGCAATTCTGCCAGTAGTTTTTACGCTCATACCTTCTTTAATATGAGTATATTCCCCCAAAATAACAACCCCAACGTTGTCTTCTTCAAGGTTTAACGTGATACCTAAAGTGCCTTTGCCATCGTCAAACTCAACAAGCTCGTTTGACATAACATTTCTCAAACCATAGATACGGCATATACCGTCACCTACTTCAAGAACAGAGCCTACATTAGATACTTCTGCTTTCGCTTCGTAATTTCTAATATTCTCTTTTAATATTGAACTAATTTCATCAGGATTTATTACTGCCATTTTTTTATATTATCCTTTCTTACTTATATTTAAATTCCATCGTATTTTGCTTATCTAAGTACAAGCTTTTTGTTTATATCCTTTGGCAAAATACTAGATTATTTTGCCGTCTTTTATCCTTTCTTTTACCCCTCACCCGTCACTTCGTGACACCCTCTCCCTCAAGGGGAGAGGGGAGAGTTATTATCTACCCTTTTATTATTTCTTTACTTAAATCTTCTAATTTATGTTTAATGCTATTATCAACAATTAATTCATCGATTTTAAAAATTAAACCTGCAATAATATCATTGTCAACACCCCAATCAACAATTACTTCTTTGCTTAGTTTTTCAGCAATTTTTACTTTTATTTGTTCTTTTCTTTCATCATTTAATTCAATTGCAGAAGTTACATTTACTCTTGCAATATTTTTAATTCTTTCAAGCTCTTTTTCAAATTCATCAGCTATTTCAGAAATTATTGAAACTCTTTTTCTAAGGTTCAACACAAATATAAAATTATAAACAATCGGCATTATAGAGTTTTGGAAAAGCTTACAAAGGACAACTTGTTTTTCTTCTGTTGAAATAGAAGGATTATTTATAACATTAGCCAATTCCTCAGAAGAATTGATTGTACCAGCAATTTCGCGTAAATCATCAAGAATATCTTCTTTAGAAATATTCTCTTCTTCTTGCGCTAACTCCATAAGTGCAAGAGCCCAGCGTTTTGCTATTAACTCACAATTTTTATCTTTAACCCCTGCCATTATTTACTAATCTCCTTTAATGCATCGATGCTTTCATCTATCAATTTATCATGCAAGCCTTGATTCCAACTCAATTCATCAATTAAATGTTTTTTAGCTACTTCAATTGATGCTAATGAAGCTCTTTTTAAAAGTTCATTCTTTAATATCATACGACTATTTTCAAGAGCTTTTGAAGTATTTTCTTGGATAACCAATGCAGTCTTTTCAGCATCATGAACAATTTTTTCACCGACAAGCTTAGCATTTTCTTCCGATTTTTGAATAATCGCATCTATTTCTTCTTCAATATGAGCTATAGAATCCTCAATCGAAGTCAAGCGTTCTTCTGATTGGAGTTTTGTAGACTCAGAAGTGTCAATCGTATCTTTTATTACGTTTTGAGAAGCTTCAAGTTTTGCTGAAACATTGATTTTTTTAACAAGAAAAACAATAATAGAAAAGAATATAACGAAGTTAAATAAATTCGTTCTAGCAATATAATCTATAATATTAAAATTTTCCATCACTTATTTTTCCCACAAAACTTTATTTACAATTTCTTCATCAAAATTTTGGACTTCTGAACGATAACCAATAACTTTTTCGACAATATCATTTGCTAAGTCTGTCATAGAACTTTTTAAATTATTTTTAACTTCATTAGAAACATTTTCCAATTCTATTGACGAACGTTGAATTTCTTCTCTCGCTGATTCTTGAGCATTTACAACTGTTTCTGTTCGTTGAGCTTTGAACCCATCGACAATATCATTGTACTTTTCTCTTGCTTCTTCTTTTGCATCGGCAAGTTTTTCTTCTTTTTCTGTAGTTAACTCAGCAGCTTTTGTATCATTTTCTTGCGCAGATTTATAATTACCATCAATAACTTCTCTACGTTTCTGCACAATCTCTAAAATTGGAGCATACAAAATCTTGTTCATCAATACGACAAACACAATAAATGTTACTATTGTTGCTAAAAAGGTACCGTTAAACTCCATTGAATAACACTGCCTCTTATTAACCCATCATACCAGATAGTTTCATTGCAATAACAAGCGCATAGATAGCACAAGCTTCTGCTAACGCAGCACCAACTAAGAAGAAACCAACTGCTTTACCAGCGATTTCTGGTTGTCTCGAAATAGCATCCATCAAACCTTTAGTTGCGAAACCAATACCAAGACCTGCACCTGTTGCACCAAAACCCATTGCAATACCTGCACCTAATTGAGCCATTTCTGAAATTGTTTGTACTTCTGACATTTTTAAATCTCCTTCTTTATTTTAAACTTTATTTTTTTTAGTGATTTTCATTAACTGCCGTAGCAATATAAACCGTGGTTAGCATTGTAAATACTAGAGCTTGCACACAAGCAACTAGAATTTCAAAAAACATTATTGGCAAAGGTAATCCCCAAGCACAAAGTCCTAATAATGCGGTAATAAGAATTTCTCCTGCCAAAATATTACCAAAAAGTCGTAATGCAAGAGTCAATGGTCTTGTCACTAATTCTAAAATTTCTACTAACATTGAAATAATTCCAACAAAAGAAATTTCATGCAATAAGAATTTGTGTTTTTTCTTCATGACACCTGCAAATACATAATAAACTAATACAATCACAGCAAGTCCTGCTGTAAGATTAATATCATTAGTTGGTGATGCAATTTCACCTTGTTTTAATTCAAATATTTTTAATGGTAATTGTCCCATTAAATTCGCAGTTACAATAAACAAAAATAATGACGCAACAAGCGGAAAATGTTTTCTTCCCCCTTCATGAATCATTCCAGTAACAAGATCATCAAAATATCCCAAGATTTTTTCAAACACAAGTTGTAACTTGCTAGGGAAAATTGATAAATTTCTTGTTGCAAAAAACGCTACGATTACTAGAAAAGCCATTGCAGCCCACATTGTAACCAATGTATCCATATTAAAAGTCATATTTTGTCCAAATATAACTCTCTCAACCATCCAATGTCCGTGGCTCATTGAATAACCTCATCTCTCTACTTAAACAGGGAAACCCTTAGGGCAATTTTAGCATAAATTCACGACATTTACAAGTAGACCAAATGGTTTAAAATTACTTATAAATTATTTAAAACAATAAATGGAAGGTTTAAAAAACTTCCATTTATTGTACAAATTTTATATCGTTACTAATTTAAATTATCCAAAGCTACTGCAGCATTTCTTGCCACATAAGGATTAGAGTCTTCAGCAACCACATTCAATATTGACGAAATTTCTTCTTTATACTCTGGTCTATTAACATACCTTAAAGCATCAATTGCTGCAATTTTAACACTAGAATTAGAATCATTTCTTAATGCATCCACTATTGCAGAAACCCCAGGCATATCTGTTAATGGCACTACATTACCAGTATGTCTATGAACTTCATCTGTATAAACTTTTGAAAGAATTGCCATTGTATAAAGCGCATACTCTTTATTTCTTTCCGCTTGTTCCATTGATGACAAGCTAGAAGCTTCTTTAATATCTTGCTCATCTAATTTATAAGGTAATTCAATCTTTGCTAAATCTTGTTTTTTTGCTCTAGCTTGTTCTTTAACAAGCTCATTAACCATTATCTTTTGTCTAATTTCGATTTGATTTTCTGTTGGAGGCTCTAAAGATGATGTCTCTTTTTTTACAATATTAATTAGTTCACTAAAAACCTCTGTAACAATATAAGGAACTGCTTTCTGAGGATCTTCCATTGAAACCTTTGCAATTTCTTCCATTTGCTTAGCCTGTACATCAAAACTTTCATCAGAAAGGTTTGATAATACCATTGGAATATCCACTAAAGGTTTAATATCTTCTGCGGGAACAATTTCAACCTTATGCTTTGTTTCGTTTGCTTTAAAATTTAAACCTTGAAAATTTACATCATTTGCGTTTTTTTGTTCCTCAGTAGTTGTTATATTAGGCTCTGGCACAGAATTTTCTTTTACAGAAACAGCCTCCTGTTCGATTTCTCCTTCAAACTCTAATTCAGCATTTATCAAAGTTCTATTATTAACAAAATTATTAGCCTGATAAGCCAAAGGTAAAGTTAATGCTGGGACATCAATCTGATGAATTGGTGCAAATTCAGAAGTCACCATACATTCCGCACAAGGATAATCATAAAAAGAATGTTTATGAGAATGATTTTTACCAGCTTCAACGGAAGGTCTATTAACATCAATCGCTACGGCATTATATACACCTTCATCCATAGGATTAGATTGAAAACCTTCTGGAATATTTGTTTTTGGATCATTTATTTGAATCTTCACAGCATTATAAGTTGCTGCTTTAGAATTAATAGCTCTATTTGCATCTATAGACGAAATGCTTGTCATAAATATTCTTTCCTTTCAAAACACATCGATACACTCACATTAAAACTTGTAAAATTTTAAACTTGCGTTTTTTATAAACAATTTTTACAAATATTAACACAAAAATAAAATTAAACCAAATTAATTACATCTAATCCTTTAAAATCAAAGATTTTTTTTGTATTATTATTCAGTTTTTCACATGCTAAAAGTGTCCCGACAATCGCTTCAAGTTGAGCTACAGGCATCATGTTTGAAGGTAACTCTTCAAAATCAAATTCATTCTTTAATGCGTACTGCAAAAATTTACAATCAGCAGAAGAACGCTCTTTGAAATTAGAATAAAGATTAAATTTTTGTCTTGTTAAATAAACCTCATAACGATAAATTTCTGCCCCCTTTTCTTTTAAGGATGTTAATAAATCACACCCCCTCGTTGAAAATCTTTGCATCCAATTATCCGTATTAGGAAAGTTTCCAAGTGTATGTATTAATTGATACGATTTTGAAAGTACACGCCATTTACCTTCTAACATTGTATTATCCCACGGTAAAGAAACACAAATTAGTGAATTTTTTATAGAAGGATAATTTTCAAAAAATAATAAAATATCATTCATTGAAAAAAACTTATCCAAATAAATTACTTTTCCCGTAGAAATTTCTCTTATAGCAATACCACTTTCAACAGAAGATGTTGGTCCTAAAGACAAACCAACTACATGTGTAATCATAGTCCAAAATCCTCATCCTCTGGTATAGCTGAATTCAACTTAATAACACGTTTTTCAATTTGTGGCATATTTGAATCAGAATTACTATCTTCACTATCAAGATTTACATACAATTCCATATTACGTTTTGAAAGCTTTTCACTTTTTTGTTTTTGAATTCTTTCTTTATTATCATTAAGCAATTTTCTTGCTGCAAGTGATATAGCATCACCTTCAACTTTCTTAATTATTTCCGCTCTTTTACGTTGAATTTCATCCTGCTGAGCCTTCGTTAAATTCATCGTAAAATCATGTTTAGGCCCAAACTGGCGTTTATACTTATTTTTCAAAATAAGTATTTCAACACGTCTATTCGCAGGATCTTTAGGTGAAATAGCATTTTCTAAAGGTCTTGTATCCGCATACCCAATCGCCGAAAATAATGATGGTGAGAAATTAAATCTTGAAATCAAATACCTTACAACAGAACAAGCCCTTGAGCTTGATAATTCCCAATTTGAAGGGAATTGTTTACTAGTCATTGCAAAACTATCAGTATGTCCTTCAACAATCATGCTATGCAATACAAATTTTTTACAAATAAGAACTCCGACCTTGTCCAAAAGTTTCTTTGCTTCTGGTACTAAATAAGCAGAAGCTGGTGCAAAAAGATATTTATCATCAAAAGTTAATAACAACCCTTTATCAGTAATTTTAGAAGAAATTCCTTCAAGCTCACCAAGTTCTGTTAATTCTTTAATTTGTTCTGCGATCTCCTTAAAAGAATCATCTTCATATTTTGGACTAATGTACTCAACCATTAAAGATGGAATAAAGGAATTTGCTTGCTGTTGATCAAAAATAGAATCGCTTCCTGTCATGACATTTTGCTGACCATCAAATAATGAATTCTGACTAAAAGCATGCTTCAAAGAATCCTCTAATTTAGCAAAGTCCGTTGCGTCAACTTGAGCAAGCGCGTACAAAACAACAAAAGTCGCAAACAACAAAGTGATGAAGTCTGCATACGATACCAACCATCTCTCTAAATTTTCATGTTCAGGATGTTTATGTTTTTTTGCCATTATTCTTTTGCTTCCACTTTATTATCATCTAAAATAAATGAACGTAATTTTCTCTCAATCAACACAGGACTCTCACCTGCTTGAATAGATAGAACCCCTTCAAGAATCATATTTTTATATAAAAATACATTCTGATAAATAAATTTAATACGTGTGCTTAATGGAATCATCAATAAGTTAGCCGCAAACAAACCATAAATTGTTGCAACAAAAGCAACTGCAATACCCGCCCCCAATTTTGATGGATCAGAAAGATTTTGCATAACTTGGATAAGCCCCATAACCGCACCAATAATACCTAATGTAGGTGAATATCCACCAAAGGATTCAAAAACTTTTGAAGCATTGTTTACGTATTGTTCTTGTTGCTCAATTTGATTTTCCATCATTTCTCTTACTAGAGTAGGGTCAGTTCCGTCTGCAACTGCCCCCAAACCAAGTGTCAACAATGGATCCGATGCATTATTTGCTTCTTTTTCTAAGGCAATAATACCTTCTTTTCTTGCTTTAGTTGCAAAACCACCAATCTCAGTAATTAAAGCATTAAAATCCGATTTTGGAGGGAAAAACACATCTTTAAGCATAAATATCGCAGCTTTTAATGTAGCAGGAGGGAAACTTAAAATTACAGCCCCCATTGTACCACCTATAACAATAAAAAATGCTGTAATTTGTAGCAATTGTCCAATGTTTCCACCTTCCATTGCTTGTCCTATTAAAATCATTGTGATTCCGAAAAATACACCTATGACTGCAAATATATCCATAACTGTCTCCGATTTTATACTATTCTGTTAATATTAAACTATATTTTAAACCTCTTGGAATCGTTCATATATAGTATATTAGAGCTTACAGCTTCTTAATCAAAGATTCAAACTCTTTTTCCTTTATATATAACGATAACAAAACTCTATTGTGAATATTGTATTTATCATAAATCTTTTCAATATTCGCCTTTACTGTGTGAACTGATATAAACAACAAGCTCGCTATCTCTTTATTTGTCTTACCTTCCATTAACAATTTAACTATCTCAGATTCGCGTTTTGTTAATTTTTCCATACGCAATCGTCTCCTAAATTTTTCTAACATCTCTATCATATAACATAGTAGACAAAATTACTTTAATATATTTTCCAATCTTCTAATCTTTACAAATTCTTAATATTTTCTATTAGAAATGATAAATAAAGAGCACTACTTAAATTAAGTAGTGCTCTTTTGTTTATTTATAATTTTGATTAACAATAAGCTTTTCTTGCTTTAAGAGCTGATAACATTGAGTTTACATTTTTGTATTCAGTTTCTTGCGCTGATTTATCAGAACCATAGTTTTTGTCTGCTTTACCTGTGTTTTGATTTTTTTCAGCCATAAATTTTTCTAAAGCAACGAGCTATCTTCCCAGGGTGCTACGCACGTAATTATCTTCCAAGATTATAGATTAAACTACAAGCCTATATAATTTACCCCTAGCCCGCCAAGTATTGCGGATTGCGAGCGGAGTGCGGAGGACTTTTGCAAAAAGAATATAGTTCTTTGGAGCAAAATCCAAGAACGGGATGGGAACCTTGTTGCGTTTGCTGAGAGGCGGGTGGTTTCCTAAGAAAAAGAGATAATTTGAAATCCTTCAAGGGGTAAATATTCTCAAATAAAAAAGCGAAACTACTAGTCCAAGTAATTTCGCTTTTATTCAATTTAGATGCTGGCAACGAGCTATCTTTCCAGGCGGTGGCCCGCCAAGTATTTTCGCCTCTGTAAGTCTTTACGACCGTGTTCGGGATGGGAACGGGTGGTTTCCTTACGATTTGTCACCAGCGAATTCTTTTAGCTAATACGCTGGAAATTGCATAATGATATAAGCTCGCGCTTTCATCTTGAATAACTTTTTTAGAAAA
>JAZRJK010000017.1:0-2007 GCA_045645765.1 Candidatus Gastranaerophilaceae bacterium
TATCAGTTTTGCTGTTGAAATATTAAATTTAGTTAACAAATTGAAGCAAAATAAAGAGTTGATTATTTGTAATCAAATAGGTAGATCAGGAACAAGTATTGGTGCTAATATTCATGAAGCTCAATATGCACATGGCAAGTCAGATTTTATAGCTAAGCTTCAAATTGCATTAAAAGAAGCAAATGAAACAAATTATTGGCTTTTGTTACTTATGAAATCTAATCAAATTTCGTCGGATGAGTATAACCGTTTAGATGAACTTTGCCGTGAAATTAGAATTACTTTAATTGCATCCATAAATACAAGTAAGAAAAATCTTTCTTAATTTTTAATCATATTTTATAGCTGATTTACAAGACCCATTCTCTCTCTTTGTGAAAGATTATGGGGTTTTCTTTATATCCCTATAAACCAAAGACTTATAAATGTTTCACGTGAAAGATTTACCCTAATTTTATCGGTCTTTTAGAGGTCTAAATTTACCCAGTTCGGTCTAAAACGCTCTAAAATTCTACAGTCTATTATAATAATCTATAAAATAAGTCCGAATTTTATATCCCTACACACCAAGTATTTACGCAAACTAAAAAAGTTTATTAACCTATGGTTACTATACAGTTGTGTTTGGCAATAGAATTTTTGTCGATAGTGTAAAATATTGTCTGTAAATTCAATCTATACTATGTAGAATTATATATTTTTCCACATAAGTAGGAATACACCCCCCTCGGGGGGTGTATTTTGCCGCCAGTTCATGGTATTATATAAATAGTAATAAAGGAATAATACTATGAATGACAACAACAATTATAATACAACAATAGATGATATGGTGCAACTACTAATTCTTGAAAAGGAAAAGGCTTTCCCAAAAATCTTGGCTGCAATATACGACCAAGCAATGATTGCTGAGCGCGAAGCTCACCTCTGTGCAGGTTCTTATGAGCGTTCTGAATCTCGCGATGGTTATGCTAATGGGTTTAAGCCTCGTTCTCTACAAACAAGGGTTGGACGATTATCTTTGCATATTCCACAAGTACGAGGTTCAAACACTAAATTCTACCCTAAATGCCTAGATCGCGGTACAAGAAGTGAGCGAGCTATAATGCTTACAGCTGCGGAAATGTATATTCACGGAGTATCTACAAGGCGAGTTGAGGCAGTATTTCAAGCAATGGGGATTGATAATTATTCAGCAGAACAAGTTTCCAATGCTTCCAAGATTCTAGATGAGGAACTCATTAAATGGCGGACACGCAAAATAACCCAATGCGTTAAAGTTATTTATATTGATGCGACCTATCAAAAAGTACGTATAGATGGTGTAGCTGTCAATCTTGCAACTTTTATAGTTACAGGAATCTTAGAAGATGGGCATCGCACAATACTAGCTGTTGATTCTGATATAAGTGAAGCAGAGCTACATTGGAGACGCGTATTTCGTGAACTAATTGATAGAGGATTGCGAGGAGTAAAACTTATTGTCAGTGATGCTCATGAAGGTCTAGCTGCAGCACGTCAAGCGGTGTTTTCAGGGGTGCCTTGGCAGCGTTGTCAATTACACCTACAACAAAATGCTCAAGCATACATAACAAAACGATCCCTAAAAGAGCAAGTAGCCTCAGATATAAGAGCAATATTCAATGCTTCTTCTATGGAGGAGGCTAAACGACTTTTAGACATAATGGTAGAAAAGTATGCAAAAGACCAACAAAAGTTATCTGCGTGGATGCGTGACAATATACCAGAAGGATTAACCGTTTTCATGTTCCCTGAGCATATGCGGAAAAAACTACGAACAAACAACATCGAAGAAAGGATTAATCGATCAATTAAAGCTAGAACTAGAATTATTAGCGTCTTTCCAAACCAGATGTCACAGTTGCGGCTCGTATCTGCTATTTGTATGGAAATTAGTGACGATTGGGAAACTGGGATAACTTATCTTAACGTAAATGAACTATAAAATAATACTATGACTGGTGCAAATTTACAGAAAAAACCCTT
>JAZRJK010000018.1:0-3694 GCA_045645765.1 Candidatus Gastranaerophilaceae bacterium
AAGGTATCTGGTTTCATTGAACCACCCCAAGAAGGAGTTGGTCCTCCCCAAATCCATACATTTTCTGCATCTAAAGCTTTGCCATGTGGTAATGGTTCTTTAGTAGCAAGTTCTGCTCTAACTTCTTTAGCAAATTCTTCAAATTCAGGAGCTAATTGAACAAAGTATTCTTCATTTAATGGAATTCTAGTATTATCGCCAATTCTAGCTCTATCATTATAACCAGGAGCGGCAGTTTCTCCTAATTTTACATTCATAACTTCTTGTAAACGAGTTCTTCTTTTGAATAACTTTTCTCTTGCTTCTTTTAAATTTGACATTTTTTTACTCCTATTTGGTAAATGTTAATTTTGATTTAAGCTAATTTATGTTATATTATACTATGTTTTACAGATAATAACAATGTCAAAAGGTAAAAAATCTATGTCAAATCGTCACGTGGAATTGCTGTTTTCCGCTCCTAGTCAATTTCAAGATATGAAGATTTTACATTGTTCTTATAGGCAAATAGAATATTGGAACTATCCAGAGTCCTATTTTAGGTATTGGTGTTTTTATTGGAATAGTACACCTGGAGCGTGGATTACCTATCAATCACAAAAATTTGAATTATCACCCCAAAAAATAGTGTTAATACCACCATTTACACCATTTTCTTCAGGAATGTCCAAACCATTCACTCACTTTTATTTGCATTTTTATTCTCCAGGTATCTTAGATAAAATCCGGCGTACTCCTATTTTTTTAGAGGCTGGTGAAATTGCTAATACTGTATCTAATATTTTTAATCAAAGCAATGTATGCCAGATGTTAAGTATCTATGGATTGCTTTTTAATTACTTAGCTAAAATACCTGAAAAATATTGTTTGTTAGATAGTGAAGAAAATATCAATCCTATAATTCGTAAAGCTGTTGATTTGATGCATGAGAATATCAATGTACCTTTTGACAATCGCCAATGCAGTAGATTAGTTGGTTTAGGAATAAATGAATTTTATGCTTTATTCAAACAAGAGATGCATTTAACTCCAAGGCAGTATATGCTTATGTTGCGTTTGGAACATTCATCTATTTTGTTAAGGCATTCTCAAAGTTCAATTGACAAAATTGCTGAAAATTGCGGTTTCGCAGATCGTTATCATTTTTCTAAAGCATTTAAAACTCATTTTGGAATTCCCCCTGTTGAATTTAGAAAAAAACATATTAATCACTAAATCCGTGAATTTTTATAGTGTTTTTGAGTGTTTAAAATTGAAAAACCTGTGGGTCATCAGTTTTTTCAAGACATTGTTTACCAATTCATTAGTGTTAAATAGAACTTTCCCAAATGTTTGTGCTATACCTGGGACATTTCAATGCCCCAGGTGACACTTAAGCATCAATATTTTCAATTGTTAATCCAAACTTGTCTAACACAATTACATCTGACGGATTCATTTTTATAAGAGACCAAGATTTATCACATTTTAATCGTTGAGCTCTTTTAAAAATTTTCATTATTTGTTTATAGTTTCTAGTTTCAAAAAGACCTTTTTCAGCAAATAAATTTATCAATTTTATAGTACAAACACTTGCTAGAAAATTACAGAATTCACTTCCATAAATAGAACAATCTTTATGAACTCTTGTGTCATTGAAATCACATGCTTCTTTATAGTACCGTAATACTATTTCAATCTCCCATCGAGAACCATACATTAAAAATACTTCTTCGCATGTTAAATCCAAGTCACTTTCAAAAACAATAGTACCAAATTCCTGTTGTAATTTGGTATATTTTTCTTCTGTCAGATTATCTTTTTTCTTACTACGTTCAACTAATGCGTATTCTTCTGAATAAACTAAATTTGTATCTCTAAATGCATATATGTATCTAGTTGTTCTTTCATTAGTTTCTTTATTAATTACTTGATATTCAACCTTTTTGCACAAGACTCCATCTGCATTTTTTAATGGCTTAGAAAATTTTAATAAGTCGTATTTTTTTATTAAAGAAGAATTTCTCTTTAATGGATATAAATAATGCAATCCATTATTTTCTTTAAACCATTCTTTTGCAGCATTTTCTGGTAAACCTTTGTCGGAAATAATAATACCTGATTTTATATCGTTTTTGGATATAAAATCAGAATAGGCAGTATAATCTATCATATTCCCAGGATAACAATGAGAACATACCAATTCTTTCTTTGTTAAGTTATATGCCCATAAAATTGATATGTCCTTACGATTTTTCAACTTGGACTTACGCGAATAATTTGATAATGAATTTTCTATGGAATCATTGGTCTTTAGAGTGCCATCAATAATTACCTGATCTGCATTATCGATTTTAGAAGCTCTTTCTTTCATAAAATTCAATATACAAGGTAGATTGTTACCAAGAGATTTTAAGAAAGTACTTATACTGTTTTTAGAAAGACCGATATTAGGATATTTATTTGAAAGAAAACTTGTTTCATAAGCGTCTAATATTTCATAATCTTTAATGCCAGGATTACAGATTCTTAAAATAGCAATACAATATATTTTTAAAGCATCTTTTGTAGAAAAATGTTTATATAAATCATCTAAGATGAAATTGAATTGTTGATCACACAATTCAATTTCACCCCAGTTTTTTAATTCATATTGATTAAGAGAATGATCAACTTTAGGCACATATTTATTATTGATTATGTATCCCACAGTTGGACCAGAAATTGGAAGTCTTCTACCTTTATCATATTTACAGCCTTTATGTGACCTGACGTAATAAGTAATACCTTTTTGGGTTTTGTAGGCAACTACGTATGTATTTACAGGTCTTTCTATTTTTCTAATTTCTTCTGGTACTTTCATTTTTATTTATCCTGTTTTTGTTAAATTTTCGTATACCACTAAGTATACCATAAAAACACTAAAAAGTCAAGTAACTTTGCAAAAAAAATGATAAAAAAAGACCCAATAAACTAAAATAATAGCCTATTGGATCTAGATTGTAATAATTTTATCAGATAGTTTATAAAGAATTTGTTAAACTTATCGTTTTTATTGCGTAAAACTAAGCTTTTCGTATAGCTCTAGAAACTGGGAAAGTTCTAATTAAAATATAATTTCTCTATATCTTTTTTTATTAAAATAGTCTATTATAAGAGATATTTTAAGGACTAAAGATAAGTTAAATAAATTACTTTTTTATCAACAATGCTGCAAATCCACCATCATGTTCTAACGTAGGAAGAAGTTGTTCATATTTAATTAAAGAAAAATCTTTATGATTTTTTACAAATTCTTCAACCATTAAAATATTTTCTTCAGGTTCAATACTGCAAGTTGAATAAATTAATTGGCCATTGCAATTGGTTAAATGAGCAGCTTCTTCTAAAATTTGTTTTTGGATTTTAGTTATTGAAGCTAAGTCTTTGGCAGAAAAACGTAATATAGAATCAGGGCGCTTGCAACAAACTCCAGTATTGGAACATGGTACATCTGCTAAAACTAAATCAAAGGATCCTTTGATATCCTCTGGTAATGCAGTTTTTACTTCGTAAGATAAATTTCGTTTTTGGAAATTTTCTAAAGTAAACTTTTGTCGTTTTTCTGATTTATCAATTGCTAATAAAGTAGCATTGGGATTTAATTTTTCAGCCATAAGTAGAGATTTACCCCCAGGAGCAGCACATAAATCTATAACACTTTTAACATCATCGT
>JAZRJK010000019.1:0-5999 GCA_045645765.1 Candidatus Gastranaerophilaceae bacterium
TTTCGGGAAATCTTTATCTGCACAAAGCTTCTCTGCCAATGTTATATTTTGTTCGTTGGTATAACTAAGTATACCTGGAATCCTTTCTTTCGGAAAATCTTTATCTGCACAAAGCTTCTCTGCCAATGTTATATTTTGTTCCTTGGTACAACTAAGTATACCAGGAATCCTTTCTTTCGGAAAATCTTTATCTGCACAAAGCTTCTCTGCCAATGTTATATTTTGTTCCTTGGTATAATAAAGTATATTTTCAATATTTTCTTTCGGAAAATCTTTATCTGCACAAAGCTTCTCTGCCAATGTTATATTTTGTTCCTTGGTATAATTAAGAATATTGAAAAAATTTTCTTTTGTAAAACCGTTATTCTCAATAAAAAATGAATAATATATTTTTAATATACTTTCTTTATATTGTTCGTTAGTGCTATTAACAAAGTTGTGTATACATCCATCTATTCCTATATTGAACTTATCTGCAAGAACCTGATTCTTAAACTCAGCATACGTAAGTTTTTTAGAAGAAGTATTTTCTTTAGCTTCAAACTCCAATTGTGTATCTTCTGGTTTTGTCGTTACATTATCATTTTTGATTTCAGTATTTTCTATTTTCTGAGTAGATTCATCAGTTTTTGTTTCTTGAACTTCTGGCTTAGCTTCTGGATTTTCTAAACCTAAAATTTTATTTACATCAGCTTCCATGTGAATATCGCCATCACCATTTATGCCTTTTTGTTCAAATCCAAATTTTTCATATAATTTTAGTAGTCTAAGATTATCAGCTTCTACATCTAATAAAACTTTTTGAAGTCCTTGTTCTCTGGCTAAATTAGTAATTTCTTCTTGCATAGATTTAAGTGCAGCATAAGAAGAGCGAGTTCCTTGTAAATTTTTTGGAACACCTATTGAATATACATAAAGTTCACCGTCTTTTACTGGTTCGAGTTGATAATAACCGATAACTTCTCCTGCTTCATTTTTAAATACACGAGTTTCAATGCCTTGTTGTTCTAAATCAGCTTTATATGTTTCAAAATCTTCTGAAATATCATAGCCTCGACCTTCAAAGTTTTCTAAATCCATCTGATGAATAATTTCTAATTCTGTTTCAGTTGCAATTTTACCTTCAATCTTGTATTTAATTACATCTGGTTTTATTTCCGTCGGTTCAACTCTTGTATGACCTACTTCTGCAACATCATTTGTTGAGAATCTTTGACCATTAACTTCTATTTCAACTTGTCCATCTTGGCTATATAATCCTGTTACAGTTCCTTCAACAGTTGCCCCTGTTTCAGGATCTGTAATCTTTACATCGTTTCCTAAAAGTCTTTGTCCGTAATCCATTTCTGTCATAGGTTTTTTAACATGTAGACTAGTTGGTTGGTCAAATCTACTAGCTTCATTTACCCCCTTAACACCATCAGAAACTCCAGAGTTACGAGGTATGCCAACACCAGAAACATCTTGAATATCGCCAGACATACCAACCAAAATACCTGTTAAGTTAGCTTTTAATAGAGATTGCCAATCGTCTTGAGTATCTAAAATACCCATCATTGCCAAATCCCCTGCATAAGAGATTACGAAGTCAGCACTTAGTTTTGCACCAGCTGCGGTCATAAAGCTCTTTAAATATTCAGGATTTGAAAAAACAGTTTTCAAGGCTTGCATTTTATTTCCTGATGCAATTTGTTGCCCAAAGACTGCAACAAGTTTTTCATCAATCAAATTACTAAATGCTTTCATCCCTGCTTTACCAGCGCCAATACCGATAATAAAACCTCCTGCATTCATCAAGAAATTTTTACCTAATTGTTCTGCTTCTTCAGCAGTTTGAACATTTTTAGTCGCATAATCAGTAACACCCAAACTTGTTTCTGCAACCATACCACCAATTGCTATATAATTACCAGTAGTAACCAATCCTGCCCCTAGTGGTGCCAGTGGAGTAAAGCAAAGAATACCACCAACAACTGTCATACCCATACCAACCATTGAAGCATTACCTGTCCATCTTTGGATACAAGTTAGGTTATCATTCTTCATCGCTTCAGCCATTAATTTGGCATTTCCTTCGCCAATAACATTGTCATAAGCTTGTGCCAAAGCTATTTGATAATCTTCAATTGTTTTACCATCTAAAAATTTTTCAAATTCTGTTTCTTTTGTTTGTTGAGCTAATTTCAATAAAGAATTTAAGGCTCTAGTTTTAGCACTATCATCTAATGTTCCAAAATTAAAGCCTTCTTCATCAATGCTAATAGGTAGCTTTGATTGAGCAACCAATTCTTTTAATTGTGTTAAACCTCCATCTTCTGATAAAGCATAGAAAGTTGCAAAGCCTTCTAAAACTTTTTGTGTTTTTTCGTCGACGTTTAAAGTTTCATCTTTTCTTAATCCTTCTGCAAATTCTATAAATTGTTGTTTTTTGTTATATGCATTTGCAACAACTTCCATTTCTTTTTTAGCTAATACATATTGCTCAATTTTGTATTGTGAATATATAGTTCCTCTTTCGATTTTATAAACTTCTTCAAAAGATATTGGTTCATCAGTGTTCCAATATTCAGGAATTATACCTTTTGAAGTATCGGTTTTTGGTGCAAGTTGTTCATGTCCAACAGGAAGAGGTTTGTTCATAAATTTATCAAGTTCAATAGCACCATTAATTACATTCTCTAATGCTTGAATTTCCTCTACATAACTAAATGAAACAAATTGTTTCTGAATATCTTTTAGTTTTTCTATAGGTGCGTTATCACACAGTGATTCTACATGTTTTCCAATCATTTCAGCAAGTTCTTTTTCTGAATATTTCTTTCTTATTTCTTCGGATATAGGAAACAATAAAACACGAGTTAAAATCATGTCTTTGATTCTTTGTTTATTGGCTTCATAATATTCTCTTTTAGTAAGTCCTTTTGGTGGAGCTAGTTTTGCTTTTTTCATCCACTCAATACCTGCGTTTTGGTAATCCAAAACTTTAGATACATTAGATGTTTTTAAGATGTCGTTTTTATCTTTTCTTTCATCGTGCCAAACTGAAATTGAGCCTAAATATTGGCTATTCAATATTTCATATGCTTCTGAAATGTTTTCATCAATAATATCAATAGCTATATCTTTGCAAGCTGCTTTTTCTAAGAATGTTTGTTGTTTTTGTGGTGCATTTGTTAGAACATTTTGAATAGCTTGATTCTGTGCTTTTTCTTTGACTCCGAATATATTATTAACAAAAGTAGCAAGTATATTCGTATCAACTTCTTCGCCAATATGTTCTTTAGCAAATGCTTTAATTTCGTTATCTTCTAATACTTGGTTATCGCCGGCAGCAGTTTTTAAAACATTAAATAAACTCTTTGCTTCAACTTCTTGCAAGATTTTATCTTCGCCTGCAAAAATATTAAAGAGTTTCTTTGTTTTTTCATCAGCACCTTTTAGGTCTTCTTCCTTTATTTCTCTAAAGTTTGAAAATCTAAACTCGTTACCTTTATTAAATTTGAAAAAATCTTCACCTGCCATCTTTAACCTTTCACATTTAGAGAAGGCTTAGTACAGTAACACTGTACTAACAAGGGTATACCCTTGTTGTTCCTTCTATATCTTTTTCCATGTATATCGGCAGGTTGGGGCAAAAACTTTAGGGGTTTTGTAATAATTGTTACAAAAATTTACAATAATAAAGATTTACTAAATAACAATAAGGATGGACTTAATCCATCCTTGTAATCAATCTATAACACAATACATACCATAATATATATTAAACTATATAAATAAATATTTTAAAGTTATATTAACTACTTTGTTACAAAATTTTACTTTTATGTTAGAATTAAGCTTATGAAAAGAAAACCTGTAATAGCAATAGTTGGGCGCCCAAATGTTGGCAAATCTACCTTCGTGAATCGTCTTGTAGGCAAGAGACAATCCATTGTTGATGACTTACCTGGGGTTACTCGTGATAGGATTTATTTTGATGTTGAATGGCAAAACAAACAATTTACAGTAATCGACACTGGCGGTATTATCCCTGGTGATGAAGATGAAATTATGCTTTCAATTTATGATCAAGCAAAAATAGCTTGCGAAGAAGCTGAGAAAATTGTTTTTATCGTAGATGGTATTGAAGGAGCAACTCCTGTTGACATTGATATTGCAAATATTCTACGTCAATCAGGAAAGCCTATTTATTTAGCTGTCAATAAAGTCGACTCAAGCAACCAAATAACTATGCTTAGCGACTTCTATTCTCTAGCAATAGGTGAACCAAGAGCTATTTCTGCTTTACATGGCTCAGGTGGAGTTGGAGATTTATTAGAAGAATTAACCGAAGATTTTGAAATTAACGAAGAAGAAACAGAAGATTCAACTATTAAAATAGCTATAGTTGGAAGACCTAATGCTGGCAAATCTTCTATAGTAAATGCACTACTAGGTGAAAAACGTGTTATTGTATCTGATATTTCAGGAACAACACGAGATAGCATTGATTCTCGATTAAAATATAATGACAGAGATTTTGTTATAATCGATACAGCTGGTATAAGAAAAAAAGCTAAAGTTGATTATGGTGTAGAAAAATTTGCGGTTGATAGAGCAATTCGTTCTATAAGAGAATGTGATGTCGCATTAATGGTAATTGATGCGACAGAAGCTGTTAATGGAATCTCAGATCAAGACAAAAAAATAGCTTCAATTATTACAGAAGCTGGTAAAGGTATGGTAATTGCTATTAATAAATGGGACTTGATTGAAGATAAAAAATCTGATACAATAAATAAATTTGAAAAAATGATTGAACACGAAATACCATTTTTAAATTATGTACCAAAGATTTATATCAGTGCTGTAACTCATCAAAGATTGAATAACATTTTTACAAAAGTTGAAGAAGTTTATGCTGAATGCACAAAGCGTGTGTCAACAGGATTATTAAATAAAGTTATTAACGAAGCTTATGCTTTAAATCCTCCGCAGACAATAAGGAATAAGCGTTTAAAAATCATGTATTCTACGCAAGCAACAATACATCCTCCAACATTTATTTTATTTGCAAACAATGAGGATTTAATCAAAGATCATTACAAAAGGTATCTTGAAAATAAACTTAGAGAAGCTTTTGGTTTCTTTGGAACACCTATTAGAATTTCTGTCAGAACTCGTAGCGAAAAAGCTAAGAAAAAATAACAAAGATAAAAAAAAATGGTTTAAAAATTTAAACCATCTTTTTTTTCACAATACAACCCAAAGTACAAAAATATACTTTGGGTTATATATTAACTTATAAAATGACTTACCAAGAAGCTTTAGTTACGCCAGGTAATAAGCCTCTGTGAGCCATCTGTCTTAAACAAATTCTGCATAAGCCGAAATCTCTGTGGAAACCGTGAGGACGACCACAAATGCTGCATCTGTTGTGTAATCTTACTTTTGGATATTTACCAGCTGCAACTAGCATTTCTCTTTTATGTTCTTTGTTTATCATCGCTTTTTTAGCCATGATTTTCTCCTTTATTTTATTTAGTATCTTTACTTACATTTATATTGAGGCTAGTAATTTTGACTTATAAGCCAAAATTATATTTACCCACGCCTATTTTTTGAATGGCATACCTAATAATCTTAGCAATTCTCTTGCTTCGTCATCAGTATTAGCTGTTGTGATAACAGATATATTCATACCTTTTACCAAATCAACTTCTTCATAAGTGATTTCTGGGAACAAAGCTTGTTCTTTTAAACCAAGAGTATAGTTTCCTCTACCATCGAAAGATTTAGCAGATATACCACGGAAGTGTCTGATACGTGGAAGAACTACACAAATAAGTTTTTGTAAGAAATCATACATTCTTTCACCACGAAGAGTAACCATAGCACCAACCGGCATACCTTCTCTTAATTTGAAAGTAGCGATTGATTTTTTAGCTTTTGTTACAACAGCGTGTTGACCAGCAATTTTAGTCAATTGAGCTTGAATAGCATCTGCTATTTTTGAG
>JAZRJK010000020.1:0-17185 GCA_045645765.1 Candidatus Gastranaerophilaceae bacterium
CTTTTTTACATCCGACTCACAAGATTCTTGTACGCTTATAAGCTTAAAGGTAAAGGCTTTTAGCCCCCCCCCCCCGAGCTAGAAGCCGCTCGCCAAGCGGGTTTTAAGAGGTTGCAAACTTTCTCTTTGATTAGATTCCATCTTGTTTTTCTGGCAACTGGGGTAATCCTAAAATCAGCACAAGCTAAGTTTCCGCAAAAATCATGCAGGGTTATATTTTTATATTCATAATACATATCCTTGGTTTTAAAGCTCATGCTTTCCTTAACGACGTCTAAATAAAACTATAGCTAACTATATTATACAACAAGTATATAATTTATTCAATATATTATATTTGTTTTAGTAGCTTAAAATATACTTATATATTTTGTGTTTTATTTGTTGCAATAGGATTGTTAGGGAAAAAGTCTGTTATAACAACATATTTACTATTTTTTATATTTTCTTTCAAAACTCTAGCTGAAGAATTTGTTAAAACAATTTGATTTTGAACACATTCATACTCGTTTTTAACAAATTGTTCTTCATATTTTTCACCCATATTTGTATAACGTTTGGTTCTAACAAAAAGCCCAAATCTTTTTTTCCTTTTTTTTATCTGATAAGTTGCATAATTAATGATAGAATTAATATTTAAATTTACCCAAGAAGTTTGAACAATATCTATTATAAAATTTTCATTATCGGATGATTGTATTGTTATACATCCAATTATAGCTTTTGTTTTTTTATCCTCAATCACATACCTGTATTCAGTTAGATATGAAAGTCCTTTAAACAAATTCTCTTTAAATTCTCTTACTTCTTTTCCCAATAAAGGTCTGAAATGTGGTAAAAGAGAATCGTTATATAAATTAGTCAAAGCTTTAGCATCAGAATTTCTAAATAATCGAAAATCTTTTTTATCAAAAGGTTCGTCAATAAATTTATTAACTCGCCAAAGTTTTTCATAAGAAATCTGGCTAAATCCACATTTGGAAACCAAAATTGTCAACAAATCTGGTAAAAAGTCGTCAACCTTTACTAAAATAGAAAGCGCTCCCATCGCTTTATATTTAGATACTGCAAATTGTATTAATTCAATTGCATCTACTAAAGAGTGCTCTTCAAAAAATAATTTTTGAATTTCCATTTTTTTATTCTTTGATTTTGTTGGTGCAATTGTTATTAGTCCTTTTAATTCTTTACCTTCTTTAAGTACAAAAGATTCAGGTAAAAATTTAAATCTTAAGGGTAAAAAATGATGCAAAAGTAGCAAAGGATTAAACATTACATGATTAATATAATTGTCACTAACGCTATTATTTAGAAATGAAATCATTTCTTCCGCATTCTTTTTATCAAAATAATAAAGCTTCCTAATTTTACTCATAAAAAAATTATAGCTTTCTAAAAATTTTGTTTCAACCATAGAATACATTTAAGAGTTCTTAAAACATTCCCCTTTTGTCATCCCAAAGGATGAGTGCATTATTAATTAAAATTTGGTACAATGTTTATAGTGTTATTTTAGGGTAATGGAGGTTTTATATGGCAATTGATAACGCATTAGTTATGATTATGGCTGGTGGAGAAGGCAAAAGATTGTTTCCGCTAACTCAGGACAGGGCTAAACCTGCAGTACCTTTTGGTGGAAGATATAGAATTATTGATTTTGTAATCAATAATTTTATCAATTCTGGTTTTTTCAAAATTAAAGTATTAACTCAATATAAATCTGACTCACTTAATAAGCATATAACTCGCGGTTGGACACTTTCACCATTTTTAAATCAATACGTTGATTTAGCACCAGCTCAAATGAGAACTGGTGGCAGTTGGTATAAAGGAACTGCTGATGCCATTTATCAAAACATCTTTCATATAAACGACGAAGATCCTGATTATGTTTGCGTTTTTGGTGGTGATCATATCTATAAAATGAATGTTAAAGAAATGCTTGAATACCATAAAGAAAAAAAAGCAGAATTAACTATTTCAGCAATCCCAATCCCTATTGAAGAAGCTCATGAATTTGGCATAATTGAAGTTGATGAAAACTGGAGATTAACAGGATTTATCGAAAAACCAAAAACAGCTCCAAAACCAATGCCTAACAACCCTAAAATGTGTTTAGCTTCAATGGGAAATTATATCTTCGATAAAAACATTTTAATCAACGCTATAGAAAAAGATGCAAAAATAGAAGAATCTAACCATGATTTTGGCAAAAACGTTATTCCTATGCTTTTAAATGAAGGTAAAAGAATCTTTATTTACAATTTTGCAGAAAATCATTTTCCAGGCATGACTAAAAAAGAAAAAGGCTATTGGAGAGATGTTGGTTGTATTGATGCATATTGGCAAGCTAACATGGATCTTTTAGAATATGAACCTGAATTAAATTTATATTCTAAAGATTGGCCTTTGAGAACATTTAATTACAACTATCCACCTGCTAAATTTATATGGCAAGAAGGTGATAGAATTGGCATGGCAACAAATTCAATGGTTTCTGAGGGTTGCATTGTTTCTGGCGGGACTCTTTCAAGATGTGTTCTTTCTCCAAAAGTAAAGATAAATAGTTATACACAGATTTCTGATAGTATTTTAATGGAAAATGTAAATGTTGGCAGACATTCTGAAATAAGAAAGGCTATTATTGACAAAAACGTCGATATTCCTCCTAACACTAAAATCGGTGTAAATAGAGATGATGATATTGCACGTGGTTTTTATGTCTCTGAAGGAGGAGTTACTGTTGTACCAAAAAATGCAAGATTAGATTAATCATTAAAAAAATTTAATATTAAGTTACAATATATTGCCAGTAAACTTTTTTGCTGGCAATATATTATTATGACAACATCGTATTCAACAAAACAGAAAAAAAATAATAACGCCGAACTATCAGAGATGATGCCTCAGAATATTGATGCAGAAGAAGCGATTCTTGGTGCAATTTTGGTTAGTCCAGTTTGTATGAACAAGGTTGTAGAGCACTTACGTCCGGAATCTTTTTATAAACCTGCCCACAGATATGTTTATGAGGCTATGCTTCAACTTTATAACGGAGAAGACAAGATTGATATTGTCTCAGTTTCAGATATTTTGAATATTAATCAAAAACTTGAGCTTGTTGGTGGTCGTGCGTTTATTAATGATTTAAGCTATAAAACGATTACAACAACAAACGTGGAATATTATGCGCGTATAGTTCAAGAAAAAGCAATTAAACGTTCGCTTATTAATGCAGGTTCTGAAATTATAAGTACAGGCTACGACTTAAACCCAATTGAAGAATCTTTAGAAGTTGCTGAAAAACTTATCTTTGATATTGCATCTCAAAAAGCATCACAAGCTCTGTCTCCAATAAAAGATTTGGTTTATGATACATACGCAAAAATTGAAGAAAGATACCAAAACAAAGATAAACTAACAGGTACTCCTACAGCATTTTATGATCTTGATGCGATGACTAATGGGCTTCAGAAATCAGATTTAATAATTCTTGCAGCCCGTCCTGCGATGGGTAAAACTTCATTCGCGTTAAATATTGCACAAAATGTAGCTTTAAAAGCAAATGTTCCTGTTGCAATATTCTCATTAGAAATGTCAAAAGAACAGCTTGTTCAAAGACTTTTGTGCTCAGAAGCTGAAGTAGATACACAAAGACTTAAAACAGGGAATATGCAAACTAAGGACTGGGAAAAATTAGCCGTTGCAATGGATGCTTTTTCTCAAGCACCAATTTATATTGATGATACAGCAGGTTGTACAATTACTGATTTGAGAGCAAAATGCCGTCGTTTGGCTATGGCAGAAAAAAATCTTGGGTTAATCGTAATTGACTACTTACAGCTTATTGAAGGTACTGGCAGAGAAGACCGTATGCAACAAATTTCAAGTATTTCGAGAGGTTTAAAAATCCTTGCTAAAGAATTAAATGTACCAATTATTTCTTTGTCTCAGTTATCTCGTGCGGTAGAAAGTAGAACAGATAAACGTCCAATGCTTTCTGATTTAAGGGAATCTGGTTCTATCGAGCAAGACGCAGACATCGTTATGTTCATTTATCGTGATGAATATTATAAAAATGCAGAAGGTGGCGATGAAGACGAAGCTGAAAAAGCCGCAAACAAGGGTGAAGCCGAAATTATCATCGCTAAACACAGAAATGGTCCTGTTGGAACAGTCAAGCTATTATTCCAAGGAAATATAACAAAGTTCAAAAATCCAATCAAGACCGACGTATTTTAGTGATAAATGTATTACAGGAGAGGATAAGTAAGAAATTTGTTAAACAGTTGAAAGGATTAAAAGTTCATGACACATTTGGAAATTTTTCTTTTAGCTTTAGCTCTTTCTGTTGATGCCTGTGTTGTATCTTTTTCGTATGGTATTTCATTCAACCAAAACCGTATTAAAATTTCACTACTATTAGCTACTTTTACAGGTTTTTTCCAAGGACTCATGCCAGTTATTGGATATCACTTAACAACATTTGTTAAAACTTTTATTGCACCTTTTGCTGATTTAATTGTTTTTACAATTTTTATGTTTTTAGGAATAAAGTTTATTAAAGAAGCCTTTGATAAAGATAAAAAAGCACCTTGTTGTATAGGATTAGTGTGTTTATTTTTAATAGGAATTGCAACAAGTATTGATGCTTTTTCTGCAGGAATTTCACTGTCTTTATACGGTAATCGCATTTTTAAACCAGCTCTTTTAATAACATTTATCACTTTTATAAATTCACTTCTTGGTTTTAAGCTTGGGGAAAATTTGAAAAACATGCCAACAAAAAGCTTAGAAATAACAGCTGGGGGAATCTTAATATGTCTAGGTTTAAAAGCTATTTCCTAAACCAAAATAATTCTTTCCATGCCCATAAGACCCATTGCTAAAAATTTATGCTTATGATAAAATTTTCTTACAGGAAAGGGGTTTATATGCAAGTTTCAGCTGTTTCAGCAAACAGTTCTAGGACTGTCTTCAATACTAAAGCAAATAGGACTGGAGATGATAATACTGGAATTGCTTTTAGTAATTTAGAAGCTTCTTCCCAAAATAGTAAAGTTGAAAACAGAGATAAGCTTTTTAATTCAATTAATGAATGGAAAAACTTTTGCCATAGACAAATTGAAAAGGGCTATCTCGATATAATTGCATAAATCATGGAAGTTTTACGAGAAGATTTTGATAACCCGAAAAATGTGGCCCTTATATTAGGCTTTTTTGATGGTGTTCATTTAGGTCACCAAAATGTTATCAAAAACACACCCAATATTCCAAAAGTTTTAGTTACATTTTCAACTTCTCCTGCTGCATATTTTAATAAAGATGCTAAATATATTTATTCAAGAGAATATAATTATCGTTTAATAGAAAAACTCGGTATTGACTATGTTTATGAACAAGATTTTGAAAAAGTCGTAAATCTTTCAGCTAGTGAATATTTAGAAAAACTTATCAAACTTTTCTCCCCTGTATCAATTACAACAGGGTTTAATCATACTTTTGGTGCTAATCGTCTTGGAAATTCTATTTTTTTAGAAAATAATAAAAAATTTTTTGATTATTTTTGTACTCCTCCAACAATAATAGATAATTCTATTGTAAGCTCTACTAAAATTAAAGAGTTTTTACATTATGGACAAATTGAGAAAGCTAATACTTTTTTAACACGAAACTTTTCAATTATATCAAATGTTGTTGAAGGAGCTAAAATCGGAAGAAAATTAGGCTTCCCAACTGCTAATTTAAAATATCCCAATGATATTATAAAAATACCACATGGGGTTTATAAAGTTAAAATCTTAGAAAAGATTGCTATTATGAATTGGGGAATAAAACCGACCTTTAATTGTGAAGAAGCTATGGAGGTTCATATCCCTAACTTTAATCAAGATTTATATAATCAAGAACTTGAAATAGAAATTGTTTCAAAAATACGTGACGAAAAAAAATTTGATAGCTTAGAAGAATTAAAAACACAAATAGAAAAGGATATCGAAATATGCTTAAAGTAGTAATTGTTGGATATGGAGAAATGTTCACAAACTTAATAGCAGCAACTCTTGATGCAAATTGTCAAATAGTTGGTGTTTTAAGAAAAGATACAATAAAATACCCTCCTCTCTACAAAAAGATTAAAGATATATTCAATCCCTCTGTAGAATATAGCTATATAAAAAGTTATAACCTTCCTGAAATAAAAGCTAAAGGTGTTAATACGGAAGAATTTAGAAAAAAACTTTTAAAGCTCAATCCTGATATTATTTTAATTGGTTCTTGGGGAGAAAAGTTTGAAAAAGCGACTTATGATATACCTAAAATTGCTTCAATAAATGTCCACCCATCATTATTACCAAAATATCGAGGACCAAATCCATATTTCTGGGTTATTAAAAATCAAGAACAAACAAGTGGAGTAACTTTTCACCTTATAGATAACGGTTATGACAGTGGCGCAATATTGGCTCAAGAAGAAGTAAAAATATATCCTTCAGATACAGGCGAAAGTTTAAAGCAAAGAACCGTACTTACTGCTAGAGGTGTTGCTTGTGAGCTTTTAAATGCATTAAAAGAAGATATTATTATTCCGCTTCAGCAAAGAGAAGAAAATGCAACATATTTTTCACATCCGGCAGAGCTTGAATTAAATTTTAAAAAGTCTGCTGAAGAAAATTATGCTGCTATAAGAGCTATTCATCCTTGGAATAAAGCGTATTTCTATCACAATATAACTCCAATAGCTCCAGATCCTCATAAAACAAGTGTTGAAGAAAATAAAACCAATTTTACTACAGCTGGAACCATTGTTGAAGTTGATGTCAAAACTAAAACCATAGCAGTTCTTTGTCAAGATAGAAAAGTTCTAAGAATGACTAATGTAGAATTATATAAAAAATGGGATAGATTTTTTACTAGAAATTACATTTCAAGAGAAATCAGACCTGGAAGTATTATCTTGTAGTAATAAATTTTAGCGCTAAAATTGATTCCAAGGAGGATTCTTGAATGATAGAAATAGATTCAGAGATAAAAAAATATATTCATTTAGGAGGTTTTGTTGGACTCGCCCAAATTAATCCAATAGCTGGAAATTTGGAATATAATTCAAACAAAATTATTGAATTCATTAAACAAGCTGACTCTATAGGCCTTGACATAATTGCATTCCCTAAAAATGGTTTAATTGGCTTTGAAATGGAAGATTTTGTAACTCGTTTCCCATTTATTATTAAAGAATCAAAAAAATACTTAGAAAACATTGCAAAATATTGTACTAAAGTTTCAGTTTTAATTGGTTTTATAGAAGAAGACAAAAAACAAGCATACGCAATTTTACGCTGGGGAAAAATTGATAAAATAATAAAAGATTGTGAATTTATAACATCAAAAGAATTTCATGACGGTGTAGAATTTTATTTTAAGCCTGTAGCACTTCCTTCTAGAGCAGGGAGTCAAGCTAAGCGTGAAGAAGATTTAAAAAAACTTGCAATACAAACTAAACGTCCAATTCTTGAGATTAATCAAGTTGGTTCAATTGATTGCTGGTCTTATGCTGGTCAGAGTTTGGTTTGTGATGAAAATGGTAATATTTTTGCTAGAGCAAAAGATTTTGAGGAACAGCTCTTAATTGTGAATCCATTTAGAAAAATTGGTGATAAATATTCACTAGAACCAATAAAAGCACCTTGTTCTTTCTCTTTAGATTACGATTGGGACTTAGAGAGAATCTATAAATCTATCGTTCAATCTACTAGAGATTATTTTACGAAATGTGGATTAAAACGTGCTGTATTGGGTTTATCAGGAGGTCTAGACTCAACTGTCTGTGCGGTTCTTTTAGCTGATGCATTGGGTAAAGAAAATGTTTTTGGGGTATCTATGCCTTCAAAATTAACAAGTAATGAAAGTAAATCTGATGCGCAAAAATTAGCTGAAAATTTAGGAATAGGTTTTGCAGAAGCACCAATAAAGGATATGTATGATATAACAGATTCTTGTTTCAAAAATTTATTTGAAAAAGTTCAAAAGACTTGGGAGTGTAGATATAAACAATCATTTACCCCTGATAATATTCAAGCTAGATCAAGAGCTATGTATTTATTTGGTGTTGCAAACGAATTTGCAGCTTGCATTCCAATTGCAACATCTGATAAATCGGAGCTCTATATGGGCTATGCCACAATTAATGGAGATATGTCTGGAGGTTTTGCTCCAATTGCTGATGTCACAAAAACCAAGTTATTTGCACTTGCTCGCTGGATGAATAAAAATAGAAAGCAAAAAAATGATATACCAGAATCTATAATTATAAAACGACCAGGAGCTGAACTTGCTATTGATCCAAAGACAGGAAAAACTCTTTGTGCAGAAGATGCATTAATGCCATATGAATTTATGGATGAAATTATTTGGAGAATAGAAAATTTGAACCAAAATTACAACGAACTAATGGAATCCGAATTTATCTATGAAAAGAAAATGAATGTTTCAAAAATTCAAAAACAAGAATGGCTTGATAAATTTTATCGTAGAATGTCATTTGCCTTATTTAAAGGTGCAATTATGCCACCTTCGCCTATTATTGATGCACACTCTATTAACAGACTTGATTATTATCAACCTGTAACAAGTAGTGGGATTAATTACAAACTCTTAAACACTTAGAGAGATTAAGACAATAGATGTTAATACTAGAACTATTATTGTAAAACTTATCAAGAGTTTTATAGCTGGATGAATTCCCATTGTAGCTTCTTCTTCTAGTTCTAGTTGGCGAAGAACGCTCCTTGAAAAATCGTGCCTTGCAACAGACTTTGTTTTTTTAAATGAATCATTCATAAGCTTTCGTATATTATAATTGTCTTCTAAATCTTTTCTTGCATTGATATTATTGATAGTAAATTTTTTTATCTTAAAACTCTCATCATTGCTTAACTCATTATCAATATATGCAGAAAGATTATTTTTAAACACTCTATATTGCTGAGATGTAGCTTTCATCTGAACAGCCTTGTTTTCATAACTTAAATTATCGTCTTCAATTTCTAAGTTTGTTTTTAATTCTGTAATCATGCTTTTTATAATATCAAATTTTGCTCTACACGTTGCACAATTCTTCATATGCTCCTCAACCTGAGACTTAAGAGCATTGCTTAATTCTCCATCAAGATAAAACGATATTAAAACATCCATTTGTGCACAAGTAAGCTTCATTATTTCCTCCTTAAATAAATTCTTTTAACTCATTTTGCAATTTCAACCTAGCTCTTGAAATCCTAGATTTAACCGTTCCTAAAGCAGTATTGGTCAACTTTGAAATATCATCGTAACTAAGCCCTTCATATTCACGTAAAACCAGAGTTATCCTTAAATCTTTCGGTAATGTCATAAGAGCAATACGAATAATTTTTTCCATTTCAGAAAAAAGACATTTTTCACCTGGTTCACAACCAATTTTATCTTTAACTTCTACAAGTTTACTTTCATCATATTCAACAATTTTATCTGAATTCTTTCTTGCATAGTCATAATAAATATTAGTAATAATTTGATTTAGCCAAGTCTTAAAATTTTTTACATCTTTTAATTGATTAATTGATTTTGCCATCTTTAAAAGAGCCTCTTGGGTTAAATCAGAAACATCTTCTTTTTTGTAAGTTAGATGTGAAAACATCGCGTATACGTGTCTTTGTATTCTTCGAATAAGTTCTTCTAAGGCTTTTATATCATTTTTTTGCGCATGCAAAATTAAAGAATATATATCATTTTTTTTATAGTTGGATCTAGACATAAAATATTCTTAAAATAAAAGATAATAAAATCACATTCAACAAATGGAGAATTTATACAATAGAATCAAAAAAAAGACAAAAAGAAAACAGGTCGGTTAATCCTTCCTGTTAAGATTTTACACTAGCCGAAATATAAATAGCACTATAATTATACAATAAAAATTTCTAAAACACAAATAATATAGATAATATTTACATTACAAACACCAAAACTTTTAAAAGAGACCTTTATTTATTGCTATATGATTATTTGAAGCCAATCAAAAAGGATACATAATTGTTAAGCATTGTAACAATTATATATCTAATTTATATATTTTGTCAATTTTTGTTACATTTGTGTTTTTATATATATAAGAGGACGAGCATGAATAATTATAGATTTAACTCATTAGTATCAAATAGCGAACAAGAAGCCTTGAAAGAAATGATTTTCAAACGCGCTAGAGAGCGTGCTCAAGCTATAACAAACGAGATTCAATCTGATTATACAACAAGTGTGCAAAATGATGTTATGGATTTAGCTAGAGAATCTTTTAATGTAACAAAGAACCCTTTTGCTCAAACAACAAAATCAGAAACAAAACCTACAGATGAAAAAAATGATGAAATCGGATTCGCAAAACGCCAAGTTAAAGAAATAAAATTTCAAATCACATCGAATAATAAAAATATTAATTATGATATAACAAGCAGAGAGCTTGAAGCTACTATGAATCAGGCTAGGGAAGATTTTAGCAAAAAGCCTTCATTTATGGGTGCTTTAAATTTTTTAAACTCGCAAGCATCAATTGCCTTAGTAAAAAACAAAGGTAAAAATTTTGAAGCTCTAGCTTAATAATATATTGACTAACACTACTCGATTTGTTAACATGAGTATATAAGTCATTTATACTAAGAAGAGGTTTTATATATGAAAAAATTTGGATTCACGCTTGCAGAAATTTTAATTACTTTAACAATCATTGGTTTTATAGCATCGGTTACTTTACCATCATTGACAGTTTCTACAAATGAGCGTCAAACCATAGCAGCTTTTAGAAAAGCTTTTAATTCTTTAACTAATGCTGCACAATTAGAAGAAGTTCTTGGTGAAGGATCATATGGAAGTTATACAAATACAAGCCAGCTTAAGGACTCGCTTCTTAAAAGAACAAATGCAGATCCTGAATTATTAGATCTTACATCAGAAGATGTTATGCCATCATCTGAGCACTATAAGAGTGCTGCTAAATCTAGTAATAAAGCGATTCTTTTTAGGGATGGAACAGCTTTAATATTCCCTAATGGAAAATACATGGCTGATAAAGCTTTGAAATACGGAGATGATGATCGTGTTAATGGATACGGTGTCGTTATAGATATAAATGGTAAAAAAGGAAAGAATAAGCTTTCTTATTGTGGTGATAGCCCTACTGATAAAACTAGAACTGCATCTTGTGATACAAAACGTACTATAAATGATCAATTCCCAGTAAAAATAAGAGGTAGTCTCATTGTCCCAAATAGCCCTGCTGCAAAATGGGCATTGGCTCAATAATAAGATTAAAATACGTAATAAAAAAAGGATGCTCAATTTTTGAGCATCCTTTTTTTGGGTTTTATTTGTAATATTTCTTAAAAAAATATTCACAATTAATCTTCCTAGTTGTATTATAGTCATATGATGGATTTAGAGGAATTATATTCAGGAGTACCACCGACAAAACTGCGTAATATTAATGAAAAGTTTTGTCCGGCAGCAACAACACCTTTTTGGTTAAAAGTTGCAGATTTCTTTTATTATGGGATGTTAGAAGATAGATTTTACGCATTTCGTTATAAGGGTGTTGAGAATTATTACAAAAAAGACCCAAATACTCCTGTTATTATGTTTGCACCTCACTCCAATTGGTGGGATGGTATTGTAGGGTACCATATTACAAATAGAATTTTTAAAAAAGAAATTCGTATAATGGTAGAAGAACTTAATAGATTTCCATTATTACGCAGATCGGGAGCTTTTAGCGTTAATAAAAAATCTCCACAAGCTTCAATGGATGCTTTAAAATATTCAATTGAGCAAGTTGGAAACCCTAATGCGATTTTGTACTTATTCCCTCAAGGTATAATAAATCCTCCAAATGCGCGTCCAATTGATTTTCGCTCAGGATTAGCTTATATCGCAGATAAAGCTGCAAAAAAATATGGAAAAGTAGCTCTTATGCCAATAGCAGTTAACTATTTCTTTTTAAGAGATAATCGTCCAGAAGTTATGGTTGAAATGGGTGAACTAATTGAATTAGAAGCTGGCAAAGTTGATAGAAAAGAGTTTACTAATTATCTGGCTAAAACTTTAGAGGCATTATGTGATAAACAAATGTATGATATTAGCAAAGCTAATTTTGAAGGATATAAAACTTTGTTCCAACAAAAACTAAAATGGTATAGAAGAATTGAGCAACGTTTAAAGAACAAGGGTTTAAATAAAAAATCTTAGTTTCATTGCAAAAAAAAAGTTTGCCTTTGGGGCAAACATTAAATAAACACGAGGATATTAAGAGAGAGAGTATAAAAAGAAAATCTAGTGTTTGAACTTTGTTATTATTTAAACCCAGTTCAATGTTTTTAATTTTGTCTATCTATCATCTATCGTTCCTTATCCTTACATATATATAAAGTTTTTTTGAATACAAAAATTGCCTTTTTTGAGATAATTTTTCAAAAATTGTTACATAGCTTAAAACTGTATATATTTTACAAATACAAAACAAGTAGGAAATATGGCTACTAAACAAATTCTATATTAAAAGATATGGTAAACCAAAAATTTACCACATCTTATTATTACTTGCTTATACAAAAGCTCCTTCTCTAGCAGCTTTTTCTCCTGCTGTTGTTTCAATATTATCAAGAGCTTTTTTGAGATAATCCACTGAGAATTTCTTTTTAGCATTTTTAGCTTTATGCATATCCAAAGCATAGAAGTCTTTTGCGGCTTTTACAACATTTTTAACATCACCAAATGCACATTTTCTATCTACTAATTTTTCGAGGAATTTATTTAATTCTGTATTATTTTCAAAGAACTTACCAGAATTTTCTGTTGCGCCTTCGCATTTTCTAAGCTGGAATTTTAATGCTTCTAATAATTGTTCTTTATCTGGCATAGGAACTTCAAAGTTATATCCACATCTTCTTAAGAATGCTCCATCTAAATCTTTTATATTAGCATTACTTGAAGTGAAAAGCTTAATATTTGGTAATTCTAATAAAGAATCTAGGCCTGTTAATAATGATTGTCTATTCTTAGCAATTTCACCGCTTGAATCATGAACTGTTACTTTAACCAAAGCATCAACTTCATCCAAGCTTATAACCAATTGTTTATTCGGATTATTTTTAGCTCTTTGAATTAATGCTTCTATCATTTCTGTAATATTTTTAGATGTTCCGTTTACATATTGATTTGCGAAGTCACTCACTTTAATAGCTACATAATCTGCATCTGCAGCTTTTGCGTATGCTTTGATAACCTCTGTTTTACCAACACCACTACCACCAAGTAATAATACGGAGTTAGCTCCACCTTCACCTAAAACACCAGCTCTTCTAGCAATATCTTCTGGAATATCACCTTTTTCTAACAAATTTGTGAAAAATTCTTTTACTTTTTTATGTAATGATTTTGAAGTTTTAATATCAAAGATACTCTCATCTTTAGATAGATTTTTGAATTCTAAGTTACTCATTTTAAAGGCGCCAACTTCAGCCATTGGCCCACCGCCTTTCATCATTTTAAATTGCCATATTAAGTATGCTGCAAATAAGGCACTTGTTGCAATACCTAAGCCCCAAGAAAGATTCTGCTTAGCCTTAGCTTTCTTTTGTTCTTTTTGTTGCTGTTCCATCATCCTTATCATTGGATCTTGAGCAACCATCTGTTGAGGCTGGCGCAAAATTGCAGGACGAGTCTGAACTCCACCTCTGTCTTGACGAACAAATTGATCATTCTCTGCTTTAAAATTTATTTTTCTAACATTATTTGGTACGTTCTCAACTACAACTGGCGTATTCTTTAAATTATATTGTCCAACACTATTCATACTGTTCATACGAACTCCTTATAAATTTACACACTATTATCTATAAAAAAACAATTCACTTATAAAAATTGCCTAATTGTAAAGATTTGTAAAACTTTTCTTAAAAACTCTAAAGTTTTCAAAAAAAATGCCGATATATATATTAATAAAGGAAAAATAAAGGACACAAGAAAATGGGATTAGCCTGCTCACAAGCTAGATTATTGACATTAACTGCTCGTAAAGCTGATTGCGAACACGGTATTGCAGTTGAATCAATGCACAAAATGGCTCTTACGAGAGAGATGTCTCAGCTATCGCAGGAATATTATAGCAAACTACAATCTAAAAAAATTGCGTATTGCCATAATGGACAGTTCTATAAGATGAATTATGGGTATTTAATGGGAACTACCACGACTGGGAATGATTTAATTAATACCGATAGTAGTGGTACAAAAACTAAAGACTCTATCGCTATTAAAGATAATTATTCAATGGTATTAACTGACTACAAAGGTCAAGTTGTATTGTCTAATGATTATGTTAATGTACTAAATCGGATAGGTATTTATGCAGATTCTTATGGTAGAGGTAAGCCTTTTTCTCAATCAGAAATACCTAGCATGTTAGCAAAGATTATTAAAATTTCCCACGATATTAAAAAAGATGCCAATGGCAATATAACCTCTTTTAAACAAATATCAGAAGAAAATATGCAAAAAATGATAGGAAAAGTTATAGACGGTGAAAAAGTAGAATATTCCTACAATGCTTCTCGCGTGCAAACTTTAACAGGTGAATTAGAAGAAGCTGGTGTTAAGGTTACAGAACACGACTCTATAACAAATAATATAAAAACAATGATAGACTTCTACTACCCAATATTCTTAGCGGCTGCAAATAACGGCTGGACTACAGAGTATAATAAAGATATGGATCCAAAAGTTAATCCAGACTATATTTCAGATGCGTTGACAACAGGTTCGTTCCAACTTGCAACTGTTAATTCTCGTGGTGAATATGCAGAAAACGAAAGTCTTACTTATTTCATTACAGCAGGTTTAGTTGAAGAAAGACTAGATTCTGAAGTTAGGGAAGAAATAACAGCTTGGTATGAAGCTGAAAAAGCTAGAATTAGCGAAAAAGAAACTTATTTAGACTTAAATATTGATAATTTATCAACAGAGTTGAATGCTATCAATACAGAGATACAATCCATCCAATCATTAATTGATGATGCAATAAGTTCAGTCTTTGATTGGGGATCAAGCTAGGGGGTAAATTCTAGGGGGTAAATCCCAAAGCTTTAGATAAAAATTTATTTTGCACGTATTGTGCATAACCTTTATTTTCCCTTTTCCTTTATTAAATTTTAAAGGCGAGTTAGCTTTGAGCTAATCGCCTCTTTTTATTTGTTTAATAAAAAAGCTCACTCATTATTGAGCAAGCCTTTTTTGATAGTAAAACTATATTTAACCTTCTTTACGCACAGTGCTTTTGATATGTAATTCTCTCAACTGTTGAATAGAAGCTTCTCCTGGAGCATCTGACATCAAGCATTTAGCACTTGCATTTTTAGGGAACGCGATAACGTCTCTGATTGAATCAGTTCTGCAAAGCAATGCAACTAGTCTATCTAAACCAATAGCTAAGCCTGCATGTGGAGGAGTTCCGTATTGAAGCGCATTAACCATAAATCCAAATTTTTCAATTGCTTCTTCTTCTGTTAGACCTAATGCTTTGAATATTTTTTGTTGAACTTCGCTTGAGTGGATTCTTACAGAACCACCACCTAATTCTGTTCCGTTATAAACGATATCGTAGGCAATAGATTTAATATTACCTAAATCACCACTGTCTAATTTATCAACATCTTCTAGGTTTGGAGATGTGAATGGGTGGTGCATTGCCATATATCTTCCTTCTTCTTCTGAGTATTCAAACATAGGGAAGTCCACTACCCAAAGAAGATTGTGCTTGCTTTCATCAATTAGATTTAATGATTTACCAAAATGTAATCTCAATCTACCCATAATGTCATAAACAGCTTTTGGTTTGTCAGCTACGAAGAAAATAATATCTCCGGCTTGAGCCTGAGCTCTTTCTTGAATAGCTTTTGCTTGATCTTCTGTAACGAATTTTAATACAGGAGATTTTGCGGTTCCATCTTCGTTGTAAATAATATTAGCTAGAGCTTTTGCACCAAATGATACGGCAAGTTTTGTAATATCATCAATATCTTTTCTAGAATAGCTTGCGCCACCTGGAATTCTGATACCACGAACAATACCGCCTGCTTGAAGTGTTTTCTTAACAATTTCGAATTCTGATTCAAGAATTATGTCACCTAAATCGAATAATTCCAAGCCAAATCTTGTATCAGGTTTGTCAGAACCATATCTATCCATTGCTTCCTGCCAAGGCATTTGAATAAATGGAGGTTTAATTTCAACACCAGCAGCCTTGAATGCATCAACTAAAAGACCTTCAACAGTTTCAATTACGTCTTGTTGTTCAACAAAAGATAATTCCATGTCGATTTGAGTGAATTCAGGTTGTCTATCAGCTCTCAAGTCTTCATCACGGAAACATTTTGCGATTTGATAATATCTTTCAATTCCACCAACCATCAATAATTGTTTGAAAATTTGTGGTGATTGTGGAAGCGCAAAGAACTTGCCTTCTTGAACACGAGATGGAACAAGATAATCTCTGGCACCTTCTGGAGTTGTTTTAATTAAAATAGGTGTTTCAACTTCCAAGAACCCTTGACCATTTAAGTAATTTCTTACTGCTTGGCAAATATTGTGTCTTGCAGTTAAGTTATGAAGCATTTTTTCATTTCTGATATCTAAATAACGATATTTTAAACGAACGTCTTCTGAAACAGATTCATCACCTAAGACAAATGGTAAAACTTTTGCATCAGAAAGAATTTCTACTGATTCAGGATACATTTCAACTTGCCCTGTAGGATATTTTTCGTTATAAGTTTCTTCAGGACGACGAGTTACTTTACCTTTTGCAGTAATAACATATTCGCTTCTTACTTTTTCTAAAACTTTATGAACATCTGGGTTAACTTGAGGATTAGCAACAATTTGGAAAAATCCACTTCTGTCACGTAATTCTATAAACAAAATCCCGCCAAGGTCACGAACCGTTGAAACCCAGCCAGATAGTACAACTTCTTGATTTTCAAGAGCTAAATTCATTCCTCCACAGTTATGTGATTTCAATCTAGTTTTCAATTTCTTAATCTGCTTATAAATACTCGTGTTTTGCACTAAAATCCTACCAAAAACAGGGGTAAATGTAAAGTGGGGG
>JAZRJK010000021.1:0-25272 GCA_045645765.1 Candidatus Gastranaerophilaceae bacterium
AATCTTGCAGGGCCAAGCGTTTATATTCAATATACATATCCTTGGTTTTAAAGCTCATGCTATCCTTAAACGACGTCTAAATTAAACTATAGTTAATTATATTATACACCAAGTATATATAAAATACAATACTTGTATAAAAATAAAAAGCCTTATTAAAAGTTTAATAAGGCGCATAGAAAAGTAAGTTAGGGGAATTAAAATAAATAAGTAAGTTAAGTAAGATAGGAATTTTAGAAAATCTTTTTAAAGGGAAACTCCCTTAAATATGTCTTTTACAATCGAGTTCTTGATATAAAAGTTACTCGAGATTTTAGATCCATTGCAAACAGTCGCATTTCATCAACTAAAATATACGACTTATCTTCTGCGGGATTCTCATTAATATAGAATTCTTTTGAAATTTGTGTAGCCATAGCGTTAATGTTGTAACTTTGTAATAAAGCCATCTTAATACCTCTCTTATTTAACTTATTCAATTTTTTGCAAATTTAACTAAGCCCTAGTATTTTCTACCAAGTGCTGAGATTTATTTATTAATGCATTAATAATAAATTTCTTACTGCTCTCTTAAATTTGTCTTACATCTATATAAAGTTTATATAAAAGCTTGGATTTCATAGGAGACACATATTGTTACAAAACTTTACATATTACCCTTTATGATATTTCTATTCAAAAAATTAAAAACCTTGTAGATATTGGGTTGTAGGCTTAAATGTAAAGTTTTGTAACAATTTTTCAAAAAACATTAAAGTTTTTAGAAAATGTGCCGATATACATTATATATCATATATGAGGTGTGTCATGTCGAATTTTACAGTCAATGGAGTTTATTCTTACACAAGTGCGAATATTTATTCGTACCTTGGAAGAGTTCCTACAAATTCAGAGAAGCTTAAAGAAGCCTTTGATGAATTTAACATAACTCCAACCGGAAGTGCTGATGACCTTAAAAAACTTGATAAGGCTATGTACGCAGAGTATTCTGAGCAAGTTCAGAACCAAATTGAAAATCAGAAAGGAGAAAAAGTTGTTCCTTGGGCAGGACTATGCGCACAAATAGGTGTTAAAGCTACAGGAGATTATGAAAAAGATTACGCAGCTTTCAATAATGCAATTAGATTATTGAGCCAAAGTGCAATTGATGGACAAGCAATGACATATTTTGCAGGGCTAAGAAGCGAAGCTAGTAGAGTTTTTCAAAATCCCAATAATGATGTTAAACCTATAACCTTTGAAGTTTATCAGGCTCAGTTCCTAATTTAAAAAGTTTCAGATACACATATCGAATATCTCTTATTGTGTTATAATAACACAATAAGAGGTTTTTTATGAATATACTTATTACTGGTGCGACACGAGGAATCGGAAAAGCTATTGCCGAAAAACTTATTATCGAAGGTCATCAAGTTTTTGTTTCTGGTAGAAATATAGAACTTTTAAGTTGCTATGCGAAATTTTGTGTTTGTGATTTAGCGACCATAGAAGGGATGATAAAGTTAGGCCAATATATTCAAGAAAATAAAATTGACGTTTTAGTAAATAATGCTGGAGAATATTTATATACCCCAGCTGTTGAAGGGTTTGATATAACCAAATTAGAACATATAACAAGAGTAAATTTAGAAGCTCCGTTGTATTTATCCTCTCAAGCTGTTTCTCATATGAAACAAAATAGCTTTGGACGAATTATTAATATTGGTTCAATAAGCGGAGTCATGGGTGAAGCTAATGCGAGCTTGTATTCTGCAACCAAAGCAGGACTAATCGGTGCAACCAAAGCTTTAGCATTAGAACTTGCAGAATTTGGAATTACTGTTAATACTATTAATCCAGGCTGGGTTGATACTGATTTAGGTAATTCTTCCTGCGAAGATAGTGAGTTTTCTAAAGAAGAAATAATTGGATGTATTCCTCAAAAAAGATTTGTGTCACCTGATGAAATTGCAGGCATGGTAAAATATTTAATATCAGAGGAGGCAAAAGGTGTAACCGGTCAATCCATTAATCTTTGTGCAGGACTAAGTGTAGGTTTTTAGAGAGGATAGTATTAATGTATACAAAAACTGAATTATTAGATTTATATAATAGAGATTTAAAAGAGCTTTTAATTGAATCTCAAAAATATTTAAAAGATGAAGTAGAATTTTGTTCTATAATTAGTGCAAGAACAGGTAAATGTTCCCAAAATTGCCGTTATTGTGCACAAAGTTCACATTATAATACAAATATTGATACTCATCCTTTATTAGGAGTTGAAACAGTCGTTAATGCAGCCAATGATAGTGTAAAAAATGGCGCAGATAGAGTCGCAATTGTAACTTCTGGTAAAACTCCTGACGAAAGTGATTTTGATGCAATGCTTGATATGATTAAAGCTCTTAACAATCAAGGTATTAAGAGTTGCGCAAGTATTGGTATATTAAATGAAGAACAGGCTAAGAAGCTTGCAGAAGCTAAGTTAGTTCGTTTTCATCATAATATAAACACTTGTAAATCTTACCATCCAGAAATTTGTACAACTCATACGTATGAAGATAGAATTAACACAGTTAATCTAGTAAAAAAATATGGAATAGAACTATGCTGTGGTGTAATAATCGGAATGGGTGAAACAATAGAACAACGCGTTGAAATGGCTTTAGAACTCGCTGAAATAAATCCAGAAAGTATTCCTGTAAATATTTTAACTCCAATTCCAAACACGCCTTTTGAAAGCTATATTGATAAAATTGACGAAGAAAATGTGTTAAGGACTCTTGCTATTTTTAAAATAGCTTGTCCAAATGCTTCTATCAGACTAGCTGGAGGCAAAAAGGCTAGACTCTCTCAAGAAACTATCGAGAAAGCTTTTACATATTGTGTTGATTCAACAATTGTTGGAAATTATCTAACAACAACAGGTTTTTCTCCAGAAGACGATAAAGGTTTAATAAAAAAAATCGGGAGAAAAATATCTCAACCGATTTCTTTAATATAAATTTTTAAATTTTAGTAACGTGTGAAGCTTTTAGAAGTTTTCTTGCTTCGAGTGCATCTAAAATTCTAAAGTTCAACAAGTTTCTAAAATCTTGCATTGCAGCGGTAAAGATTGATGCATATTTTTTCTCGCCTTTTAGAGTCTTTACTAGTTTTTGCACTTTTTTCATATCCTTTATCATACCAATCTTGAATTGGTCTGGTTTGTAGACTGTCCAAGCTTCGTGAGGGAAATATGTTGAACGACATTCATTAGTATTTTGATTCAATAACATTTCGTCAAAAACTCTATAAGGCATATCATAAAAATCTTGATTAATATTATGTCCGTAAGGTTGTAAAACTTCTGGCATTGGAGCGCTTGGTATTGATATTGAATCAGCATAAGGATTTAAATCTTCCATGTAAGCTATAGAACCGATACCGACTATTTGTATTGCTTTTGAAAATTTTTCAAGGATCCCTAAATCTTTTGCATAATTACCCATTATATCAAGAAACGAACAAACTCCTTTGCCAGAACAAATGTAATCAGTTATAACAGTCCTTTTACCAGTTTTTTCAAACCTTTCTACAATTGTTTTAGGGTCAGCTTTTATTCTGTTTAAATATTTTCTATATGCAGTTATTTCTGTTTCACTAGGAACAGCTTTAGAAATTTTTACAGCACCTTCTATTGGATCTGGTCTGTACCAATATTTTGAAAAAGCTACGAATTTATACGGTTGAATTCCATCTTTCATCCATTGAGCAGCATTCAAGAACCATTTAGGACTTCTTCCTAAACATATAATAGGTTGATCTTTATATTTAAGATATTTTCTAGAAATCTCAATAAAATCGTTCATTGTTTCTTCAGATGTAAGAGGAAGGATTGTTCTCTTTGGATCAAAAAGGAGTGATTTATCTATATATCTATTAGTAGCAAAGTTTTCGTATAATTTGCGATACCTTCTTTTAGTATAAGCATTTACATATTTATAATTTTCGAACTCCATATCCATTACTAATCTATTTGGATCTGTAGATTTAAAATTTATATTATGGTATGCAATTGGCATTAAAGCCTTAGGAGGTAAGCTAGCTTCTTTTTGTTCAGGAGTATTTTTTAAATTTATATTTGATTGTTGTTTTGAATAATTGTTTCTTATGTTAATTGGTTGAATGTTAAATACTTTCATAATACTTCCTTTTTTTTTATATATACTTAATAAAACCCGTAAAAATATTTTTTGCTATTTATATTTTAAGTATTGTTAAAACATCGGCTTCATTCATGTTTTTTAATTCAGGATTTAGCTGAATTGCTTTTTTATAATCATCTACAAATCCTTCATTTTGAAAATCACGTTTTATCGCAGCTCGGTAGTAATAAGCTTCTGCATAATTCGGATTGTGTTGAATAGCCATATCGAAATCTTTTAATGCACTTTCCCTGTTTTGTAAAATATATTTTTGCAATGCTCTAATATAATAGCATTCAGCCAATTGAGGATTTATTACAGGTTTAGTTGTAATTGCAGATTCCTGTTTGGTTGTTGTAGGTTTTGGTAAATCATTAACTTTTGTTGATTTTGGCGTAACCTTTAAAACGCTAGCTTTAACTGCTGAAACTTTACTAACGCTAGTTGTATTATATGCAATTTTCTGAATATTTTCAGTTGAGATTTTAGGATTTTGCATTTCATTAATTGTTTTTTGAGCTTCTCGTTGAGTGTTAGCTAATTTGGTCTGAGTTTCTATTTGTTTTATAATTATAGGGCTTTCCTCCGCAATTGTAATTGCTTGTTTAAAATCCTCTTCTGCTCCTTCGCTATCAAAATAACGTTTTTTTAAACGACCTCTATTAGCAAAGGCTGTAATGTCATCAGGATTAAGTTTAATTGCGATAGAGAAATCACTTAACGCACCGACATTATAATTAAGCTTACGTTTTACAACGCCTCTATTGTTAAAAGAAGCTGAGTCTGTAGGATTTAATTTTATAGCAGTATTAAAATCTTCTAAAGCTTCTTCGTTTTTATTAGTATTAGTTTTTAAATTCCCTCTATTATAATAAGCATCAGCATAATTGGGGTTGATTTTTATAGCCGCATTATAGGCCGTTAAAGATTCAGAATCTCTACCTAACTCAGCTAAAGCTACACCGCGATTATTATAAGCAAAAGCATAGTCTGGATTTATTTTTAAAGCCATATTGTAATCTTTAAGAGCTTCTTCGCGCTTATGTGAAATATGTTTTAAATAACCTCTGTTAAGATAAAAATCCTCATTATTAGGGTTTAATTTTATAAGTATATCATAATCTGCAATTGCAGCTTCGATATTTTCCATTAAAAAATATAAAAAAGCGCGATTGATATATGCATCTTCATTGCTTGGATTTGATTGTATTTTTTGTGAATATGATTCTATTCCATTTTCGACAGCTATCATATTGATTTTTTTACCAGCAGGTAATTCAAAACCAAAAGATGGCAATGAGAATAACATAAATACAAAAATCATAATAATTTTTTTCATAAATTTAACCCTAATCGACTGTGATATGTTGTGGATTCATATTAACACAAAGTTAAAAAAAAGTAATCATTAATAAGCATAATCTTTTTTAATTATAATATAATATTAATGGAGAAAATTAATGCCAAAAATTTCTTTATTAAGATTATTTTTTATATTCGTAAAAGTAGGAGCAATTTTGCTTGGTGGTGGTTATGTTATTTTACCAATATTAGAAAGTGAGCTTGTTGAAAAAAGAAAATTGATTGAACACGATGATTTAATAAATTATTTTGCGCTTTCACAATCTTTACCAGGGATTATAGCTGCTAATATTTCAATGTTTATTGGATACAAACTTTGTGGAAAAATAGGAGCTTTAATTGCTATGCTTGGAATAATTTTTGTTCCTTTTATTGCAATTGTTTTATTAGCATCAATAATTAACTCCATAAGTTCTAACATCTTGGTTCAAAGTGCTTTATGGGGAATCAATATTGCTGTAATTGCGCTAATACTGCTTACGATTCGTGAAATGTGGCAAAAAAGCAAAAAAGATTATTATTTTTATACTATTTTTGTTCTTGCATTATTAGCTTTGTTATTTTTAGAATTTTCTCCTATTAAAACAATTCTAATGTTTAGCTTTGTGGGTGTTTTATATAAAGCATTAACTACTTCAAAGGAGGTTAGGTGATTTATCTACTTCTTGCTTTAGAGTTTCTAAAAATAGGCTTATTTTCTTTTGGTGGTGGATATGCAACGATTCCATTTTTGTATCATATCTCTCAAGAATACAATTGGTATACTTTGGATGAATTAACCCAAATGACTGCGGTTGCTTCAATTACCCCTGGACCTGTTGGTATTAATGTAGCTACTTATGCTGGATTAAAAACGGGAGGCTTTTTAGGTTCTGTTATAGCTACTATATCAGAAATGTTACCGTCATTAATCTTGGTTTTAATTCTTTCTAAGATATTAAAAAAATTTAGTGATAATTTTTATGTTAAGACCGTAATAGATACTTTAAAGCCAATAAGTTGTGCTCTTTTATGCTCTGTTGCAGTTGGACTATTAAAACCTGAAATACAAGGTCTAAAAGCTATGATTTTGTTAGGTTTTCTATTAATTTTAAGTTGGAAATCCAAAAAAGATCCCCTATTTTATATTTTAATCTCTGCGCTAGTTGGTCTTGGATTAACTTTTGTGTAAAATGGTATTTATGCAAAAAACAATAACACACTACATAAAAGATCTTTTACAGATTGCATTTCCTATAATTTTAGGTAATGTAGGTTTTATAATGATTGGCGTTGGTGATGTAATTATTGCTGGTCGACATTCAACAGAAACTCTTGCTGCAGTGAGTTTAGCGACAGCTATTATTAATTGTATTACGATAATGGGTATAGGAGTTTTAGGAAGTATTTCTCCTATCCTTTCAAATTATCGTGGTGCAAATAAAGAACCTGAAAAATATTTTTACCCATCGCTCAAATTTGCATTAATGGTCTCAATAATTATTAGTATCGCGATTTTAGTTACAATGCCACTAGTTGATAATTTAGGATTTGAAGAAAATCTGACACCACTAATCAAAGATTATTTCTTTGTTACAGCTTTTTCAACTTTTGGGGCTTATCTACATTATATGTCAAAAGAATTCTTACAGGCTTTTGAAATTGTAATGTTTCCAAATCTGCTTACAATTTTCTCTATATTTTTAAATATAGTATTTAATATAGTCTTTGCTTTTGGTTTTGGTCCAATACCAGAATTGGGAGTTAAAGGTCTTGCTATTGCAAGTCTTCTGGTAAGATATTTTATGGGAATAGTTTTATTTATATATTGTTATAAAAAAATTAATATTAAATACCATAAAGATAAAGAATATTACAAAGAGATGCTTAGAGTTGGCCTACCTTCATCACTTGCTATTATGATTGAATTTGTTGCATTTAACAGTATCACCGTAATTATGGGGCGTGTTTCAGGTATTTATGCTGCAGCACAGAATATTATATGTACAATAACTTCGATTTCATTTATGGTACCTCTTGCGATAGGAAATGCAGCAGGAGTTAAAGTAGGCTTTTCAAACGGTGCTAAACAGTACAAAGATTTAAAAAAATATGCTTATACTGCACTTATAATGTCTGCAGGTTTTATGGCTTGCTCTGCAATAGTAATTGCAATTGCACCAGGGATTATTACAAATTTGTTTACAACGGACTTAGAGCTTATAGAAGTTTGTGTTCCAATAATCTACACTCTCTGCTTTTTCCAAGTTTTTGACGGAATTCAAGCAGCTTTAGCTGGAATATTTAGAGGACTAAAGCATACAGAAGTAATTATGATGGCAAATTTTATTGCTTTTTGGCTTATTGCTTTGCCTTTAGGTTGCCTACTTGCATTACATTTTAAATTAAATCTTATGGGATTCTGGTATGCGCTTATTGTTTCAATTATAATTCTTTGTATAATTGTTTTCACAAATTTATTAAAACGTTTTAAAGAAATGGAAGTTTAAATGCCACATTTTTTCGTAGACTCAAAAAATAAATTAGATAATCAAATTAAAATTAACGATGCTGAAAATTATCGTCACATTGCTCGAGCGCTTAGAGCAAGAGTGGGGGAAAATTTGTTATTAATAGATGAAAATCAAATTCAATATGAAACAAAAATTGCAGAAATAACTTCAAACGAAATTTTTTGTAATATAGAAAAATCTTATCCTTCAAAACGATATTTAGATTTCGATTTGTATTTAGCTCAAAGTCCATTGAGAAGTGATGCCCAGCTAACAATTATGGAAAAAGCAACTGAACTCGGTGTACGTGGTGTATATCCTGTTATTACAGATAATTGTGCATTAAATAAATCAGTTTTAGAAAAAAAACAAGAAAAATGGCAAAAAGCTATGTATGAAGCTTCAAAACAATGTGAAAGAGCAAAAATTCCGACTTGCTTTGAACCGACGACCTTAGAAAAAGTTTTGGAAAAAGATTTTGATAAAGTTCTAGTTTTAGCAGAGCGCTCAACAGAAATTTCTTTTAAAGAATATTTGCGAAAAAATCCAATTAAAAAAAATGAAAAAGTTCTAGTTATTATTGGGCCAGAGGGAGGCTTCTCGCAAAAAGAATTTGATTATTTTAGAAGTAAATCTTTACCACTTATAAGCTTAGGTGATTTAATTCTAAAAGCAGAAACTGCTGTAATAGTAACCTTGGGAGATATTGTATATGAATATCAAGGATGATTTTATACTATCTCAAATTAATGAAGGATACTTGGTCGGCGGATCAGTACGTGATGTTTTAATGGGTAAAAGCTTTGTCGACAGAGATATTGCTATTAAAGGTGCAGAAGAATTTGCGCAAAAGCTAGCTAAAAAGTTTAATGCGACATTTATAGTTCTTGACCCTGAATACAAGATATACAGACTTGTTTTAGAAGATAAAATAAATTATTTAGATATATCTGAGATTCAAGGTGAGGATATAAAAGAAGATTTAAGTCGTCGTGATTTTGCAATGAACGCTATTGCTATAAATCTTTCAAATAGCGAACTTATTGATCCATTTGGAGGTAAATCTGATATTGAAAACAGAATTATTCGTCACATTAAAGATGTAAATTTTGAAGAAGATTCTTTAAGAATTTTAAGAGCATTTAGATTCACTTCAACAACTGGTTTTGAGCTATCACGAGATACTAAAATTTGTATTGAAAAATACAAAAGCTTGTTATTTACTCCCGCAAAAGAACGCGTCAATTATGAATTAATGAAGCTCTTTGGAGGGAAATGTAGTGCAAAAGCATTACTTTTAATGGATGAGTTTGGAATTCTAGAAGAACTTTTTCCTTATGTTAAAGAAATGAAAAAAGTAACCCCAAATACTCATCATCATTTAGACTTATTTCATCATGTAGTAGAAACCGTAAGAAACATTGAAGAACTTTATAAAAATGCAATGCCAAAAGAAAAAGAGCATTTAGATTCTGTAGATTTTGGAGGTTTCCCGAGATTAAATCATCTAAAGCTTGCTGGTTTTCTTCATGATATTGGAAAGTTTTCGACTTGGACAATAGAAGCTTCTGGTCGTCATAGATTTATAAAACACGATGATGTGGGAGCTAAGATGTGTGTTCCTTTTTTAAGAGATATGAAATTTTCTAAAAAACAAATTGAATACATTTCTAATATGATAAAAAATCATATTTACCCGTCAAATGTAATCAGTGCTCCTGATTTAAATGAAAAAGTAATGATGCGTTATCTTCGCAAAATGGAGGTAAATGTTATTGATAATATTTACTTAGCGAAAGCTGATAGACTTTCTGCTAGAGGTGAAGCTATAACTGAGGAAATGGTTAAGGAAAACATTGAAGGGCTTGATAAATTACTGGATTTTTATTTCGCTAAACGCGAGACTTTAAAACCATTACCAAAACTTCTTGATGGCGTGGAAATTATGGAAATAAAAGGAATCGAACAATCTCCTGAATTAGGCATAATAATCAACGCGCTAAAAGAAGCTCAATTAAATGGTGATGTCAATACTAAAGAAGAAGCTATTGAATTTGTAAAATATTTGGATTATTTATCATAACAAACAGGGCTCAAGCTTAAGCTTGAGCCCTGTTTTATTCTATTTAGATATTATTATTGAAAATATTTATCTAAATCATTCAGAATTCCTTCGTGATTTGTATCGCCTTCAGCGTCTTGAGGATCTTTTTTTAATTCTTCAAGAATTTTATCTAATTTTTCTAATACTGCTGAAAGGTCAACATCCTTACAAGTACATCCGTTTGGAATTTTAGCTAAGATTTTTAGTAATACAGCTTTTGTTTCATCTTTAATACCATCAACATTTGCTAAGATATTGTTTAATACAGCACCGACAAGATTTAGCTTATCGTTAATTTCGTATAATTGGACATTGCCTTCTTCAACTCCTGTCTTAATGCCTTTTAGTAAATCTTTAATTTCATCAAGAGAGGCATTACCTTGACCAAGTTTATCTAGAATAGCTTTGTGCTCTTCTGACATACTATCTTTCATTTCGGAAACCATATTTTGTGTACCTTGTGCAATTTCATTGTTTTCAGCGATTAGTTTTCTGAGTTCTTCTAACTGTGCTGCTGTTACTTCATTACCTTTAAGAATAGCATTTAAGATTGCATCAAGTTTTTTATCTGTGCCTTCTCCAAGGTTATTAATCGCATTCAAAACTGCTGTAAATGCATTTTTATTAGTTTTGTCCATACTATCAAGCTTAGGTAATACTTGAGCTAATTTATTTAAGATTTCTTCACTGATTTTATTTCCTTCTTTCGCTAAATTGATAACATTCATGAAGCCAGCTTGCATATCAGCATCCATTTTATCCATACGCTCAATAACTTCTTTTAATAGCACTTGAACGTTCTCATCCATTTTATCTATACGCGCGATAATATCTTTTAATGCTGTTTGAGTGCCAGCATCCATTTTATCCATGCGCTCAATGATTTCTTTTAATAAAGTATGTGTTTTAGTATCCATTTCTTTATTTTGTTCAACAGATTCTGTTAATTTTGCTAGGATTTCTTTTAATAAACCAATACTAGCTTCTGAATTAGCATCAATTGTTCCTATTTTAGCTAAGACTTGAGTTAGCAATTCGTTATTTTGCGCAGACAATTCGTTGCCTTGTTGTACTAAATTAATAATATTAGCTAACATGTCTTTAATTTCTGTTAATTGTTGATTACCATTAGTTACTGCAGCTGCAATTTCATCAGCACTTTTACCCATTTGAGTTAATAAGCCTATTATTCTATTTACATCACAGCCAATTCTTAAAAGTTCAGAGTACATCTTTTCAATAGTACCATTTAATTTTTTAAGCTCTGCTAAAATTTCTTCATCTGAGTTTTCTGAATTTACAGTAAGATTAAACATCACTGTTTGGTTAATTTCGTCAGTGTAGTCATCTGGGCTACAGCTTTGAAGGGTTAACATCGTCCCAATTACACCTGCAGCAACGGCCGCTCCTGTACCAAGTGTTGCCGCAGTAATTCCTAATGCTGCAATAGTGCCGACTGCACCAATAACTACCTTACCAGTTGTTGTGCTAGCAAAATCTTTTACTCCATCCCAAAGCTTGCCCCAAAAGCCTTTTTCTTCTTTTTCGGCTTTTGGTTCGGAAAGCTTAATTTCACCAGTATCTGGAAGTACTATACCTCCCAGCCCTTTTGCTAATGCTTCTTTTTCAGTTGCGGTTAAGCCTTTTAGTTCTTCTGCAGATACTTTACCATCAGCAACAATCTTTTCCAGCTTTGCTTTTGACTCTGGATTCACTCCATCAAAATTGATACCCATAATAAATATGCTCCTTTCTTTAGAATCAATTACAATGAACCTACTTTTAATATGCATAACGACAAAATTTCGAAAAACTTTAGAGTTTTTCGAAATTTTGTTACATTTGTTTACAATTATTATGAACGGTGAGTTCAAGAAGCAACCGTAACACTAAAATTTAAAATAAAAAAGAGATAGATTTATATCTATCTCAAAAATACTAATAAAAGCTTTTAATTTATCAGATAATTACTTCAAAATTCTTCCAGAAAGCATCTTTTTTAGTTTTATTTAAAGCTGCATTATCTATTTTTTCGTACTCTGCAAATCGTTGATTTAAAAATTTATCTCTTGGTTCCCAAGAAATCTTGTCAGCCAAGGCTTGATATTTTTCATACGCTTTTTCTTTTCTAGAATTAGCGATCTCACCAATGTTCATTAATTTAATAAGTTTTTTTGCAATAGTATTGTCGTCAAACTTTGATAATAATTCTTTCATTGTTTCATTAAAGGTTATTGCCTCAATTTTTCCAATATTTGGTGCTTGTTCATAAGTTGATCCAATAATAGATGTATCAAACTCGTGTTCAATTACTTTTATCGTTTCATCAGGGATAAGTTTTGTTTCGTTTTTAAAAACCTTAGCTATATTCACCCAACGCTCTTTGTTAGCTTTAACTCCTGAAATATCTAATCGTGCTTGAAAAGTTGTGTTGTTAATTGGAGTAATATTCATTAGCTTGTTTCCTTTCTTGAGTTGCTATTATTAATAAAACATTAAAAGATTTTTTTTGCTACATTATGTAAAGTTTTTTTATAAAAATGTCAATATTTTTTCATTTCTGTTAAAATATATTTGAGAGGCTCTTAATTATGGTAGATAAGAAAAAGTTATATGTATCGTTAGCAATTTTATTTACACTATCTGCAATGAATACACCAGCAGATGCAAAGATGACAAAAGAAGCGCATGCTCTATATCAACAGGCGTGTGCTTATGAGTACAAAAGCGATTATAATACTGCGATAAAAATTATACAGCAGGCATTAGATATTAATGGCGAAGATGCTATGTTATATACTAAAATTGCAGGTTTATATTCTGATATAGGTAATTATCCAGAGGCAATTTCGGCTTATAAAAAGGCTGTTAAATTGCGTCCAAATGATGCTTTTATTTATATAAGTATGGGAAACATCCTCCAAACAATAGGAGATTATGAAAATGCATATAATTCGTTTAAACATGCTCAATCAATCTATCCTGAATATAAATATAATTATTTAAATTTGGCTAATGTTGAATATTTTCGCAAAAATTATGAAAGCGCATTGGAAAATTATAATGCTTTCTTGAGCGCTTATCCAGACCATATGGAAGCTAGTGAAAATTTGGCAAATGTTTATATTTTAACAAAGCAACCAGAAAAAGCCTGTGAAATATATGCTAACATTTATAAAAAATATCCATCAGCTTTTACAGAATTTGAAAAATATGGTTATGCATTGTTTGATTCTAAACAGTATCAAGCATCTGCAGAAATGTTAGAAAAAGCATTGAGTGGTAATGAAGATAGCGAATCTATTAATGCTCGCTTAGCTTTAGCATATCAAAACATGGGAGTTAACGATAAAGCATTAAAGTATTTCAAACAAACATTTTTAATAAATCCAAATTTAACATCATTAAAATTTGATTATGCTAATTTGTTAGGAAATTTAGATAAAAACGATGAAGCAATTGAGCAATATAAAGAATATTTAGCTGTTTTTCCTGAAGATGCAAATGCATATAGAAATTTAGGTTTAGTTTATAAAAAGATTGGTAATAATGACTTAGCATTATTTAATTTTGAAAAGTCATATTCAAAAGATTCATCAAATCTTGAAACAAAAAAAGAATTAGCTTATTCTTACCATTCAAAAAAAGATTATGTTAATGCTCTTAAGTTTTACAATTTTGTTTTAAAAGTTGAGCCAGAGAATGAGGATATAATTGCAAATAAAGCACTTACGCTTCATGCCATGAATAATTATGTAACAGCGATTGAACTTTATAAGGAACTTTTGACAAAACATTCAAATGAAAGATTAGAGCAAAATTTAGCTGCTGCATCAATTGCCTATGGTTATAATTTATATGATAAGGAAGATTATGGGCAAGCCATTTTATATTTTGAAGATGCAATTGATATAAATGATAAAGAAGCTTCTGCTCACTTTGGATATGCCAGAGCTAATGCAAAAATGGGATGTACTGATATTGCTTTAGCTTCTTATGAAAAAGCAGTCCTTTTGTCACCTGGTAATATTGAGTATGCAACAGAATTAAATAAGTTTAGGGAAGAACATAAAATCGAAATAAAAGATGAAACTTCTCTCAAAGTTTCTGTCGATGAACCAATTTTGAACATAATAACACCGTTGGAAGAAAATAATAAACAAGAAGAAGTGCCAACTTTTGAATCATTGACTGAAAAAGCTGATTTAGCATATAAAAATCAAAGATATGATGAAGCGTTGGAATTCTATACTAAAGCTGTTGTTTTCAATCCAACAGACAAAATAACAATGCTTAAAATTGCTAATATTTATAAGTTAAAAGGAAATAATGCAAAAGCTATAAATTTTTACGATAAAATTCTAACGCTAGATAAAGAAAGCACGGATGCTTATTTTAATAAGGGTTTAGTGTTAGCTAATCAAAAGAAATATGATGAAGCGATAAAGTGTTTTGAAAAAGTTACAGAATTAACACCGGATTATCCTTATGCTTATTATTCTTTAGCTATGGCTTATGAATTAAAAGAATTGCCTAAAAAAGCTGTTGAATATTATTTGTTATATTTAGGGATTGAATCTGATGAAAAAATGGTGAATTTAGTTAAGCAAAGAATCAAAGAATTAGAAGAAGGTGCTCAGTAGTGAAAAAACTTTCGCTGTTTTTTATACTATGTATTATTCTGTGTTGTGGTTTTAAGTTTAATCGTGGAATTATTTTATTTAATAAACAGCCCATTACAGAGAAAACGGCTTTGCATAATTCAAAGGTTTTTAATTCAGGAGAAAGAGTTTACTATTTATTTATTGCACCTAAGCGCATGAAAAATGAATATATAAGAGTACAAATTTTTAAAATGACTGATAAGGCTCCTTGGGGAGGCAATGAAGTAAAAAGAACGAAAGATTTTCGTTTAATGAAGGATGAAATGTATTATCATTCGGACTATTTTGTATTGTACGAGAAAGGTCGATATGTGATGCAAGTCTTTTCAACAGATGATTTTATTAATCCATTGTCAATTGGGGACTTTTACGTTAACTAGGCTTGTAGTATGATATATGTATCCTAATGTTGAAAGAGGTTTATAATTATGAGTGAGATTTGTAAGAATTGGACGCAATGGCTAAAGCAAAATCGTTTTGCTGGGCAAACTCCTGAAATGATAGAGCAAACAACAAAATGGTTAGAAGCCGTCCGTGATGTGATATTAGTTTATGCAGATATTCTTCCACATGAAACAGTTATTGATATTGGTTGTGGTACTGGGCTTTTGGCTTTCAAAGCTTTGGAAATGCAAAACTGTAAGGGAAAAGTAATTTTTTCTGATAAATTTCAGGATTGTTTAGATGATTGTAAAAAAATATTAGATGAATCTGGGGTGCTAGAAGGCTATGAAATGTTGCTTTCTCCTTGTGAACATATTGCTCTTTCAGAGAGCTCTGTGCACAAAGCTTTAATGCGTTCAGTTTTAGTGCATATTGTGAATAAGCAACCTGCAATCAATGAAATTTATAGAATATTAAAACCGGGTGGAAAATTTTGTGCTTTTGAACCTATAATTCGTTCAAATACTAGATATTGGGAAATTTTAGATCCAATATACATTGAAAAGTATGAGGATTTTAAACGAGTTGAGAATGAATTAATGGAAAATCCGCTAGATTCGCTTTGTAATTTTGATGAAAACACATTAAAAATGAACCTTGAAATAGCTGGTTTTTCGGATCCAGATGTAAAAGTTCAGCAAGTAGCTTCAAAATACGTTGTACAGCCAGGAATGGTTCCGGAATGGTTTAATAATCCTCCATCTCCAGGGCAACCATCTACAAAAGAGAGGTTCTTAAAATATTTTGATGAGGCAACTGTTACTAAATATATAGTTGATGTTCAGAATTACTTAACTGGTCGAGAAATTAGTTTAAAAACAAATGCAGTATTTATTAATGCAACAAAATAGATGGATAAAGTAATCTTGACTCAAAAAAGTATTATATGATTATAGAATAGAGGTTTTTATGGTAGAAAAACAAACTGCAATAATTATACCGGCACGATATGGCTCATCAAGGTTGGAAGGTAAACCATTACTAAAAGCTTGTAATAAACCAATTATTCAATGGGTTTGGGAAAAGGCTAAGGCAGTTCCACATGTTGATAGAGTAATTATTGCAACAGATGATGATAGAATTTTTAATACTTGTAAAGAATTTGGTGCAGAAGTTGAAATGACTTCTACAGAACATAAATCAGGTAGCGATAGAATCGCAGAAGTTGCAAGACGCCATCCTGAAATTGGGTATATAATAAATCTTCAAGGAGACGAGCCTTTAATAGAACAAGCAAATATTGAGCTTGTAATTAACGGGGTTCTTTTTGATGAGAAAGCAGATATTTCAACTCTTGTAAGAGAGATTAAAGATATTGAAGAAGTTGAGAATCCCAATTTAGTAAAATGTGTTTTTGACGTAAATAATTATGCGCTTTATTTTTCGCGTTCAAAGATCCCTTACGAACGCAACGAGGATAAATCTAAATTTTATGGACATTTAGGTATTTATGGGTTTAAACGTGAAGCTTTATTTAAGATGACAGAATTACCTCAAGCTCCTTATGAAATGGCTGAAAGTTTAGAACAGTTACGTGCTCTTCAGAATGGTATGAAAATAAAAGTTGGTATTGTAGAAAATATCCCAGTGGGAATTGATACTATGGAAGATTTTGAAAAGTTTAAAACAATGGTAGAGGGGTAAAGGGGTAAATATATTTTGAATTTAAAAACAGAAATTACAAAACTTCATTACGATAAAAATGCAAAAGGCATATTGTTTAATTTTTTAAAAATGTGTTCTATTTTTTATGGTATAGGTGCGAGTACTAAAAACTTTTTATATAACAAAGGCATAATTAAACCTAAAAAAGTTGATGCTTTTGTGATTTCTGTGGGTAATTTTACTACAGGTGGAGTCGGAAAAACTCCTGTTGTAGCAGAATTAGCACGTTACTTCGTAGAAAAAGGCGAACGTGTGGCAATAATTTCTCGAGGTTATGGGGGAAAGTTGGATAATAAAAACGTTAATGTTATTTCTGATGGAATAAATCTTTATCATAAAGCAGATATGGCTGGTGACGAACCTTATTGGTTGGCTGTTAACTTAAATATGTGTGCTGTAATTACTTGTTCCGATAGATATAAAGCATGTAAGTATGCAATAAAAGAATTTGGGGTTACAAAAATAATTCTTGATGATGGATTACAACATAGAAAACTTCATCGAGATTTAAATATTGTACTAGCTGATTCTGAAAAATTATTTGGTAATGAGAATCTTTTACCAGCTGGTCCTTTAAGAGAAAAACCTAATTTTAAGCGTGTTGATAAGTTTATAATTATTAGTAAAAGCACAGACCACTCTAGAGCTGAGAAATTAGCTAGAATATATTCAAAAAAACAAGAAATTAAAACTTTTGTTGGTAAAGTTGAGCCTGACTATGTTTATAATATTATCTCCGGAGAACATTTAGAGAATGGTTCTGAAATAATAGCTTTATCAGCAATAGGACAACCTGATCAATTCTATCAGTTTTTAGAAAAAGATTATAAAATAAAAGAAAAAATTTCTTTTGATGACCATCATCAATATGTATTTAAAGATATCGCAAATATACAAGGGGATATTATAACTACGGAAAAGGATGCTGTAAAACTGGCACTTTTAGGTAAATCAAATATCTATGCATTAAAATTAAAAACGGTTTTGCCAATAGAGGAAATGCTAGATTAAATAAAATAATAAAAAAGAAGTGATATTTTATCACTTCTTTTTTTGTTTAATGTTTTCACTTGTTATACTGCGTAAACTGAAACTTGTTTTCTATCACGTCTGTGAGATTCAAATTTCACTTGACCGTCAATAAGAGCAAATAAAGTGTCATCAGAACCAATACCAACATTGTTTCCTGGGTGAACTTTTGTTCCTCTTTGGCGAACCAAGATATTACCAGCTTTAACGATTTCTCCACCGAACTTTTTAACGCCTAAACGCTTAGCTTCTGAATCGCGACCGTTACGGGTGGAACCCATACCTTTCTTATGTGCCATTTTTATTCTCCTTTTTGTTTTTGACTTTTGAGTAGTTGACTTTAGTTAATTAATTTTTTATTTGTCAACCAGTATTGTTTTTATGCTTCTGCTGTTTCTGTAGCTTCAGCTTTTTTAGCTGCTGTTGTTCTGATTTTGTTGATCATAACTCTAGCAAAACCTTGTCTGTGGCCATATTTTCTTCTATAACCTTTTTTAGGTCTTTGTTTGTAAACAATAATTTTCTTAGCACGATCTGTTTTAATTACAGTTCCTTCAACAGTTGCTTTTTCAACATATGGTTGACCAACTTTTGATTTTTTACCGTTAACGATCATAACAACTTTATCGAATACAACTTTAGCATCAGCTTCTTCACCAATTAATTCGATGTCAACGTAACGTCCTTCTTCAACTTGGTATTGTTTACCACCAGTTTCGACTATAGCGTACATAGTTATTTCCTTTCTTTTTTGAGGAATCGTAACCACTATCAAGAGTGGTTTTAGGCACGATTAACCTATCTAATACTATTTATACAACTATAATTAAAACACAACCCTATTTATCCTGTCAATAACAGTCTTTACAAAAGTTTATCTGAAATATAGTTAATAAAATATTTTTTCATGAAAATCTGTACCACCAGTTTTTATTAACTGAGGATATTTTTCTGCAATTTTTAAAACATCTTCTGATGAGTGAAATTTTGCAAATTTTCTAAATCTCGGATATGGATAATATACTTCAATTCCATCTAGTCCGATTTTTATTAAATCTTTTATGAGTTTTTCTAAGCTTAGCGCCCAACAACATGCCGGATGTGCGAGAATTGCAACCCCTCCCGCATTATGAATCGCTTTTATAAGTTTTTTTATATTGCGGTGTGCAAATAATCTTGGTAAGACATCTTCTGTATCTTTTTTGTTTTTAGCTAAAAAAGGGATTAAGTCAGGGTGATTTATATCAATACCATATGCTAATAAATGTATGAAAACATAACCAAACCAACAATCAAATTCTACTCCAGTCAACAGAATCTCATCTTGTATATTCTGATGAACCTCTATTGTGTTGTGGTCAGTTATAGAAATCAATTTATAATCATTTTCTTTTGCGGAAGTTATAATTTGCTTATAGTCACCCAAACCATCAGAGTATGTTGTATGGATATGTAGATTAACCTTTTGAGGGAAATCGTCTTTGGTAAAACTAGTTAATAAATCTCTTAAATTTTGCATAATTTTATAATACAATAGATTGTAAAAATTTTAAATAAATTTAGAATATAACGAGGGCTAAATTAATGAGCAAGAAAAATAATACTCCATTAGGAATTTTTACGGAATCAATAGGATTATATTTTTCGAATTTTGATAAATTTGTAAAGTATATGTCATTTCCTGTTTTAGGTCAAATATTTGGTTTAAGCTTGATATTTTTGTTGACTTATTTTTATGCAAAAAATATGCCAAATATTGTTGAAAAAATTCCGATGCTGAATGATGTTTGGCTTCTATTTTTAATACTATTTTTGTTAACTCTACCAGGACTGGCGATTTTTATGAAAGCTTTTTGGGAATATTTAGTTGCTTATGGTGCTGTAAACTCAATGGTAGAAAACATGCTTAAATCAGGTAAAGTCTATGATTTCGACGCTCATACAGAATTAATAAAACGAAGAACATTTGCTTTTGTTGGACTATGGTTTTTATTTGGTATTTTTTCATTGGTATCAGTAGTGCCATTTTTCTGGGTTCCTTGCGGGGTTTTAGCAGTGTTTTTTGTCCTTGTTTTTCAAGTTTTCACATTTGAGTCCGAGCAAAGCCCTTTTGGATGCGTGAGAAGAAGTCTAGAATTAGTAAAAGGGCATTTTGTTTCAACATTTTTACTTCTAGCTTTAGTAGGCGCGTTAACCTATGTTCTAGTTCCTCAGCTTGCGAATATGATTTTTGAATATACTAATTTAACTAAATTGTTTTCAAACATGATTCTACCAATTATTAATGAATTACCGTTAAAAGATTGGAGTAATTTGTTATCTTATTTATATTTACCTCCATTAGTAGCAGAAAAAATTGCAGTATTTACAGTTACAACATTTGTTGCACAAATATTTATTCAATATACGCTTCCTTTGCGCTCTATAATGTGGTCAATGTGGTATAAAGAACTTAATGGTGGTAAATTATATGTTAATAATGAGGATAGGCCTAAAAAGAGTTCGAAGAAAAAACCTAGCGAAAAATTAATGGAAGCTTCTAATAAAAAATATTCATCTAAGAAGCTTGATAGAAACATCTTAAAACGCGCGATGGAAAAAGATGATGAGGGGTAAATTAGGGGTAAATGAAGGGTAAATATAATAGACATCTTGCAGTCTGTCAAAAGATTTATTTATTAAAACGATAAATCTTAAACATCCACTTATCTTCAATTGTGGAATCTAATTTATAATTATCTTCAATCCATTTGTAAATGTTTTTAGCGTAATCTTTTCCGAATTCTTTATAATAATATAAAGAGGTGTCGTAATTATTTATAATAATGAATTTAGGTTTTGTTATTTCTAATCTGTTAATTATTAAATCTTCTCCAAAAGTTTCGACATAAAGCGGTATAAGTGAGTACATTTTATTATCACTTTCTCTGTTATTTATGACGTTTAAATATAGGCCTTCTGGATAGATAACAATTTTATCTTTTTCGGAAGTGTTTTGCAAAAGATATTCATTTATATTAGAGAGTTTAACCTCTTTTGAATTTAAATCTTTTACATTTACATATCCAATAATTAAGCTCCAAATTAATAAAAATACTAATAAAACTTTTCTATAATTTTTAGGAATTAATATTAACAGAGAGGTTAAAGCCAAAGGTAAAAAATATGCACCATAAGAGCCAAGTACTAGAGCAAAAAATACTTTTATACTTACCAATAAGCTTGCGAAAATAAAAAATCTTTCTTTTAAATTTAAATAACGATATTTAATTATTAAACTTATTAATATAAAAGGAAATGACCAAACGATTATTTGGTGAGGGTTTGTAAAATCTATTGGAATCAGAAATTTTATAAAATTATTTAGATATACGGGAATTAATTCTAATCTAAAAGTTAATCCCATATATGAATAAAATAAATACAGTGTTTTTGTTTTACTCATGGCGAGGATTATTTCAAAAGTAGCTTTTAAATCTTCAAATTTAACACCTTGAAAATTTAAAATAATATGAGTGAATATTAATGGAAGAATTAGTGCTAAAAGATTTAATTTCCAATTATTTTTTTTAGACCAAAAAACTAATATGGGAAGTAATAGTGCTAGTTCGAGTTTGCAAAGAATAGCTAAAGAATAAAATAAATATGATAATGGAAATTTTTTATTTAATGCAGAATAAATCGAAATTAAGATAAATAAAATTCCATATAGTATTCCAAAAGAATAAGGTAAGAATGCATTAAAGACATTTGGTGAAAGTATTAATCCGGAAATAATGAATAATAATATTGAAAAAATGTATTTTTCCTCTAAAAATATTTTACCAATTTTGTTTGTGACATAGAGTACACCTGCAGATGATAAAAGCCCTGCTATTGGTAAAATTACTATTCCGTTTCCAAATAATTTAATAAAAAAAGCATTTATTAAGTATGATAGCGGAGGATAAATTACAAAAATATCTTTATATAGAGTTTTTCCTTTGATCATTTGCTGTGGAATATAAATCTCTCTATAAGAATCAACCACAATATCTCCAAATTTACCCCAAAACGTTATAAAAACTATTAGTATGAAAAGTTCTGGTATTAAAATTTGCCAATTATTAATAATAAAATTTTTTAATCTTGAAATCATATCTACACAAATCTTAACAAAATAGATAAAATTAAGCAATTTTGTTACAAGAAAAAACTTTATATAGATGTAGTGTTAGTGAAAAGGTGTTTTTTAAATGACAGTTTTACCTGGCTCATTAGATTATTTATATCATAACGGAATTCTTCCTTGTATTCCATATGAAGTTTATGAGACAACTCCTGTGACTCAGTCCGGAATGATGCAAATGTCCGGCATGGGATCGGGATTAAGACAAAATACTGTTATGCAAAACTATTCTTCAATACAAATGCCTAGTGTAAATACTTCCCAAGACATGTTCTCACCTCAAGGAGGGATGTATTCTCAGGACATACTATATTCTCAAAATGGAAATTCCCATAATATTTATCCTCAAAATAATAAGAATGTATTATCAAATTTATCTGAAAAGTTTTCTAAAACTCCAACTTGGGTAAAAGGTTTGCTTGCTGCTGGAATAATGCTTATGACTCTTGTTTGTATGTTCCGAGGAGGTAAGAAATCTGCTAAGACTCTTGCAGATTCAGCGCCAGTAAAGGAGGCAACAACTGGCATGTGGAATAAGATAAAAGGATGGTTCGGAAGAAAGTAAAAGTTTTTGATTTATTAACCTTATATAAATACCTTATTAATTAACCAAATTTTTAGCCTCCCTTCGAGGCTTTTTTTTGTGGTAAAATTTCTTTATATGAAGAGATTATTTATAACACTAGCATTAATAGCCTTAAGTTTATCTCCTGTAAATTCAGCAGTAGTTAATGCAGATTTGGAAGAAATTATACAAATAGGTTTGGAAAAAAATCAGAATATTAAGATTAAACGCTTGGAGTTGGAGGCTTCAAAAAAAGACATAAAAATTGCGAACCGTCTTCAAAATCCAGAAATACAATCAAATGTTGTTATTGGAAATGTTGCCTTGGGTAACTGTTCACAAGCTGGTGTAAGTTTACCTATAGAAGTTTTAAAACGTGGATTGCGAAAGAAAACAGCTCAAGGAATTTTTTATATTAAAGAGACAGAACTAAGACAGTTTGAACATAATTTTAAACTGCAAATAATGCAAGCATATTTTGATGTTTTGTACGCAAAATCTGTTTATCAGATACAAGAAGGTCGTTTGAGGCTTTTTAAAAGCTTGGTTCAAATTACAACTGATAGACCAAAACACTCGTCTTATGAAATAGATAATTTGAAAGCTGATATTCAATATGCTACCCAAAAAATTGCAGTTAATAGAGCTCATTCTGATATGCTATCGAAGCAATTTGAACTAAATAAACTTCTAAATACTGGTGAAGAGGATGTGATGTATGATACAAAAGAATCATCTCTTTTAGAAGAAGATTGGAAGTTTTTAAGCTTTAAAATTCCTGATTATGATTTTTTAGAAAGAACTGCTCTTAAATATAGTTACATGATAAGGCTGTCGGATTTAGAAATTGGTAAATCAGAATTAGAACTTAAACAAGCAAAACATCAAAGAATTCCTGATGTAAATATTGCAGGAGGTTATGCTTGGCAATATCATAGAAATGCAAATCCTCATTATGGCGGTGCTTTTGTTGGCGGTGGTATGAATTTGCCAATACTTTATAATTTTACTCCTGATATTCAAAAAGCTGAGCTATTTTTACAAAGAAGCAAAGCTAATAAAAAAGCTTATGAATACCAGTTAAAATATGAATTAAAAAAAGATTATAATATATTCAAATATTCTGCAGAAAATCTAGAATATACAAAAGAAATTCTTGCAGATTCAAGAAGAATTGTTGAGCTTTCAACAAAAAGATATGTTGAAGCAAAAAATAATTATTCGGATTTGATTGTGAATGCTAATGCGCATCAGGAGGTTTTAACCCAATATTTAAGTATTATGTCTAGACATTTTTATTCTTATTTAGAATTGATGCAAGACATTGGTCATGATATTTTAGTTGATGTGGAAGTTCTTTAAGGATGTTTTTATGATCAAACTTGTTGCAACAGATATCGACGGAACGATTTTTATACCAGAAAAAGAATTTACAACTGGGGTTAAAAAATGTATTAACGATTTGTGCAATCGAGGTGTTAAAGTTGTTTTAGTAACTGGTAGGATGAATGCGGCAGCTTCAAAAATTGCTAGAGATTTGGGGCTCGATACGCCAATAGTTTCATATCAAGGCGGTCTTGTTGTTGAAAATGGGAAAACTCTTTATGAAAGATATTTGACAGAAGATCAAACTGAACGAATTTTGAAATGGGCTAATGAGGTAAATATACATATTAACTTATATAATGATGACATTCTTTATTCAGAAAATGATTGTTATGAAGTCCAAAGATATTGTAATAATTTACATACAGAACGAACAATTAAACCATTTTCTGAAATAAAAAAAGATAAAATAAATAAATTACTAGCGATAGATTATTCTAATCCTGACAGAATCACTCGCTATGAAAAAGAATTGCAAAATATTTTTACAGATTTATATATTGTTAAGTCAACGCCTTATTTTTTAGAGTTTTCCAATCCGGAAGCTTCAAAAAAATGTGCCGTGGAGTTTTTACAAAATTATTGGGGCTTAAATAAAGAAGAAATTTTGACTATCGGAGATCAAAATAATGACATCGCTTTACTTCAAGCTGGTGGTGTAAAAGTTGCAATGGGTAATGCAACCGACGAATTAAAAGAGATTGCGGATTATATAACAGAATCGGTTTATGATGACGGTTTTGTTCGTGCAATGGAAATGTTTTGTTTGGGGTAAAGGGTAAGAACTTGTTTTTATTTATTAAAACTACAAGTTCTAAAACTTCAATGTCTTAACGATTTGATTAGCCATTGTAAACTTTTGTAAAATTTGAATTAAACTCAAAATCCCTTGTTGACTATTATTTATGTTTGTTTTACCATTTATTATGTTATAGTGTGAACTATGACTAGCCGGAATCTAAAAGAGGCTCGCTGTCTCTTTTTTAGGCTAGCAAATAAAAGGTAGATACAAAAATAAAGGAAACAAAAATGACAACAGCTAAAAGACAAAGAATTAGAGTTTGTTTAAGATCTTACGAACACAAATTAGTTGATGTATCAGCTGAAAAAATCGTAGAAACTGCAAAAAGAACAGACGCTAAAGTTGCTGGTCCTATTCCTTTACCAACAAAAAGACGTATTTATTGTGTATTACGTTCACCTCACGTTGATAAAAAATCTCGTGAA
>JAZRJK010000022.1:0-2867 GCA_045645765.1 Candidatus Gastranaerophilaceae bacterium
AATGATACTCAATCTAATTCCTCAAAAAATGTTACCGCTAAAAAACTCGGTATACCAATTATCTCAGAAGAAGAATTCAAACAAAAATTTTTGACTTAGTAAAAAATTTTTGGTATAATCAATTTGTAAAGTTAAGGAAGAAAATTTTTATGAAACAGAAAGAACTCAAGAATTTAGCGAAGAAAATTGCGAAATAGGAACCCATCATTAGGGACAGTAATGATCCCGATGCCATTAAGAGAGCCGAAAGTGAAATTATGAAATTATCGGGTCATGTTGATCGCCTCGAAGAAATGGTTATTCTAGATGATTTAATTCAAGAAATTCTTCAAAAATCTTGACTTATCAAAAATTTTTTGATATAATATTTACATAAGCAATAAGCTTATAAAAAATCTAAAAAAAATATTTTAAAACAAAAAGGAGAAAAATTATTATGGCTATGAAAGAAAACTCAAAGAAAGTATTAAATTATCTTAAGGAAATCAACGGTTCAGCTGTTACTGCTGCTGATGTTGCTGAAGCACTTGGTCTTGAAAAGAGACAGATTGATGGTATCTTCACTTCAGCTATTCAGAGAAAGGGTCTCGGTGTTCGTACTCCCGCAGAAATCGAACTTGAAGACGGAACACACAAGCAAGTTAAGTTCTTGTCTCTTACACCTGCAGGCATGAGCTTCGATCCAGACGCAACAGACGAAGACTAATATAGATAATAAGGGGTGTATTCCACACCCCTTATTTTTTCAATTATGACGTATTTAATTTGCGTTATTATAGGTATTCTAATTGGTGGCTTAGGTATATATTTTGTCTTAAAACCAAAGCTAAGAACATTCGTTAGTCTGGATCAGGATACCGAGAGACAAAATATGAAAATCCACGAGGAGAATAAATACCTTCGTGACACCAATGTACAATTTACTAAAGATAAAATTGCTCTTGAAACAACAATTGACGAGCTAAAAAATAGTATTAGTAATTTAGAAGAAATGTCCACTGCGGCCGCAGAAAAACTATACACTTCAAGTATGGAGAAAATGTAGGAGTCATTGTCTAATGCTGCAGAAAAAATTGGTGCTGAATATCAAACCGCAGAAGAGGATTTTAAAAATGAATATCTCTTAATTATGGAAGAGACTGTTTAGGAAATGAAATCTATTATTGAAGATAAACAATCAGCTATTAAAGAAATAGAATTCAAAGTGGAAGATATTAGAAAAATATTTGCCGCCGCAGTTGAAGCCAATAAGCGAGCACAAGAAATGGTAGATCAAGAAAATTTCTATAGACTTTAGCTATTGGAAGAAGATTTAAATGAAGTTTATAAATTAAAGGAAATCTCTCAATATTTAAGAAATAAAGAACCATTAAATAAAGTAATTTGGAAAGTATATTATGAAAAAGCATATACAGATTTAATTGGTAGAGTGATTGGAAAAGGTCAAAAAACTGGAATTTATAAAATTACTAATATAGAAAATAAAATGTGTTATGTGGGTCAAGCAGTTGATGTCGCCAATAGATGGAAGCAACACATTAAACGCGGACTTGGCGCAGAGACCCCAACAAAAAATAAATTATATCCTGCTATGGCACACTGGGGTGTTGAAAACTTCACATTTGAATTAATTGAAGAATGCGATGCTTCAATGCTAAATGACAGAGAAAAATATTGGCAAGACTTTTTTAAAGCCAAAGAGTTTGGATATAGTATAAAATAAGGAGAATTGCTATGTTTTTTAGTTTATCTGGAATAATTCAACCAGCGCAAAATGAAGAAGAGGCTAATGACCAAATTTTTAAAACAAATCAAATTTTATTTTGTGATAATTTTAATTCATTTTCAAATTCATACGCAGCGGCAGGAATTTTTGAAGCGGATGACATTGAAAAATTTGCTAAAACTTTTCAAGAAAATATAATACAATTTTGTAAAGAATATAAGGAGAAATGTGAAAATGTATAGAATTATTGATGGTAGAGGAACAGGTAAAACAAGTAGATTAATGCTATTGGCAAAAGAAAATAATGGTGTTATAGTCTGCGCAAATCCGCAAAAAATGCGAGAAAAAGCAGAAGTTTATGGTATTATAGGACTTGAATTCATAAGCTACAAAGAATTTATGGAGCAGCCTTCTGATCCATTTACTAATTACTATATTGACGAGTTAGAAGGATATGTAAAAACATTAACACAAGGCAGATTACAAGGATATACATTAAGTGAGGAATAATATGAAAATTGTAAGTAATGTAAAAATATATGATTTAGAAGAATCTCTTTTGGCTGCGGGATATCCAATGAGAACTGACACTGATGCAAAAGAGCTTACTCAGAAAGATTTTAAACGTGGACATAATTTGTCTAAAGCTTGCGACACTGGTAATGGCGCCCACGGTCAATTTATGACTGGTATTAGAGTATCTTTTGATCTAACTTGCACTAATAAAATGTGGGTTGAGGCAGAAAGATATAGATTTTTAGAATTCGTATCTTCTCAATCTACAATGCATCGTATTACAAAGTTTGATTTAGATACTGTTTATAATGAATATGTTGATCCCAGAGTAATTGAAATTATGAAAGAAAAGGTTGCAGCATATAATCAAATACACGCTCAATTACCTTTTCTTTCAGGTCAAATGTTAAAAGAAGGTCAAAATCTTTTAAAAAGAATGTATCTTGAAATTCTTTATACAAATCCTGCTGGTTTCACTTTAACCGCCCGTATGACCACAAATTATAGATGTCTTAAAAACATTTATATTCAAAGAAAAAATCATCGTCTTCCTGAATGGCGAGCATTTTGTAAATGGATTGAGTCTTTACCATATTTTGAAGAACTAATTAATACAAATTCTCAC
>JAZRJK010000023.1:0-4049 GCA_045645765.1 Candidatus Gastranaerophilaceae bacterium
CGTTAACAAAAAATAAATAAACCTTTAACACAATTTATTATGAACATTACAGCTGCTCAAGTTAACGAACTTAGACAAATGACAGGCGCAGGTATGATGGATTGCAAAAAAGCTCTCGTTGAATGCAATGGCGACCAACAAGCTGCTATCGACTACCTCCGTAAAAAAGGTCAAAAAATCGCTATGAAAAGAGCTGACCGCGAAGCTACTGAAGGTTGCGTAATCTCTAAAGCAACTGAAGACCACAAATTCGCTGCTGTCATTATGTTAAACTGCGAAACAGACTTCGTTGGTGCTAACGCTGAATTCGTTGGTACAACAAAACAACTCCTCGACTTCGCAATCGAAAACAGAATTAAAGATATCGAAGCTCTCAACGCCGCTACAATCAACGGACAAACAATTGAAGCTATCGTTACTGACCTCACAGCTAAAACAGGTGAAAAAGTTCAAGTTGGTAAATATTTCGCTATCGAAGGTGAATACGTAACAAACTACAATCACCAAGGTAACAGTCTCGCTACTATCGTTGGTTTCAACAAAGCTTTCAACGGCATCGAAGAAATCGCCCACGAAGTAGCTCTCCAAATCGCTGCTATGGACCCAGTCGCTATCGATGAAAACGACGTCCCTCAAGCAACAAAAGATAACGAATACAATGTCGCTATCGAAAAAACTAAACAAGAACAAATTCAAAAAGCTGTTGAAGCTGCATTGAGAAAAGCAGGTATCAACCCAGCTCACGTTGACTCTGATGACCACATCAACTCTAACATGGCTAAAGGTTGGATCACTGAAGAAGACGCTGCTAAAGCTCGCGAAATTAAAGAACAAGTCGCAGCAGAAAAAGCTGGCAACCTCAACACAACAATGCTCGAAAACATTGCTAAAGGCCGCCTCGCTAAATTCTTCAAAGAAAACTGCTTGCTCGACCAAGTATCTCTCATCGCTGACCCTAAAACAGTCCGCGAATATATCCAAGCCGGTGATAAAGAAGCTACAGTTACTGCTTTCAACCGCGTAAAATTAGGATAAACTTATCCCTAATAATATAAAAGAGACGATATGAATCGTCTCTTTTTTTTTATCTAATCTTTATATATACTCTCTAAAATATGAAAAACATGGAACAATTATTTAAAAGCATATTAGACCAAGACAAAGCTCCTATCGTGGTATGTGATATGAACTCTATAATTGTTTATATGAACCCCTCTGCCATTACACGATATAAGAAAGACTTGACTGGCAAAAGCCTAAGAAATTGCCATCCGGCATCCGCAAATGAACAAATTGACAAAGTGCTCGAATGGTTCAGCAAAAATAATAATAACAACATAGTTTACACCTTTCGTAATGATGATGAAAACAAAGATGTTTACATGGTCGCACTGCGCGATAATGCAGGCAATCTTATAGGTTATTACGAAAAACATGAGTACAGAGATAGAGAAACAGCAAAGCTTTACGACATATAAAATTTATAACATTGACGACATAGACGTTTGTTATATTTACTAATCAAAATGTTAGACATTTTTATGCATAAAAATGCATAGATTATTTTATATGTTTTTTTCAATAATTATAATATATTTGCAAACGAAATTATTAGTAAATACAAAGTAATGCAACAAATATCTTTATGAAAAAAATATTTACTGTAGCTATTTTGCTACTTATTATTATTTCTTGCAACGAAAAAAAACATCCCAATGTCTTCTCCAACAAATTCGAAAAGACAAGACATTTTCTTACTAGTAAAGCTGATAGTGCATTATGTACTCTATTGAATATAAAAGATTCTATCAATACTTATTATAACGACCCTTATCTCATAAACGAATACCACATCCTATTGGCAGAAGCTCAATTCAAAAACCAAATAAAACAAGCTAACCATTATGAAGTTGAACAAGCAACAAAATTTTACGACAGCTTGTTTAACATCTATAAAAAAGATAAAAACCTTTCATTCCAAACTGCAAGAGCTCACTACTACAAAGCAGTAGGAGAATCGGAAAAAGACAATATCGTTGAAAGCTGTGAAGATTATCTTACTTCTCTTAAAATAATGAAAAACTGCTTCAAAGCAAAAGACCTCAACTACGAAAAAAACAGATTCATAGCTCTTATTTACACCCGCTTGGGAACACTTTACTCTAACGAATATTACTTCGACATCGCATTGGACTACTACCACAACTCATACTTCTACTTTAAATATATCGGCGACACCACTTCTTACCTCTATTCTTCAGCAAGAATCGGTAAATCATACCAGTCAATTAATGAAATGGAAAACGCTAAGTTCTGGTACAAAAACACAATCTCTGAAGCTTCTGAAAAAAACTATGTCTATTCCGATTACGCTAAAAGAGGTCTCGCCCAAATTTATTTTGACGATGGCAAAATCGATACTTCAATCAACATCGTAAAAAACCTTATCGATGTCTCTGACGAAAATGACAAATACGCTTACGAACATACAATGGCTGGAATGTACCTCGAACTTAACCAACTTGATTCAGCCTTACATTATGCCAAACAATCTTTCCTACACGGCAATAAATCAACAAAACTTATTTCCGCCAAAATGATTTATGAAATTTATAAATCAATGGCTGAATCCAGCTTCGACGAATCTAACTTTATGGATAACAAAATACAGCCAAAAGGAAGAGACAACACCGACATCAAAATCCAAATAGCATCTCTATACGATGAATACAACTCTGATACAAATAAAGTAAAAAGATACGTAACAGCTATATTCTCAATTGCGATAGCTTTAGTTATAATAACAATTGCATTCATAAGAATCATAAGCAAAACAAAGAAAAATCACCAGAAGACTTTAGACAAGAAAAATGAAATAATTAAAGACAACGAATGGAAACTGTCTTTAATTGAAGGCAAAATCAAAAGCTCCAACGAAGTACTACGTCAAAAAGAAGAAATCATTAAAAATCAAAAATCAGAAATAGACAATATAAAAAGTAAAATAGAAAATCTTAACAAAGCTGATTTAGAAGCTTATTATAATTCTGATATTTGCGTTGAGATATTCAAAAGAATAAAAGAATTAGACACCCACAACCTGAAATCATCGGAATTAGAAGCTCTTAACGGCAACGAACTCGTACTCCTACTCCACTCCGCCGACACTAATCTCAATAATTATATCAGCAGGCTTTCAACCAAATATTCTGACTTGAAAAAAGACGACTTCTACTGCATCTGTCTCATACTTCTCAACATAGACAAGTCGTTATTGCAATATTTCCTAAATAAAAATCAGAGCAGTGTCTGGAGAAGATTGGATAAAATTTGCAAGATTATGAATATAGAAATGAACGAAAGTATTATCATCTCATTGATTAAAGAAATATGATTTTTATTCTAATGCGAAATCAATTGAAATCAAATAATAATTAAACCTGAATCAGTATGAAAAAGTTCTTATTAACATTATTGCTCATTGGTGCGATTTTCACTAATATCGATGCACAAAACAACATTAAGAAAAATGAAAATTCCTTTATCAAAGACAGAATAAGTTTTAACATTGGCGGAGGATATAACTCAAGACCAAGTTATTATGAATATGATAGAATCGTCATGTCTTTTGAAGGTTTGTACGGTTTTAATAATTGGTTAGAAGCAGGTGCATATTTTTCATATCTGACAGAATCTTTTGTCAACACATATTATTGCGAACCAGGGAGAGTAAACGTATTAGATTATGGATTAAAAGGCAGAGCACACATACTACCACTTATCATAAAACCATCATTCTATATGATTGATATTTATGGCAATTTAGAAGTTGGCGGTCACTCTGTTTTTTACCGCAACAGAATGGGAATGAATATTGATAATAACACACAGTTTTGTGTCAATGCCGGCGGTGGCATAGGATTCAATTTCAACAAATTTTTCGGCATCTTCTACGAATGTAATTATAGCAATATCTACAAATTAAATCATAGATATGGATTTATGTTTAGATTTTAATCAATTCATAATTCATAATTCATAATTCATAA
>JAZRJK010000024.1:0-38903 GCA_045645765.1 Candidatus Gastranaerophilaceae bacterium
CTTCAAGATTTATTCTAAAATCTCTTTTAAATTTTAATATTAGAGCTGGATTTAATATTACATCTTCATCATTATATTCAATTATAAAATCATCACTTACACCATTTCTAGATATGCTAACAGGTAGTAATAGTAATGGAGATTCAAATTTGACATCAGAATTATCGTCTTCATACCAAACAATTGAACCGAGTGTTAAAAACAGAACATTAAACCCTAAGTCATTCATAGTGTTTTTTGCAGTTGTACTAATTTTTCTTAAAGCTTTTTCTAGCTCTTTTTTTGACAAACAAGTTTGTAAAAATTTATCTGTATGTTTTTTTGATAAAGAATCTACTTGATAAGAACTAAATTCTTGAGATCTAAACTCTATCCCTTCATTTAATTCTTCTCTAGTAAGTTTAAATTCATCAGCAATATTTTCATCATTTACATTTATTGGCAAGAATTTCATTTGTGTATTTTTGCAATACAATAACCTAAAAATTTCTGGTGGAATTTCATCAATTATCTTTAAAGTTGAACCTTTAGTTTGTTTAAAATTTAATAATCTATTTCTTTTTGATAAATCAATTAACTTTTCTTTCCATATATTAATTCTTTTTTCTATGCCAGTTGCAGTAACCTTATCATTTGGTTTTTGTAATGTTGGTTTATTGTTATCTTCATTAAAAATATCTAATTGATTAAATACTGGAGTCGTTGGAATATTTGATAAATAACCATCTTGATAAATTTTATTATTATCTTGTGATTCAATATTTTCTTGTTTTTCAGAAATACAATCTAGACATATATATTCACCATTTGTTATAACAAAATTATTTTTTGATATTTCCTTGTTACATTTTGAACATTTCATATAATATACTCCAAAACTATTAATAATTTGTTCCAAACACCATTTCTTATAAAAAGAACTAACTCATAGCACTTTATTCTTTATTCATATCACGAAGTCGCACATTATTCAATTAAATGTTCTATATCGTAGTGTGTTTAATGCACCTATTAATAGATATTCTAATAGTAGGGGTAAACATGAATACAGAACTTTCAAAAAAATTAGGTTTAAGAATACGTGAATTACGAATTGCCAAAAATTTTAAACAAGGAGAATTAGCAGATTTATTAAACATGGAACGTTCTAATTTAACAAGAATTGAAAATGGGAAACAAAGACCTAATGACGATAATATTTTGAAATTAGCAGAAATTTTAGATGTAGAAATTAAAGATCTTTTTGATTTTGGGCATTTAATTGATAAAAATGGTATAATTTCCGATATAGTTGAAAGTATTAAAGATTTGAATGAACAAGAATTACAATACATATATAAGACTATTAAAGACATAAAACAGTTAAGATAATTTATATTATCGCAAAAAAATTGTAGTTTAAGGGGTAGCTGGTGAGGTTTTGGATATAACATATACCACGCACCAGAAATAAAAAATAAAGGGATTATTTATGAAGAAATATGATTATGAAAAACTTTTATCTGAAAATTGCAAGGATGCATTTTTTAATAAGGATTTTCAGAAAAATTTATTAAAATATATTGCAAACATCTCTGTAGAAGAATACACCAGAAAAATTCTTCCAAATATTGAAAACTCTCTTGAATTATTAACTAAAATTACTGAAGATACATTACCAAAAGATATTAGAACATTAAAAGTTCAAAATTTTAAAGATATCTCTAAAAAGAAAAATATAACATTGTCTACATTTGCAAGATTACTTGAAAATACTCCTGCATTAATGCCATTAGCAATTATTTTATTAAAAATCAATAGGAATTTAACACAACTAAAAGAAAGATATCTTTTTATTGATTCCATTACTTTAAATATTGATAAAGAATCTTTATTAAAAGAGCTTTGGTACAAACACAATCCATTAGAAGGATGTTATTTTAACATTGAAGAAGATGATGTTTTACCATTAATAGAAAAATGTTTATACAGATATCCCACAATACAAAATAATTATTATGAATTTGTAACTCTATATAATGCTATTGTTACTTCCTTACATAAACCTATTTTAAGATTAGAAGACCGTCTATATTTGGATGTAAATAGTTTGTTAGATATTTATTTATTCTCTGATGATGAATCAGCTAGATTTGTTGATTGTTGTGGTCCACATTATGCAGAAAGTATTGAGGAAAAATTAGATTATATTATGCAACTAAATGTTTTAAAACCACAAAAGAATCTAAAAGCAAGAAGAGAAGCTAAAATATATTTTGAAGCATATTCAAATTATGATATTTGTAAAAAATGGTTTAATAAAATAAAATTTTTAATAAAATATGCCGAAAAAGATATTTGTATCAATCAAATATTACAAGATATTAAAGATTTACCATTAAATGATGAAGGAAAAGAGTATGAGCAAGCCGTGCTTAAAATTTATAATTGTGAAAAAAATGCTTTGAATAATCAAAATTGTGAACATAAATCTAAAAAATATTGTTCAATTTCAGCATGCAAAAAACAAAGAGCGATTCTTTCTTATATATTTAGAGAAAATGAAGAGTTATATAGATATTTAACATTAGTGTATAAAATTAAAAGTGATGTAGCATTAGATAATTTAATATCTCAAATATCAATAAAAGAATTTTCAATGAAATTTTTACAATGGAAATACGACATATTAAAAGATAAATCTATTAAAACGATTTCTAATATTTTTGCAGATTATAAGACTTTGGTCAAAAATTATAATGCTTATATGAATGATTCAGAAGAAGTTGTTTTAGAAAGAAATTGGGAATTAGACGACAAAGATTATTGTGATACATACTCTTATGAAGATGATATTATACAAAAATTAGAACAGCTTTATCAAAATTTTGAACATTTTTCTTTAAATTTGTCAGATAAAGAATATGACCAAAGCTATGAAATAATAAGGAATATAGAAGTTTTGCTAAGAAAAATAAAAAATCCCGTAAAAAAATAAAGTCCAAAGGATTAAATTTTTTTTCAAATTAAAAATGTTAAAGTAGATTCATAAGGTAGAAAAAAGGGGAAACTTTATGAATCTATTATTTTATTTATAAAAATGTTTAAAACATAAAAAACAAAAATATTAGTGCACGAATATTTTTGTCCATAAAAAAGTCTTTGAAATTCAAGTACGTTGATTTCTAAGGCTTAGTTAAGATGCGTACTTTTCATAGAAAGAGGTAAAAAATGATAAAAAACAATAACTATGTCGTGCACTTTTGCAAAAATCCAGAATGTAATGAATGTTGGATTGATGAAGATTTAACTAATGCAAAATCTAGAGCTCCAAAGTGGAAATATTGCCCTAAATGTTGTGAAGAATATGGCTATGTAAATCCAGAACGTCCACCACGTAGAAAAGATTATGAAGTAAGAATGAACCGACTTAATAGTTATAAATTTAAGGAGGTTGAATAATGTCCACCTTAAAAAAGTTATACCGATTATTCTTGCGTGATAAGGTTAATGAACAATATGAGCTAAGCTACATTGAAGGTGCAGTTTTAGGTGAAAACATATTAAATGGTTATTATTTCTTAGTTCTCAGAAAAATTGATTGGGATTCTGGTAAAGTTTATCACTATTTATTAACTGAAAATTGTAAAAAACCATCTTTAATCAAATTAAAAGAATATGACAATAATCCTAATAAGTATCAAAGATTTAATAAAAGTGTTTTAAAAAATGAACTTGAACCAAGAGGTTTTAATGCACTAATTAATAATGGTTTATTTCAGAGTTCAGAAGCTGGGAAATCAATCTTAGATAATATAACAACAGTTCATAGATTAAATAGTTGCATATATTCAAATATTTTAGGGTTAGAAATCCATCATGGAAATAAGCGTAAATGTAGAAATGAGATTACAAACTTAACTCCAATTATAAAAACAGTACATGATGAATTAGATATGCTTGAAGAACCTCAGTTTACGATTGAAACTAAGCGTTTACATGAAGCTTTTAAAAAGAGTTTGAAAATTAATAAACGTAATACATTATCTAATCGTGATGAAGTAGTATTTGAAATACTTTTAGATTTAGACAAGGGTTTAACACCATCAGAAATCGTTTCAAACTGGGATAACAAAATTGGCTTAACTAAGATATATGAAATTAAAAATCATTATTTTTATCTTAAAGAGTTCTTAGATTTTCTTTATAACCTTATATTTAAAGAAAGATGGACGTTAAATGAAAATTATGATTGCCAATGGGAATATATAAAAGAATTTGAGAATAATTATACACTCTGTAATTCAGGTAGTGAGAGGTTCTACAATGAAAAACTTACTGGCGTAAAAGAAGTTTTTCAAAAATACCTGATATCAAAGCGTGAGGGCTATTATTAACGTTTATACATAAAGAGTAATACAAGTAGGTTTATATTATGTAGGGATATAGCGTACATCAGAGAGTATACTATTGAGTTCCACAAAAGAGTGAACCTAATGTATATGCGTTCTCCAAAAAATATTGTGATACATAGAGTGTATCTTTGAGTGTAACTTGTAAGTGAACTTAATGTGTATGCTCTCAAAAAAGAGGATAAAAAATGAAAATAGATTTATTTATAAACAATGTAACACAAAGTCCTTTAATGGGCTTGACAAATAGTAGTAATAGGTATTACATGAAATATGGGTACCGTGTAATCAATAAAAGGAGATTTAAATCATGAATAAAAATATAAGTGATACAAATGTGTCAAAAGATAGTATACGTCAATTAGCAGAAATTTTAGTTACAAGATATATAGAAGAAAGGATGGTAAAAAATGGCTAAATGTGTAATTTATACAAGGGTTTCAACAACAGAGCAAGCAAATCAAGGTTATAGTTTGCAAAGACAAAAAAAGGAATGTTTAGAATTTGCTAAGAAAAATGGTTATGAAGTTGTAGAGGTTTTTGAAGAACGTGGTGAAAGTGCTAAAACTACTGATAGAACTGAGCTTAAAGCAATGTTAAACTATTGCTCATTAAATAAAAAAGAAATAGATGCTGTAATTGTATGGAAATCTGATAGATTATCAAGAAACTTTGATGACCATTATGCTTTAGCAACAATTTTTGCAGGACTTTCAATAAACATATTATTTGCAACAGAAACAAATGATGATAGTGCATCTGGTAAATTCTTGAGAAATATGATAAAAGCAGTAAATCAATTTGAGAATGATACAAAATCTGAAAGAACTGTTGCAGGAATGAAACAGGCTTTAATTGAAGGTAAATGGTTGTGGAAAGCTCCTTATGGATATAAACAAATTAATGGAGAAATGGTTATAGATAAAGATAAAGCAAAAGTTGTAAAACGTATATTTGAAATGTTCTCTACTGGAATATATTCGCAATCTCAGATAAGAAATATTTTAGAAAAAGAAAATATCTTTATTACTCCTGCTTCAATGTTTGGAATTCTTAGACAAAGTGTTTACTGTGGGAGAATGTACGTACCAAGCTTACATCCAGAAATTGTAAAAGGTTCTTTTGAGACAATTATTTCTGAAAAATTATTTGACAAAGTTCAGGCATTACTTAATGGAGTAGCACCAATGGTAACACCATATTTAAACAATAATCCAGAATTTCCTTTAAGGCAATTTATATTATGTCCTGTATGTGGAGAACCTTTAACAGCTAGTAAATCAACTGGTAGCAAATATAAAAAATATGCTTATTACCATTGTTATAATAAAGATTGTCGTTCTCAAGTTAGAATACCTAAAGATAAATTAGAAACATGTTTTATAACATATTTAGAAGATTTGAAACCAGAGGGTTTAAATATGCCTGAGTTTAAGAATGTCTTAAAACGTACATATAATAAAGCTCTTGAATCAACTAAATCAAAAATAAGTAAACTAAATAAGGATTTAGAAGAAGTTCAAGACAAAAAAGATAAACTTATTGACATGTATCTATCAGATAAACTAAGAGAGTCTGATTATAATTCTAAATCTGAAAAATTAGAATCAGAAGAAGCTCATATTAAAGATTGCTTAGCTAATGTAGATTTACCAAAGGATGATTTTAATAAATGTGTTGAGTATGTTTGTAATTCATTAGAAAACATTGACAAAGTGTGGCTACAAAGCGATTTAGATACTAAACAACGTTTACAAAAGCTAATCTTCCCAGAAGGTTTAATTTATGAAAATAATGGTTTTCGAACTGGTTCAAACACTTGTCTTTTCACTAAAAAAGGAGCCTTATTGGCTCCTGATTTTAATATGGTACCCCCAAGCGAATTCGAATCGCTGTCTACACCGTGAAAGGGTGTTGTCCTAGGCCTCTAGACGATGGGGGCTAGTGACATTTATTATATTATCAAATCAAAATTTATTGTCAACAACTTTTTTTCACTTCACTAAATTGCTAATTAATAAACATGCAATCACCATAACTATAAAAACGATATTTTTCTTTTATAGCTTCAGAGTATCCCTCAAAAATAAAATCTTTTGTTGCAAGTGCGCTTACCAACATCAATAAAGTTGATTTTGGTAAGTGGAAATTAGTAATCAGTTTATCAACAACTTTAAATTCATAAGGTGGATATATAAATAAGTTAGAAGCTGATTTACAGGCTTTAATTTCCCCATAAATTTTATAAGCTGATTCTAAAGTTCTTACAGTTGTTGTTCCAACTGCAACAATTTTTTTCCCTGCTTTTTTTGCATTATTGATTAAATCTGCAGTTTCTTGTGTAATTTCAAAAGCTTCAGTATCCATTTGATGGTCTAAAATATTTTCACACTTTACAGGCCTAAAAGTCCCAATGCCAACGTCGAGCGTAACATATCCGATTTCTACACCTTTTGATTTAAGTTGATTCATAATTTCTTCGGTAAAATGTAAGCCAGCAGTCGGTGCAGCGACAGAACCTTCGTTTTGTGCATATACAGTTTGATATCTCTCAAAATCTAATTGGCGCAGTTCCTCTGTTGCCATCTTTCTTTCAATATAAGGAGGCAGTGGAATATTGCCAACTTTATGTAAGATTTGAAGAAGATCTCCTTCATAAATCATTTTCACAACCCATTTCCCATCATCAGGTAATGGCATTATAATCTCAACAGAAAGTTCTTCTGCAACTTTAATAATTGTTCCAGGGCGAACTCTTTTAGAAGGACGTACAAGTACTTCCCAACGATTCTCAGCATCGTATTTTTTTAGAAGAAAAACTTCAATTTTTGCACCTGTATCTTTATAGCCATATAGACGAGCGGGCATAACTTTTGTATTATTTAAAATTAGGACACAGCTTTCATCTAAATAATCAACAATGTTAAAAAAGTTTTTATGCTCAATTTGACGTTGGTTTTTGTGTAAAACCATCATTTTTGAATTTTCACGTTTTTCACTCGGACGCTGAGCGATAAGTTCTTCTGGTAGTTCGTAATCAAATTCTTGTATATGCATATTAAACCTCTAAAAACTTATTGTGTTAATTTATCAATCCGCCAAGAGCCATTACATCTTCATACTCAGCTCCGGCTTCTAGCATTTCTTCTGCAGTGAATCCAAATAAAGTAATTGTATCGATAACTTCGTTTTTATTATCCATATTTTTAATTACAGAATCTAGGGCAGATTCTCGTGTCATATATTGAAATTTATTATGTATACCTTGATTAAGGCTTCTACGTTTTGATTTCCCCATTAAACAAGATCCTCCATTGCTAGTAGCGAGACCCCAATCATTCCTGAATAGTTCCCTGCAATACCCTTTAAAATTTTGGTTGGAGTTGTTACGATTTCATTATTTACTTCTATTTCAATTTTTTGTGTGTCTACAAATTGAGCCATGGAGCCCGATAAAACTATACAATCTGGGTCAAAAATATTAGCAAGTCCAATAATGCCAGCTGTTAAATCGTTTTGCCATCTTTCAAACACATTTATCATCTTGGAATCATTGTTATTGACCCCGTTTATAACATCGTATGTTGTTATACTGGAATCTCCTAACATTTCTTCTGCATCCCACTTGAGGGCCGTTCCTGAAGCATATGCCTCAAAACAATCCCAGCTCCCGCAAGTACATTTTCTACGTTTATCAGTAAACATTTTAAAATGCATTTCACCAGCAGCTCCGGATTTACCTTTTAAAAGCTTATTATTAATAATTATTCCGCCTCCAACTCCAGTTCCAAGTGTTAACATTACTGATGTAGAAGCCCCCTTAGATGCGCCAATTTTATATTCAGCCCAAGCTGCGGAGTTAGCATCGTTTTCTAAAAAGACTTTTTTAGAGCTCAATGATTGAAAATCTATTGTGTAATATCCTTCGACAAGGTTTCCTGTAGAACCTAAAACTCTTGAATTTGTATTATCGACAGCTCCTGCTGTAGCTATAGCGATAATATCTACTTCATTTTCATATTTAGAGATTTGTTCTTTTAAAAGTTCTTTTATTCCATTTAAAGTTTTTGGAGTTGAGAATTTATCAATTTCTGAAACAATTTTCCCTGTTTCATCAACAAGCGCACTATAAACTTTTGTGCCACCAATATCAAATGCCAATGCTTTTTTCATTTTAGATTCCTTCCACAAATCTTTTAGTGATTAGGTGTGGGCGGGTTATTGCAGAACCAATTACAACAGAGTGAGCACCTAATTCAAACCCCTTTTTTACTTCTTCTGGAAGCCAAACACGACCTTCAAGGAATATAGGTCTATCAATTTCTTTTACAAGATTTTTAAGCAATTCAAAATCCGGGGTATACCCAGCTTTGCCTGAATGCGACGTGTATCCAGCAAGCGTTGTTGAAATTATATCAGCACCTAACTTTGCACAATTAATACCTTCCTCTAATGTGGAAATATCAGCCATAGCTAGGCGACCGGCAAAGTGAATTAGCTGTATTAAATCTCCCAGCTTGCTACCATCTGGCCTAGGGCGAGATGTACCATCAAAAGCAATAATATCCGCTCCAGCTTCTATTAAATCTTTAACTTCTCTAATTCCAGGGGTTATATATACTATGTCTTCCCAGTTTTCAGGTAATTTATCGGGTTTAGTTAAACCTATCACAGGAACTCCAAATGTTGTTGCATTTATTACATCTCGTTTCCCTGCAACACGTAATCCTGCAGCACCACCATTTATTACAGATTGCATCATAGCCATCATGCAAGTCTCATTATAAAAAGGTTCATCTGGCATTGCTTGAGATGAAACGATAACTTTTCCCTTTAAATCATCAATAATCATATAGCTATTTTATAACAAAAAAATACTATTGCATACTCAAAAAAAAGATTTATAATATTAGTGTAAGAGGTTGTAATATGATGAGAAAAAAGGCTGTCACGTATTTATCGATACTATTTGCTATAACTTTTTTATCTACAGGTTGTTTATTTAAAAAAGAAGTTCAAAAAGCTGAATTCAATCCAATAATCGTTGATAATCAAAAAAAGGAAATAGCCAAGAAGCCAGTAGAGGAAATTAAAAAATACGATTTATATTCTACAACACCTTATGAATTACCGCTATTTTCAATAATAGAAATTTCAAAACTACCGGATTTTTTAAAGAATATAGTTGATAATATCCTAGAAAAATCTCAAGGTTTTTATTTGTTACGAAATGACGGAGAAAGAATTTTAATAATCCTTCAAAATCCAGTAACAGATATTAATGCGTTTCATAGACATGATTTGCAATTTGTAGAAATAACAAAGGAAGGAAATGTTATATATCATGATGCTGGTTATGTAGGAGTTCAGGATGAAGCTTTTAATGACCGTTCATTAGATTCTGATTCTTGGGTTTTTGATAAGAATTTAGAATCGCCAAGGCCTTTGAGGCATACTGTTTATGATGAAAAAGATAAAATAAAATTTACAGAAACTTGGTCTTATGATGAAAACACGCCAATTAAGTATCAAATGAAAGATTCGCACAAAAAAACAATATCTATTTTAAAGGAAACTCAAGAATCAGATTCCAATTACAGAAAAGAGCATATTTTTTATGACAATGAAGGTAATATAAAAATGAGTTTAGTCATCAATTATGATGGTGCAAATATTTCTCGTTTAACTTTTTACAATTCTCACGATTCTATCGATAGTATGAGCATTATTAGTGAGTTCACAGAAGGGCTTAAAACGAAAGAGCATGTATATAATGATAAATATGAGCTTGTTAATACTGTTATTTCTGAGTATGAAAATGATGAAAGAAAGTCTATTAAATTATTAGATCCAGATGGAAATTTGATTTATCAAATTTCTATTTAGTATCTTGTAACATAGAGCGAGGCGCGTTTGCTTTTAAAGCAAAAGCGCCTCGCTGTTTATTTTTCTTTTGAATAGTTATTCTACTGTACCTGCAGTTCTTCCATATCTTCTAATTGTGGAATTTAAAAGATTTTCATGGTGTTTGTCACGATATATTTGACATAATAATTTATATGCATGTTTATTATAAGGATTTTCTTTTAATATTTCTTCAAGTTGAGATACTGCAGAATTAGAACGCTTCATGTAATAATTTATTAATGGTGGTAGAGTTATTGTTAAATCATTTTCATCTGTCGCCCAAGCTATATCAGCACAGCTCTTTGCATTATCATATTCTTCTGCATCAAGGTACATAACTGCAACTTCATAGTAAACTTCTGATTTGCTTCTTCTATCAGATTTCATTTGAGCAACAATTTGATATTCTTTAGCCGCTTTAGTGTATTCAGCTCTTTTGCGATATTGTTCAGCCAGAGCTAAGTGTGTTGCTATATCACCACCTGTGACTTCACTTAAATCTGTTTCATCATTCACAGGTACATTTAATGTCTCTAATATTTCTGAAGCAGTAAATAATTTTGATTTTTCTTCTGGAGTTAAGTCAATGTTAGTAATATCTGGTACTACAGAATATAATAAAGCCAAAGTTTTTAAATCTCTTGGAGTGATTTCTGTGTTAAATTTGGTGCCAATTGGGTACATAACATCGTAAATGCTAGGACTTTTTCCTGTTAAGCCCAAAGAATGTCCGACTTCTTGCAACGCTGATGAAAATAGTTGCTTAGAGTCGTGGTTATATCCTTTATTATCAGTTTTGTTAAATATAATTGTAGAATCTGTAATTGTGTTTCCGTTAACTGAAAACGCGTGAGTTCCAATAGAATCCTTGTTGTCGTTAGCTCTAAAATAGCACTTCATATCTGCTTCTTGAGGCGATTCAACGTATTCAAATCTAACTAGTCCTTCGCTTGCTCTTTGCCAAGCTTGATATGCGCTCATAACAACTTCTCTGTAGTATTCAGGAACTGTTTTCGTATCTTCAATGTAAACTTTTAATGGTAATGAGTTCTTATTCCAACGGATTAATTTTCCATTTTTGCATACATTTCTAAAATAACTATCAATAACTGCGGCTTTGATTGTTTTTTCTCCCATAGATTTGTCATAGCCAAGAGTTATTGCATAAGCATTTTGGAAACTAAAACTTTTTGTTTGTTCAGCTGGTGAAATTGTAGCTAAAGAGAGTGCCCCAGCTAAAATTAATAATGTGCAAATAGTAGTCTTTTTCATATTGTTTTAGAACCTCTTTTGATTTGGTATTTTCTATACTTATATTTAAAACTTGTAAATTTTATTTTTTGCCATTATTTTAGCATATTTTAAGATTTTTTACAATTAGAGAAGATAAGATTGCTAGTTACATATAATTTGTGTTAAACTCAAATTATTAAGGAGGATATATGCACGAATATGTTTTTAAAATGAAAAAAGGTGATATTGAAATCGAATTAAAATCAGACGATTTGGAATTCGTGGAAGAACAACTTAATAAGTGGAGACAAGAGCTTCTACAACAGGATTAATTAAATTATGGCAATTTATTCATTTAGAATTAAAAAAGGTGTTTTTCAACTAGAGTTATCAACTTCTGATAAGGAGTTGTTAATTGAACAATTTGAACTTTGGGTTAATGATGCAAGTAAATATGCAAAAAAAGCGAAAGCTAAGGAATGTAAAGATATAGTAAATTCTAAAATTAAAGCGGAAGCAGAAATAACGAAAGAGAATGTCGAAAAACACTTGGCAAAAATACCTAAAACAGAGCTACCGTCATTGGATTCTCCTCCTCAGAAGGTGTTTGAACAAAAAGAGAATATTGCTTCAAAAGCTGAGAATCTTGATATATTCTATGCTCCGCCGGTGTCTGAACAAAAGACTATTGCGTCAAAACAACAAACAAGTGGGGTTTTTGATTCTATTTTAGAAAATTCTTTAAATAACCCTAAAACAGAATTAACATTCAAGCCAAATCCTTCAATAAAGAAAGATAATGCGTTTTTAAACTATATAAGTGCTAGAAAAATTGAACGCAAGATGGATTATTTATTATTGACGGCTTATTATTTTACTCAATATGAACAAAAGCCTAGATTTACATTAAAACAACTTAATGCAAAATTAATGCAAAATATTGCAGTTATAATCGATCATTCGGTCTTACAGGAAGCTATAAATCGTGATTATATTGAATGTTTACCAGATTTAACTGGTTTGGTTGGTACTAGTGAGTATAGATTAACTGCTTATGGTGAGAAGGTTTTACTAGATGACTAAGGTCGCAGTAGCTTTATCTGGAGGAATTGATAGTGCCGTTGTCGCAGCTTTACTATTGGAATCTGGATATGAGGTTGTTGGTATTACAGGTAAAATGACTTGTGATCTAGATTCAGAACTTGTTGCAGAAAATGCTAAAAGAGTTGCAGATAAGCTCGGAATTGAACATTTTGTTGTTGATGTATCAAAAGATTTTGGCAAAAAGGTTATAAAATATTTTGAAGAATCATACTCATTAGGACAAACTCCTAATCCTTGTATTATGTGTAATAAACATATAAAATGGGGTGTTTTATTTGATTATGCAATAAAAGAATTATGTGTTGATTTTATAGCGACGGGACATTATGCAAATATTAAACTAGATAATGGAATTTATAAATTATATCCAGCAAAAGATAGTCAAAAAGATCAATTATATTTTTTATTTTCTTTAAATCAAGAACAGTTATCTAAAACACTTTTTCCCTTGAGTAATTATGAAAAAGTTGAAGTGAGAAAATTTGCTGAAAAATATGACTTGCCTTCAAAATCAGCGAAAGAAAGTCAGGACATATGTTTTATAAAACACCCTATGACAACAAAAAAATACTTAACGAGTATCTTGAAAACTGAACAAGGAAATTTTGTGGAAAAGAAAACTGGTAAAGTTTTAGGAAAGCATAATGGATATTGGCAATATACAATAGGTCAACGTAAAGGAATTGGAATAGCTGCATCGGAACCGTTGTATGTTTTAGAAATTAATGCAAATTCAAATATTGTTTATGTGGGTTATAAAGAAGAATTGCAAAGAAAATCTCTTACTTTGAATAACATCTATTGGAGTTATCCAAATAAGCATAAGGAGTTTGAAGCGCTTGTGAAAATTAGATATAATATGGATGCTGTTAAAGCTAAGGTAAAGATTGAAGAAAAATTTGTATTAGAATTTGCTGAACCAGTCTCTGGTATAGCGTTTGGTCAAGCGTGTGTGTTATATGACGTTAATGACGGTCATTTAATTGGCGGTGGATTTATTTAAGATTTGTGTTTTGTGTGCAAGTTCATCTATATATATGATGGTAGTCATGCCATCATGCTGTAAAGTGTAAGAGGTACTAGGTGTACCCATAGGTATGCTTGGTGGAGAAGAGGTAATAAAATTGAAAAAATTCAAGTTCAGATTGCAAGTCGTGCTTGATATGCGTGAAAACGAGCTTGAACAACGCCAAATGGAAGCGGCAAAAATTCTTGCAGCTTTAAAAAAACAAGAAGGTGAACTTCAAGAAATTATTGATTCTCAAAACCAAAATCACGAGCAGATGCTTGCATTGTACGATTTAGATTCACTAGATATACAACAAATAGAATCTCATCGTGATTACAGCTTAAAACTTGTTGTAGACGAAAATAATAAAAGGCGCATTATTTCAAATACTAAAATGCTTCTTGAGCGAAAACAAGTTGAAGTACGTGAGGCTCATAAGAAAGTAGAAGTGCTTAAAAAACTAAAAGAAAAACAAGAACAAGAATATTACAAAGCTTTCTTGGATGCAGAAATTAAAGAAGTAGATGATATAACATCAGCAAGGTTTAATTTAAAATGACACAAGCAGTTCAAAGCTTAAAACTAAATAACTTAGAAGAAATGTTTTCAAAAACTAAACAAGTTACTGAAAACGAGATTTCTGGTGTTGATAAAACAGTAAATGATTTTAAAAAAATATTTGATAAAACTCTTGCCACAACTTCTGATAAAACAACTGAGACTAAAACTGTTGATGTAGATGTAGATGTAAATGAAGAAGTTGTTTCAAAGGATAGTACAGAAATTGTAAGTTTAAACAATGAAACTTCTAGTATAGATGAAGTTAAAAATGATATAGTAAATCTGGAAGATGGCAATTGGACAGAGTTTAAAAATTTGTTAACGCAAATAACAAATGAAGCTAATGTTGAGAGCTCTTTAGATTTGACTCTTGCAAAAGATATTAATGAAATTATTAGTCAGCTCAAAGAAGCAATAGAAAATACAGATGAAATAATTGAAGAAAATGAAGAAGAGTTTATTTCAGAGCAAAATTCGGAGCAAGAAGGGCAATCTGCTTTAGAATTAGATGAAATTCCAACAAATATAGAAGAAAGTAATAAACAAGATTTAGTTGAAAATATTAAAGAGAATCTTTCATTGGAACAACTTTTAGTTGCTTTAAAAACTAAATTGGATGATTCTTCAATGAAATTAGAATTTACTGATGAATCAGGTAAAGATATTGCTAAAGATTTAGCAATGGATTTTGATAAATTAGATAACAATCAGGCAGATTTAATTGAATTTGGAAATGTTGTTACGGATGAAATTGTTTCAACAAAACAAACAACAAATGATGCAGAAATTTTAGAATTTGCTTTAGAAGAAGAATTATTGAAAGAATTAAATATTGAATCAATAAAAGCAGATGTTGATACGTCTGGTGGTGAGAATTTGATGCAAAATCAAACCCCAGAAGAAATTGCGGTTAAGGCTATGATAAATCAAGAAGTTGAGACTTTCGAAATTGGTATTGATTCTGTTTCGAATACGCAAACTTTGACTCAAACTCAAATTCCACAAGCAAAAATTGTAGATATTAATCCTAGTAGAATTTTGGATCAGATTACAAAACATTTGGAAAATTTACAAAATAATTCTAAAGTTAGTATTGTCTTAAATCCTGAATCTTTGGGTAAAGTGGATATTCAATTGTTGACAACAAAGGAAGGGCTTTCTGCTCAATTTACTGTGGCAACTCAAGAGGCTCGTGAATTATTGATGAAAGGGCTTGATGGGTTAAAAGAGGCTTTAACAACTCATGGGGTTGGTGTTGATAACGTTTCTGTAAAGGTTGCTGAAGGGCAGAAGTCTGAGTATAAACAAGAATGGACAGAACAGGACGGTTCTAGAGGTGGTAACAAAAAACAGGATCAACCTAATAGAGAAGAAAAGGAAAAAGGATTGTTTGAAAAAATGATGGCTAAAAGCCAAGAAGATGAAAATGGTAATGTATAAAAAATAAAGGCGGGAGAAGGTTATGACATCAGTAAGTAGTGAAATTACAAATATGCAAAATCAAACGGCATATAATAACTTGGGAGTCAATAAATCAACAAAAGACAACGATAGTAATATGTTCTTGACCTTGATGCTTCAACAGCTTCAAAATCAGGATCCGACTCAACCTACTGATAATACAGAATGGTTGGCCCAATTAGCCCAATATTCATCTTTAGAGCAAATGACTCAAATGAATTCTGGATTAACTGACTGTATGAATTATTTATCAGCAATGTACAATGATATGTCTTTAAATTCAGAAATTACTCAAACGTTATCTTTAATTGGTAAAGAAGTAACGCTCAAAGATCCAGATGACGAATCCGGTAAGAAAACAGTTACAGGAAAAGTCTCTGAAGCAAGTTTTGAAGATGGAACAGGAAAGGTTAAAGTTGGTGAAAAATATTATTCAATTGGTAATATTATTTCTGTAAAAGATGAAACCATTAGCTCTGCAATTACAAGCGGAACAATATAAGAATAAACTAGGCTGTAAAATAAAAATCAAAATAATATAAATATCGGGAGGAAAAATGACACAAGCATTGCAAACATCGGCAACAGGTATTAACGTTGGCCAACAACAAATTAACGTTATCGCTAACAACGTTGCAAACATCAATACTGTTGCTTACAAATCCGCAAACATGACTTTTGAAACTTTGTTTTCAAACACTTTATCGCATGGTAGCGCTGCAACAAAAGAAGGTGGTGGTACTAACCCAAAACAAATAGGTCTTGGGGTTAAAATTGGTGGAATTTCAAGAAATTTTGAAATTGGTACTTTTGTTAACACTGGTCGTGATACAGATGTTATGATTTCTGGTAATGGATATTTTGTTGTGCAAGATTCTGATGGTAAGCAGTATTATACACGTGATGGAGTGTTTACCACAGATTCTAATGGTAATTTAGTTACGCAATCTGGTATGAAAGTTGTAGGAGCCTCTACTCCTTATTCAGGAACAGCTTCTAATACAACGGTGAGAATCCCAACTAACTTGAAAGCAACTGTTACTGAATCTTCAGCTAATGTTGTTAATGATAAATTAATTAAAGATTTAAATGATGTTGCAATTAGCAGTGGTACATTTAATGTTAAATTAGATACAAAAATTGAAGATGCGGATTTAATTGATTTGAAAATGACGCAATTAAATAATTTAGCTTTGAAACCAGGTGTTTTTGAAATTACAATTGATGGAATAGATGATCCTTTTCAATTTACAATTAATGATACGGATTCTTTAGAAACCCATTTGACTACTTGGAAGGGTATTATTGACACCTATAATGGAGCTAATACTCCAACAACTAATTTGGCATTTTCTGTTAAAGATGGTAAATTGACAATTTCTGGTGATAAAATTAAAAATTTAGATTCTTTGGATACTAATTTCTTTGAAACTACAGGTATTACAACAACTAATTTGACATCAAAAATGCTTGCAAGTAGTGATAATAACGTATCTTTAACATTTGAAGTTGATTCTTTGGATACAGTTGGTGATAATATTGCAGCTTGGAATGATATTGTAACTAAATACAACGCTGATACAAATAAACCTGATGTAGATTTGAGATTTGAAGTTACGCCTGAAGGTAAAATTAAGATTAGTAGCTCGGAGACATTGGAATTTGAACCAATCGACACTAATTTCTTCGCTGAAACAAAAATCTCTCCTGTAAGTTTAACCTCAAAGGCTTTAAACTATAGTGCAGAAATTCAAGATTTACTTGATTACAATGATCCTGCAGGTATCGCAGTGTCATCTGTTACAATTATTGACGAGAACGGAATTCTTTCTTGCTCATATTCGGATGGCTCTAACTTAACAACTCAAATTAATGATTTGAATCAAGCTGAATGGAGATACACAACTCCTGATGGTGTTGTTATTACAGGTAAAGACGTAACACCAAAAGGTTCTATAAACGTTGATTCTAATATGATTATTGAGTTAGCTTCTTTTGTTAATGAAGAAGGCTTGGTTTCAATAAATAACAATTTATGGCAATGGGGTCCAGATGCCGGAGAAATCTTCTATGGTATGGCTGGTGAAATGGCCTTTGGTTCTTTAGAATCAGGTGGCTATGAAGGTTCAAACGTAGACATTGCTATAGAATTATCTAACATGATCTCTGCACAGAGACTTATTCAGATGAATTCAAGAGTATTTGGCACAGCAAGTTCTGTAATGGAAACTCTTGCATATCTAGGACAATAGAGTTTAGAAGTTTAAGAGTTTAGAAGTTGATAGGAAAGTATTTTCTACAAAACTTCTAAACTTATAAACTTCTCATCTAAAAAGGCATGCCTTTGATATAAAAAAACATGACAAAAATGTAAAAAATTTTGTCAAGTTCTTTACAAAACGCATGAAGTTTACAAAACTTAACAAATATGACTTGGTCGAAATGCATGTAAATCATGGGTTTGAGCATGTTCGGTAAAATCAAAAAAACTGTTACAATTAAGTACTTGTGCTGATCATGTTATCTATTATATAATACAAGAGAGGTCGAGGGGAAATGTCACAAATAAGTGGACAGACTGACAATCACAAAGTCGAAGGGATTTTGATTCCATCAAGCCAATGGGGCAATGAGATTTGTGCTGATGTGGAGCTTATAAAGGAAAATCTTCTTGAAATCAAAAAAAGAATCGCACATTGTAAACCAAAAATAATCGGAGTCACAAAGTATTTCGGGTTAAATGCTATGTTAAATGGTTATAAAGCGGGGGTGTTACACTTCGGAGAGTCAAGAGCTAGTGACGCAATTTCTAAGATTGAGTCATTGCCAAGAGAAGTTCGAGAAGGTGCTAAGTTCCATTTTATAGGTCATTTGCAGACAAATAAGGCGGATAAAGTTGTTGAATATTTTGATTATATTCATTCGGTGGATTCGCTAAAACTAGCAAAGGTTATTTCTAAAGCGGCCTGTCGTTTTAAAAAGAGAGAGAAAATTTTACTGCAGGTGAATGTCGCAGCAGAAGAACAAAAGTTCGGATATACAAAGGAACAATTGTTGCTTGATTTAAAAGAAATTATTGAGCTTCAATTTCTAGATGTGATTGGGTTGATGTGTATGGCGCCTTTGGGAGCTGATGAAGCTAAGTTGAGAAAAATCTTTGGCAGCTTGAGAGAGTTTAGGGATGAGCTAGAGAGAAAGTTTTCGATAAGCTTGCCAGAACTATCGATGGGGATGAGTGATGATTATCATATTGCGATAGAAGAAGGCTCGACAATGGTTAGAATAGGAAGAAAGTTATTTAAGTAAATATATTGGAGGAAAAATGGCATTATCAGAAGGTTTAAAAAGTTTTGTAGGGTTTTTCACTAAAAGTTTTAACGACGGAAGTGATGAGGGAGCATTCGATTTCGATGGTGGAATGGATGATTATAGTAATGATATTGATGGTACTTTAGCTTTAGATACTATGTATGGAACAAGAGTTAAACCTGAAAGATCTTTTGAAAGAGAATCAAAAGTGATTAGCCACCCTAACAATACATATAAATCAGGTGAAGTTACAGTTGTTGAACCTCGTTCGTTCAGCGAATCAGCTCAAATTGTTAAAAAATTAATTGATAAAAAAACTGTTATTTTACACTTAGATTTATTAGATAAAGAACAATGCCAAAGAACAATTGATTTTGTTTGTGGTGCAGCTTACGCATTAAATGGAACAGCACAAAAAATTAGTGATATGGTATTCATCGTAACTCCAAGTAACGTTTCATTATCTGTAGAAAACGGTGCTACTCAAAACAAATTTACAGAATCACTTTGGAATAAACCCCTATAAGCTAAAGGGGTAAATATATTAGTCAGTAGGCGTTGCTACTAGCTAATAAGAATCAAATTTAAATAATATATTGATTTGTGATAGTTGGATTTTCAGGATGCATTTTGCATCCTTTTTATTTTGTTTTAAATTTATTAAAAACATCCGAATATATAAATGTATATGTTTATTGCTTTCGAGGGGCTTATCTATAAAATAAATTATTTTAAACCTTTTTATTTAGAAATTAATGAAAGCTTTTGTCCTTCGATTGGTGCTTCGAATTTTTTATAAGGAGTTGATACAATATTATATTTTTTATTATTGCCTAAAAAAGAAGGACTGTGTCTCATTTGTTTTTTAAAGAATTTAAGAACCATTGCTCCATTTTTTGCAGTTAAATCATTTAATTTAATTTTGCCTTCTTTTGCAAATATTCCAAGCTTTCCTGTTTCCTTACCAGCGTTATCTAAGATTTTTCTTACTTCGTATATAGCTTTATCTCTTATATCTGAATTAATAAATGCTAAACCGATAGGTAAGGATAGTCCATATCCAAGTTCAATATAGTCAAGTTCTTTTTCTTCTTGTATTGGAATATATCTATTATTTGGATTTATTGAATCAATCTTGTTATTTTTGAAGAATTCATCTTTATTTGTATCAGTAATTTTTAATTTATCAAAATAATCAAATCTTGCAGAAGGATTAATTCCTTCATAGTTAAATAAAGATACTGTCATATTGCCAAAAGCATCTTGCATCATAAATGCTGGTACATTTTCATCAGAAGTTGACATAATGTAAGGAGTTCCATTGTTCAAAGCGTTTATGCCTTCTCTATTACGAATAGCCATTGTTTCATTGATTCTTTTTTGGATATTAGTAATATAATTTTTAAAGATTCCTTTTTCTGTTTCTGACCATCTTAAAGGATTTCTTGGTAAATAAATATTTTTAGTTTTTTCATCATATCCACTTAAAACCAATTCGTCACCTGCAAAAAGCACAGGAATACCAGCCATTGCGCAAAGTAGAGTCATTGACATTATCAATTTTTGCGCTGCAGGTTCAGTAGCATTTTGCCAAACATCAAGAACAATATTTTCTGCATTATTAAATTTTTCGGTTTTACCAAGTTTGCCATCTTTACGAGCGAGAAATTCTGCTTGCTCAACTACCATTTCAATAGCAGTTCTTATATCAAGAGCCCCAAATTTGTTTTTTGTCATAGCAGCTTTAGATGATTCTAGGAATGGCAATTTAGTTTTATTAGCTTCAATCACTTCTCTTGTGTAATGTTGTGCAAAATCTTTTGCGCCATTCAAGAAAACATATCTAGCACTTACGTTGTCACCCTTAACATCAATAAAAGCTTGTCTCAAAAGTCCCGCAATGCTCATTGTATAAGGACTGTATCTCATAAGATCTGGTTCATCTGCGGGAACATCTTCGTATCCACCTCGAAGAACAGTCTGTGCGATATTACAAGCTCTTTTACCATAATCATTTTGATTACAGTAATCACCTTGAACGGTAAATTGTTGAACAAAATCCTTGTCTTCTGTACGTTTAATTATAGCTTGGAATTCTTCATCAGTGATTGTTAAATTTGCTCGACGAAGAATTTCTCTTAATGCGTTTTCAGTAGTTGCTAGTTCTGGGATGTTTACGCTTGGAATTTGAGTCGTATATCCGTTTTCTTGATAGTTTCCATTAACTAAATCAACTAATGCTCGTTTTAAGTATTTTATTTCATCTGTAGAAACTTTATCTAGCAAAGTATCATTAATTGAATTTCTAATTAATTGTCCCATTGCAACAGCATATGTGCTAACTGTATTGAAATATTCTGGATTATCATAATTTAATTTAGCTTCCAATGGTAAACTAGAGAAATCATCCCCATTTGCCAATTGAAGGAGTGCTTCAATACGGTTACTACGATTTTTTTCATAGTCTAAATTGCCGTTATTATCAACGATACCTAAAGAGCCATGAAATAATTTCATATCTAAAGCAAAGCCGTGAAGAACTCTTGGTTTGTCATGGTTGTCTACAAAAGTAAGTAAATTTCTTATATAATCAGCATTTCTAGTGTTTACTAATTTTTTTAAGCTATCTATCGCAAGATTACATCTGCTTTTAACATCATCAATAGTATTAGCATCTTCAAATCCAGCACCAAAGGTTTTTATTACGTTAGTAAAGAAATAGTCATAGGCTGCTTCAGAAGTTATTCCTGTTTCATTAAAGAATTTTAAAATAGCTTCTGGTGTATTGCTGAATTTTAATCCAAATTCAGGCATATTGTCAAAACAACTAGCTGTTTCACCCATATTATCACGCATAATATGGTCAACGTCAGTCAGCTCAGCTTGAAGATAGGCGCTAGGCGTATCTCTTTTTACTGTTTGAACAACTCGTTTCCAAAATTTAATCAAAGCGTCCCAGTTATCATCGAATGCAACATCTCTGCTTCTTCCAGAATCCATATCTAGCATATCTTTTAGAGCGTCAATTCTTATTCCCATATCTAATCCAGCTTTTTTAATCATTGCTTCTGCTAATCTAAAGCTGTTTACGTTAGTATTTTCAATAAGTTTTGATATAGATTGAGCAAGATAATCAATGTCTGAATCATCTAAGTTTTTAATTCCTTTTTGGATTAAATTTTGCAATTGTATTGCTTCATCACTTGGATTAAAAGCATTTATACCTAATGCTTTTAAACTGGTTCTTGATTTAATATTTTCATAGTCATAAGTGATTTCGCCATTTGGTAAAATTTTTGTTTTTAAATCTTTACCAACAAATGCTTTTAAGAATGCATATTTCGTAATGCTTGAACCTAAAAGTTCTATAACATACTCTCCATATTCAGTATAATTACCCTTTTCATCAAGTAATTTTTCTGTAGCACTTTCATTAACTTTTTTTATAATTTCATCTGCAAAAGGCTTAATATTATCAATATAGACTGTTTCAAGTTTATTGTAGACTTTTTCATAAGGTTCAACTAAGTGAGGATTTTTATTTTTCATTAGTTCAAATCGGCTGAGGCCTAAAGTGTCTTCATTAATTGCTCTATTAGTAAAATATGAAGTGCTTAAAACTCCAACAGTATTTTCTGCTAATTCTAAAGTTTCTAATGGCAAATTCATTAATGCTTTTAGGGTTATGTCGTTTGAATCCATAACGCCTTTCGGTTTTAAGTTGTAATAACCATTTAACACATTATCTATAGCTTCTTTTTCGAGTTTAGTTTCTGTTGGTAATAAGCCGTTTGAAATAAGCTCATTAATTTTTTCCGGAGTATTGGCTCCTTTTAAAACTTGTGCAGTATAAAGAGTGTTTGTATCTTTTACGAGATTTACCCAATATTTAACGTTCTGAAGAACCATATCTTGAGTTTCATAAGCTGCTCGTATACGCATCTTTTTTTCAAAATCTCTTTCAGCAGGGTCTGAAATAGCCAGATTTAGTTTTTCATCATATGCTGATGTCAAATAGTTCATTTTAAATAAATCTGTGTTTGCGTCCCAAGCAACAAAGCCTCCTTCAGTTTTTCTAATTAATTTAAAATTAGAAAATTGTGCGATAAAAATAGTGCCTTCTGGAGAATTAAATTTGAAAGGTTTTTCATTGTTTTTATTAAATTCTTGTGCCGTTTTTAGTCTATCAGCATACTCGTTAGGTTTGACTTCAAAAATATAGTTTACAATTGTGTCATCATGATTGTTAATTCCAAGAGGGTTGCCGGAACGGAGATTTTTGTACGTTTCAATAGGTTTATCCAATTGAGCCAATTGCTCATCTGTAACTTGGGAGCCATCATAAATTTGGAAGAAAGTTTCTTTATTTGAGTCATAATCAGGGTTATCTATAATCTTATTTGTTTTTTCATCATAAATTACAGGAGCATTTACTACTCTATGTCTCAAATTTTCTTCATTTTTAGGAACAACTCCAAAGCCTAGTGGTTGATTTTTTATCCCCTGCATTTTAAACCAATAATAAGTTTGAGGATTTTTGTCAGCCCATCTTAATGCGTATTGAACATGAATTCCTTCAAGTCCTTCTGATGTATAAGTACTGTCGTGGACGTAGACCATCCCTTTTTGGAAAAGTTTACGCATATATGATTTAAAATTTTCGATATTTCCCATGTCGCTTGATATTTGATAATTGTTTTTATTAGCATAATGATGAGAAAATTTATTATCACCACCTGCAATAGGATTTGAAGGTTGTATTTTATATCCATTTTGAGCTAAATATTCAAGGTTTTGCTCCAATCCTGCTAAATTTCCCCCAGTTTTGTTAGAAAAAGTTCTCACGACTTTTTCCATTTCAGCTCGTTCTACTTCATCTGTATAAATTTCACCAGTGTTTTCATGATCGAAATCTCTATATTTTACACCAACTTTTTGAGAATCGGGATAAACTAAATATCCTGCGCCTTGTACTCTAGGAGTTGTTGTGTTTCTATTTACAAAAGTGTAGGTTTTGTCGTTTTTATTACCGTCTTTAAGCCAGAAATTAACTTTATTTCCGTTTCCTAAAGAAAAAGTTACTCCAGTATCAGCTCCCATATATCTAATAGCGCCAGTTTCTTTATCCGTTTTTACAAATCGATAAGCAAAAGCGTCGTTTCTATCAAGATTTGTATTTGATTCTAGGTCAACTTCAATTCCACCTTCTTTTAAATCAAGCTCTAAAATGGGAGATTCTTCTAATTTATAATTATAATTTTCTGTAGGGGTAAGTTTAAAAAACTGTATTTTACAATTTTCCGTATTATAATCATATGGAAAATTAAATCTGTATAAAGAGTCGCCAACATTATTAACTACATGCTGATATCCTTTAAAGGTTGGTTTGGTAACAGCTGTAATTTTATTTATAAACACTACACGACCTCCTACTATGTACTAGAAAACGGCTAAAATCTTTTTTTGCTATTTATTCATCCTATATTATAAAAATTTACAAAATTTAATATTAAATAATACACATCAGGAAAAATAAAAAACTTTGTAACTATAGTATTATAAACAAAAGCTGATTACAAGATTTGTAGGTATAAAATAATAGGCGGTTTTATTAAAACCGCCTATTTGTTTCTATTTCATTTATTTCATTCTTCCGCTAATAACTTTTGCTATATATCTTACGAATATCGAAAACTCCCAGCCAAGAGTTCTATGTTTAACATAATATAAATCATATCCAAGGCGTTCTTCTGGAATACAATCTTCTTTATTTACTTGTTGCCAACCTGTTATTCCTGGGCGAACCCAGCCACGGCATTCCCAGAATGGGATATTATCCTGATTTGTAAAATGCACTTCTTCTCTAACAGGACGTGGACCAACAAGGCTCATTTCTCCTTTTAAAATATTAAACATTTGTGGAATATCATCAACATGGAATTTTCTTATCCATTTACAGAAAGGCATAATACGCTTGTCATCAGTATTGACATCCTCTAAATCATCATCAAAATCTTCATTAACTTTATCTTGATACATTGTTCTAAATTTGATCATTTTAAAAGGTTTGCCGAATTTACCAATTCTTGTTTGCATAAAGAAAATTGGCCCAAAATCAGATAATTTAATTCCAATCATTGCTATCAAGGTTATTGGTAGTGTTAAAACTAATATAGATAATGCGCAAACAATATCAATAATTTTTTTAAGTCTTGAATATAAAATATGTTTTGGCCTTACGTAATCGTAGAATAACCAGTTAACAGCCATTTTATTAGTAAATAATTTTTGTGTAATATGTGCATAAAAAGTTGGCATTCTCCAAACTTTTACACCTAAAGGAATTCCTTTTGCTAAATCAGTAAGAATATTAGAATCCATTCTCGATTTAACTGCAATAATTACCATATCAACTTTATTTTCTTTTATAACAGCTTCAGAATCGTAGGTTAAGCCTAAAATAGGAATTGAAGAATCTTCTTCATCAATATTATTCATATTATCATCTAAGAAACCAACGACTTTCATTCCTAATTCAGGTCGAGACTGAATCTCTTCTGCTATAAGCTTTCCATCTTGCCCAGCGCCTACAATTAAAATATTTTTTGTAGGTTTGAAAATTATTTTATATAAAATAAAACAAATTCGTGTGAATAATATTCCTGCAAAAAAGATAAGAATTGCTAAAAGTGCGACATAAAAAATAAGACTACCTACCATAGGTAAGCCTATTATCGCGCCTAAAAATGAACCGATAAAAATTCCTTCAAATAATCTGTATATATCTTTCCAAGAGTATTTTCGAACTTTATAAAAACCTTTCATGCCTAATGTCAACATTATTGTAAGCAAAAAGATACCAACTAGTAAAAATAATTGGCTATAAGTTTTAGCAACTGACGCGAGAGTGAAAAAACTTACAAAAGCTACAAATAGTGCATCGACAAATGCAAGTACATAAACTGATCTTGATAAAACTGCCATACTATCTCCTATTAACACTTTTAGGACTTCTTTATAATATTATATCATATTTTGTATTAAGTTCAAAACACTAATCAGATTCTAAAAAGTTTTTTAAAGATTCTTGCCAAGAACAACATTTAATAGAATTTTTTAGCACACTGTAGCTGGGGCGTAGAGCTTTTTGTTTGAATTCAAATGACGTACAACTTGATAAATTTACTTCTACTTTTTTTAGTTTAAAAATTTCTTTTGCAAAATTGTACCAACTAGTTTCACCTTCTCCTGAAATGTGATAAATCCCATAAGGATGTTCGTTAAAGGTTTCAATTATTTTATTAGATAATTCAACAGTCCAAGTCGGTGAACCAATTTGGTCATTAACAACTCTTATGGTTTCATTTTTTTGAGCTAAATTAAGCATTGTATTAACAAAATCTTTGCCATTTTTACCATAAAGCCAGCTTGTGCGAATAATATAGTATTTATTACAATATTTTTTTATTATTTCTTCGCCTCTGTATTTTGTTAGACCATAATTGTTGATTGGATTAGGAATATCTTTAACTGTATATGGGGTATTTTTTTTACCATCAAAAACATAATCAGTTGATATGTGAATTAAAACAATGTCTTTTTGTGAACAAATTTTTGCAATATTTTGAGTGCCCAAAATATTTATTTTTTGAGCTATTTCAAAATCTTGTTCAGCTTTTTCTACATCGGTATAAGCCGCGCAGTGAATAACTATTTGAGGATTTTCCTTGTTAATTATATTTAAGCAGGAATCAAAATTTGTAATATCTAAATCATCTATATCTGTGGTAATGATTTCATAATGCCTTCTTTTTAATATTGGACATAAATCTCGTCCTAGTAATCCGTTTGCTCCAGTAACTAAAATTTTTTGCATTTATTCATAATCCAATCTTGATTTGATAAATACCAGTTAATAGTATTTATTATTCCGATTTTAAATTCTGTTGAAGGTTGCCAACCAAGTTCTGTTTGAATTTTTTTGTCTATAAGTGAATATCTTTTATCGTGTCCTAGACGATCTTCAACGTGTTCTATATAGTTATCATTTTTACCCATTGCAGATAAAATTATTTTAGTTATTTCAAGGTTTGTTTTTTCGTTGTGTCCAGAGATATTATAAATTTCTCCAGGGGTTCCGTTATGTAAAATTAAATCTATAGCTTCACAGTGATCATAAACATATAACCAATCTCTTATTTGTTGACCATCACCGTAAATCGGTACTTTTTTATTGTTTATTAATTTTGATATAAAAAATGGAATTAATTTTTCTGGATACTGATAGGGCCCATAATTATTTACGCTTCGCGTAATTATTGTAGGCAATTTATATGTTTGATAATAAGTCTTGACAAGCAAGTCTGCGCTAGCTTTACTTGCTGCATAAGGGTTATTAGGAGCTAGGTTTGATTGTTCATCAAAACTACCTGATTCAATAGCTCCGTAGACTTCATCTGTAGATATTTGTATAAATTTTTTTATATTATTTTTCTTTGATGCTTCGAGAAGATTTAATGTCCCTAAAACATTCGTTTTGAAAAAAATTTTTGAATCTCTAATTGAATTGTCAACATGAGATTCTGCTGCAAAGTTTATAACGCAATCAACACCTTGTATTGATTTATCTATGAGTTTTTCATTACAGATATTACCTTTTATAAATTGATAATTAGAAAAATTTTCAATATCTTTAAGATTTGCTAAATCACCACAGTATGTTAGAGCATCTATATTAATTATTTCATAATTTGGGTATTTGTTTAAAATATGCCTTATAAAGCAACTACCTATAAATCCACATCCACCCGTTACTAATATTTTCATAAATCAATCTCCTCTAAGTTAGGAAGATTTTTATCTTTTTCTGAAATTATTGGTTCAAAGTCTATATCCCAATCAATTTCGAGATTTTTATCTTTCCAAAAAATTCCTTTTTCAAATTCTGGATTATATTCGCAGCTTACTTTGTAATGAATTTCTGCTTCATTAGATAAAACTACATATCCATGTGCAAAACCTTTTGGTATATATAATAATAGTTTGTTGTCCTCTGACAGTTCTGTTTTAAGATGTTGGCCAAAAGTATCACTATTTGGTCTAATATCTACGGCAATGTCTATGATTCTGCCCTTTATACAGCGAATAAGTTTAGCTTGTTCATACGGAGCTTGCTGGTAATGTAGTCCTCGTAAAACTTTTGCTTGAGATTTAACATAATTATCTTGTACGAACTTTTCGCTAATACCATTTGAAAAGAATTCTGATTCTTTGTATGTTTCTAAAAAAAAGCCTCTTTCGTCATTAAAGGTTTTTGGTTTAATTAGAATAATATCTTTAATTTTTTGTGTTATAAAATCAAATGGCACTAAATATTCCCCTTTGTTTTTATCAATGTATTTACGGCAGATAAAACATCTTCGACTTTAGGTAAATATGTACAACCGCCTTTTGTTTCTGCGATATTACAATGCTTTTTATGGCAAGGTTGGCAAGCTAAGCTTCCTGAAAGTGCAATGTATTTACTACTATCTCCAATTGGAGCATAAAATCCACTTGGGGTTGAACAAAAAATTGAAACAATTTTAGGGGTTTCACAAGCCCAAGCCAGATGCGTACTGCCACTATCAAGAGAAATAATTAAGTCGCATCGTTTAAAGAATTCAGCAAGCTCTAATAAATTTGTTTGCCCAGCGAGGTTTAGATGTTTGCCTTGTGAAATATATTCGATTAGGTTTAAATCGTTTTTTGTTCCTGTAAAGACCAATGTATAATCTTTTTCTAATTCTTTAACAAGTTTTTTCCAATTATCTTTATTCCAATGTTTTGTACTCCAAGTTGTAGCAGGAGCAATCCCAATAATTGGTTTTGATGTATCTAAATCTTTTGTTAGCTTATCAATTTTATTTATAATTTTCTCAGTAGAAACTGGAAGTTTTGCTATAATTTCAGAAGAATCTAAATCCAAATATTCTGAAAATTTTAAATATCTTTTTGTAGCATGTGTATTAAAATCATAAGATAATTCCCCAATATCCTCATTTCCTGTAAGATGAGCAAATTCTCTTGCCGATTTAGAAATAATACGCCTTTTAGCGCCACAAAATATCATCCAAATAGCACTTTTTAACAGTAACTGTGTATCAATAGCTATTTCATATTTTTGTGAACGTAAAAAAGAAATAATTTTAAAATATTCAACAATATTCTTGAAAAAGTTTTGCTTTTTCCATTTCTCTACTGGAGCAAGTATCGCTTTATTAACAAGAGGATTATTATTTACAATATCAAATCCCTTTTCGCTAGTTAACCAATCAACCTCGTAGCCACTTGTTTTAAGAATATTTGCTAATGGCAAATTAAAAATAACATCACCAAGTGCTGATAATCTAATTAATAAAACTTTTTTATTATTCACAAAAAACTCCTAAAACCTGTGTTTATAATATCTAAGAATACTATAAATAAGAACAAAAAAGAACCCGCAGGTTCTTTTTTGTTTGTAAATCTTAAATTATTTGCTAGAATCCAACATTTGTTTTATGCCATCAACAGAACTTAAAATACCAGTTGCTTCATAAGGCATATAAACAACTTTATTATTTTGGCCAGCAGTTATAGATTTCATTGTCTCTAAATATTTCATTGCTATCAAATATTTATCAGGCTGTCCTTTATCTGCAAGCGCATTAATAATTCTTCCAATAGCTTCTTTTTCACCATCAGCTTCTAAAATACGAGCTTGGGCAATACCTTCTGCTTTTAAAATATTTGCTTGTTTTTCACCTTCAGCACGATTAATTGCAGCTTCTTTTTCACCTTCTGCTTTCAATACCGCAGATTTTTTCAAACCTTCTGCTTCCAGAATAGCAGCACGTCTATCTCTTTCTGCTTTCATTTGTTTCTCCATAGCTGTTTGAATATCAGTAGGAGGAATAATATCTTGTAATTCTACGCGATTAACTTTAACACCCCACTTATTTGTTGCATCATCTAAAATAGTTCTTAATTCGTGGTTGATTTTGTCTCGAGAAACTAAAGATTCATCTAAATCCAATTGTCCAACAAGGTTTCTTAAGTTTGTTTGAGTAAGTTTCTCAATAGCTTCTGGCAAATTTTGGATCTCATAAACCGCAGACTTTGGATCCACAATTTGGAAGTACAAAAGAGCATTAATACTAATTGATACATTATCTTTTGTAATTACATTTTGACGAGGAAAATCATATACAGCCTCTCTTAAATCTATTCTGGTTCTTTTTTGAACAACAGAATATGTCATTCCATCAAAACCTTTTTGTGTGACTTTCCAATCAATGGCTCTAGGAGCCTCAATCACAGGAATTATAAAATTAAAACCTGATTCTAAAACTCTATCAAACTTACCTAAACGTTCAACAATCACAACCTCCGCTTGTTGAACAATAATGACACCTTTCGCTACAAATATAATTGCTAAAACTATTAAAAATAAAGAAAACGAAAACATAAAACTCTCCTATATTTAAACTGCTTCTACGTACATTATAATACTTTCATTACGAATTATTTTCACTTCGCTACCTTGTGAAATAACAGAGCCATTTTCACTTCTAGCTTCCCATCTTTCACCATAAATAGAAATCACACCAGAATTTTCTTTTATCTCAGTTTCTGCTTTTGCCACTTTGCCGATATATTTACTATTAATACCTGTTTCTTGAGCTTTGGAAAACTTTTTTATAATTACAGGACGTAAAAATATAAAAGAAACAAATGACAAAATAAAAAATATTACAACAAGTACAGAAGGATTCTCAATAAACAATGAAATAAAAGCTGTTATAAATGATGCTAAAGCAAAATTAAGAAAAAACATACTTGGAGTAAAAATTTCTAAAATAATAAAACATATTCCGCAGATAGCTAACAATTGCCACAAAATCATAGCCCCCCCCTTCTAATAAACTAAGAGCTGGCAATAATAACTACCAGCCCATAGCCTATATTTTAATTTTCTATTAATGCATTAATATCAGCACACATTTGGTCTGGATCAAAACCATGAACTCTCGCACCAGCTTCTAAATTTTCAAATCTTGCAGCTGCGCAACCTAGGCATCCCATACCATATTTTTGAAATACTTCTACAGCTTGAGGATATTGTTGAACAATATCTAAAATTCCCATATCTTTTGTAACTTTCGCCATAATATTCACTCCTTAACTTGACTATTTAAAATAAAACCTTAAAAAAATTATATCACAGAATTAAGAGGTTTAAAATATGCAATTTTTAAAAAACTTTTTTAATCATGACAATATTATTGTAGGATTAAGTGGTCTAAAAAAGAGAAAAGAATACGTAAGGATAAATATTCCAAATAATTATAAAAAGAGTTCTATTTCAAATATAACATACAATTATGTGTTATATTAAGATTAAAGTTTTATGAATATACTATTACTACTACGTTTAATGTATTTTCCCTATAAAAAAGTATGATATAATTGGCTAATATAGGAGAAATGGGCATGAAGTTAAACTTTAATTTAGATGACATTAAATATTTAAAATTAGAATACTCTCAAGATGAGACTAATTTATCTGCAAAGCTAGCTTTAAAAGAAAAACGTGAAAATGATTTTATTGCGATATTGCCAATTACAACTCCATTTGTTTTACATACACCACAAAAAATTTCATTAACTTTTGTGTGTAACGACGGTTTGTATAAAACTCTAGCAACGATTAGTGAAATTTATCGCGATGATGAATATTACAATGTTGTTATTGAGAACCCAGAAACTCTTGATTATCAACAAAATAGAGAATTTTATAGAATTCTTGCTGAATACGATTGTATTTATACAGTAGAAACAAATGATGGAATCGAATCTTTTAATGCTGTAACTTATGATATTTCAGCAGGTGGTGTTTCTATTATTACAGAAGAAAATATTGTTCCTACAAGAGAGACTTCTATCGTAATATTCATGCCAGAAAGAGATTTAAAAACTCACTTGAGATTTGTAAGATGTGAAGCTCGTGAAGATGGTGATTATAAACTATCATTCATATTTACAGATTTAGCAGAAAGAGATTTTCAAATGCTTTCAGAATTATGTGTTAATAAGCAGATTTCACAATTCTAATCTTAATAATTTAAACAACAAAGAGCTCTCCTATTAGGAGAGCTCTTTGTTGTAAAGATGTTTATAAAATACAAATTGAACAATTAAAGCTCCGAATTCGTTACAATCATGAGAAACGGAGGTTTAGTATGAAAAAGACTCTTTCTATTTTAAGTTTAATTGCAATTTTAGGTCTTACATCACCAGTATTTGCAGGGCCCCATGGAGGACATGGTGGACCTCACGGAGGAGGCCATCGTATCCATGCAGGAGTTCATCATAGACCACATCATGTTGCTTCTCCTCGTTATCATCATCATGGAGGTGCCATGATTCATGTTGGACATCATCCCAGGCATAGCCATTGGTATGGCTACAGGACTGGTTATTGGAGGAATTCTTGGTGCAATTGTAGACTAGGTTACTATTGCCCATATCATTATCCAGGGGTAGGATTACATGTTCCTATGGGTGGCGCAAGTTTTTCATTGCATTTTTAAATTTTTTTTCATATATTCCACACTAAAAAATTCCTAAAGCTCTCTTTCCCGAGAGTTTTTTATTTTTGTTTGTAATTTTTTCGACAATTTTTTACAAAAACACTATCCTGTTGCAGGGGGATAGTATTTAATGATAGACTTAAGTAAGTATTGGAGAAAAAGAGGTTTAATGACAGAACAAAAATATATAGCTTTAATAGATTGCGATAGCTTTTTTGTTTCTTGCGAAAGAAAACTTGAACCAAGACTTAATGGAAAGCCAGTTTGTGTAGTTTCAGGAGAACGAGGCTGTGTTATTGCTCGTTCAATTGAAGCGAAAGAAATGGGTATTCCAATGGGACATCCATTATTCATGGCTAAAAAAGAATTTCCTAAAGCAATTTATATAAACGCAAATCATTATAATTATGCACAGATTTCAGAACAAGTTATGTCTTTTTTAAAACAGTTTAGTCCAACTGTTGAGGTTTATTCGATAGATGAGGCTTTTGTTGATTTGACAGGACTTTCCAAACTTTATAAAAAGAATTATTATGATTTAGCAAAATATATTCGTGATGAAATTGCTCAACAAGTTGGCATCCCTGTTTCAGTTGGAGTTAGCAGGACAAAAGCTTTGGCAAAATTAGCTTCTGATAAATCAAAGAAAACAGTAGATCATGTCTATATTACTGGGAAATGTGGTATTACTAGACTATTAAAATCTTCAGAAATTGGTGAGATTTGGGGAATAGGAAGAAAGTTAGAACCGAAGTTACGAGGCCATGGAATTTATACTGCGTTTGATTATGTGCAAAAAAATGATTCTTGGTTAAAAAGTAGATTTGGGAAATTGGGTTTAGAATTAAAGTATGAATTGATGGGAAATCAAATTAATCGAATTTCAATTGAGAAACAAATCCCAAAATCAATAATGGATACAAAGTCTTTTCCTAAGTTTTCTTCAGATCTAAATTATCTTAAAAATGAGCTCATGATTCATATTCATTCAGCTTGCCGAAAACTCCGCAAAGCAGATTGCAAATGTGGTACAATCGGAGTGATTATAAAAACAAAAGACTTTAGAACTTTCGTTGAAAAAATTAATTTAGAACATAAAACAAATTTCGAATTTGAAATATCAGAGTACGCAATTCCTATTTTAGAAAAACTTTTTAACAAATCTGAAATTTATAGGAGTATTGGTATATTATTAGAAAATTTCAACTCTTGTGATAATGAACAAAAAAGTCTATTTGAGGATACTTCTCGTAGAGAAAAAAATGAAAAACTCGCTAAGAGTTTAGATAAGTTAGAAGCAAAGTTTGGACGAAATATAGTTGCAACGGGCTTTACTGGCAAAGTCGATTATAAACAAGATTTTATATCAAAGGGGTAAATTTATATTGTAAATAAAAAGGGTGGTTTAACCACCCTTTTATTTTATTCTCTAAAACTTAAATCAGGCATAGCCTTTTTTAAAGTTGAACGAACATTTGCCATTTGTGCTTCAATTGCCTCGTCAGTTAAAGTTGCATTTGCATCTTGTAATCGTATTCTGAATGCAATAGACTTAAATCCTTCTGAAACATGTTCGCCCTCATAAATGTCAAAAACTTCACATCCGTTAAAGATCTTATTATCAATTCCTTTTTTAACAGTTTTTTCTAAATCATCCCAACTTGTTGCTTTTGGAATAATAACAGCTAAATCTCTTTGAACTTCAGGAAATTGAGGGAGTTTTTTATATCTTGGTACAGACTCATTTACTCCTTCAATAAGCATATCTAAATCTAGTTTGAATAAATATGCGCTCTGGTTCATTTTTAATTTATTTCTTAACTCCGGATGAATTTCACCATAATAGCCTATGATTTCAGGTTTTTTGCCTAACATTGTTAAAACAGCTGTTTTATACGGGTGTAGTGCGTTATGAGAATCAGCTAAAGGTGAATCTGCAAGAAGTGCAAATTTAATTCTTCTTGTAAGTCCAAATTCTTCAAGAACTTTATCTACAATACCTTTTACTGTGTAAAAATCAACATCTCCAGTATTTTGCCATAAAGATTTTTGTACATTACCAGTTATTATACCAGCGAGAGTTTGTGTCTCTTTAACACCCGAAGATTTTTCATCAGCTTCTACTGTTTTTATATAAGTTCTACCGATTTCATAGCCCCAAAAATCTTTTTGGCCGTTATCATAATTGTATTTTACACAATTTAATAAGCTGGCAGCCATTGTTTGACGTAGCATTGCAAATTCTTCTGATGCTGGGTTTTCAACAAAAACAGTATTCTCTTTATTATATTTCATGTTGAATTGTTTTAATAAAGGTTCTCCAATAAGAGAAGATGTTTGCATTTCATTCAAACCACAAGCTAGCATTAGCTCATGAACCCTTTTAATAACTCTTTCTGCTAACGAAATTTCTGCAGGATTTGTTTTATTTGGTAAAGTAGGCGTAATTTTATCATAACCATTAATTCTTGAAATTTCTTCTATTAAATCACATTCACGAGTAACGTCATCCGCTCTAAAAGATGGAACACGTACTTTACAAGCCATGTCATTTTTACCAAGGATTTCAAAACCTAGATTTTCTAAAATAGAAAGACACTTGTCAGCTTCAATTTCACAACCTAAAAGTCTTTTTATTTGAGCATATCTAAGCGTGATTTCAATAGGTGTTAATTCGTTGGCGCCAGTTTCAACAAGCCCTTCAAATTTTGCATCAGCATATTTTTCAAGAAGCTCAACAGCTCTTAAAAGTCCTGGTTTAACAGCTTCAATATCAACACCACGTTCAAATCTTGCAGAAGCATCAGAACGATAACCTACACTACGTCCACTTTTTCTTGTTGTTGAAGGGTAAAAATAAGCACCCTCTAAGGCAATGTTTTTAGTATTTTCATCTACTTCAGAATTATTACCACCAAAAACTCCACCTAAACAAACAGGAGTTTCTTTTGTTGCAATTAAAACAGAGTCAGATGTTAATTCTCTTTCAACTTCATCAAGAGTAGTAATTTTTTCACCAGCTTCTGCGCGTCTTATACATAGATAACCATTCAACTTGTCATAATCAAATGCATGAAGTGGGGTTCCATATTCCAAAAGTACATAATTTGTAATATCAACAACGTTATTAATAGCTCTTATTCCAGAAGAAATTAATCTTTTTTGTATCCAATCAGGAGAAGGCTTAATTGTAATATTTCTCAAAATACCTATTGAATAATATTTACAAACAGATTCATCTTTTATTTCAATTTCAAAATTAGCTTTTTCACAAGCTCTTTTTGCGTATTCAAATTTCATTGGTCGATCAAAAAGTGCTGATAATTCTCTTGCAATACCAATAACAGACATTTGGTCACCACGGTTCGCGGTTGGTGCTGTATGAAGTATAAAATCTTTTTCAAAGCCTAAAACATCTTCTACGTTCAGTCCCAAACCTACATTTGGGAAAAGTCTATTTAAGATTAAGATTCCATCTTCTTCTTGATAATTTCTATCGTTTACACCTAATTCATCATCAGAACAAAGCATGCCTTGAGATTCAACCCCTCGAATCACAGCTGGTGTCAATTCAAATTGTTCACCGGTTTTTCTATCAAGAACTTTGCTTCCAACAGAAGCATAAGGAATAACTTGTCCTTCTTGGATGTTTTGAGCACCGCATACAACTGTTTTTATTGCAGAACCAGTATTAACAGTTACTAAATGTAATCTATCTGAATTTGGATGATTATCAATTTTTTCAATTTTTGCAGTAATTATATTCGTAAATTTAGGCTTTACTTCTTCTATTTCTTCTACTTCAAGTCCGCTCATAGTAAGTTCATGAGCTATTTGTGTAGCATCAATGCCACTTAAATCAACTAATTCGTTTAACCATTTTAATGAAACTTGCATAATTTCTACCTCGCTATTTGGTTTTATTATACAACAAAGTGATTGAAACAAAAACTTAATAATTGTTAATAAATAAGCAATTATCAAAATTCAAATGTTTTAATATTAATATGAAGTGTGTACGTTAGTGGAGTAAATTATGATTAGTAAAATTAATTCTCAAGCATCAATGCCTATAACAATGAAACAAGCTAAAAAAGAAGTTGTAGAAGAAAGTGATGTAAAGGCTAAAGGTTACGTATCAAATCCGAATTCTAATCAAGGAACTGTAGCTTTAAATTCTTATGGTAAAGCTTTGTTTAATATATCAAACGACCTTAATATTCAACCTGTTAAACCGGTAGATTGTACGAATTTAGAAGAAATAAAAGGTGAAAGAATTTATGATTCAAATAATCAATTAAAATTTATAAAAGAAGAATCTGATGATTATATAACAAATTATTATATTTCTGATGATAATTCTAATCACATAAATTATATTGAAAAAATTGATAAAAAAACTAATAAACCAATATTCACACAGCATTGTGAACAAGAGGATGGTAAATGTATAGAAACATATGTAACAAAGTTTAATTCAGAAACAGGAAAGGAAGAAGCTTTTACTTGTTATGAAAACGGTAAGATTGTTTATTCTGGTAAAAATTCAGTTAATAAGAATGGAGAAGAAATTTTTATAAGCAAAAATTATGATGGTCACGGTTACTCTATAAGCTTGGAATCTCCTAATAATAACGGACGAAAATATTTTCATATAAGTGAAGATAAAAAGAATATTCGATATACTGAGCAAAAGGAAACTCCACGAGGTACTATTGAAAAAAATGTAGAATTTTATAATGGCTTACCTTTTGTATTAGAAGAAAGTAAAAGAACTGCGTTGCCAAATTTAATTGCACTGGAACCTCTTTTAGACTCTGATTTACAACCTGCTGAGAAATTCGATTTTAATGCTTGGGAAGAAAAAATTAATAATGCAGAAGGTCAAGAAACAAGATTCTCTAATGGAAATTATGAAACAAAAAAAGTTGTAATAGATGGCGAAGAAGTTCTAGCTTACTATGATTTCAACAATAAATTAGAAAAAATTAAAACCCAATCTATGGAAATAAAAAAGAATAAAAATTCTATTTTTATCAAGGAAAATCTTGGTAGTGGAAAAGAAAAAGAAACAGAGTTTTCTAAAAATACTATAATGATTAGACACAATGATAATGGTTTTGAGAAAACTTTACATGTCGATATTAAAACCAAAAAGCCTACATTTTATTCAGAAAAAGAAATAAATGATTCGGAAAAAAAACACTGTAAAACATATGTGTTTAATAAACAAGGATTAGTGGATGATATTTTTGAATATTAAAATATGTCTAAATAAAAAGTCGGAATCTGAAATTTTAGATTCTGGCTTTTCTTATATGCTTTACTTATCATAAACTTTAGCATACTCAACAAGCGCATTATAGACTTCTGGAAGGATTTTTCCTTCTCTAACTTCTCTATATAGAATTAATAAAGATTCGATTCTTGAGAGTTTTCTACGATATACTCGTGCTTCTCTTAGTGCACTATATTTATCCGCTGTCGATATGATTTGAACTCCTATATCAGATGGATTATGATCACAATTTAAAGCTGGATAGCCAGATTGTTTCAAATTTTGATGGTGATATTTTACTAAGTCTAAAGTCTCGCGGTTAATTTTTTGTGTTTTTAAAAGCTCATAACCGAGTGTTGAATGAATATTCATAATTTCGCGCTCTTTTTTATTCAAACGAGCGGGCTTATTTAAAATTTTTGAAGGAATTAAAACTTTTCCTAAATCATGTAGCATGGAAGCTTCTTTAATAGTTTTTTCACTAATTTTTCTTTTAAGATTTTCTGATAATATTGAATAGATACCTACTGCAACTTTGCAGGTATCGTTCATATGGCCACCAGCTAGTTCACGTAATGTTTTAGTGTCAATTGTCGGTTTGATTTTATAATCACCAAGAATTTTTTTTATTGAAGGATTTAGTTCAATCATTCTTTTAAGAATAGCTTTTTGTAATTTTTCTTCTCTGCCTGCTTCTAGACAAACATTACCTTCACTATTTTTACAAACAAAAAATGAGGTGTTATTTATACGTACAGCACCTAATAATTTAACTCTATTTTGTTTTTTTTCTTCTTGGGGTTTTAGTAAAAACATTTTAATCTCTCTGCTTAACAAAAGTTTACAATAATTTTTAAAATTATGCAAGAGATAATTTTTATAATTATAAAATGTTGCAGAGAAGGATTTGTTTGGAATGTAAACTTTAGTAATAAACTAAAATCGTGCAACTTAATTAGTATTGTGTTGCACGGGGGTAAATGAGCAAAAAGCTATCATAGCTTGCATTTGAGCGGGGTTTATAAACTCCGAAATTT
>JAZRJK010000025.1:0-1607 GCA_045645765.1 Candidatus Gastranaerophilaceae bacterium
AAATCTTTTGAATAGCCTTATCACGTTCTTCACTAATCTCTGCCTCATCATACTCAACTGACTCTAAATAACTTTCTAAATCACGAGTAAAACTATCATCATTCACTAATGATCCTAACGCTCTTAATTGCATAACATAAAACCCAAGTTCAAGTCTTCTTTTTCCTCCAGGTTTAAATTCCTCTAAATCATGAGAAACATGACTGTCAAAAAAATCTTGATGTTCTACTAAATAAGTTTTTTTATCACGCTTATGAACATCACTCATACCATATAAATTATAATATAAATTTCTATCAAAGCGCAACATCAATGAAGGATCATAAACATAGTCTCCTACTTCCACCCAGCCATGTCCACCATGACCTTCTCCACATCTATATTCTAACGCTTTATCATTACCTCTAACTAAAATTCCATCATCAAGAGCCAAAAACATATATAAACTTCTCTCATAGCAAGTACCAGCAGGAAACAAATGATCAGAATGTTTTATATACATAGAAACAGATAAACAAGAAATAATAGTTCCATCCATCTTCTCATAAATTTGATCATCAAATTCACAAATTCTTCCATCTCTAACACCTTTATTAAACAAAAGATCAAATCGCTTAAAAAACAGTTTTTTCTTTAAATTATATAGCATATAATTCTCCTTAAATATTTACTTCCCTAAATCAATTTTGTCTAGTATATCATAAATAATATAACCAATCAACAAATAAAAAAGAGCTTTTTTTGCTCTATAAATTGTAATTTATCTTTTGGATATTTTTTTGCACCAATTCCATTTTCCACACTTAGTACACTTCAACAATTTTCTAGATGGTGTTTGCATCAACAAAGCAATCCCTTTATAGTTAGGAACAAACATATGTTGACAATTCTTACACTCATAAAATCCTGTTTCTATCTTAAACTTAAGCGCAATAATACAAGGAATTATAAATAATATAACAGACATTATTATCAAAAAATTTTGAAATGCGCATTCAGGAATAAGTAATGATATTAAAGTAATTAAACAAATAAGCGCTATCAGGCTAATTGCAACAATCATATAAGCAGAATACAATAATCGTTTATGATATCTTTCCTCATTTGTTGCCATCTGATAAATCAATTCATTTAATTGTTCTTCCTTTTTCTCAATATCAATTACCTCTCCACATAATAATTCATTTACATTTATTCCAAGAATATAACAAAGTTTAAGCATAATATTAGAATCCGGCATTGCTCTACCGGTTTCCCATTTTGATATTGCCCTATCGCTTACATTTAATTTTTCTGCCAACTGTGCTTGTGTAAGATTTTTCTTTTTTCTACACTCAGCAATAAATTTTCCTATTTTAATTTGATCCATATTATCTCTCCTTTTCTTTTATTGTATTACCTTTTGAGGAAAATAAAACGACTTAATGGTTGAATGATTAGAAATCAACCATTGGTAGAGTATAAATTGAACGTCAAATTACTATTTATTTAAATTAATAATTGAATAAACCATTAATGCTACACCAAAACCAAATAATATACAACCATACCATTCAGTTAATTGATTAGCAAAAAATCCAATAAATCCTCCACCTAAAGCACATAAT
>JAZRJK010000026.1:0-73898 GCA_045645765.1 Candidatus Gastranaerophilaceae bacterium
GACAGAGCTTGGCTCTGTGTCTAATCGACTTGATTCTGTATTAGACGAAATTTCTATCCAATACGAAAATCTTGTTTCATCACGCTCTACAATAAGAGATGCGGATATTGCAAAAGTTTCGAGTCAATATATCCAACAACAGATTCTACAACAAGCAGCGGCAACTTTGATGGCAACAGCTAACCAAAGTCCAGCAATCGCATTGCAATTGATTTAGTTTTTCCCTCTCCTTGAGGGGAGGTGCTACGCACGTAGGAAACTCTTATGTCAATTATATTATTACTTATCCTTCCCAAGTGCTAGGGTGAGGGGGCAGCCAGCACGGGAAATTGAAAGTAGTTTTTCTAATTTACTTAATTTTTTATTTAAGCTATAATAATAAAAACACTTGGAGTTTATTATGTTTAGAGATTTTAATGAAATTGTTTGTCTTGGCATGGGTGGATCTTACTCAGAAATAGCGAAAGATAAACTTTTCAAAAGCTATGATTTATATTTGTATCAGCGTTCTTTAAATTCAATAAAAGAATGTATAGATTATATTGATGAATTTTCAAATGCAATTGCTATTGTCCCAGTTGAGACTTCTTATAAAGGAATAATTCGTGAAACAATTGATAATTTGATTATGACTAAAAACCAAAACATTCAAATTTTAGCTGAAACTATTGTTCCTGTTAACGACTGTATTCTTTCTAAAACAACAGAATTCTATAGTTTAATGGGATTAATTGCAAATCCCAATGCATTAGGTAAATGTAAAAAATTTGTCAAAGAGGAAATGCCCCGACAATTAAATGTTGTTATGGCTGAGAGCATGGATGAATCCGCAAAATTATTAAACAATTACAATTTAACATATTCAATAATAGGCACAACAAAAACCGCAGAACTCTATAATTTAAATATTCTAAAAGAGCATATAGAAGACGATAAGGACAATAATCGAAGATTTATTGTAATTGGCGACGGTTCAACACAACCTACTGGAAATGATAAGACCAGTATCGTTATGTTCATTGATGATAAACAAGGAGCTTTAATGGATATTGTACAAGTTTTTGTAAAATACCATATAAATATCACCCACATTAATTCAAAAATGATGAACAATAGAGCTGAAGAACAGGCTGTATTTATGGACTTTGACGGCCACCAAAACAACGAAGATATTCAAAAACTTTTAAAAGAACTTGAGGAAAACTGCAAGTCTTTACGTGTTATAGGATCTTATGCTAAATTTTAGACAAACATGGGCAAAACTTCTTCAGGAAGTAATTTAATCTCTTTAACATTCTTCTTATCACAAGGTATTATAAAGACTAATTTATCACTCTCTGCTTTTTTATCTTTTTTCATAATTTCTATTAGTTCAATTGGTTTATACTTATTTAATTCACTTTTGAATCCATATTTTTCAAGCAATTCTACTGCTAATCTATAATAAGAATATGTTATATAATTTTGAGCAAAAGCATAGTTAAAAATAAAAAATAGACCTTGAACTACAGCTTCTCCATGGAGGATTTTTTTATATTTCCCTTTTGTTTCAAGAGCGTGGCCCAATGTATGACCAAGATTCAAAATTTTTCTAAGCCCAGATTCCTTTTCATCCTGCTCTACTACAGATATTTTTAAGCGTAAACAATATTCTATTACTCTCATAAGTGTCATAGGCTCTTTTTGTAATAATTTTTCACAACATAAAGTTAGATATTCAAAGAAAAATAAAGGATGCTTATATCCGCAATCATTTTCAATAAACGAATATTTTAAGATTTCACCAATACCAGACATAAACTGTCTTTTATCTAACGTTTTCAAAAAGTTAATATTAATAAACACTTTTTTAGGTTGATAAAAAACTCCAATAATATTTTTTGCTTCAGTCATATCAATAGCAGTTTTCCCCCCAACAGACGAATCAACCATTGCTAATAAAGTAGTAGGCACTTGGATAAAATCAATTCCTCTCATATAAGTTGCCGCAGCAAATCCAACTATATCACCAACCACACCTCCACCAAGTGCAATCATCACATCTGAACGAGTGAGCCCAAGCTTCGCTGCAGTTTCTAAAATCTTAATATAGTTTTTTATATTTTTTTCTTTTTCGCCATCTTTCAATATCAACAAAGAATGCTTATATAGTTCTAATTCTTTACGATAAAGATTATAGACCTTTTTAGAAACAACAAACAAGCGTTTTTGAGAAGCCGTAAATTCCAAAAGTTCTTTCATTAAAGTCGAAAATTTATCATCTGTAATGACAATATCATAATTTTTAACTTCAACACTTAACGTCTGTCTCATCTATACTTCCTAATATTTTTTCTACAATTTCATCTTCTTTTAAGCCATTTGTATCTATTATATAGTGCGCTTTCAGAAAATTTTCTTCTCTTTTCTTTAATAAATTTTCAAGAACCTGACGTGGATTTTCATTATTTAAAAGTGGTCTTGTCAAATCTTGCGATACTCTATAATATAATACATCAAGCTCAGATTTCAAATAAAAAACTTTTCCAAAATTTAATAGTGTGCTTCTTGTATCAGGGTTTTCAAAAGCTCCTCCGCCGATTGATAGAATTTTATTTCCTCCACCAGCACAAACCATTTTAATAGTATCATATTCTAACTTTCTAAAATAATCTTCTGAATATTTTTCAAAAATCTTTGAAATACTGATACCTTGTGTTCGCTCAATTAAAGAATCTGTATCAATTAAGGTATAAGTCTGAAGCTTTTCGGCCAACAATTTACCAATAGTAGATTTTCCAGAAGCTGGCATCCCAACTAAAACAATATTAGATTCCATAATGAGCCTTCATCTCAACAAAATTATCCCCACCAATTTTTGCTAATAGTTCATCAACTAAAATGATTGCAACCCTAGCTTCGGCGACAACAGAACATGCTGGAACGGCACAGACATCAGATCTCTCAAAATGAGCATTCGCTGGTGTCATTTCCTTAAGATCAACAGTTGCTAAAGATTTTTTCATGGTAGGAATAGCTTTCATTGTACCTTTAACAATTAAAGCTTCGCCATTAGTCATACCACCTTCAATACCACCAGCATTATTAGTTTGTCGGTAAACATCTTTATGTTTAGTTACAAATATCTCGTCATGCATTTGAGAACCTTTTAAATGTGCAGCGTCAACCCCAGCTCCAATCTCAACGGCTTTGACGGCTGGTATACTCATAATCGCTTGTGCAATACGCCCATCTAAACATTGATCCCAATGTACATAAGACCCTAAGCCTATTGGTAAATTCCCAAAAATAACCTCAAACTTACCACCGAGAGTATCACCCTCTTGAGCCGCAGCATCTATTGCATTACGCATACGATCAGCTGTCATTTCATCAGCACAAAACACATCTGATTTTTCTGCTTTTTCTTTAATCATTGTATATGTTTTAGGGTAAAAATCTAATTTAACATTCCCTATTTGCAAAACATGTGAAAATCCTATTATTCCGAATTCTTTTAATATTTGCTTTGCAATCGATCCAACTGCCACTTCAATAGCAGTTTTTCTCGCACTTGAACGTTCCAATACATCTCTTAAATCAGATAAATTATACTTCTTTGCACCAGCAAAATCTGCATGCCCAGGACGAGCTTTCGTAAATGATTTTTCTTCTATTTTACGTAACATTTCTTCTGTAGGATATTCGTAATTCTCAACAGACATTACATCTTCCCAATTAGAAAAATCTTTGTTTTTTATTTCAAGACAAATAGGCGCACCAGTTGTTTTCCCTAAGCGCACACCTGATTTAATTTCTACGGTATCCTTTTCTATTTGCATTCTCGCACCACGCCCATAACCTTCCTGGCGTCGTGCTAAATCAGAGTTAATTATCTCCTGCTTAATTCTAATACCAGCTGGGACTCCTTCAATAATAGCATTCAAGCATTTACCGTGGCTTTCTCCTGATGTTAAGAATCTAAATCTTTTCATTGTCATAATAATATTATTATATAGAAAAAGTTTCAATACAACAAGGCGCCAGTTTTATACTAGCGCCTTATGTTACTTTTTAAATTATAGATCACTTGCCGAAGGTGATAACTTAATATCATGATGCAATCTATCATAAGTATCTTGCGCTGGATCCAAATATGAGAAAAACTTCTTCCAGCCTTTTACTAATACATTGCCAGATTTTTCGTATAATGGCTCAATTGGATTACCAAGCGTTCTATTTTTTTGTACAAAAACATCTTCAGCTAACGCTTGTGAATACCCAGAATTTATTAAATACTCTGCATCTGTTGTTTCTTCAACCGTAACCGCAGCTTTTGTTGATAAACAAATCAAAAACATTAAAACTAACAAATATAAACTTCTTTTCATCTTACCCACTCTTATTTATCTAAACTATATGATTCCATTATAATATTTTCTAATGAATTTATCAAGTCAGCCTCTGGTACTCTAGCAATTATCTCACCTTTTTTAAAAATATAACCTTCTTTAATCGCTCCAGCTATCCCAAAATCTGCATGCTTTGCTTCTCCTGGCCCATTTACCGGACAACCCATAACAGCAATTGTTATAGGTAAATCTAAATTCTTAAAACGATTTTCAACTTTTTTGGCTAAACCTATTAAATCTATTTGAGTTCTACCACAAGTTGGGCAAGATATAAAATTAATTCCTCGTTTTCTTAAATCTAAGGATTTTAGAATCCCAAATCCTGCTTCCACTTCTTCTACAGGATTTTCTGTTAGCGAAACTCTAATTGTATCACCAATCCCGGCACTTAAAAGAGTCCCCAAACCAATTGAAGATTTTATCAGCCCCATTTTTAATGTACCCGCTTCTGTTACACCTAAGTGCAAAGGATAATCAATCATTGTTGAGACTTTTTTATAAGCTTCAATTGTTGTCATTACATCAGAAGATTTTAATGAAAGTTTTATATCATAAAAATTTAAATCCTCTAAAATTTCTATATGACGCAATGCACTCTTAATCATCTTTTCAGACAAAGGCAAATCCATTTGCGCAAATTCCTTTTCCAAAGAACCTGCATTAATTCCTATTCGAATTGGAACATTATGTGCTTTTGCTTCTTTAACAACTTTTTCAGTATGTTCACGTTTGCCTATATTACCAGGATTAATCCTTAATGCATGGATACCATTTTCTATGCACTGCAAAGCCAAACGATAGTCAAAATGGATATCTGCAACCAATGGTATAGGAGATTTTTTAACAATTTCTTTAATTGCACTTGCAGCGTCTTTATTTAAAACGGCCAAACGCACAATTTCACACCCGGCAGAAGTTAATTCATTGATTTGGTTTAACGTTTGCTCTACATTTCTTGTATCAGTATTACACATTGATTGCACACTAACAGGTGCATCTCCACCGATTCTTACATTACCAATTGTAATTTGTTTAGATTTTCTTCTGTTTATCATAAAATTAATTATATCACTAAAAGGAGAATTCAAAATGAAAATTGCAGTAATTTCTGATATACATGGAAACCTAGAAGCTCTTGAAGCAGTAATGAAAGACATTGAGAAGCAAGAATGCGAAAAAATTTTTGTACTAGGAGACTATGCAATGGCAGGACCAGAACCAGCAAAAACTGTAGATTGGTTCTTTAAAAAACAATTTGATGCTAACTTTGTAATGATTCAGGGTAACACCGATTCTATGATTGCTAATTATACAGACAACCTATATTTAAATCTCAAAACAAAAGCTCCTGTCATGGCAGAAGCTTTAAAAGATGACGTTATTTCTTTAAATTTTATCCAGAAAGATTTTCTTAAAACCTTACCAATTCAATTAGAAGTCGAAGAAGCTGGCGTAAAAATATTATTAGTTCATGGTTCTCCACGAAAAAACAATGAAGACATTCATCCGAATCTAACAATTGAAGAAGTTGAAAGAATGATTCAAGGTGTAAGTGCAGATATTATTCTTTGCGGACATACTCATCTACCTTGTGGTTACCAAACTTCAAATAAAAAAACGGTTGTAAATGTCGGTTCTGTGGGAAGACCTTTTACCCCAGAACCAAAATCATGTTATTTAAAGCTTACCATAGAAAATGGCAAAACCCTTTTTGAGCATAGATTTGTGGAATATGACAATCAAACCGCGTCAGCGAAACTAAAAGAACGTTACTTTGATGGCGCTGAAAAAATTGCTAAAATGTTAATAAAACCAACTGAAAGACATTTTTAAATATACTAAACTTTAGTTAGAGATATTTCATATTTTTTTATAATTATATTTTCAATAAATAAGCACTATTATAAAAATATGGAAATTAGAGATAACAAAAATGTTTGTATAATCACCCCGCTTGGTTCAGAAATAGGTTTGCATAAGCAAAAGAGCATTTTTGATTTTATTCAAAAAGATTCTCGAAGAATCGCTTTAGATTTTAAAAATTTACAAACTTGCTCTATAGAATTTATAGAAGCACTTAGAAATATTAATTATCGAGATTTAAGCATCTTCAACATTCCTTCTGACATTTTTGTTCTATTTAATATAATGAATTTAGACAAATTTGTTAAACTTTACGTTTCAGAACTAGATTTTGAACAAAATTCTAGACAAATAGTCAATCGCAAGTTCACTGTTGTTTAGTTTTCGAGGCTATTTTAAGCTTCACATGTTGAAATATTTTATTGTTTAACATATAATGTCAGTAATACAATTTCTGTATATCTATTTATCCAAGCCGGAGTGCGGGGAATGGTAGAAAGAGTCGCCTAACAAGTTTGAGCGAGAAGTAAATAAAACTTTTTGTAAAAATTTAGGAAAGACATTTTATCAGAAACCATACGAGAACATAGTGAAACCGTAGGGAGGATTTTCGAGATAATATACAGAATCCAATTTACAATAACTACGAGGATTTCGATGATTAAAAAGATAGTCTTAACAGCTATTGCATTAGTATCATTCCTAACAGTGAATGCAGAGGCCGCAATATCAGAAGATGTTGTAAAAGAGAGCATTGTAAAACATTCTGTGGAAATGGGAGTTGATCCGGCACTTGCGTTAAGTATTGCAAAAAAAGAATCCGGGTTCAAACATGAACTCAAAAGCCCATACGGTGCCGTAGGAGTTTTTCAAGTATTACCATCAACAGCAAAAAAAATAGGTTATAATCCTTATTACTTAAATGAAAATATTAAAGCAGGACTAACTTACTACAAGATGATGTATAAAATGTTTGGCTCAACAGAACTTGCTCTTGCAGCTTATAACGCAGGACCAGGAAACGTAAAAAAATATGGTGGCACTATTCCTCCATTCAAGGAAACAAAACGCTTTGTAAATGTAATTATGCAAGATTACCAACATTTTAAGAACAATCCTGACCCAGCAATTGCCAAGTACAACACAAAAACTGCAATAGCTCCAGAAAAACAAACTGAAATCGAACAAAAAAAAGAGTTTGACTTGCCTGATCTAAAAGAAATTCCTGAAACAAGACAAAATGATCCAGTTATGGAAATTTTATAAAACGCCTCCTTATGGAGGTTTTTTTATAAACCAATATCTGTATCTTTTGCAACATGTTGCATTTGCAACAAACTTATGATACGATTCGTGTCATAAGAGGATAAAATGACCACAAATATTACTAAAAAAAACAATCATAATATCAATCCATGGTTAGCTTGCTTGCCGACAATGGCATCAGCTTTCATGTTTGTCCTAGATGAAACTATCGCAAATGTAGCTTTACCACATATGGCAGGAAGCTTTTCTGTTAGCAGAGAAGAATCTATGTGGATTCTTACAAGTTATCTAATCGCTAGCGGTATAGTTATTCCAATGGTTGGTTGGTTTAGTAAAGTTATGGGACGTAAAAACTTTTTTATGTTTTCAATAATCCTTTTTACAATTGCTTCTGCATTATGCGGTTTTGCACCCAATATGGAAACGATGATATTTGCTCGCATACTGCAAGGTTTTGGTGGAGGAGGCTTACTACCTGTATCTCAAGCTATTCTTTTAGAAAATTTCAAGCCTGCTGAGCGAGGTAAAGCTATGGCTGTATTTGGATTGGTTATTGTAATCGCACCAATAATCGGCCCGGTAATAGGAGGTTGGATTACAGAAAATTGGTCTTGGCCTTATATTTATTTCATTAACTTACCAATTGGTATACTGGCACTAGGACTTTGTAAAACTTTAATATATGATCCACCTTATGCTCAGAAACAAACTGGAGTCAAAGCTGATTTTATAGGCTTCTTCTTACTTACAACCTTTTTAGCTTCACTACAAATTGTACTTGATAAAGGTAATAATGCAGATTGGTTTAACGCCCCATGGATATGTTGGCTTTCAGCAGTTGCAATAATATCTGGTATTGCATTTTTTATTTCACAAACAAAAAACAAAGATGCATTAACCGATTTATCAGTATTCAAAGATAAAAATTATTTCATCGGAACTGCTGTTCAAGTAGTAATGCAAGGAGTGCTTCTAGCATCATTAGCAATCCTACCTCAATTCTTACAAGCTTTATTAGGATATGACGCTTATCAAAGTGGGTTATCAATGATGCCAAGAGGAATAGGGGCTCTTTGTGCAATGGCATTATGCGCAACAATGTCAAATGTAATTGATAACAGACTTTTAGTCGTAATTGGACTTTCTCTTATGGGTGGTGCTGGCTGGATGCTTGGCAACCTTAATTTACAAATCGCGCCAATTAATATAGCAATTCCTAATATTTTATACGGTCTAGGACTAGGTTTAGCAATGATACCAATCATAACCCTTTCAATGGCAACCATTAAAAATGAACAAATGACCAATGCAAGCGGGCTACAAAATTTATTAAAAAATATAGGAGGAGCATTTGGAACTTCAATAGTCGCCACACTACTCTCAAGAGGTTCTCAGAGACATCAATTTATGTTAATTGAACATTTAAATGATTTCACGCAAGCATATACTGAAAGGCTTCAAACAATGACAGGAATTTTCTTAAATCAATTTGACACAAGAACTGCTTCTTACATGGGAGAGAAATTAATATACGGGCAATTAATGCAACAAGCTAATTTAATGGCTTTTATTGATGCATTTCGGATTTTTGCAATTGCTTGCCTAGTTATCATTCCCCTAATATTTTTAATAAAAAAGCTAAAAAAGAATTAAATTCAAAATATCCACTAAATAGTTGATAACAAAAATTAAATAATATAGAATAATGGTAATGGGTAAATAGGGGAGATTAGGGTCTCATGTTTAACAACATAAACGATAATAATAACGAGTTTCTTTATAACTCACAGTTAGATAGACAAACCAATGTTATTAATATAGCTGCACTACGAGCTAACGCTCAAAAGTCTGCATACACTATTAACAATAATCCTTATGTTGATAAAACAGAGATCTCTGCAAACGCAATTGAATTGTTCCAAAAAGATTGCGATATAAACAAATTTAATAAAATTGCAATGAGTGACCCTAATGATTTATCTCATTTAGATATGATGAATGAATTATTCTCTCAAGGTGTTATCGATGTTTTTGAAGATGATGTAATTTCAAATCTTGTAACAAATTCTAAATTATGGGATGACCTCGAACTATAAGTGTGCTAGAATACATCTATGGCAACTTCAGATTACTATATTCAGGACAATTCCGATATAGAAGATAAGAAGCTTGAGGCTGCAAAGGGATTGTATCAATCGGGTAATTATTCCGGAGCTTTAAAGCTTTATCTTGACGTGGTTAATACAAGCTACTCTTACAAAATTTATTATGAAGTCGGTAGATGCTATTATAAACTTAATGATTTAGAAAAAGCTGAATCATTTTTTATACATTCTGTTGAATTAGAACGAATAAAGAACCCTTCTTATGTTTTTTTAGGGAATATTGCATTTAAAAAACAAGATCTAACAACAGCGATTGAGTATTGGTGTATAGCTTATTCTTACAAACCAGATGACGAGAACGTATGCCTTAATCTTGCTACATCATATTTTTCAAAAGATATGAAATTTCAATCAATATTTTTCTATGAAAAATATCTAAAATATGCCAAAGATAAAACTTCCAACTACTATCTTGAAATAAAAAAAAGTATTGCCGATTTTATAAAAATAGGTAACGACTTTTATCAAAAAGCAATGAAAGCAATCGTAGCCAATGATAATAAAACTGCAATTCAAGCTTTAGAATATGCTGTTAAAAATTATCCTGCAAGTTTTGATATAAATTTCACACTTGGGAAATTATACTATAAAGAAAAACAATATATGCAATCGCTGATCTACTTAAAACAAGCATATTGTTTAGATAAAAGATCTTTAGATGTCCTAGAAAGATTATCTTCAGTAATGCTCACACTAGGTGATTTTACAAGCGCTTATTGTTGCTTAAAAAGAATTTTACCACTTGTAATTAATAATCAAAAAGAATACTTGGAAATTGTTCGTAACCTAAAACAACTTGAAAATTCTTTTGATGAGCATAGCCACAAGAGTCATGAAGAATGGGGAGACAATTACTACAACGATAACAATTATCATTTTGCAATGTTTGAATATGAAAATTCAGTAATAATTAATGGAGTTCTTTCTGAAGAAATCGATAGAAAAATGCAACTAATACGTTCTTTCACCAATCCCGAAGAAAGAATTATCAAATCTTGTTTTGAAAAAGGTTTAACATTTCATTCAACAGGAGATTATAGAACATCAAACAAATATTTTTCAAAGATTATGACATTAGCAGATGAATCCTCGTCTGACTATAAATATGCAAAGGCGCGAATAGTCAATGTTTAAAAAAATAAAAAAGTTTTTTTTCTTACATATATTAAAACGTAAATATTATAGAGTCGGCCAATGCAATGCTTGTGGCAGATGTTGTCAAAAGATTTACGTTAAACATAAAAATGTAATTCAAACAGAAGAAGAATTCAAAAAACTACAAAGATTACACCCTTTTTATACTTACCTAAAAATCATTGATAAAGATGAGACTGGGTTAGTTTTTGAATGCACAAATTTAGATAAAGAAACAAATAAATGTAAGATACATAAAAAACGCCCTGGAATATGTAGGCGCTACCCCCAAGAAGAACTATTTCTAATGGGAGGAACTCTTGCTGAACACTGCGGGTATAAATTAGAACCAATAGAAAGTTTTGAAGAAGTTTTTAATAAAGTCTCTAAGAAAAAATATAAAAACTAAATTAAGAACTCTCTCACAAAACTTCTTCTAAATAAAGCTATATGCAACTACCTTATCTAAATTTATGTGCAACCAATCATAATTAGAATCCGATTCACAAACACCGTCATAAATATCATTAATGTTGCATAGCCTAACATTTGTTAAATTAATATATTCATCTTTATTACATTCATCACACTCATATACATTACCAATTATTTGATAATGATTTGTTAAAATTACAACCCTATTTGAATTACTTTTTTCCATTATCATTTTGAAAGTTTTCATTCTATTCATAACAAATTTACCTCCTATATAAATATAGGATTACAAATCTAATAAAAATACACAATTAACTTAGTTGGCTAAATTATCATATCATTAAATTCTTTATGATCATCATAATTATACATATGCACAAATGTATAAAGCATTTTTACAGAGAACTTCTTAGAACCTAGTTCCAATAATGCTCTAAGCGCAGCTCTATTATTGGCTACTTGAGTTGAAGTTCTATTACAAGCAAGATTATCATAATAACTTGCCACATTAATAATTTGTGCAAATTCATTTATATAATCGCTCGAAAGACCTTGTGGATAACCTGAGCCATCATTGTTTTCATGATGTTCTAATGCAGCCCTTGCTATATCTTCACTTAGATGTAATTTATTTTTAATTATTTCATAACCCAATTTAGTATGCGCTGCAACTTCATCTTCATGAGTTGAAAGCAAAGCTGAGCCATCTTTTAATTTTACTTCTAATTTCCCAATATCATGTAAAAGTCCTGCTAAAATAGCATTTTCTACAGCTGATACAGAATAATCAAGTTTTCGAGCAATCAAACCTGATATCACAGCTACATTTAATGGGTGACAAAGTTCATATTCACCTAAAAATCTTATCTGAGAACCTTTCTTAGATCTACCCAATTGTTTATATAAATCTGAGTTAATTATATTTACAAGCCCATGTAATTTTAACAAGCCTTCTTCATAATAACCTTGTGTTAATAAATCCAAAGTTCTTTTATAATAATATTTAATTTTTACTTGTAATTCAGAACGTAAAGCTCCATCTTTATTTACAACGGTTTCAAACCCTGAAACATCAAGCGTATCATACGAAAAATTAGCTAATTTACGAGCATTATTTCTTCCTCCAGAAGATTTTTCGCCCTTACCAGAATCACTATATAATTCTTCAGTGAATAATCTTGAATAGTTCTTCAACATTATAATCTTACCAGGAGTAAGAACCTCTCCTGCTGACAAAACTTTACCGTTAGCCTCATTATATAAATCAAACGGTAAAATTTTATAAGTACTTAGCTCTTTAGAAGTAACTATTCTCATAAACTTATTATAACACTTTGAGTAAAGTTTGCCTACTGTATTTGTTTTATTTTTCAGAACGTCTGAGCTCTTTATAACTATAAAATGCATATATTAATATACCGACTAAAAGCCAGATAATAAAATATACTGCTGATGTAGCTTTTGCACTAAATTTACAATACATTAACGCCAAGCAAGTTAACACTCCTAATATTGGAAAGGCAGGACAAAACGGAACTTTAAATGGTCTTTCTCTATTAGGCTCTGTTTTTCTCAAAATTAAAACTGCTATACAAATAACAATGAATGATGTAAAAGTTCCAAAGTTACAAAGTTCTGCAGAAATATTTAAATCCATAAATAATCCACAAAGAATAACTATTAAACCTGAAACCCACGTCATAATATGAGGTGTTTTGAATTTTTGATGAATAGCATTCCAAGATTTTGGTAAGAAATGGTCACGGCTCATTGCATAAAGAATTCTTGTTGTTCCTAATTGATAAATTAAAAGTACTGAAGTCAAAGCACAAAGAGCTCCGACAGATATCAAACCGGCATACCAATCAATTCCTACAAAACGCATCGCATGAGCCAATGGGGCTTGAATATCAATTCCTCTCATTGGAACAACACCTGTTAAAACAAGAGCAACACAAACATATAAAATAGTACATAACAATAATGTACCCATAATTGCTATAGGTAAATCTCTTTGAGGATTTTTAGTTTCTTCTGCTGCTGTAGAAATTGCATCAAAACCAATATAAGCAAAGAAAATTATAAATGCACCAGAAAAGATTCCTTCAAGCCCATTAGGAGCAAATGGAACCCAATTTTCTGGCCTTACATAAAAAGCTCCAACAACAACAAATGAAAGGATAATAAACATATTTACCCCAACCATTATTGTAGCAACTTTTGTTGATTCTTTAATACCTTTGATTAATAAAAGAGTTAGTATCAAAACGATACCGATAGCTGGCAAATTAGCAGCAATTGGTATTTCTATACCAAAAGGTAGTTGTAGAAAAGGCATTTTATCATGCACATCCCAGCCATAACGGTTGCAAAGCTCATACATTGTACGGTAATCGTTTCTCAACCATAACGGAAAATTTACCATCCAGGCCGGAAGTACGTGTTGGAAACCTTTTAAAAATTGAACTAAATAACCTGTCCAAGCACTTGCAACTGTTATATTCCCAATAGCATACTCTAACATTAATACCCAGCCTACCATCCAAGCCATTAGCTCACCCATAGTAGCATAAGTATACGCATAAGCACTACCTGCGACAGGCATCATAGCAGCTATTTCTGAATAAGAAAGCGCTGAAAATACACTTGCAATAGCCGCAAGAACCATTGATATTACAATTGCAGAACCTGCCCCTGGAGCATCAGAACTCCCTACAATAGCAGAACCAATGATTGTAAAGATACCAGTACCAACAACCGCTGCAATACCAATTACGATTAGATCAAAAATACCTAAAGTCTTTTTTAATTCGGATTGAGTACCTTCCTCAACCGTTTCTTGAGGAGATTTGCATTTTAATAAATTGCTAAATATTACTTGTAATTTGTTCATTTTCCACTACTTCTTTTACTAAATTTTCTGCTTCACGATTTTTTCTATAACCATACAACCCATAGATCAGAGCTCCAACTACAATCCAAGCAATAAACATCAAACTTGATAGGACTGCAGTTTCACCTTTTGCTACGGCCATTGAATAAATCATTAATCCGCCACAGCAAATTATGCCCATCAATGGGAACCAAGGACAAAATGGGACTTTAAAAGGTCTTTCTCTATCTGGATCAATTTTTCTTAAAATAAGAATTGCAACACATACTATAATAAATGATGTAAATGTTCCAAAATTACAAAGAGAAGCTGCAATATCTAAATCTAAGAATAAAGAACCTACAATACCTAAAACACCCACTGCAATTGTTAAAATATGTGGAGTATTAAATTTTTTATGAGTTTTTTGGAAAACTTTTGGTAAGAAGTGATCACGGCTCATAGCAAATAAAACACGGGTTGCAGCCATTTGAAGGACTAACATTACAGATGTTAACCCAGCAATCGAACCAACAGAAATTAATCCTGCTACCCAATTTTGTCCAACCGCTGACATAGCATAAGCCATAGGAGCTTTCAGCAATCCTTCAGGAATAACGACTCCACTTGTTGGCTGTAAGCCTGTCAAAACAAGAGCAACAAGAACATAAACAACTGTTGTTATTAAAAGAGAACCGATAATACCTATAGGTAAATCTCTTTGAGGATTTTTACATTCTTCAGCAGCTGTCGCAAGAGCATCGAAGCCAATATATGCAAAGAAAATTATAAAAGCACCCATAAACACACCTTCAAAACCGTTAGGCGCAAATGGAGTCCAATTCTCAGGTCTTACATAAAATGCTCCCGCAAGAACAAACAATGCTATAACACCTAGCTTTACAAAAACCATGATACCAGCCATTTTAGCGGAATCTTTTGTCCCTTTAACCAAAATTGCTGTCATTAATATAATCATTATAATTGCTGGTAGATTTATTGAAATAGGAATACCTGCAACATAAGGAATAACGGTACTAGGATCCAAACCTTGTGCTTGATAATAGTGCGCAGCGTTTCTATAATCACTAGTTAACCAATATGGTGGATTACAAACCCATGCCGGTAACACATTAGAAAAGCCTTTAATAAATTGCATAAAGTGATTAGTCCAAGCACAAGCAACAGCGATAAACCCAATTGCATATTCAAGCATTAAAACCCAACCAATAAGCCAAGCCATACATTCTCCCAAAGTTGCGAATGTATAAGTATAAGCTCCACCGGCAACAGGAATCATTGTTGAAAACTCACTATAGCATAGAGCTGAAAAAATACAAGCAATTGCAGCTATTACCATTGAAACCATTAAAGCAGGACCAGCACCTGTACCTTCTGCCGCTGCTGCAGTACCAACAACCGCAAAAATACCTGAACCAATAATTGCACCGACACCGAGTATAATTAGATCCCAAACTCCCAGAGTTTTTTCCAAACCACCTTCTTTAGCCCCAGCTAAAGCATCATCAGGGTTTTTTCTTGTTACCATTTTGGTTAATATCTCTTTTATCTTCATTCGGCTATCCTTTCTTTTTATTAGTTGAAAGTAGAAAATTGAAAGTTAAAAGTGGAAAACTGTCTTAAACAATTTCCCACTTTCTATTTATAAATTTTTATTATTTATTTACAAAGTGGGAAACCAAGCTTTTCACGTTGCTTGACATACAAGTTAGCAACGGCAGAAGCCATTGTTCTCACTCGGTTAATAAAGTTAATTCTTTCGTCTTTACTAATAACCCCTCTTGCATCAAGTAGGTTAAATGTGTGCGAACATTTTAAAACATAATCATAAGCTGGAAGTACCAATTCAGCTTCAACACATGTATCAACTTCTTTTTGATAAGCATCAAATAAGCTAAATAATCTATCAGCATTAGAGTATTCGAAGTTATATTTTGATTGTTCAATTTCATTTTGAAGATAAATATCACCGTATTTAAGCTCATTATTCCACATTATATCAAAAACTGATTCTTTGTTTTGAATATACATAGCAATACGTTCCAAACCATAAGTGATTTCTAAAGCAACAGGTTTAACTTCTAAACCACCAACTTGTTGGAAATATGTAAACTGAGTAATTTCCATACCATCTAGCCAAACTTCCCAGCCTACACCAGCAGCACCTAGAGTCGGTGATTCCCAGTTATCTTCAACAAATCTAACATCATGCTTAGATAAATCAATCCCCATAGCTTCCAAACTTTTTAGATAAAGTTCTTGAGCATTATCGGGAGATGGTTTTAAAATAACTTGATACTGGAAATAATGACCTAATCTATTAGGGTTTTCACCGTAACGAGCATCGGTTGGACGTCTACAAGGTTCTACCATCGCAGTAGACCATGGTTCAGGCCCTAACGCTCTTAAAAATGTAGCAGGGTTCATTGTAGAAGCCCCTTTTTCTGTATCATAAGGTTGTTGAATAATGCAACCATAATCTGACCAAAATCTAGATAAATTTAAAATTAAGTCTTGAAAATTTAATGCCATATCTAACCCCAACATTGTACTTTTTACACTTAATAATTATACACAGAATTCTCACATTAATCAAATTTTTATATTAAGAAATGTTACAAATGCCGAATTTTTTGCAATTGAAAACATTTTTTTTACTTTATATAAATATGTAAGATATTAAGTGAGTATAGTTATGGTTTATCAATGCAATAATTTTCCCAAATATAGTTTTGAACAAATCGCTCAAATAAAAAAAGAACAAAAAAAATACGAAAAATATCAAAATACTTGCATGATATTAAATATGGCTAATAACGCAGCAAGTATGGCTCTTAATGCATTTTTTAGCAACTGCTATACTAAAAACAATTCTTATAGCCTAACTTCTAGTACCCCCGTTAATAAAACTAATGATAACCAAATAAAAGATGATAATGAGAATTTAGAAGATGCTGTTAAAAAATTGCTTGGCGAAGATATATTCAATAATTTAAGTGAAAAATTAAAAGATGATGTAACTAGCAAATATGAAGTCTTGAAAAACATAAGAAAACTTGATGAAGAAACCTTGAAGTACAGACTCAAAAATTATATTAATGTAACTCAAAATACAGAACAAAAAAATTCTGTAAAAGCTTTTGTTACAGAAGTTCTACAAGAAGCTGGAAAAACAGTTGATGAAAACATTTTATCAGAAATTATAGATAAACATAATTTAATCGAACTATTTGATCCATCCGATTCTGGTTCTAAAGAACTTTTAAAACAACGAATACTTGATTATACAAATAGCTTAGACTATACAACCGCTCAGTTAAAATTCAATCAAGGCAGCGGACAAGAATTCAAACATAGTGCAATAAACGCAGCTATTGAAGCAAAAGACCTAGAAGCTTTTAAACAAGGCTTTATTCAATTCGGACGAGAAACAGTTGAACAATATGACAGCATTAACCCTAATGGAGTTATTAATTTTGAAGAATTTGCAGCTTATCAAGCAGCTTTAAACGGGGTAACAGCCCTCGACGACACACATTTAGCTATTTTAAAAACTGAATTTGACATTTTAGACGTTGACCTAAATGGAACAATTTCTAAAGAAGAAATGGCTACCGACTTATGGGTTACATCTGTCATAAATGATAAAAAAGATGGATGCAACACTGCTGGTAACATCACACAAGAAGAATATAATGCTATTCAAAAAGGAAAAGAAGCTTATATTACATTAATAGCTATTACAGGAATGACAAAAGCAGAATTAAAAGCTAATCCAGAGATTTTAGCAGAAGCTAAAAAGAATTTATCAGCAGAAGAACAAGTTAATCTTGATAAATACTTATCTTGTCTAAAAAATGGTATTGAAGCTTTCTTAAAATAACAATACCCCTTTTATATATAAAAGAAAACTAATTAATCCATTTAAAGCTCGTTACATAATCATCACCATTGATATTACCTTTTATCTCAGCGATAAATTTTCTAAAAGCTTTACTTGATAATTCTATCCCTGGAATTTTATTAATACGCTCTAACACTAAACTGTCTTTTGATAAATCCACACCAGGAATTACATTAAAGAGGGTATTTATTGACACATTACCAATTGGCCCTAACAAAGTTGATATTTTACGTGAAAGTAAACCTAGAACCTCCATATCAGCAATTGAAGTTGCAAAATTATAAGTTCCACCAATAAACAAGCTTAAATCCTCGCCTTGTGTTGTTATTTCAATATTTCTAGCCACACCGTCTTTTATTCTAACTGAGCCATAAATATTAGAAAATTCACCTGTTTTAGAAGGTGCTAACAAATCAATAACACTATTTATTGAAACCCCTGTAAAGCCACCTTTAACAAGATTTCCTGCCTTCAATAAATATTCTAAAGAGCCTAGCTTTGGCATTTTCCCATTCTTTACATTAAATATAGTGTTTCCAGTTAAAGTCTCCATACAGCGACTAAACTCTGAACCACTACAAGTTAGATTAACATCACCCGTTAAATCTCCATAAATTTGATTATTTAAGTCAAATAAAGCCCAAGTTATATCATTAGCACTAATATTGTTCGCTTTCAAATTAATACCCATATCGTTGGATTTCAAATCATAAGAAAATTTTCCACCAAGCAAACCTTGAGCTATATTAAAATTAAAGTTCTTAACATCAAATACTCCTTTTTCAGAGATTGATGTATTAGCTTCAAAATTAGTTGCATGAATATTTCTAAGATTTATATTATCAGCTTTTAATTTAAAATCATTTGCAATTATGGAATTTAAATCAAAATTTTCAAATGATTCAAAGGTCGAAACATTATCAACCTCGGCTAGTTTCAATTTATTTATAATCTGATTTAAATCTAACTCTTTTGTGTATAAATAAGCTTTTTCTATCTTATAAGGAGCTATTAACTTGTTCCTTAAAACACCTTCAAACGTTATGTCATTTCCAATAACTTCACCTTTTGAATTAAAACTAATTGTCTTATCTTTGAACACAAGTTCAATATTTTTCATAGTTGTATCCAAAAATGGAATATTTGTTTCAAAAATATGAAAATCACCTAAAACTTTCGCGTCAGAAAGCTTTCCGTTAAATTTTAAATCAGATGTAAACTGACCTTGTTTTATATTTGGTTTTCTGAAAATTATATTAAATATTCTTGCATCAGTTGGATGACTAGTTCTTATACAAAGATTTTCAAAAGCTAAATCATCTTTAAGAATTTTTACACCGCCCCAAGCCTTTAACATATTTAACCTTGTTTGTTTTCCACTTTGTGAATCTATAACTTTATCATACAAAAATTCTTTTATTTTATGATAATTTAAATTAATAATTCTAGAATCTATTGAAAGCTTTATAGCATTTTCAATATCACCAACTGTTGCTCCAAAATGATAGATACTAGAGTCTTTACTCATATCTATTTCCGCCTTTAAATCATAGTTATCAGGAACACCTTTTAATCTTAGCCAATATACAATATCACCTTTTATTTTTATCGGATAAATTTGATTTTTATTAATATATTTATCTATAAATTCTTGCTGTGGCTTAGAATTTATATACAAATTAAAAAACTTTTTAACCCAAATATCTTTAATTTCTCCATCTACTAATACTGGCATATTATCAGCCAACAAATTAATTTTGTTCAATTCTAAAGAATTGTTTTTAAATACCAGACTACCATTGACAATTTCAATAGGCATATCTAATGGCAAATATTTAAATTGTATACCTGACAAATCAGTATTTGAATAAATTTTATTATTTTGCACTTTCGCATTGAGATTTACCCCCCCCTGCTTAAATTCATAATTTTTTGCGAATTTACTAATACTATCAGGCAATATATCACTTTCTATAAAATCATTGTATAAACTTAAATCAGGAGTTTTTAGCTTTATTGCACCATTCACATCTGGTTTTTCTGTAAATATATCATCTATTTTTAAATTTAAATCAAAAGTATTTTGATTATCATTAATGTAGCCTTTAACATTTTTAACAATTAATTTATTATCTAACAGCTCAATTAAACCTTCTGATTGGTATTTTATCGGACTTTTTTTTGTTGAGCCAAGAACAACAGCTCTAAAACTCAAATTTTTATAGTCTATTTTATCGATTTGACCTAAATACTTACCTTTAATAGATAAATATGGTAAATATTCTTTTCTACGAGTTGCTTCATCTGATATTAAAAAATTTGGATTAAGCTTTGGCACATCTACAAACAAATCTGCAATATTATTTTTTACTTTTGCATTTATATCAAGAGGTAAATTCCCGATAAAAGCTTTCAGCTTAGCATCTGCATTCAAATTATCAAAAGATAATACACCATTAGCGTTATCTACCTGAATATTCTGAAAATTAAGATTATTTTCTTTTAATTTTATCAAACCTTTTACAAAAAGATTTTGATTAAATTTTATGTTATTAATATCATTAATTACACCATAAATCTTTAAATCTAAATCCGCCAAACCAGTAATAGAATCCAAATCTGGTAAGACCTTTTGGATTTCAGGAATAAGAGTTGAACTCTTAGTTGATTTATATAAAAATCCAGTTTCTTGATTTTCTGAATGCACGTTAAAATTCAACTTACCGTACAAATCACTATTTCCATTAATATCTATATTTTTATTATTAACAAGACCTTTTAATGTTTTAAACTCAACATTTTGATCATTAAACTTTAAAACAGCATCTGAATTAGATAAAATAAAATCTGGTGCTTCCTTAAAAAAAGCTTTAACATTTGTCGTATTTAGCATGCCCCAAATATGTGGATTTTGCCGATTTCCTTTCACAATAATGTCAATATTTCCTTTACCATTAATATCCATTATCGGGACAGGACCTATTATAAAATTTAAAATCTCATGCAAAGGATTTAGAACCGTTTCTACAACTTTTAAATCAACAGACTTAGTACTTTTAACAGTAAAATCAGCATATTTTATATTATAGATTTCTTGTGAGCCTTTAACAAAAACTTTTTCAAGTCCACCTGCAGGAACTACTATATCAAAATTTGTTTGTCTCCCTGAAATATTTAGCTTAATTGTTGCACCCTTAGAAGTATTTGGAATAGGTTTAATTAAAACACCATTGTCAATATAAATATCACCCCAAATATCAGGTTCGGGCAAACGACCTTTAATTGTAAAATTAGCTAATACATCACCATAAAACTTATATTTTTTAAGAGCATAAACATCTATTTCTTCAACTTTGAATGCGGGCAAAAGTTTTATAAAATCTTCAACTTTAGACTTATCTATTCTGACATTTAAATCTAATGTTGGCATTGTTTTTCCTAAATAATTAGAAATTTTTCCATTAAGAGATGTTTGAACATTCTTTGATTTTATATCAATATTTTCAAAAACAATTTGATTACGAGAGATATTAAATTTTGAAGCTATTTCCATTTTATCCGGAAAAATTATTGATTTTGCGGGGTCTTTCATAATTATTGCACAATTAAAAAGATTCGTTGTAAACCCACCTTTATTTGCATGGATATTGATATTCCCTTTAAGTTCTAATAAATCTTTTGGTAAATAATGTCTAAAATAATCTTTTAAAGGAGCAATATTAATATTAGATATTTCCATATCAAAAACTGTTTTATTAATATCATTATCCTGTGGCAAATATAGATTTGAAATTACTTTTGAAACATTTCCATTAACATTCAACATACTATTATTTTGAAAAATAACATATCTATTTTTTCGTTGATAATTAAACCCTTCTCCATTGTAAATAATTGGGGTTTTAACCTCTTTTTGAAAAATCTTAGCTTCAAATTTATCTAATTTTATCGAATCTATTTTTAGATACGTGTTATTTAATTTATTAAAAAAGTTTTTATCAAGTTCTAATTCATCTGCTAAAATAGCTGATAAATCAACCTTTTCTCCAAATAAACTATTTATATGAATTTTACCAGTCAATAATGGTAGAATTCTTAAATTTATTCTAAAACCATCAAGATTAAATTCTAAAGAATTGTTTTTTGTTTTTAGAAGAACTTTTTCTGCATAAAAGACACAAGTTGGCAAAATAGAAAATCTTGTATGAGGATTTTTTAATTCTACTTGAAAACCTGTATTATGTGAAAGATTTTGACATAACAATACTACCGCGTTAGTTATTGCAAGCGGTAAAACGCAAAGCCAAAATATATAAATCCCTATTAAACTTATAATAAATTTCTTCTTTAACATTCTCATTTATTATATTACAGAATTTATTATATTGGAATATTTAATCCAACATCTTTCATAACTACAAATTGATACTTGAAGACTATAGGATTTAATAATTGCCAAAACGGAAGCGCCGAAAAATTTTGGTGCTTCCGTTTTGATATTAAATTCTCTTAATTATTTTAAAATACCATGTGCAGCTTTATAAGCTTCAGCTAATTCTTCAGCAGAAACATCTTGTGGTAATTCACCAATGGTTTTACGAGAATTAACGTAACTTTCTAAATCAGCAGGTCTAAAATTTTCTTTTAATGCTTTTGTAGCTTCTCCCATAGGTTCTTTGCCATAGTATATAGCTTCTTCTTTTAAAGCTTCAGCTTTTTCAGCTGCTTTTTTTACGATTCCATTTCCAGGTTTTACACCCATAAATGATATTGCTTGAATTGACATATTGTTTTCTCCTTTTTTCTACACAATTCTATAATAATACATTAAAATTTAATTCATATTAGCCTTAAAACTGATATGAGAAAGAGCTTTTGATTGCGTTATCAACAGCATTTTGACAAGACTGAAGTTCTGCATCAACCATTTTTAGTCGATTTTGAAATTCTTGCATTTGGACATCCAATCTTTTTTCAAGATTTGTCAACTTATCTCGTCTCGCTTCTAATTGTTTAACAGCTGGATTGTCAGGCTCTAAATCATTTCCTAGGGCAAGAATTTCACTACCTGATGCAACCAATTCCATCTTTGCTGTAGAAATCCATTGAATTTTATTTTCTAAAGTGAATTTGTAAGCTGTAAGATACATCATTCTATAGCTTGACGAAATTAATCCCATACTACATTTCCTTTCGGTTTTCACCTTGTTTCATTTAAGTTTTTGCCTTTTAGGAACGTGTGCTCATTACTTTCTGCTATTAAGTTTTCCATTTTGTAAAGCTGATGCTTGTGATAGTTTACACGATACTTTGCCATTTTTAACTTCTGTCTAATGGTAAGCATTTCCTTTAGGCTTGTTATTAAACTTGCGATCAATGCCTTTATCGGATTCTTTCTAACAAAGAAAGAATGGGCAAAGTTCATAAAATTCAATAATCGTTTTAAGTTGTCTTGTAGTTCTTCACGCATAGGCTTTTTCTCCTACACAATCTAAGTCTACATGAATATAAAAACACGAGAACCTAAAGAATTGCCTTTTTTTTATATTATTTGTTACATTTGTTAACATTGTTTAATATTAAACTCCGGATTTTGGATTGCTGTTAAAAATAAAACGTCTATCATAACTACTAGTTTGTTCTATATTATTTAACGGCATTTTTTTTAAAAACTTTAATTTTTTATTATTATAATAGCTTTGTTCGTTACAAAAATTTACTAAAGAAATAATTGCTTTAGATAAAGGATTATTTATAAATAAATTATCAAACATTATTCTAAAAAAAGTACGTCCTTGCATAGTTATAAGCCTTAACCAAGTTACAAATCTATTGCATACTATCAATTTCTTTGCTCTTGCTTTCCATATCATCTTTGAGCATTTTTCTTACGACATCACTTTGAGTGTCTAACATTTTGCAAACAGTTTCAATATTTGCGACTTTTTGAGAAAGTATTGTGTTTGCGTTTGCTAATACGTTCTGAGAAACGGATTGGTAAGCTGAAAGTGCAGCAGAAGAAGTTCCTTGCATTAAATTACCCATTACAACTGCAGGCAAGCCAAAAGTGCCTAAATATGGAGCTGCAGCAGTCATTACCCCACCCCATCCAGAAAGAACTCCTGCTAATGGCATTAAAATATTTGAAGCGCCAATTCCGTAGCCATTGGCAGTTCCTACACCATAAGCAGCTGTGCTTGCAATATCAGCAATGCTTCCTATTCCAGAAGCGAAACCTGTAGGAGAACCACTAGATGTTCCGTAACCATAAAGTAAATTTCCAATGCTTGAAGCTCCACCAGTTGCGTAACCGCTTAATGGTGCAGCGTATCCGCTTGGGAAACCTGAATAGTTACCTAAGCTATTAACCCCAAATGAAGAATAAGTCCCTGTAAGCCCTCCAGTGCCACCTGTATATTGACTCCAATAAGAGGTTCCAGGTATATTCATGGCTTTTGTGCCACCTAAAGTTGTCATAAATGCAGATGGAGCAAATAAACTTGCTAATTGATAAAGAAAACCACCAGCCGCTTCAAAACCTGTACCAGATGACCCAGAGCCAGCAACAGTCAAATCTCTTAATCTGTCGTAAGTTTCATAAAGCATAGATTTAGCATCTCCTGATGCGGAGCCGTATCTATTTGCTATTACTAGGTATCCATCGTTTTTGTAAGCCATAATTTAAGTTGAAAAGTTGAATAGTTGAAAAGTCGAATAATTCTTATCTTATCTTTTCTTTTTCTATACTTTTCGTTCCTTTCTTTTTTTATTATCTTCCTCTCCTTAAGGAGAGGGTTGGAGTGAGGTATTAAGGTCTTAGCCTATTTACCCCTAGCCACCGAATGTCTTGAATGTCTTATCAATGTTGTCGCCAACTACTTTTGAAACCGCATCCATTTCTGCAACTAAAGCTTTTTGTTCTGTTTCAAGTTGCTTAAGTCTTAGCTCAAGTTGTTGGTCTTCTTGATGAATAATAGAAGTTTTGGCGTTGATATCTTGAACCATTTTGTCATATTTAGAATTCTCATAGTAATACTGGTTCATTGCATCTTGATAAGCTACATCATCTGTAATTGTTTCCATATGCAAAGTATATGTCATAGAATCATCTTCAAAGCGAATACTTGAGAATCTTCCATTGCCATCTGTTTCAACCAAAGCTTTTTCTGTTTTTTCAACTTTTGTAGAAACATAAGTTGCATTATAATAAGGCAATTTTTGTTGATCATCAATATTGTTAATACCTGTTCCAGAATTTGCGGTGTCAACTAAATCATAATATGTCGTGTAGTATGTTATACCATTTAGCTTGAATGAATAAATACCACCATCGTATTTTGGATTACCTGCTTCATCTGTTGAAAAACAATTTGAAAGATTAGTTTTAATTTTTTGATCTTTCATATCTGCTATTATTTGTTGAATTTCTGCTTGCTGATCTTTTGTAAGCTCTGCAATACAAGTTAACTCAGAGTTTCCAACATAAGATGGAACATTCAACGCTTCATAAGCAGCCTCCGCATTATAATAAGCGCTTTTAGCTCCTAGAAGATCGTTATTAGCCTTTATTAGATCATCATTTACCTTTTTGACACTTGTTTTTGTAAATACTGGTAAAATCGTTTTTCCTTCTATTAGTGCATCAAGATCACTTTTGAAAGCAAAATTACCGTTAGCATCTACATATATTAAATCGGTATTTATATTTTCGACACCATTAGCTTCCATTATTGCAATAGCTTCTGTTACTTCTTTGTGTGGTGTATTCTTGTCTGAAGAATCATATTCAGAGAATGTGACAGTTGTGTTATTGCAAGTAAAAGAATATTGACTATTCTCAAATTTAGCCTCAGTAATATTAGTATAAGTTGTATTTTCAGAATAACTATTAATATTAGCAGCTTTTACTGCTTGCATAGCTTGAGCAGTTTCTTTAAGTTCTAAATTTTTTTCAGCTTCTATAAAATCTTCTAACGCATCTTGAATAGCTTCTATATTAGTCGAATAATCATTGGCTGCGGTAATTTTAGGTATTTCATTATAGAACTGAACTTGAGGATCGTTTAGCATTTTTTGTGATCCCGTATATTGTTCAGTGTAATAATGGTGAGTCACAACATAATTGTATTCTGGGTCAGCAGAAGAAAGTTGTTGCCAACTATCAATGGTAGACTCATTAAATCCGTCAGTATAAGAATACTGGGTTTTAGTAAAATCTTGTGTGCTGGGTGGCACTGGTACATTCAAACCTAACATTTGGTTAAACAAATTTGCGCTTTGATTTGCCAAAGCTGTTCTAGCTTGGTTGATCTGTTGTCCTTCATATTCGCAATTTGATTTTCTTGCCACGATAGCTAAATATCTAGCTTGTGATGCTGCCATACCCATAGGTGTAGCCTCCTATATTTCTTCTTATTGTTCTTTATAATGGGATTGTACAAAAAGTCAATATTGTACTAATAACATTATATAGTAGGTTTGTGAATTTATTGTATATCTTTGTTTAAAAATCATCTATTTGGTGTAGTCGTATATATAAAAATCAGCCGATTATACGAGCAAATAGTGTGGTATAATTCAGGAATGAGATTTTTTTCTATACTAGTTCTATTTTTTATATTGTTAACTTCTTCACAGCCAACGTTTGCTATTCAAGAAGTACTTCTTGATATTGAAGGTGAAACTTCTGAAGATGTTCAAGAAGATGTTATAACCGACGACGAATGGTATTTTGATTTAAAAGGTAAAACTTTAAGGGAAAAAATTGCAGAAATTAACGCAAAAGAAGTCCATGATATTTCTAAAACGCATTATTTATTAGAAGAAATCTTGACGAAAAAATTTGAAAAATCTCCCGTGGATACTATGCATCTTTTTGGATACTATCGAGCTGGAGTAACTGAAGATTTTTATCCAGATGATGTCGATACAGGTTATTCTTTTAGCGCTGTTGAAGGCGGGGTAAATGGTAAATTTAAAGATGGAAAGACTTTCTATGAAGCTCGTATGAGATTTAAACCTCAACATGATTACAATTTTTTACAATACATGCCAAGCAACGTTTACGTTGCATCTACTGCAATTCCTAACAATACGATTATTCTCGGTAATACAAGAGCTGCAACTGGGTGTGAAGGCGCAAAATCTTCTTCTGTTATACCTTTTGTTGCAAGAGCACAAATTGCACGCAATTTTGGAAATATAAGAAAAGTTGGTGTTCGTGTAAAAGGTAAATATGATTTAGTAGACTATGATTTTGGGGGCTATAGTTCCGATACCTACTTTAGAAAATTTTTTCCAGGAGCAGAATTCGCAGGTTGGGTAACTTTTAAACCTCTGGGAAAAACTAATGGTAAATATGGGGTTTTAAAACTTGGAGGAGGTTTGACGGCAGGTCAAAATGAGATTGACTATTCAATAATAGGAGCTTATGCTAGTTATACATATAAAAAGTTTTATGCAAATTTTGAATGGGGCAAAGCTGACGGATACAATGGTTCTAAAGTTTTAACTTCGAATAAAGCAGAAGGTCTATATACGACTTTAGGGTATAGAATTACTCCTAAAATTCAGCTTGTTGCTCGTTATGACCAGTATCGACCAAATTTAGATATAGCAAATAATATGCAAAAAGAATATTCTGCAGGTGTTAATTACTTTCTAAAAGGACAAGCTTTAAAAATGATGCTGAATTATGTATTCTGTCAAAACGATGCTAAAGCAGATTCTCACAGGGTTATTTTAGGTACACAACTGATGCTTTAAGCTATATCACCCATTTGAACAAAACCAAGTAATTTTTGAGAACCTTGTTTTATTGTCGGTTTACGAGTTTTATGCTTAACAGAGTTGCTTTCATTTCCTCCAACTGTTTCAAAAGAACCATCACTATTTATCTTTGTTACAATTGCAGCATGCCCTTTCCCATCACCTCTATCAAGTATCATAATATCACCTGGTTTAACGTTACTTGCAATAAAATTACTTATGTTTGAAGTAGGAGCACTTATAAATCTGTTATGCTTTTCTCCCCAATTTTTAATTGACATTACGCTTGTTGAATGCTTTCTCGCATCAGGAAAGCCTGTTGGGAGTTTATTACCAAAAGTTTCGTGAGCTAAAGTAGATACAAAATCTGCACACCATTGATTTTTTCGTCCATTTGAAAAACGCTGATTTCCTGCGCTATCGCTATTAATATTGCCTACAAAGTCAAGCCCTGTTTTATAAAATTTCTCTTGTAATGTACCATAATTTCTGGTATTTATGCTAGTTTGTAATGCTCCGGTTGAAGCCGAATTACTGTTTCCGAAAGGTATTGTAGATGTGCGTATAAAAGTATCTACATTATAAGTATTCCAAGACGGAGTGGTATTAAAGCTTAGATTTGTCCAAGAATTAAACTGACTGTACTGTGACCAATTCGACGTTGAATTATAATGCGGCTGTGAAAAACTAGGCATATTAATCATAGGCATTTGATATGAAATATCATTAAAACCAAGCATATCAGTAGCAGGGTTTTGATATCGAACAAAATTGTTAAAGCCAAACACACTGGTCATCGGGGGTAGATATGAAGCAAATCTGTTAAAGTTTAATATTGGATTATTAAAAAAAGAAAAGCCGGGCATACAAAAATTTTGAACAGGTGAGAACCATCTGCCAAAATTACAGCATCTGCAAATATTATTAAAATTAAAATTAATATTAAAGTTAAAAGTGCCCATGATTTGCCTCTTGTATATATAAAGTATATAAGTATTTGATAATTGCTTATTGTTTATTTATTTATTAAGTTATGTTACATTTTACATTTAATAAAGGATTTTTTTAGTAAAAAAATAGATTATTATAAATTTATATCAGTATAAAAAGGAGAGTTATTATGAAAAAAATAATTATCGCGTTAGGTTTAGTGCTAGCTGTATCAAGCACTGCTTATGCGGATGGTAATGCTTTCACCCCCCTAAATTTTAATGATACATCTTATGGAAAATCAATTAATTCATATTCTGCACAAGCTGCTAGTGCTATAGCTGAAGCAGAAGCTATTGGCAATGGTAATATTCAAAATGCAATTACTCAGTTAGAAAATGCTCAAGTTGATATTAGAAATGAATTATTAAATTGTAAAACAAAATTTGCAGATGTGGATGCTCAGTATAAACTTATTAAATCCGAAAGAGCAGCTCTAAAAAAACAAGTTAAAACCGTAGAAAGAAGAATTAAAGAAATAGATAGAGCTAAAGAAAAGATTAGAAAAAATATGCTTTAATAAATAAAAAAAAGATGTTGAAGAATCAACATCTTTTTTTTATTAAATCAAACTCTATGCTGCTATTCCTTTGATTTCAGAAATAAGGTACTTTGCAACCCATTCAAAATCTTTATTATTAGAAGCAGCTTTTCTTAAATATTCTATAGAAGCTTCCCCAATTCTAATAAGTGTCATTGCCACAACGCCTCTTTTAACACCTTTAACGCTTTGTAGTTTTGTTACAAGCTCAGGAACAACTGCAGAACCTTGTTCTACTAATTTGTTTTCTAATTGGTTTTTTGTAATATTATCCGCTGTTTCTAATTTGCAAAGAATCTCATCTACTAAATGCATTTTATATCTCCTATGTAAAATATTATTTTTATTATTCACATTATAGATTAAATTTTTGCAAAATCCGGATTTCTTTACTTAATCTTTATATGCAGTGGGATAAATATTAAAAACAACTGTAATTCTCTGTTTAGTGGGGTTTAATGATGTATGAAATATATTAAATTGTAAATTTTTGTAAAGGTATTGTGTAAAAAGTGTAAAAAATACAAATTTTTTGTTTTTTATAGTAGAATATATTAGAAAATAGTTTAGTACATCTGAAATATAAGGAGGCACATGAATTGGCAATAGTTTCATCTTCAATTGACGCTCTAGAAGAACAACAACTAGACAAAGTAAATCTTGGACAACATGTCCTAGCAGAGTTTTTTGAATGTGATTCAAACGTTCTGAATAATATTGATAAAGTAGAAAAACACATGGTTGATGCAGCTCTTGAATGTGGAGCAACAATCGTTCAAAAATGTTTCCATATGTTTAATCCATATGGAGTAAGTGGTGTAGTAATTATTTCAGAAAGCCATTTGGCAATTCATACTTGGCCAGAATTAGGTTATGCAGCAGTTGATTTGTTCACTTGTGGAACAAAATGTGATCCAAAAGTAGCTTATGAATTCTTGAAAAAAGTCTTTAATTCTAAAAAAGCTTCTTTCACAGAATTAAAAAGAGGTATTATTGATAGAGAAACTCTTAAATTAGCTGAACAACCATTCGAAGTTGCAGAACAATTTGAAGGCTAAGAAAATATAAGATAATTAAAAAAAGTGTAGGAGTTAAAATTCTTACACTTTTTTTGTTGCTAAATGAGAGTCAATTCAAATGATGTATTGAATAAGCTTCTCTCTTTTGTTAGAATTATTCAAGAAATGAGGATGTCTAGATGAGTACAAACCAGTCAATTAAACCAATTTCAACAATTTGGGAAAATAATTTAAAAATAGGTGGGTGTGACACCGTTGAACTAGCTAAAAAATATGGCACGCCATTGTATGTGATTGATGAAGAATCTTTGCGTACTATTTGTAGAGAATACAAAGAATCTTTTAAAAAATATAGCAATGTAAAGCTCATGTATGCTTCAAAAGCTCTTTCTAATTTAGCTATTGCCAAAATTTTAGATCAAGAGGGGTTTGGCTTTGATACAGTATCAGCGGGTGAAATATACACGGTATTCAAATCTGGGGCTGATATGTCAAAAGTCTTATTCAATGGTAATAATAAATCAGCTAAAGAAATTGAATTAGCCCTTGATTTGAAAGTTGGAAGATTTTCTGTTGATAATTTTTATGAGGCAGAGTTATTGAATAAAATTGCAAGCGAAAGAAACCTTGTTGCAGATGTTTTATTAAGAATAACTCCAGGAATTGAATGCCATACGCACGATTATATTCAAACTGGGCAAATTGATTCTAAGTTCGGTTTTGATTTAACTCAAATAGATGAAATTGTTAATCTGATTAAAAAAAGTTATAAAAATTTGAGTTTACGAGGACTTCACGCTCATATTGGTTCGCAAATCTTTGAGCTACAATCTTATGTCGATGAAGTAACGGTTTTAGTTAAAGAATTAGATAGAATTAATAATACGTATAATTTAAATTTAGATGAGCTTAATATTGGTGGAGGCCTTGGTGTCAAATATACAGAATTAGATAATCCACCTTCTGTTTATGAACTTGCAAACGCTATTGGAGAAGTCCTAGGAAATTCTACTCAAAATCTCACCTTCTATTTGGAACCTGGTAGAAGTATTATTTCAACTTCTGGAGTTACTTTATACACAATAGGCAGTTCCAAGCAAGTTCCAAATGGCAGAAAATATGTAGCAATTGATGGTGGTATGGCTGATAATCCTCGTCCATCAATGTATCAAGCATTATATTCTGCAGAAGTTTGTAATCATAAAAACCCTGAACAGGAAATGGTTACAATTGCGGGACGTTTCTGTGAAAGTGGAGATATTTTGATTGAAAATGCAATTTTACCAAAACTTTCGGTGGGTGACATTCTTTGCGTATATAATACAGGAGCTTATAATTATTCAATGAGTTCTAATTATAATAGAGTAGAAAAACCTGCAATGGTACTTGTAAATTCTGGACAATCTGATATGATAGTTAGTAGAGAATCTTTAGAGGATTTAATAGTAAGAGAAAGTATTCCCGATAGGTTGAAAAGATAATGATAGATGGTCTTTTAGCATTTTTACATAGTATTCTTAGCCCATTTCAAGGGAATTTCCATTGGGTGAATATTTTAGAAATTCTTTTTATTGCTATTATATTGCTAGTTTTTTATAAAAAATTTATTCAAAATACACAATCTGAAAATTTAGTTAAAGGGTTATTTTTTCTTGTTTTTGCATGGATTTTTAGTGAAATTTTAATACTGATTGATTTAAGGATTATTGGTGTTTTCTTTAAATCGTTGGTTACATTGATTGCGCTAAGTTTGATTGTTATTTTTCAGCCAGAATTAAGACGTTTCTTAGGTTATTTAGGACAACCAGGCTTTATAAAAAGAACATTTTTTACAGGCGGAAGTTATCGCGAAGCTGTTGAAAGCGACACCGATGTCTTAAAAGAGATTATTGAAGCTGTTAAATATTTGACAAAAACTAAGACCGGTGCATTAATAGTGTTCAAAAAAGCGATGAGTTCAATGGCTTATTCTGAAGTTGGAACAACAATAAATGCTAAGATTACAACAGAATTAATTTTAACAATTTTCCATCCTAATACTCCATTGCACGATGGTGCAATGGTTATAGAAGGAAATAAAATACAGTCCGCAGGTGTGCTATTACCTTTAACAGAAGATCCAAAACTAAGTTGGAAATATGGGACACGTCATAGAGCAGCTCTAGGCATGTCAGAAGTCTCTGATGCAGCGTGTTTAGTTGTTTCTGAAGAAACGGGCGATATTTCTATTTGTATGGATGGTATGTTGAAAAAATACGAAGATTTGACAACATTGAAAGCTGATTTGGAATCAATTTTAGGCATAAAACCTATAGAAGTTGAAGAAAAGCATAAAAATATATTTGAAAGATTAAGAGGAAAGTAGGTAAACATTGTTCTTTACAAGAAAGAAAAAGGCTGAAATTAGGGTTAAAACAAAGCAAGAGATTTTTGTCGAATATGTAAAGAAAATGTTTTTATGGTTATTAGGAGCCTTTATTGTAGCAGTTGCTCTTGAGATGTTTTTATTACCCAACAAAATTATTGACGGTGGAGTGATTGGTATTTCAATGATGGCTAGTTATATAACGAAGTGGAATCTAGGTCTTTTGATTTTTTGTATTAATATTCCTTTTATGCTTATAGCATTACGTTCTTTGGGTAAAAAGTTTATCATTAATACTTTTATAGCAACAGCCTTGCTATCAGTTGCTACAAATATTGCAATTAATTTGCAACCAGTGACTAATGATTTACTTCTTGCAACTGTTTTTGGGGGAATATTATTAGGCTTAGGGGTTGGACTTATTTTAAGAAGCAATGCTTCTCTTGATGGAACAGAGATGCTTTCAATAGTTTTATCTAAGAAGCTTAAAATTGTTTCCGTTGGCGAACTATTAATGGGTATGAACCTCTTTATATACACTGCTGCGGGGTTTTTATTAGGTTGGGAAAGAGCAATGTACTCTATTTTAACTTATTTCGTGGCGTCGAAAGTTATTGATACAGTATTAGAAGGTTTGGATAAAGCAAAATCTGTTAGAATTGTTTCTGATTATTGGGAAGAAATTGGCGATTCTATAATGAAAGAACTTAACACTAGTGTTACGTATATAAAGTCAAAAGGTGGCTATTCTAAGCAAGAAAAAATCTTAACTTTTTGTGTCGTAAATAAATTTGATATTCCAAAGTTGAAAGAAGTTATTCATGATGTCGATCCGAGAGCATTTATTGTTACCGAAGATGTTCACGAGGTAGAAGGTGTAAGGGTTAAGAAGAAATCTCATTAATTAATATTTTACAACAATTGTCTATTTACGATATTAATATTTTCATGTATAATTGAAGTATAGTTTTTAAGGAGAAGGTATGGTTAACACTTTTGAAGGTTTATTAACTGTTAATAAGGAAAGATTTTGTATTGTAATATCAAGATTCAATGAGTTTATTGGGAGTAAATTATTATCAGGGGCAATAGATGAACTAAAACGTCATGGTGTTGATGAAACAAATATTGATGTAGTTTGGTGCCCAGGAGCATTTGAAATACCTCTTGTTGCAAAGAAATGTGCTAATACTGGTAACTACAGTGCAATTATTACATTAGGTGCTGTTATTAAAGGTTCTACTTCTCATTATGATTATGTTTGTGCAGAAGTGTCTAAAGGTGTAGCTTCTGTTTCTCTTGAAACTGGTGTTCCTGTTATATTTGGAGTTTTAACAACAGATAATATTGAGCAAGCAATAGAAAGAGCTGGAACTAAAGCTGGTAATAAAGGTTCTGATGCAGCAAAATCTGCTATTGAAATGGCAAATTTAATCAATATGTTTTAAAAGACATTAGTTGATTCCCCAGTAAAATCCTCGCTAAGAGAGATGTAATATCAAGAAAAGGAGTGTGTGCTATGAGTGATATTATTACAGAATTTAGAAATGAAAATACTAAAGATATTGATTTACTTTCAACTATTGATATAGTGAGAAAAATTAATGAGGAAGATCAAATAGTAGCTCGTGCAGTGGAAGATGAAAGCGCAAATATCGCTCGAGCAATAGATGTTATTGCAAAACAATTTCTTGTAGGTGGCAAATTATATTACTTTGGAGCTGGGACTTCTGGTAGACTAGGTGTGTTGGATGCTTCAGAATGTCCTCCGACTTTTGGTGCAAGCCCAGATATGGTACAAGGTTTTATAGCAGGCGGTGATTCTGCGCTTAGAATTTCTGTAGAAGGTGCTGAAGATGATTTTGATTTAGGAGCAGAAGATGCACAAATATTAACAGAAAATGACGTTTGCGTAGCTATTTCAGCAAGCGGAAATCCAAAATATTTATTAGGTGTACTTTCTGAAGCTGAAAAAATAGGCTGTAAAACAATTGCACTTACTTGTAACCATAAAGCAGCCATTCTTGAAGAAGTAGGACTAGGTATATGTGTTGAAGTTGGACCAGAAGTAATTGCCGGTTCAAGCAGAATGAAAGCTGGAACAGCTCAGAAGATGGTTTTGAATATGCTTACAACTGGAGCAATGATAAAAATTGGTAAAACTTATGAAAACTTTATGATTGATTTAATGCCAACAAATGAAAAATTAAAGGATCGAGCTATTAGGATAGTTTCAGAAATAGCTAAAGTTAATGCATCAACTGCTTTGAAAACATTGCTTGAGTGTAATTGGAAAGTAAAAGAGGCAATATTGATATTGCAATGTGATTTAACTCTCACTGAAGCACAAGAAGCTTTGCGAAAAAATTGTGGTGTATTGAGAAAAACTTTGAATAGTTTCTTATGTAAATAAAAATTATTTAATAATGCAAGAGTTTATAATGTTTTCGATATATTTTTTTTCCTCGCCTTCAACATTGGAAAGAATAAATTGTTTGTATGTCATTTTCTCCGTTTTCATCTCTTTATTGAGAAATTCTTGTGCGACTCTATTCCTATTTTTATCATCCATATAGCTAACAGCAAATGCCATTCTATAAAAAGAACGCCTTGCATCTCCTTCATTAAATAAACTTGTTGTTGCTAGGCCAAAATAATTCTTTTCTTTTATGTTGATTTTAACATTCTCGCTATTATAAAATCTTTTTGTTCCAGCATTAAAAGACCAGTCAATTAAAGCATAAGCTAAGGTTTTTCTATCTTTTTTAATTTTATTGTATTCCTCTTCCCCAATAGCTCTAAATAAACTATCCTTATGATGTTCAATATCTTTTACTAAAATTTCAAAAGCTTCTTTAGTTGTTATTTCAGTTTTGGAATCAAACTTGTATGTTCCAGGACTATTTGTATGTCCCAGACCTATTGTCAATATACCTTTTGAATCTTTATATGCTTTTAATACTGGTTTGAATTTGTTTTTTGAATTACCTTCTGTAAACATTAAAAATTTTACAAAATCTTCACTAACACCAGTTCTTTGAGCTACATTTTTTATGTAACTGTCATACTCTTTGGGTAAATATCTATCAAAGACTTGTTCTAATAAATTATTTTTGCTTTCAACACTGTTTGTTGATATATTATTTGTTGGAGTACTGTTTGTTAGAGCATTGTTTGTTGGAACATTATTTGTTGGAACCCTGTTTGTTGTGATGGCATTATCATTTTTTTGTTTTGAAAAATCTATTCTTAAAATATCATTTTCACCAAAGACAACAGTTACAACTCCTTGATTATAGTCAAAACGTAAATCTTTAATTGCCCATTTTTTTATTAAATCTTTTTTTAGCTTCAAAATATCTTTAACAGATAATGTTTTATCTCCATCTAGCATAGCTATTTTTTCTAAAATTTCGGCTTTCTTTTCAGAAAAATCGGCGATGTCAGATGTTTCATCATTTTTACTAGATTCGTTAATCTTTATTTTTCCATCTTCAAGAAAGATAGAAAGCGCTCCAACGGGTTTGTTATTTGTTCTTGTATCAAAATTAGAAATTACACAATCGCCAGAAACATCTATTGTTTTAGGCTTGATTTTATTTTTATTGCTTTTACCAAAAGCTCCTGTATATTTTAATGTATAATCTTCTGACATGAGTAAACCTTTCTTGTAATATATCAAACGGCATTTTTTTTTAAAACTTTAGAAATTTGAATAATTTTGTTACATTAATTTACAAAAATCAATTGTTTATGATGTTATCACATACTTATAGTATAATTATATTAATAGAATGAATAGATAGAGGAGTTAATTTATATATGAAACTTACAGTATTAGGTCCAGGATGTTGGGGATTAACATTAGCTTGGTTATTAAATGATAATTTTGAAGATATAACAATTTGGGGTAGAGAAAGTGATTTATATGATGATTTAGTTATCAACAAACACTGCTCTAAACCGTTAGAAGTGCAACTTGATGAAAGAGTTGAGATTACTTCTGATTTAAAAAAGGCAATTGATGGAGCAGATATTATATTATCAGTTGTTGCTACAAGCGGGGTTCGTCCTGTTTGTGAACAGCTTAAAGCTGCTGGCATTAATCCTAAAACACCTTTAGTAAATGCATCGAAAGGTTTGGAATTAAATTCTCTTATGAGAATGTCTGAAGTAATTAAAGATGTATTACCGGAACAAAAAGTTGTAATTCTTTCTGGTCCAACCCTAGCGAAAGAAGTTTTATTAGGTAAACCAACTGCAGCATCAGTTGCTTGTGAAGATATGGAAGTGGCTGAATTTGTGCAAAAAGCTTGTAATGTTCCAAATAAGTTTAGACTTTATACAAACTCAGATGTAATTGGAGTTGAACTTGGTGGAAGTTTAAAGAACGTTATTGCAATAGCTTCTGGGTTTGCACACTCAATGGAATTAGGCGATAATTGTATGGGCTCATTATTAACTCGTGGTATGGCTGAAATTGTTCGTTTAAGTGTAAAATTAGGTGCAAATCCTTCAACATTATATGGGCTTTCTGGCATGGGGGATTTAATTGCAACTTGTTCAAGTCCAATGTCACGAAATTATACTGTAGGTTCTATGCTAGGTAAAGGTAAGAAAATTGATGATATTCTAGCAGAATTAGGTTCTGTTGCTGAAGGGGTTAAAACATCAAAAGCAGTTTGTGATTTAGCAGAAAAATTAGGAGAAGAAGTTCCTGTTTCAAGTGCAATATATGAAGCTGTTTATACTGATATTACTCCCCAAGAAGTGTTATCAAAACTAATGAATAGAAAATTAAAAGAGGAAGAAAGATATGATAAAGTATGCCGTTAAATACTTAAAAAATACTTTTGTGCCTCTTAAAAATGTGCCTGAAGATCTAGAAATTGAGAATTGTAATTGTTGCGATTCAGAAATGGATGGAAAACTAGTCCTTGTGCGCACGGAAAAAGGTGAAGAAGTTTTAAAAGCTTTTCGTGTATGTTCAAAAGTCGCACAACAATTTGAAAAATCTGATAAGAAGATTGAACCTTTTGAGTTTATAAGAATTATGACTCAAGAGGATATGATGATTTATGAAGAAATAAAAAAAGAAGAAGTAACTTCATATTTTAAATGTAAAGAGTTAGTAAAAAAACATAATTTAAATATGAACTTAGTTCAGTGTCGTTTAACTTTTGATAAAAGAAAAATCTCTTTCTATTATACAGCTCCAGAGCGAGTTGATTTTAGAGAACTTTTAAAAGATTTAACACAAGTTTTTAAAAGAGTAAGAATAGACTTACGTCATATTGGAGTTAGAGATGAATCTTCAATTATGGATGGAACAGGTATTTGTGGTAAACCTTTTTGCTGTTCATCATATCTTAGAAAATTTGAATCTATCAATGTAAAACTTGCTAAAGATCAAGGAATGCCAATTGCACCGTCAAAAATTTCTGGAACTTGTGGCCGACTCTTATGTTGTTTAACATATGAATATGAAAATTATATTGAAGCGGCAAAAGGTATGCCACCAGTAGGTTCAACAGTAATGACACCAGGAGGCTTGGGGAAAGTTTGCTTTATTCAATTCTTAAGTAATTCCGTTGCTGTAAAATTTGAAGATGGTAAAATTAAAGAATTTGAAAAAACTGAAATAGAAATGGTCGATGCAAATATTAACGTTGATATTGATATCCCTCGTATAACAAACTATGCTCCGGATGAAAAGGTAGACGCACGCCAATTAAAACAACTCGAAGATGATAGAAATAGTTCAACTGGTAATGTTTAATTTAACATTTCTTTACAATTAAGCAATTTTATGACCTTAAATAACTTTATATATATGTGAAGTTAAAATAATAAGGTGTGTATTATGGTAAATATGTTTTCAATTGGACCAATGTCAATGATGGGTGGCGCAATGCCTGGAATGTATGGTTATAGTAGTATGTACGGACAGGGTGGAAATTATCATCAAGCTGTAAAAAGACAATATAGTATTGGTTATGAAGATTCAGGTGCAACAAGGCCTTATGCTCAACCATATCCAATGGCAATTACACCAAGGGCACCTCTGCCAGTAGTTGAGCAAAGTTGGCTAGGTAGATTTTTAAGGAAATGTTTTTCATAATTTAACTCTCTATTTTACTTATTCATGATATGATTATGGTGTGAGTAAAATAGGAGTTATTATTTATGGCTAAAGATTGTAGTTTTGATGTTGTTTCAGAATTTGATAAACAAGAATTGGTTAACGCAATTGATCAAGTAAAAAGAGATATAACATCTCGTTTTGATTTAAAAAATTCCAATTCAGATGTTGTATTGGAAGCAGATAAGTGTATTACTGTTACAACAAATGATGACATGAAGCTTAGAAACATTTACGATATTCTTCAATCTAAGCTTGTAAAAAGAGGTTTAAGTATAAAGATTCTCGATGCTCAACCTATTGAAAATGCTTTAGGTGGCAATGTGCGCCAAGTCTATAATTTAAGAAAAGGTTTAACTCAAGAATTAGCTAAAAAAATTGTTGCTGACATTAAGGATTCTAAGCTTAAAGTTCAAGCATCAATTCAAGGAGAACAAGTTAGAGTTTCTGGAAAGTCAAAAGATGATTTGCAAGATGTAATTAAATTACTTCGCGCGAATGAAGATAAATATGATTATCCATTACAGTTTACCAATTATAGATAGGTACTACTTGTATAAACCAATCAACATGAACCTGCTAGTAGCTTGTTCAAAAGGAGCACTTGAATGAGTAATTGCAACTAGTAATAGAAACAGAATGTGCTCCGCCCAAAGGTTAAAAGCCAAGTACCAAAAAGTTAGAAAGCTTGTTCAAAATGAGCACTTGGATGAGTAATTGCAACTAGTAATAGAAACAGAATGTGCTCCGCCCAAAGGTTAAAAAATGTCAAATATAGAAAACACTATAGATAGAATACAAGAGCTTCTTGAAGATGTAGAAACAGAGCAACAACTCCGAGAAGAGCTTAATTCGTACCACGAAGCTGATATTGCGGACATCTTTCAGTTACTTAAACCAGAAGAACGCTTGGCGTGTTTTCTGAAGCTTGAAGAAGAAAAAGCTGCAGATGTTATTGAGTATTTACCGCCACAGTTACAGGTTGAGATACTAGGAGATATTGATGAGACATTAGCCTCAAGGCTTATTTCAAAACTTCCTCACGACGAAGCTGCTGACGTATTAGGTGATATGGAAGATGATGAAACCGAAACTTACCTAGACAAGCTTCCTGAAAAATTTTCATCAGAAATTAGAGAGCTTTTAACTTATAACGAAGATACTGCTGGTGGGATTATGAACCCATTGGTACTTACTGTTTCTCATAGCATGACAGTAAAAGATGCTTTGGATACGATAAGAATTAAAGCAGAAAAAGACAGTATGGAACTCTATTATGTTTATGTAATAGACAAACACGAGCATCTTTTAGGCGTAGTTTCGCTTCGTACATTACTCACAACATCTGTCGACTTACTTATTGGCGATATTATGACTCGTGACATTGTAAAAGTTCATGTAGATGATTACCAAGGTCATATTGCTGATATTTTCATGAAATATCAATTTAATGCTTTACCTGTTGTTGATTTGTATAATCATTTAAAAGGTATTGTTACTTGGGACGACGTTCAAGATATTGTAGAGGAAGAAACTACAGACGAAATCTTGACATCTTCTGGTATCGTAACCGATTTAGGTGATGATGAGGACGAGGATATTTTAACTGGTAGTTTAAGAAATTCTATTAAATCTCGAATTCCTTGGTTATTTATAACTCTGCTTGGAGAATTTGTTGCGGTATCTGTTACTAATAAATATGATCATACCTTCACAGCTTTGCCTGTAATTGCGGCATTTATGCCTTTGTTAGCAGGTTTAGGAGGTAATATCGGTACACAAAGTATAACACTAATGGTTCGTGGTATGTCTACAGGCCAAGTTACTTTAAGCTCTGGCTGGAAATACATTTGGAGGGAAACTTTGACAGGTATAAGTATCGGAGCTATTTTTGGCTTATTAGTTACAGCAGTGACCTGGGGATGGCAACATAATGCACAACTCGGCATGATTGTTGGTATTGCAATGGCATTAAATATGACAATTGCAACAATGATTGGTACCTGTACACCTTTGATTCTTAAAAAGATGAAGATAGATCCTGCAGTAGCTTCTGGACCGGTAATTGCAACAACTATTGACGTTGTGGGGTTGGCCGTATATTTAACTCTAGTTACTTGGTATTTGATTTCAGTATAGAGGTAATATGCAAAAGTTTGTACTAAAGTCAATGGGCTGTAAATCTAATCAATTTGAAGGGCAAATTGTTGCGGAAAAGTTAATTGAAGCGGGTTATAAAGAAGTAAAAAAACTTGAAGATGCTGAAATTTATATATTGAATTCTTGTTCCGTTACTCACAAAAGTGATGATGAAGCGATGTATCATCTCCGCCATGCAAAAAATTTGGGACTAAAAACTATATTAACAGGATGTGTTGCTCAGATAGAAAAAGAAAAACTTTTAGAAAAAACTTATATTGATTATGTTTTTGGAAATGAAGACAAGTTTGAGCTAGTTGAACATTTGAAAAATGAAGAGAATTTTGTAGTACGAGATTTAATGGAAGCAAATAAGTTTTATAAAATAAGTTTAAATGATACAACTAAAACTAGAATAAGCTTAAAAATCCAAGATGGTTGTGATAACCGCTGTGCTTACTGTATTATTCCTTATGGCAGGGGAAAATCAAGAAGTGCAGATTCTGATTATATTATTAAAGAAATTAATCGATATTCAGAACTTGGTTATAAAGAAGTGGTGTTTACTGGTATTCACATCGGTCTTTGGGGTAAAGATTTTAATAAACAGCTTTTAGATTTATTAAAAGAAGTTGAAGTAAAAACTTCTATTCCTCGTTATCGCTTAGGTTCATTAAACCCTTTAGAAATAACATCAGAAATGTTGGATTTTTTACAAAATAGTGAGAAATTTTGTCCACATTTTCATTTATCACTTCAATCAGCTTGTAACTCGACTTTAAAAAGAATGAATAGGCATTATACAGTTGAGTATTATCTTGATCAAATTGAAGATATTGTATCTCGTTTTAACAAACCTTTCTTAGGTTCTGATATAATTGCAGGTTTTGTTGGTGAAACAGATGAAGATTTTGAGATAACAGTAGAAAATCTTAAAAAATCAAAGCTTAGCCAAATACATACGTTTCCTTATTCAATACGAAAAGGAACAATAGCAGAAAAGCTTAAAGGTCATTTGCCTGATAAAATAAAAGAAGAACGCGCTAGTATTATAAAAGCAATATCAGTCGAAAAATTTAACAATTTTTTGGCTTCAAATATTGGTACTGAGCAAGAAGTGTTAATTGAAAAAAGACTTAATAAAGATAGTAAATACAAAGGAGTTACTAGAAACTATATTAATGTTCTTTTGGATGATGGTGATTTTAATACTCTCAAAAAAATAACTCTTAATGAGAATAATATTGTTTCAAACTCTCGTTTATGTTGATTAGTATAAAGGAGGTTCTATCTTAAAAAGACAAAACCTCCGGTGATATGGAATTATATAGGGGCAAATCAGTTTTATAAAAATCTATTTAACTTTTACCTTTGGAACAACAGACATGCCTGGGATAATTGAATATTCTTCTGAGTTTATTTTTTCAGTAAATATGATCTTTACAGGTATTCTCTGTACAATTTTAACGAAAGAGCCAACAGCATTTTCTGGAGGGAAAAGGCTTGCTTTCGCGCCAGTGCTTCTTTGTATTGAATCAACTTTACCTTTAAATATTTTATTACCATAAGTGTCTATTTTTATATCAACAGACTGCCCTTTTTTCATATGTTCAAGCTGTGTTTCTTTAAAATTAGCAACAACCCAAACATCATTTGGTACAATTACAAATAAAGGAGAACCTGGCTGAACCATCATTCCTACTTCGACTTTTTTATTAGAAACTGTTCCATCGATTGGTGCAATGATATCAGTATATTCTAATGCTAATTCTGCTGCTCTTTTTTGAGCTTTTAAAACATTCAAATCAGCATCAGCAACTTTTGCAGCTTTTGTTGAATTTTTGGAGAAAATTGCTTGTTCAGCAGTTGTTTGACGAGCTGAAACAGCCTCTAAATGTGTTATAGCTTTATCTAGTGTTTGTTTGGATACAGCTCCTGCTTTATACAAATTTTGGTATCTCTCCACATCTTTTTGAGCCAATTCTATTTCTGAATTTGCTGCATTTAAGTTCGCATGAGCATTTTGTTGATTTAACAAAGCTCTTTCGTAAGCGGCATTTGCTTGTTCTAATTTAACTTCGTAGTCAACTTTGTCAATTACAGCAACGACATCTCCAGCTTTAACTGTTTGATTGTCTTTAACGAGAACTTTAACAATTTGACCAGAAACCTTTGGTGACACAGTTACTGTTGTAGTCTCAACGTAAGCATCATCAGTAGATTGATATTTCATTGCATCAAGTAAGAAAAAGCCTCCAACCATAACTGCTATAATAGCAACAAGTGTTACCCAATAACGCTTTGTATGTAGTTTATTTCCTTCTTCTAAAAATTTTTCTTCACTCATTTTTAATTCCTTATATATCTATATCTATTGTGTCTTCTAAAACTTCTCTCAATTCTCTTAATAACTCCCCAACCTTAGATAGATTTGTATTTGCTATTTTTTCTTCAACTATTTTGTGATGAGGTTCTAATCTGCTATAAATATCACAATAAGTCTTTTTGCCATCTTCTGTTATTGAAACAATTTTAACAGGACGATTATTTTTCATGGCTAAATCTCTTTTAATAAGACCCTTTGCTTCAAGAGAATCTAAAAGCTTACCAGTATTAGCTCTATCTTTTAAAATTAATTTAGCTAAATCTCTTTGGCAAAGTTCTTCATTCGCAGAGATAGTATCTAAAGCTGAGAATTCTTCAATAGTTAATCCCACACCAAGTTTGCCAAATAATTGCATGCCTAACATTTTAGTATATCGAGCTGTTAACTCAATTTGATAAAAAATTGTATCTGTAAAATGTTTAGTTTTTGACTGCATAACTTCCTCATGTTTGTCAATCATTCATATAATGTATGTTGTTCAAACAACATGTTGCATTTGCAACACATCTATGCTAGCATTGTTGTTATAAAAAATCAAGTACTTGGAGAATAAAAGAATTATGAAAAGATTATTATCATTGGCAATAACAGCATCTCTTGTGTTGTCATGCGTTTCCCCTGTGATGGCAATTCAAGATACAAAAAATGAATATAAACAAGTCAAAACAGAAAAAATAAGACCAACTTTAAATAAATATGAATATGTAAATTTACCGTGGTGGCAGGGGTTTAATGACGAGTATTTGAATTCATACATTATTAAAGCATTGGAAAATAATAAAGATTTAAAAATGGCATCTTTAACTATTGATGAATTTTATCAGAATGTTGTAGCTCAACGCTCGGCGCAATTACCAACTATTAATGCTGGTTTTTTGCCAGGATATTCTGACTTTGGTTCGGGAGCTTTTGATTCTTATGCTGTTCCATTAATGGCAAGCTGGGAACTAGATATTTATGGAAAAAATAGCAATAAAACTAATTCAGTACGTAAATTGTGGGAATCTTCAATTTTAGATGAAAGAGCTGCGTATATTTCAATTGCATCTGCTGTTGGAACAACTTATATCAATATTGTAAAACTTGATGCAATGATAGATTTACAAGAGGATATTGTAAAATTAAGAAAAGAAATTTTTGAGATGATGCAAGTATCTAATGCAGAAGGACTTATATCTACATCTGATTTGGTTAAATCTAATCAAGCTTATGTAGCAGGTGTTACTGATTTAACTGATATGAAAAAAAATCGTTCTAAATTGCTTCACCAATTAGCTGTATTAATAGGCGATAGCCCTAATAATATAGAAGAATACGCAAGGGGCGATTATAAAACTTTAGCTTATTCGGGCTTAATTCCAGAAACTGTAGCTTCTGAAATCATTATGCAGAGACCAGATTATTTAAAGGCTGAAAAAATGCTTGAAAAAGCTGGAATTGATGTTAAGGTAGCCAGAAAAGAATGTTTGCCTTCAATTAATTTAGGAGGCTTAGTTCTTTTTAATGCTCAACAAATTGGAAGTTTATTTAATTCAAATACTGCTTTATGGGGCTTAGGAGGAGGATTATTCCATCCAATTTTTGCTGGTGGTAGAATCAAAGCCAATTTAAAATCTAAAAAAATGGCTTATGAAAAAAGCTTGAGAAATTATGAAAAAGTTAATTTAACATCAATGCAAGAGGTGAATGATACTTTAGTTTCAGTAAATATGGATAAAGAAAAACTAAAAAAACAAAAAGAAATTCAATCACTTGAGAAAAGAGACTTTGAATTAACTCAATTGAAATATAATGAAGGTATTATAGCAAAGCTCGATTTAAACCAAAAACAAGAGAATTTGCTCAATGTAAATAAAATGGTATATGCTAGTGAATTTGATTGCATGATAGATTACATAAGCTATTATAAAGCTGTTGGAGCGAAGACTTTATAAAATAGAGTATTAAACAAGAATCGAGCGTTGTGTTAATACGCTCGATTTTCTGTATATGCTTGGCCTAAAAAAATAATCAGGCTATACACTAATAACATTATCAACTTTTATATCATGCTGTTCTGGAAAAACTGATTCAACTATTAAATTTTTAGAGAGACAAACAACTTTTATAATGTTTGTTTCTCCCAAAAATCTATCATAAAAACCTCCACCATATCCTAAGCGATAATTGTTTTTATCAACAGCTAAAGCTGGAACGATTGCCAACTCGATTAAACTTTTTTCGCACGGTTCTGTTAGGGGTTCTTTTGTTTTAAAACACGATTCACACAAATCATCATTCTCATTAAAAGGACAACATAAAAGATTTTCTCCTTCAACCTTGGGTAAATAAAATTTCTTTGTTTTATCTTGTAATAAACTCAAAAGATTTACCTCATCCTTTAGTGGATAATAAATCATTATATTTTTTGCTTGTTTATATTCAACTGTTTCTTTAAGTTTTTCAACAAGTTTTTGGCTTAAAAACTGTATATCAAGCTTTTTGCGTTCTTCTTTTGCCCATTTACGAAGTTGTTGTTTCATTATCAAATCCTCACCCCTACCCTCTCCCTAGGAGAGGGAGCTTGTTTTAAACAATAGCTCCATGACTTGCATCTTGAACTGTTCTTGCATATTTTGCCAAATAACCTGATGTTACACAAGCTTGAGGTTTTACAAAATTTTTACGACGTTCTGCTAAAACTTCATCCGAAACTTTTAATTCTAAAGAACGCTTATTTATATCAATCTCAATAATATCCCCGTCTTCAATTAGCCCTATAACTCCACCATCTGCAGCTTCTGGGCAAATATGTCCAACGCAAATACCTCTTGTGCCTCCTGAAAAACGTCCATCAGTTATTAATGCAGCTTTTGTACCCAAGCCTTTTCCTACAAGAAGTGAAGTTGGAGCAAGCATTTCTCGCATACCAGGACCGCCTTTCGGGCCTTCATAACGAATTACAATTACATCACCGGCTTTAATTAAATCTTGTTCAAGAGCAGACATAGCTTCTTCTTCAGAATTAAAAACTTTAGCTTTTCCTTTGAATTCATAACAAGACTCCTCAACTGCTGAAATTTTAATAACAGACCCATTTGGTGCAATATTCCCTCTTAAAATACCTAAACCTGGTTTTGTTGTAAATGGTTCTGCATAAGGATGAATAACTTTTTCATCGACATAAGATTCTTTAACGATTTCACTAGTTTTTTGCAGAGCTACTCCAATAGAATCCTTAAAAAAAGGAACATCTCTCAACAAAGTTTTTAAAACCGCATTTACCCCACCAGCTTGATAAAAACCTGACATCGTTATAGCTGAAGACGGTTCAAGTTTCACAATCTGATGAATTTGCTGAGAGAGTTCCTCAAAATCTTGTAATGATACATTAATATTCGCTGCAGTAGCAATTGCTAATATATGTAGGAATGAATTTGTAGATCCTCCCATTGTTAAATCTGCAACTATTGCGTTTCTTAACGTATCACGAGTGATTATATCCAAAGGTTTTTTATTCTGTTTTACCAGTTCAACGACTTGCATGCCAGAATCAAAGGCTATTCTACGCTTATGCGAAGATACTGCAGCTGAAGTCGCGCACCAAGGAAGGCTCATTCCTAAAACCTCTGTTAGACAAGCCATTGTATTTGCAGTATAAAGTCCTTGACAAGAACCTGCAGATGGACAAGACGCTTCTTCTAATTCAATTAAACGTTTTTCATCAATCTTGCCATCTCTATATTTACCAATCGCTTCAAAAGAACCGCTAATCATTGTTAGCTTTTCACATTTACTTTCACCATCAAGCATTGGCCCTGCTGTTACAATAATAGATGGAATATTTAACCTTGCTGCAGCAATTAGCATTGCTGGTGTGATTTTGTCACAATTAGAAAGCAAGACTAAACCGTCAAGCTGATGAGCATTAGCGACAGTTTCAATACAATCTGCAATCAAATCCCTAGAAGGAAGTGAGTAGCGCATACCATCATGTCCCATTGCAATGCCATCACAAACCGCTGGTACACCAAATATAAAAGATTGACCTCCTCCAGAATGAATACCTTTTTCAATTTGGCGTTCTAAATCACGCATTCCAATATGACCAGGAACTAAGTCTGAAAACGAACTCGCTATTCCAATAAAAGGTCTGTCAATATTTTTTTTACTAACTCCTGTTGCCATTAATAAACTTCTATGCGGAGTTCTTGCTATCCCTTTTTTTACATTATCACTTCTCATAAGAACCTCGATAAATCTTAAATTTTATTTAAAGAAAACCCTTTTCCTTATAATACCACGGAAAAGGGTTGATGAAAATTAAGTATAATTTGAAACTAATTTCATTGCTGCGCTTTGAACATCTGGAGGAATTTGTTTTCCTTCTTGAGCTTGTTGCATTGCATATTGTAACATTGTCATTTGACCTTCTTCTGTCTTAGCTAAATTTTCAGCCTCGACTTTATCTCCGACATCACGTCCAACAACTGCTCTTACAAGTTTTCCAACCAAGCACATTCCTATACCTGCCAATGCCAATGGTAATATTCTACCTGATGCACTTCCTACGCCTGCACCAAGCTTTTGTCCAATTTTTGCACCCCATTTAGAGAATGCATACATACCAGCAGCTTCACCTAACATCCAGCCAGCAGCATTTCCTACACCTTTCACTGATGTTTGGCCAAGTTGTTTCCAGCCGAGATTTGTAGATATACCTTTTTGTTCATTTTCTTTATCTTTTGCAAATGCAGCTTTAATTTTGCCCCAACCTGCTAAAAATTCCATACCGCAGAATAATATTGGACCTAATTTTCCTCCTTGAGCTTTTTTCAAACAATCCTTGAATTTTGTTGGAGATTCTGTTAATAGCGCCTGTTCTTTAGATGCTAAAGCCTGGGTATCTTTTAAGGCTTCTTTAACAGTTTTTGTTTTTGAATCAAAACCAAAGAAGTTTTTAACTTTACACCAACCTCTATTAATTAAACCGTCACTAACATATGCTTGTTGTAATTTTGCCGTAGCTTTTGCTATTTCGTCTTTGTTACCTTTAGCTAAAGCTCTTTCCATTTCTTTGATTAAGTCTTCAACAACTTCTTTGTTAACAGCCTTTCCGTCAATTTTGCGTGAATAACTGCTTCTAAATAAACCAAGCTTGCTATTTAATCTTGCTTTCGCTTTATGAGTTTGCATATAAGCTTCTCTTATCAAATCATTTGATTTTGGATCAGCCCAAAGTTTACCTAACGCTGTTGATGGATCTTTAATACCTTTAAACATATTTTCTACGCCTCTTATAGTCGTAGCTGAATTCCAAGGGTGAACTAATAAGCGAGGATGCTCTGCTACTGAAAATATTACTTGCCCAGCTCCAGCAGCAAATAACGTTTCTGTTGGAGTTAAACCCTTAGCGTAATAATCAACAAAAGCCTCCGCTTCTTTTTTAGTCAAAGCTTGAGCTGTTCTTCCTTGTTGAGCTTGAATTGCATTTCCAGTTTGTTTTGCAACCGTTCCATAATTTACTGGTAAACTTTGTTCAAAAGCAGGACTATTATAATTTTGAATTCCATAATAATTAGGATATGTATTATAACCTCCAAATAATGGCATTTGTGCTGTATTCATCATTGCAGATGATGCTTGATAACCATTTATATAGCTTGGAGCAGTGGCATTATAATTTCTACCGCCGTAAAGCTGCATTTCCATATTTGATAATGATGAAATTGGTGCTACCATAAACCTATTTAACCTATTAATTAACTAACCTTATATATATAAAGTTTTTTTGTTACAAAAAATTGCCTTTTTGTTAAGAAATGTTAATTTTATAGTTCTATAAAAAACAACCTAGATACTTCGCTTGCACATAGATTTTGATTATTTATAATCAAATATATGTCAATTATCCAAAAATCACAGAAAGCATTAGAATATGATAAAGTATTGCTTGAACTAGCTAATTTTGCAAAAACAGAGCAATCTAAAAGTCTTTGTCTTGATTTAACACCTTTTGTTCGACATGATGATATAACAAGGGAATTACAATATACCAAAGAAGCTAAATCTGTTTTAGATTTTGCTCGAGACATTCCCATAGATAAAATACAAAACTTTTCAAAACTAAAAGAAAAAAATGAATACTTTATCGAGGAAGAGTTAGTTGATATTGCAAAATCAATGAGGACTTTTCGCATCGTAAAAAATTTCTTAAAAGAAAACCTCGCTTCAGATGCAATTTTAAATCTAATCGCAGAAAATATTTACACAAATAAATATTTAGAAGATCGGATTTTTGATACTTTTGATGAAAATTTTATTGTTAAACCTGAGACAAACCCAGAATTACATGGACTATATTCCTCACTAAAAGACACTGAGACAGCTTTAAAAGACAAAGTTCGAGAATTAATGAATTCTGCAGAATTCCAATCTCATTTACAAGAAAACATTTACACTATGCGTGATGATAGAATTGTATTTCAAGTAAAAGCTTCTTCTAAAAGCAAAGTTTCAGGTATTGTGCATGATGTTTCAGCCACAAATAGAACTTTTTATATAGAACCTTCTCAAATTGTACCTATAAACAACAAAATTAGAGAAGTAAAATCAAAGATTTATGCTGAAATCATACGTATATTAACAGTTTTAAGTAATGAAATTAGACGTGATATTGAAAATTTAATTACTACTGAAAAATTAGTTGCAGAGATCGATTTTCACTTCTCAAAAGCTCGATATGCAATAAAATTGGAAGCTGTAGAACCAAATGTTAATACAGATAAAACAATCAAAATAGATTTGATGCGTCATCCACTTTTAATAGGTAGAGTTGATAATATTGTTGAGAACGATTTTATTATTGGCGAAGATTATAAATCTATTATCATTACAGGCTCAAATACTGGTGGTAAAACTGTAGCATTAAAAACCGTTGGTTTATTTATTTTAATGATGAAATCAGGTCTGTTTTTACCTTGTGCTGAAGCCCATATTTATCCTTTCGAAAATATACTTGCTGATATAGGAGATGAGCAAAGCATTTTACAGAGTTTATCAACATTTTCATCTCATATGAAAAATGTTATTTCAATTCTTAATCGTGCAAATTCTGAAACATTCGTTCTTATAGATGAACTTTGTGCCGGTACCGATCCTCAAGAAGGAGCGATTCTTGCAGAAGTCATATTAAAAGATTTAGTTAGAAGGAACGCTATTTCGGTAATTACAACACACTATGGAGAATTGAAGACTTTAGAATTTTCTGATTCTAGTTTTAAGAATGCGTCTGTTGAATTTGATTCAGAATCTTTAAAACCTACATACAAACTTATTATTGGAATTCCTGGTTTAAGTAATGCCGTTTCAATCTCTGCAAACCTTGGTCTATCAGAAGATTTGGTTTGGGAAGCGAAACAACTACTTACAACTCAAAGAGATCCTTCAGCGTTGGCTGTTGAGAGATTACAAGATACTCAACAAAGATTGGATGTAAATTTAAAAGAGGCAGAAGCTCTTAATGCTGAAGCTGAGGAATTAAAACAACACTACGAAAAAGAGCTATCACAGCACAAAAAAGACAAAAAACGAACATTAAAAGGTATAAAAGAACGCTTTGAATCTCAATTAGATAGTGCAAAAGACGAGATTAAAGAAATTTTAAATGAACTTCGACAAGAAAAATCTGAAAAAATCGCACGTAGAGCTTATGCTAGGCTTGCGCAGATAGAGCAAGGGTTTAGAGGAGATTTACACTCACAAGAAGATAAAGAAACTTATGAGGAACTTGATTGGACAAAAATCAAAATAAATGACAAAGTAATGTTGAAAGAATTAAACCAAGAAGTAACAGTCCTATCTTTACCTGATAAAAGTAGAAATCTTTTTATACAAATGGGTATGATTAAAACCAAAGTTAAACAAGAGAAACTTGCGATTTTAAATAAAGAAATGACAAAAAAAACATTTCTTCCTAATTATCAAAAAGAATCTTTCACCCTAAAAAAATATAATGTATCAAACACCCTAGATTTGCGCGGGAAGCGTGTAGAAGAAGCTCTTGATGAACTTGAAGGTTATTTAGATGAAGCAAGTTTAGCGAATTTAACACCTGTCTACATTATTCACGGACACGGAACAGGAGCTCTAAAATCTGCCGTGAGAGATTTTGTATCCACCTCACCTTATGTTGCAAAGCATAGAGTAGGAGAAGATACAGAAGGTGGTGATGGAGTTTGCGTAATTGACATAAAATAATAGAGGAAAGCTTTCACTATGAGTTTAGTTTCATTATTAAAAAAGAAGAATCGTAAAACATTGTTTACTACCCCAAGTCACGGTAATAAGTTTTGTTTATTCCATAAATTTTATCAATGGTATAAGGCTGATATTTCAGAAGTAGATGCATTAAATCCAACTGAAGCTCTTGCAAATGCCGAAAAAAAAGCTGCAAAAATTTATGACACAAAATATACAAAATTTTTAACAAATGGCTCAACAAGTGGAATAATATCTGCAATGCTAGCATCAAAACCGAGAAAAATACTTATTTGGGATAACGCTCATCCTTGTCATGAAAATGGCGCTAAACTTTGTGGAGCAGAAATTATTAGATACGAACTACCTTTAGACAATGATTTAGATGTTTACCGAGCTATAACACAAGAAAAATGCAAAGAACTTATTGAGAAATATAGACCAGACACTTTTGTAATTACTTCTCCAACATATGAAGGTTTTGTAGCAGATGTAAAAGAAATTAGTAAAATTTGTCATCAACATAATGTTACTTTAATTGTGGATGAAGCACACGGAGCATTGTATCCATTTAGTGATAACTTACCTTTATCAGCAGTTAAATATGCAGATTTTACAGTACAATCACTACATAAAACAGCAGGAGGAATCAATCCAACAGCATTATTACATTCAAATAAAATTGATCCAACAGATGCATTAAATATGATAAATACAACCTCACCTTCTTATCCTATGTTAGCAACTATCGAAGCAAATATAAATTTTCTAAACTCTAAAAGAGGAAAAAAATATATCGAAGAATTGATAGAAAATATTAGGGATTTAAACATTACACAGCTTAATGACGATCCTACTAAAATTTTACTAAAAGGTGGAGAAAATCTTTCAGAACAACTTTTTTATAAATATGGAATAGAAGATGAAAGAACTAATTCCAAAACAACAATGCTTTTGTGCGGAGTTGGAACGGATAAAAACAAGCTTAATCGATTAAAAAAATGTTTAAAGAACTTCTGTTTTTAAATTATCCTTTTTATAAGCAGCAACGGCAAGTCTATCGCAACGTTCGTTGTATTCATGTCCAGCGTGCCCTTTTATCCATTGTAGTTCAATATCATGATTTTTTTTTGCAGAAATTAAACGTTTCCACAATTCCATATTAGGAACAGGTTTGTTATCAGATTTTCGCCAACCTTTAGCAACCCAATTGTCTAGCCATCCTTTTTCCAAAGAATCCACTACATATTTGCTATCTGAAACAATTTTAACTTTACAAGGTTTCTTTAATGCCTCTAAACCAACAATCACGGCTAACAACTCCATTTGGTTGTTTGTTGTATTCTGATAACCTTCTGAGAACTCTTTTTCGTGCTTTATACCATTAGAATCAATATGCACTAAAATAGATCCATATCCTCCTTTACCAGGATTTCCGCTACAAGCTCCATCTGTATACAAAGTAACATTTATTTTTTCTGCCATAAAGTAATTATATCAAAAACAAAGAGCATACAATATACAGATACCCTTTATTAAGTATTAATTTAACTAAAATTATCTTTGACTGAAAAATTTGTCCAAAATAATATATAAATTTACAAATAAAAATCCTAAAAACAACCCTGCAACAACATCTGTTAAAAAATGAACTCCTAGCCAAAGTCGTGAAAGAGCAACCATAAATATTATAAACCCGAAGAATATTGATAATGCGATTCTCCAAAAAGTGCTTCGCGTGTATTTCATAATAAGATAAATTATTATCCCATAAAAACACATTGTTATTGCAGAATGCCCAGAAGGAAAACTATATCCAGCATGAAGGCAAGGTCTTTCACGGCAAATTATGTTTTTAATAAAGCTATCAACAAAAACATATGTTCCTTGAGTGAAAAATATTAAAAGAAAAGTTTTTAAATATCTTTGATGTGAAATTAAAACAGCGGCTGCCGTGATTTGTGGCCACCAAAAATTTCCAACACCACCATAGTTGGAAAAAAACACCGGAATATAACTAGGGAACTGTCCAAGAAAATTTCTTATAGATTTTAATATTTCCATATCAATTTCTCTAAGTCCAGGGATATACATAACTGCTACTGCAATCAATGCAAATACAACCAATGATAAAGTTACATAATTCCAATTTGCAACAACGCTATTCTCTTTCATTTCTAAAACTTTCTTTTATTTTTCTACTTAAATTCCGCCTTTAACAGCACCTAATAAAGTAATTATTTTTTCAAACATTTTTACAACAATTGGCGTAAATTCGCTTACAAATACCGCAAAGAAGAACAAGGCTCCGAATACTGCAATCAGTTTTTGAATATCAGAAAACATAAAAACTTTATTATTTCTAAATTCTTCAATCCCTTTATATTCATCAGTAAAAGGTTTTACAGGAAGTTTTTCTTCTAATACTTCAAGAACATTTGCAAATTTAATTTTAATCAAAATATTATAAGCATCTACGTTCATCCACCAAAGTGCACAAACAGAAATTCCGATTAAAGAAAAAACAAGTGTAGCACTTATTTTAGACATAAAAACTACATTACCCGTAAAAATCATTGCGAAAATAATAACAACAAAGGAAATCATATAGAAACGATTTGTTCTAAAATTTCTATCAATAAAATTTTCTTTTTGTTCAGCGTACATTTTGTACTCTTGAAATATCAACTCATCTCTATCCATGTTATTCTCCTTTTGATTTTTATATTTTAATTCTCTCTCTTGAGGTGGGATAATGTAAAGGCTCTTTTAATCTATATTTACCAATTTACTCTATTATTTAGCCTTTTATATTTACCCCTTTATATTTACCCCTGCCAATTATCAAAACTTCTTTTTGAACGAACTTCATTCATCATTTCTTCAAACTCTTTTTCGTCTAGAGTTTCTTTTTCTAAAAGCTGTTTTGCAATGTATTCAAGCATATCTTTATTATCAGTGAGAAGTTGTTTTGCCAGCTCATATTGCTCATCGACAATTTTCTTCACTTCTTTATCAATATCAGCCGCAATTTCTTCTGAGAAATCTCTTGTATTACCGAAGTTTCTACCCATAAATACGTGTTCTTGCTCTTTGCCATAAGCAAGATTTCCCATTTTTTCGCTCATACCATAAGTAGTAACCATACTTCTTGCAAGCGCTGAAACTTTTTCTAAATCGTTTGACGCTCCTGTTGTAACATTATCTTTGCCATAAATAAGTTCTTCTGCAACACGCCCACCTAAAATCATAGAAATTCTATCAAGCAATTGTTGTTTTCTCATAGTTAAATGATCTTTTTCAGGTAATGTTAATGTAATACCTAACGCCATACCACGAGGGATAATTGACACTTTATGAAGTGGATCACAATTTTTGAGCAGTTTCGCTAAAAGAGCATGGCCTACTTCATGGTAAGCTGTATTTTCTTTTTCTTCATCTGATATAATTCTGCTTTTCTTTTCAGGTCCAGCCATAACCTTGTCAATAGCTTCTTCTAAATCGGACATATCAATTTCAGCCTTATCATGACGAGCTGCTAAAAGCGCAGCTTCATTTAACAAGTTTTGCAAATCTGCACCTGTAAAGCCAGGAGTTCGTTTTGCAAGAGTTTTTATTTCAACTTCTTTTGCTAAAGGTTTGTTTTTAGCATGAACATTTAAAATTTGTTCTCTACCGAGAACATCAGGCTTATTAATCACGATTTGCCTATCGAATCTACCAGGCCTTAAAAGTGCATTATCTAAAATATCAGGCCTGTTAGTTGCAGCCAAAATTATAATATTTGTGTTTTCATCAAAACCATCCATTTCAACAAGCAATTGGTTAAGAGTTTGTTCTCTTTCGTCATGGCCACCACCCATGCCAGCTCCGCGCTGACGGCCAACCGCATCAATTTCATCTATGAATACGATACAAGGTTGATGTTTTTTAGCTTGTTCAAATAAATCTCTTACACGACTTGCACCAACCCCGACAAACATTTCTACGAAGTCAGAACCGCTTATAGAGAAAAATGGAACGCCAGCTTCGCCAGCAACAGCTTTTGCCATTAATGTTTTACCCGTACCAGGAGAACCAACTAAAAGAACCCCTTTTGGAATTTTTGCTCCAAGTTTAACATATTTATCAGAATGTTTTAAGAAATCAACAATTTCCTCTAGCTCTTTCTTTTCTTCATCAATACCTGCAACATCCGCAAAAGTTGTTTTAACTTTATTATCCATAAGCATTTTAGCTCTAGATTTACCAAAAGACATTGCTTGAGCTCCACCAGCTTGAATGGATTTAATTATCAACATAATAAAACCAAGAACTAACAATATTGTTAATAATGAAGAGCCCATACCTAATGCTGAACTAGATTCATTTATTTTTTTTACATTAATATCAATATTGTTTTCTTCTAACTTAGGAAGAATATCCGAATTAGCTGGTAATGCGACTTTATATTGATGCTGAGCAGGTTTTATTTCACCATATATAGGTGAAATTTCTGTTTTTTTAACTTCAGGTTGCTTAACAGGAATAGCGATTAAGCTGTCTCTAGACATTTCAACACTTTTAATTTCTTTGTTTTCAACTTTTTGCATAAAAGCAGTATAAGAAAGTTCTTCTGTACTAGAAGTTGGCCCCGAAAATAACATTGAGACAAAAGCTAAGACCATAATACCCAAAATTACATACATACCTACGGATTGATTTTTATTCATAACTCTCCCTTTATTACAGATTACTTATTAAATTATAACAGAAAAATGAAGGATTTGAGTATCTATAAGGTTATATCTCATGATAATCATTTATTTTTTTATTAAACAAAAAAAAAGCTTCTCTAAAGGAGAAGCGAAATTGGGGAAATTATTTAGGGAAAAGGATTAGGGATTAAATTTTTGTTTTTTACGTCTTACATATATATAAAAACATTTCATTATGCAATATTTCAAAAGTATATAATATTTTTACAAAACTTTACAAATAAGCAATTTTCTTATTTTTTTTACGTTTATATATATGGAATATAAGCAAATACAGGATATTTATGAGCGCATTCTCACACGGCTTTAATAACGGTTTTAAATTCGGCATGCTGAATAATATGTTCGGTGGTGGCTGCTGTAATCCTTTTATGAATGGCTTTGGAATGGGCTTTAATCCTTTTGGTGGTTTTTGCAATTCTTTTAACAGCTTTTTTAATTGTTCACATAATTTTATGGGCTGGAATTCTGCACCATTATTCATGGTTCCTAGATTCAATTTTAATAATTTCGTTCAATATCAAACTCCTAGTCTACAGGCGCCTACGGTTTGGAATGTAAGCGTACCAAATTTTTCAGCTGCACCAATTTGGAATAATGTAAATTATTCTATGCCAAGTTGTTCTTTTACACCTAGCTGGAAGAACCAGCCTAATTGGGGTGATACATTTACAAGAACTTCAAGTTCGGCGCAAACTTCTTCTGGTAGTACGGAGTCAAATGTTACTGCAAAAATGAAGCATTATACCCAAATGACTGATGCCGAGATGTATGAAGTATATGGTGGATATTCTAAAGACGTGACTGTATTATATAAAGGTACAGCAGAAGATTTGAATAAATATCTCAAAGGCAAAGGCAAGCTTGAAGGCAAAGGTCAAGCCTTTATGAATGCTCAGAAAAAGTATGGTATCAGCGCAGCAGTACTTGTTGGAATTGCAATGAATGAATCAGGAGGAGGCACAAGCAGACTCGCTCGTCAACAAAACAACGTAGGAGGAGTAAGAATCGCAGGTTCAAGCGAATTCAAAACGTTTTCTTGTGTCGAAGATTGTATAGACAACATGGCTAGCTTCTTGAGCAGAAACTACGTTAAGAATCCTGGTCGTCCTTTAACAAAATTATATCAAATCAATGCAAAATACTGCCCAGCTTCAGATCCAACAGATAGAACAGGAGGAAACTCTAGATGGGCAAGTGCAGTTAATAAATTTAGTACCGAAGTTGAAGAAGCAATAGCATAAAAAAAAAAAAGCCATTCACTTGAGAACGGCTACCAGACTTGGGGAGGAGGTATGAAAAACTGATTGAGTTTTTCATACTATTATTAACGACTTTTTTTTTGTTTTCTTTAGTATTTTTTAGATTTTATCCTACTTTTGATGTAGTAAAATTAAAAAAAAGTTAACAAAAATTAATAATATTTACCCCTTTTACCCCTTACCCCTCGACAATAAATCTTTTTTCATATATTATTAAATCAATACACTAGCAAAATAGTAAAAGGAGAAAAAGAAATGCAAGTAATATTAAAAAAAGATGTTCAAAACCTTGGCGAAGCAGGTGAATTAGTAAACGTTAAAGATGGTTATGCAAGAAACTTTTTAATTCCTAAAAACTTCGCAGAAGTTGCTACAGAAGGCGCTTTAAAAAATAGAGAACAAAATTTAGCTAGAATTCAAGCTAAACAAGAAAAATTACACCAAGAAGCTTTGGCAAAAGCTACTGAGATCGAAAAATTAGGTCAAATCGAACTTTCAGCAAATGCTGGTGAAAGCGGAAAATTATTCGATACAATTACAACTAAAAAGCTTTGTGAAGAATTAAAAGAAAAAGCTAATATTGATGTTGATAGAAAAACTGTTTCATTAAACGCTCCTATCAACAAAGTTGGTGAATTCACTATGTTAATAAAATTAACTTCTAAAGTTAAAACTGAATTAAAAGTTGTAGTTACAGCTTCTGAAGTTGTAAAAGAATCTATTGAAGAAGAAGTTTCAGAAGAAACTATTGAAGCATAGTTTAAAGAGTGATATTATAAAACGTGCTGACATTATGGTTAGCACGTTTTTTATATAAACAAGAGAGAAGATATGAAATTAGCAACAAGATGCATACCTTTAGGAGCATTACCATATAGTAATATAGATTTAGTAACAAAATTCGAGGCTAAGCTTTACCAGGAGTTGCCTTTTTTACCTTTATTGCCAAAGATTTCTGAAGAAGATACTCTTATGCAAAGAACATTGGAAAATATTCCTGGAATAAAAATTGAAGATCATAAGGTAAAAATAAAAATCGATTCTAGCCATTATAAAAAGAGGATGTCTAAGTTGGAATTGGCTTTTAATAACCCAACTTTAGAGAATTTGGAGATTTTTGCAATCAATTCTCCTTTCTTAGAAAAGTTTTTTCAACTAATTAAAAAATTTAATTCTCCAAATGCAGTTGTTAATTTATTAGGCCCTTTTTCTATTTCTCAAATATTAATTAATGCTGCTGAAGAGGAGATGCTAATTGACAAAACATATAGAAAACTTTTTATTCAAGCAGTTTGTGTAAAATCTCTATGGATAATAGAAAAAATTAAAGAAGTTTGTCCATCAACAGTACCTTTGGTTATTCTTGAAGAACCATACTTGAGTAATTTGGGGGATTTAAAAAGAGAAAACGAAGATATTACAGTAGAACTTGTTACAACAATGTTTTCAAGAGTTATTGAGAAAATTAAAGAATCTGGAGCTTGTGTTGGCATTCAATGCCTTGAAAAATGCGATTGGAAAATACCTATAAACGCTGGTGTAGATTTAATATCTTTTGATGCTTATAATAATCCAAACAATCTGAGTATTATCCCTGAACAAATTATTGATTTTATATCCAGGGGCGGTAAAATCAATTGGGGCATAGTTCCTGTTGTTAATGAATCTATTGTTAAAGGACTTAATATAGATCTTGTTTCTAAAAGACTTTTTTCTACAATGGAAGGACTTATTATAGCTGGAGTCCCAGAACCCTTTGTTTATAATTCAGCATTTGTTTCTATACAAGGAAACGTTGAACATTTACCTATTATTTTCGCGGAAAAAGCGATAATATTGGCTAATCAATTATCAAAACGAATTCCAATTAAAAATTAAATTACAAGTTTAAACTTGCATTATTATCAATAAGAATAGTATTTCTTATAAAAGCATGCGCCATCAATAATAGATAAGGATTCATTTCATTTGTCGCAGATAAATTAACTTTAGTCTCATTGACTTCATTTTTTTCTTCGGCTTTTGGCTGGACTTCTTCAACATCAATATTTGTATTCATTGCATGTGCAGAACTTTCATCCATCAGAAGTTTTTGTAATATTTTTTTAGGGAAATTCTCTGAGCAATAGATCAAAACATCTACCGAATTTGAAGTTGTTAGAGTAAATTCACCTTTTAGATTCCCAAAATTTTTAGTCTGTATAAGCACTGTTAGCTTAGAATTATTAGAATCATTTTCGCCTTCTTGCGATGTAATTTCAAGATCAAATCCAACACCTTCATTCAAGGGTAACCATGGTAAATATAACATCATAAGACTTTTTAGACTTTGCGCTGGATTATTTGATTCAGCCATTGAAATACAAGAATTAATAATACTTAGAGTTTCTTGGATCTGCTCGTTACTTAATCCTTGTTTTGAAGCGCTTGCCATAGCAATTATAAGTGAAGCCACAGCTTGTTTACCATTTTGTAAAATTAGCCTAGACACATCGGGCATACTTATCATGCCACTGAACATCAAAGCAACCGCGTCTTGCGTTGGCTTATTAACTTGGTTTTGTTGATTAGCTAGAAATGCTTGAGGATCTATATTTAAGGGAGTTGTTTCGTCAAACAGTGACGATAATACTTTTTGATTTTTTAACAACTCCTGATTAATGCAACCACATCCAAGAGTCCCACCCACCAAAGGAGAATTAAGATTCTGCACATTTATTAATACCTCACTTAGATTTTGTGGTAGCCCCAAAAGATTTTTAATGAACACTGATCTATCTACACCTGCTAAAGCATTCATTTGTAACATTTGAGTAACATTACTTAAATTTTGTAAATTCTGTAAAATCTGACTTGTCTGAGGTTTTGAATTTGATATAGATGCATTTATTTCAGGAGCAAAACTATTTATTTTTCCTGATTCGGGGCGCTTAAGTTTTTTAAGGAATAGTTCAGAGTTTTGTAACCCTAAAATTATTTTTCCAATATTAAATCCATCCATAATTTAATTATAACAACATTTTAACCTAAATCAACTATTAACAAAGTAAAATAAAACCTTAAAATGGATTTAGGCTCCATTTTAAGGTTTGAAATTTATGATTGATAATACATTATGAGTTAATGAGTAAACTTGCGCCAATAACCCCTGCATTATTACCTAATTGAGCAGGCACAATTTCTACCGCTTCTTTTTGAATCGTCATAGCACGTTTTGCAATTGTTTCTTTAATCGAATCAAATAAAATATCACCAGCAGCAGCAACTCCACCACCAATAATAATTTTTTCAGGATTTAACAAATTAACCACAGAAGTTAAACCCATTCCAATATATTCACCCATAATTCTAAAAATTTGTTTCGCAACAGGATCTCCTTCTTGTGCTGCAACAGATACAACATAAGGAGTAATTTCAGGATTAGCAAGTTCTCTATAACGAGTAGATTTACCACCTTTAATATATTCTTCAGCCATTGCAACAATACTTGGACCTGATGCGTAAGCTTCTAAGCAACCTCTATCTCCACAACCACATAGAGGACCGCCTCCCATATTAAGCTTAATATGACCAAGTTCTCCTGCTGCGTTTGAAGCACCTCGAACAAGCTTACCGTTAACAACTAATCCAGAACCAATCCCTGTGCCAACTGTAATACAAACCATATTTTGACAGCCAACACCTGCGCCATAATTTAATTCCCCAAGGGCCGCTGTTCTAACATCATTATCAACACGAGTAGGAATACCGAATTCCTTTTCCATGATCTCAGCAATAGGAACATTTACCCAACCTGGAATATTAGGAGCTAATCTAACAATACCGTTTTGGCAATCAATTTGACCAGGAAAACCAAAACCCATACCTTCAATATCTTTAGCTTCTAATTTGGTCTCGCTTAAAAGTTCTCTAATGGCCTCTTTCATACTATTTACTGTATATTCATAACCCATCTCTGCACGAGTTGGTATCGAATTTGAATAAATAATTTTGCCCTCGTCACTAACCAAAGCTATTTTAACATTCGTACCACCAACATCTACACCAATTCTTTGCGCCATATTCTCTCCTTCCAAGTTATAACTAAACACCTTAAAATCATAACATAAAATCTTTATAATTGTTTTCACACAAAATGAAACAATTCATCTAAACTTAAAATTTACAACTTATTTTTTTTAAATTATTCCATTAACGTAGTTAATAAAATAGGCTCATCATCTGTCGCTAAAACAGTATGTTCAAAATGCGCAGACGGTTTTCCGTCTTTTGTAACAACAGTCCACTCATCTTCTAAAACTTTTACATCATCGCAACCAAGGTTTAGCATTGGTTCTATTGCAATAACCATACCTGATTTTATTTGAGTCTTATCTCCTACTCTATAGTTAAACAGAAATGGATCTTCATGCATTGCTCTACCAACACCATGACCACCATATTGACGTACAATACCCATATTTTCACGATTCGCAACATCTTCAATTGCCCCAGAAATATCATCTAAAACATTTCCAGCTCTCATTTTTGAAATTCCAGCCATCAAAGATTCTTCTGTAACCTTTAAAAGTCTTTCACATTCTGGTGAAATTTTACCAACAGCGTAAGACCAAGCTGAATCTCCAACCATTCCACCATAAGTTGCCCCAACATCAACTGCAATAACATCCCCCTCCTTTAAAACAACTTTTTCAGAAGGGATGCCGTGTACAACCGCATCATTTATTGACGCACATATACACCCAGGAAAACCATGATAACCTAAAAAAGTAGGAATCGCCTTATTCTCTTTTATAATCTGCATTGCAATTGAATCTAATTCTTTTGTAGAAATACCTGGTTCAATTACTTCACGCATTTTTTTATGCACCAATGCAACAATATGCCCTGCATGACGCATCTTTTTAATTTCATCTCTAGATTTTCTTGTTATCATAATTTCCTCATTTCTTATTCTAATAATAAGGTTAAATGAAAAGTTTTTCAATAAAAAAGAATAAAGTAGCTCATAAGCCGTGTTCTGTTTTATTACCCATTGGGTTATTTTTGATAATCATCTATCTAGTATTAGGATTACTCCTAATCTCAAGCGATTTTTCCAAGCTCGGCGGACACCTCAAGCGCTTGATTTAATCTTGCATCCGACCGGGGGTTGCCTAGCCGATATTTCTCAATATCGCTGGTAAGCTTTTACCTCACCGTTGCACCCGTTCCCATTTCTGGGTGGTATATTTTCTGTGGTCCTATCCACCAGCTCACGCTGTCCGGAGTTTCTCCGGCGGTCTGTCCTTGGATGCACGGACTTTCCTCACCTAATAAAGGCGCGATTATCCGGCTACTTTATTCTAAAAAAATTATACCATATAAATTTTCTATGCATTAGCTAAAATTTCTTTTAACGCTTCAGCAGAACCTTCATATCCCGCACGCCCCATTAAAGCATAAGTATAATTTTTAGCCTGCTCAACACTCGGATGATTAAAGGTATTAATATTATATAATTCACCTGCAATTGCAGTTTGAACTTCAAGCATATACAGAAGCTGCGCAACATTATATTCATCAATTTTTTCTAAACTTATTGTTAAACTAGGACGAGAATAATCCACTAATGAAACTTTGGTAGAATCAGCCTCTGCATTGAGTAGTTCATTCATTGTTTTCCCACCCAAATAACCGACTCCAGTATATTCAAAAACTCTTGGAATTTCTAAGGTTGTATCAAAGTTTTCAACACGAACAAATGTTATCAATTTATCATTAGGGCCTTCATTAAATAATTGAACTTGTGAATGTTGATCTGTAGGCCCCAAGGCTTTTACAGGTGTAAGGCCTGTATTAATTTTTTCGCCATTATTATTAAACTCTTTCCCTAATGACTCTGCCCAAAGTTGCACAAACCAATCAGATACATATTTTAGCCTACTAGAATATGGCATCATTACAGATATTTTTTTACCCAATTTTTTGTCCATAAGATAATGTATTAAAGCACCTTGCGCTGCAATATTCTGATAGATATCAGTATTTTTAAGAGCCAAATCCATATCTTTAATACCGTTTATAATCTTGTCAACATTAAGCCCTACAAGAGCAAAAGGCACAAGACCTACTGCAGAAAAAACCGAAAATCTACCACTTATGTCATCCGGAATAAAAAAGGTCTTATATCCATCTTGATTCGCTAGCTGTTTTAATATCCCCATTTTTTTATCAGTAGTTGCTACAATATGTTTTCTATAGTCATCACCAAGCTCTTTTTGCATCAAATCCCTAATGACCATAAATTGAGCCATTGTTTCAGCTGTATCACCAGATTTTGTAATCACGTTAACTAAAGTTTTCTTTAAATCTAAGACTTGAAATAAACCATTCATAGAATCCGGATCAATATTATCCAAAAAGAAAATTCTTGGGAAATTATTGCGTTGCTCCTTGGTTAATAAATTCCAATATGGTTTCAAAACGGCTTCTGTAACCGCTATTCCCCCCAAAGCCGAGCCACCAATTCCAAGAACTAAGACGTTATCAAAACGATTTTTAACCATTGATGCAAATTCTTTGACATACCAAACTGTTTCTTCATTGTAACCTAAATTCATCCATTGCAAATTTTGTCCAGGCTTATCTTTTCTCTGGTTTAAACTTGTAATAATATTTGTGATAATCTCTCTATAATTTGCAAATTCTTCTTCTAAGTTAAGTCCGTTGTCAGCACCAATTACAGCCGAATCCGTTTTTCTGCAATTCAGTTTAATCATCCTTTTAGAAACAACCTTTCTACTTATCCTTACAAGATAATTGTACTATTAACAATTATTTTTTCAAGTATAACAAACCAAAAGCCCCTAAAGCAGTTTGCTTTAAGGGCTTATTGTAAATATTTATTCCTTAACCTTCTATATTCTCACAAACAGCATCAGACTCTTGAATTACTTCTTCTTTTTGGACTTCTGGATTATCAATAATTTCATTATTACTTTCTAAATCTTCTGGTATTGAAACCTTTTTAGAGCGTCGCTTCCTAGGTTTTGGAGCATCCTCCGAAAGTACTTCTTCTGATTCTTCTATAACATCATCTTGTTCAGAAATTTCTTCTTCATTATCCTCAGAACCTTCTATTTCTTCATTGGATTCAGACATAGCCGCCTCTATCTCGTCCTCATCCTTAGCTCTGATAACAGGAATTGAAAGCATTAGCGCAACTTGATCACCTTCTTGTTCAAAGTTAAGTTCTAGCATATCTTTGTCCATTTCTAAATACTTAGAAAGAAGGTCAATCATCTCACCTCTCATTTGTTCAAGAACTTTCGGAGTCAAATTAGTTCTATCCTGCATAAGAACAAGCTTTAAACGATTTGCCGCTACAGCCTTTGATGCTTCTCCAATAACAGGTTCATCAGATTGTCTAAAAAATTTAGCAACCGTATTGTAAATATCCGTAAATATTCCCATCTTACACCTTCGCTTTCAATTTTGCGAATACATTTTTAATTTTTTCGACAAAACCTTTTGGCTCATCTAAATCCAAAAATGGAACTTCTTCCCCAAGAATTCTTTGAGCGACATTTCTGTAAGCCTTACCTGCAAGAGCTTCTTCATTATTTACAATAGGATCACCTTTATTTGTTGATGTAATAATCCCAGTATCCTCTGGGATAATACCAACAAGAGGTATTTCTAGGATTTCAGCAACATCATCAACGCTCATCATTTCATTTGTTTTAATCAAACTAGGACGAACTCTATTTAAAAGAAGCTTAACACTTGTGATTTCTTCTTTTGGTCCTAAAAGTCCAATAATTCTATCTGCATCACGAATTGCAGACATTTCAGGAGTTGTAACAACAATAGCTTCGCTTGCGCCAGCAACTGCATTTTGGAATCCTTGTTCTATACCCGCAGGGCAGTCAACTAAAACAAAGTCATTCTTTTCTTTCAATGTATCACAGATCTCTTTTAATTGTTCTGCGCTTACAGCTGACTTATCTCTTGTTTGAGCTGCAGCTAATAGCTGTAAGTTAGGATTCTTTTTATCCTTAACCAAAGCTTGTTTTAACTTACAACGTTCTTCAATTACATCAACAATAGTGTAAACAATTCTATTTTCTAGACCTAATAATAAATCTAAATTTCTTAGTCCCAAGTCAGTATCAATAAGAACAACCTTATATCCTTCTTTTGCAAGTGCTGTACCAATATTTGCACTTGTAGTTGTTTTACCAACACCACCTTTACCGGATGTAATTACTATTACTCGACCAGTCATTAATCTCTCCTTAACTTTTTATAAATTACTATTTTACCTTCTTCAATTTGAGCTTCTTCTGGAGAAAACTCATTGGTTTTCTGCACGTAAGGAACATTTAATGTGTCGTTTCTTCTTGCATATAAACCAGCTATTCTCAATTGTATTGCGTTTAATTTTAACGCTCTAACTTTTGATGTTATATTACCTTTGCATCCTGCATGAGCAATTCCACCTAAAATACCCCAAACAGTTATATCACCTTCTGCAATAATTTCACTACCAGGATGAGCATCCCCAATAATAAGGATATTACCTTCATAATTAACAGTTTGCCCTGAACGTAAAGTTTGGTTTAGATATAAAGTTGGAAGAGTTTTAGTATCTGTTGAATTTTCTTCAACACCTTCTGGTAAAACATCACCAGTATCTAAAATAATATATTTACTTAATTCTTCATTAGAAATTAGTCCTTCCGTTACTGCAAGTTTTTCAAAATCGGTTTGAAAATGTTCAACAGGAATAATTTCAGAAATTTCTTGCGCAGATTCCTCAGTATAAGTATCTTCGACACCTTCTAATGTGCTTATTGGCAAAGATTCAACACTCTGTTCTATATCTGCGACAACCTCTACAGTTTTATCTTCTTCTACTACTAAAGATTCTTCAGTTATTTCATCTTTTACAACAACAGCTTCTTCTTCAACCGTTTGTTCTTGAGCGACATAAGAAGATACATTTACATCATCATTAAGCTTTGATAGAATAAGCCCTAAACTTACAGCAGAAGCTTCTGTTTGTTCTGAAGTTGTATCAATAAAAGCAATTTCAGCATCCATTGATTCAATCAAAGCTTTAATACTCAATAGTTGAGATTGTTTCAAATCCTGACTACCGAGTTTTAAACAAATTCTTTTTCCTTTAACTTCCGGATGTTCCATAATAGAACTAAGCTCAAAAACAAGCTGTGTAGTATTTTTTGTATTGCTTAGATCTATAATAAATCCGTTCTCTACAAACCCTTTTTCCATTTAAAATTCCCAATATAAACTACCACTAAAAAAAGCATATCTTAAAGATTTTTATAGTTCAATAAAGTGTATCATAATGTTAAGTAAATTTTTTCGTTTAGAAATAAGAAACGTCCAATAGATGCCACATAAGTTATATTCATAACTTATCATATTCCCGTTTTATTTCTTGTATATCTTGCCACATAAGCCATTTAGGACTACCTTTTTCCTTTGAATCATTTCTTAACAAATATGATGGATGAAAAATTGGCATCAATTTAGCTCCATGCACAATGTCACCACCTTGAAACCATTTTCCTCTAACTTTGGTTATACCACCGAGATTCGGTAAAATTGATTGAACCGCAACATTACCACACAATAATATAATTCTTGGTTTTAGAATATCAATTTGAGCCTTTAAATACTCCCAGCAAGCTTCTTTTTCTTTTGGTAAAGGATTACGATTTTCTGGAGGACGACATTTTAAAGTATTACAAATATAAATGTGCATATCTCTAGAGAGCCCGACAGAAGCAAAAATCTTATCCAAAAGTTGTCCAGCTTTACCAACAAAAGGTTTTCCTTGCTTATCCTCATAGAAACCAGGGGCTTCACCTATCAACATCAACTTTTTGTTAGCGATCCCATCATCAAACACAATATTCGTTCTAGTTTTAGCTAATGTGCATTTTTGACAAAGCAAACATTTTTCTTTTATTTTTTCTAATTCTTTTTCCATAGTAAAAATGGTATCATTAGAAATTTTATTAATCAACGTATTTTAACACTCGATTTGATAAGAAAGGAGAGTAAGTTTATTAAGTTATGTAACAATTTCTCCTTTAATATAACAATTCTCTAAAGTTTTATAGCAAATATGCCGTAATACAAAATATAAGATGTAAGCTTGGAGAAAATTATAAAATGGATAAACTTCAAATTCTTTTTAGTAAATATCAAAAAAAATACCCTTTGGCTCACACAGAAGTTATTATAGACAAGATGCTAGATGATTGTGTAATAACATTTGAAGATGCTAAAAATTTAAGAGAAGGTAAGAGCATTTTTAGCCTTAATAATAATTATTTTTATAATTTTGATGATAATACGACAATGACAGAAATTATGGGAGGACATTTTACAACTAAATCAGCTCCTGAAACAAATTTTAATAAAAAGATTGAATATACAAATCAACCTTGGACGCAAGGAGATTGTTGGTTATTATCTGATATAAATGCTTTGAATACAACTGAATGGGGTAGAAAAGCTATTGAAGAAGCTATTATTCCAGATGCAGATGGCAGTGGTGGTGTAACAATAAAATTCAAAGGTTCTCCTTTAGAGCAAAAAGAAATTTATATAACAGCAGAAGAAATAGTTAATGCTAGAGAAAGTGGAAATTATGTTGCAGAAGATGATGATATGATTGCTTTTGAACTAGCTACTGAAAAAACTTTTAGAGAGATGGTAAAGCAAGGTTTAGCAGAAAGAGTTGCAAGCGATGAAGAAATGCAATATAGAGGTGTTAAGTATCGCTCATATATTTATCTCGGAGTTAAAAATGAAGAATTTAGTCAATTCCCTATTTCTGAATTATTAGGTATAGAGTCTCATCATTTAAATAATCGAAATTATGAGTTCCATCCTAAAGCAAGCGAAATAAATAACAATGCTTTTAAATGGCTTTGTAAAAATAAAGATAAAGCAACTTGTGTTTGCGCTTTTGGTTTTGCAATGGATGGATGGGGTGATAAAAATAGTAAAGATTATATAAGAGGGGCACATGCCTATGCTGTAAAAGATATTAAATATGGCAAAGAAGTAATTGTTAGCGATCCTCATTATTCTGAACATGAGATAAAAGTACCTTGGAATATCTTTAAGGAGTGGGCAGCAAATTTTGTGTTTTCTTTTAAAGATGAAAAAACAAAACAAGATTATAATAAAATATTGCCAAGAAATTTTGACAACTACATAAAAAAATATAAAGAGTTTTGTAATGATTTAAAAAATCAGAAAATTTCTAAAGAAGATATTTATAGGAAAGGTAAAGATTTATTAATGAAGGATGAAGATATAAAATTATTAATCTCTTTATATTCAGTAGAAGAATTTGATTTTTAGTTTTTTATAACTCAACCCTTTCAAACATCCCAAATGGGACTTTTTACTGACTTAGCTCAAATCCCCTCCACTTACAAGGGAAAAGCCGTCATTGCGGGCTTGACCCGCAATCGCAAGAGCTAACTTATGCGACCCCGTATCAAGTACGGGGTGACATTCTAGAAATTTGAGTCCAATAAATGCCCGTTTTCGTCCAGTTTGAAATTTAATTTTTAACTCACTTCCAACCGCCATTATTCAATATTGTTGGGCAAGTATGCCCAACTTACAAAAAAGCACTTCCGACCAAAACGGACAATAAAATTGTAAAAGAACAATCGGTTTGAGAAGAAAGAACAGTGAGTTTGATAAATTTTGTATTTAGTAGCAAAAAATATTTTTAGAAGGTTTATTACTTGTATAAATAGAAAGTAGGTATAATTGTGCAAGTAAAATCTATAGATAGTCAATATAATTCTCCTAACTTTGGTATTAAATATATAAAACCGAGAAGTTGGGATCCTGATGTTTTAGACACATTAATGAAATCTAATTTAGTAAAACAAATTGATAGTAAATATCCTAGTGCTAGCGTAGCATTTGAATTTTTTAGTGGAAAAATTATTCCCTATAATTATATTCTGAAATTTTATTTAAACAACATAATAGAAGCGAAAATTCATGAGACTAGTTATAAGAAGCTAATCGATGAAATAAGGACGACAAGCCTTAAAGATATAGAAAAAAATTTTATAGACAATATAGAAAGAAAAAAGACAAGTGAACAACGAGTTGAAAATATTTACAGGGCTGCCGAAGAATCAAATAAAAGATTAATAAAAGAAACACCGGAAAAGAAAACACAAAAAAATATATTTGTAAGGTTTATAAATCTTTTTAAATAACGCGTGGGCTGTTGGGTTTGTAGTGGGTAGGTTGGGTTTTCAACCCAACAATTTTTTAAGTGCAAAAACAGTGCAATTTTGTGCTTGGTTAATGCAAAAGTGTGCAAAAAAGTGCAAGAAAAGTCACTTTTGGAGTAGTTTGAAACCCTAAACTTCCAACCAGTTTCGTCACTCTGAGCATAGCGAAGAGTCGCAATATATGGCGATTCTTCGGACTTTGTCCTCAGAATGACGGCAAAATTACTTCCGACCAAACTACTCATTAAAACCCAAAAATACAACAATTATATCTTTAAATTGCTGAAATTCAGTCATATCAAGGCAACAAAAAAATAGCAAGGGAGAGATTCGAACTCTCGACCTCACGGGTATGAGCCGTGCGCTCTCACCAACTGAGCTACCTTGCCATAAGTTTTTGTTTAATTGTCACTTTTGTTTTCGCAACGAAATTCATTGTTACATAAACATTTTTTTATTTCAAGAGGATTTTTACAAAAAATAAAATATTTAGTATGTAAAGTATTTATCAAAATCAACATCTTCAAAATTACATAATAAATGAAAAATTTCATCATCGTCATCTAAACGATGAAAATTATATTCATCAAACTTCCAATACTTAGGATTCATACCCCTAACACGTACTATATTTTTATCCTTAAGGATATTTAATTTTTTCTTAACTTCTTCTACAGGAAGATTTACCAATTTCGCAAGCTCAACCGCAGTAATTCCATCGGAGCTACTGCACTTTTCTGGGGTAAGGAACATGAGCTCCAGACCGACCATTTTTAAATTGGTATCTTCTATTCCTGAACTCATATTATTATTATAACTCATTTTTCAAAATTTATATCGTTTTTTTATACGAATTAGTATATAATTTTACATAAAGAGATTTTTAGGGAATCAATCATGGCAAATAATTTTAAAACCTCAAAAAAAGCAATAATCTGGCTTAGTTTAGCTCATTTTGCGAATGATATTTACACAGGGTTTTTAAATCCTTTGATGCCATTTATCGCAACTAAGCTTGGGTTTTCCATGGCTATTGCAACTTTGTTAGTAGCTATCACTCAAATATGTTCCAATCTTTTTCAACCAATCTTCGGATTTTTCGCAGATAACATGCTCAAAAGGTTTTTTATATTTTGGGGACTAATATTGTCTTCAATATTCATACCTGTTGCTCCAACTGCTACAAATATTGTCTTACTTACGATTTTTATGGTTTTAGGAAGTCTTGGAAGCAGTTTTTTTCATCCTCAATCAATGGGATTTGTAAACTATTTTTCAAAACATAATTGCGCTAATAATATGGGTGTTTTTATTAGCTTGGGTTCATTGGGATTTGCATTTGGGCCATTAATTGCAGCATTTATGGTTCAAAATGCCGGATTAGAAAAAATGTACTATACATCTACATTCGGTCTTGTGTTAGCACTCCTTATGTTTGATTTTATTCCAAAACTGTCAAAAATAGAAACAATGCCTGAAAAAAAAGAATTTTTTAAATCTTTTAAAGAAATCCTTTCTAATCAACAAATTGATTATCTAATGCTCATTGCGATGATGAAATCTCTTGTCACAAATAGTGCTTGTATATTATTACCGTTTCTTTGGAATTCTTTGGGATATTCAGCATTTTATATCGGTTTTGCACTTTTCTTGTTTGTTTTTGCAGGTTCAATCGGTTCTTTTTTAAGTCCTTTTGCAGAAAAAATATTTGGCTCAAAACCAATTATATATCTTTCTATGAGCGGGACTTTACCATTAATGATACTGTTTTCTCTCATATACAAATCAAATCCAATTCTTTCTTTAATTGTATTTGCATTAATTGGATTTATTACAATGTTAGCACAGCCCATTATAATGGTTACTTCACAAAAAACGCTACCTCAATATAAAAGTATCATCGCAGGATTTATTAATGGTTTCTGTTGGGGAATTGTCGCACTGTGTATGTCAATTTCAGGATTGCTAGCTCAAAAATTCGGAATATTAAATATTCTTATAATTTTAACAATCTTCCCAATATTTGCTTCTAGATATGTTAAGAAACTCAATTTAAATTAAGTTTTGTAACAGAATTTTTAACAATTGAAATTATAAAAACAAATAAATCTTTATATTTATACGAGGAGTTAAAATATATGTACGACAAAGAGAGTTTCAATCCAGAATCTCGCACGATTAGAGATAGCGTCATACCGACAAGCACAGTTAGACTTGTTGAATTAGAACTTGCGTCAGACGAAAATGGAATAGTTGTTTCTTACGATCCAGATCCTGTTAGACTCGAAGCTGTTAATTTTATTTCTATATCAAAAGAAATTCTTCCTATTACCATGCGAAAATATCGTCTGTACAACCAATCTTTTGCCTCTTAACATTATTTACAAACAAAAAAAAATATTGTATAATTGATTTGTCTTTTTGATTTTAGTGTTACAGGAGGTTTTTATGAAAGAAGAATTTACAACAAATACCAGAAGATGGTATGACAGAGATCCTGTTTTATCTTCAGCAATGAAAACCCTAGAAGAAACGGATGATGAAACTCAAATTAAGATTGCACTTAATTTGATTAAGATTATAACAGAACATAATATTTCTAATTCTGAATACGAATCTGTAGAAGATATTGTTTCTGCAACAGAGGATATTCTAGAAACTACTAAAAAAGGACGCTGGTATGATTTAGATAGCACTTTAAGGACTGCTATTACTTTATTACAAAATTGTCCAGATGCAACTAGAAGTGTTATTGCAAAAGAAATGGCAAAAAATGTTATAGAAATTATTAAAAAAGAAGACGAAGATGACGAAAATGAAATTTCTTCTGATAATGATTAGCAATAAGTAGAAATTTTTCAATTTATTAATCTATATCAATTGGGCTTCTTTGTATCATTTCAACAGCTTCTCTTGCTGTAAAGACAAGTGCTTCTGGAATGTTTGAAATTGTACAGAATTGACGAAGAACGTCGATTACTCGCTTAAAGCTTCTGACAATATCACCTTCACCCATATCAACTTCATCGATAATAGAATCCCATTCAGCTCCATTTACCCACATTTCAATAAGAGGGGAATAAAAGCCATTGACATACATCGGATCTTCAACATCATGATTTTTTTGTTTTTTATCTAAATCACGCTTTATATCTTTGATTTTGTTTAAAGTTTTGCGTACATTTGGAGATAGCGGCAATTGAGAATACAAATCTGCTCTCATATCTTCAGTTGTTATTGCACAAACAACTGAAGCTAACTCCGCAGGTGCAAGATTTTCTAAAACTCCAGAAAAGATTATTCTAGCTAAGAATAATTCATTTTCTGAACGCAATTGAGAAATGGTGATACCTTGTTCTGTAGGATAATCGTTTTGAATGTAACCATAGTCTAAAAGAACAGCTCTATGTGCCAAAAATTTGTTCCAAAAGATATCTTTCTGTTTTTCGATTTCTTTATCTAAAGCTTTTTGTTTTTGCATATATCGAATTAACACATCAATGCTTTTCATATGTTTTTTAAATAATTTGCAAGTATCACACTCATAAGAATGCATTTTATTTAAGAGTTCTTTTGTTTTATTACCAAACTCAACAACTTCTGGTGTCAATGGTCGATTTTTTTTCTTCTCTTGTTTTTGAATAACTTTAAACGTTTTTCTATTTTGAACATACATATCTCGAATTTTATTATACTCTAATAAATCATCATTTGTACGTTTACACCAACAAGTAAATGAATTACATTCATTAATTTTTTCTTGATTAAATTCTTTTAGCATTAAAAGTGGCTCGATTCTTGAATTAGATGAAAAATATCCAAAGCTTTTTAGAACAAGTTCTTTTGCTTCTTCTAAAGAAAATCTTTGAAGAAGGTTTAATACCATTGAATAGCTTGGAGAAAATTTACTTTGTAAATCATTAGCTGGGCTCAATACAAGTTCTGCA
>JAZRJK010000027.1:0-2406 GCA_045645765.1 Candidatus Gastranaerophilaceae bacterium
TCAGCATTCATCATTTGGTAAACTGATGTATGAGATTGAGTTGAAACTTGTACATAAGGAATATTTCTTCCTGCAAGTTCAACATTACCATTAGCTTCTGCTAAAACAACGATAATTTTGTTTGGACCTACATTTAATGCATCTAGCACTTGTAGTAATCCTTTAGTTTTGAAGCTTTCTAATTGTAAGTCTTCTAAAACGAAGATTTGATTTTCTCTAACTTTAGTACTTAATGCACAACGCATTGCAAGTCTAACAACTTTTTTGTTAACTTTAATAGCATGTGATCTTGGAGTTGGGGCAAATACTACACCACCACCACGCCATTGTGGAGCACGGATTGAACCTTGACGAGCTCTACCAGTACCTTTTTGTCTCCATGGTTTTCTACCACCGCCTGAAACTTCATGACGTGTCTTAGCTTTTTGAGTACCTTGACGCATTGCAGCTCTTTCAGCGATGATTGTATCGAAGATAGCTTGTTGATTGTCTTCTTGACCGAACACATGTTCGCTTAATTCGATTTGTCCAACTTGTGAACCATCTTGTTTATATAATACAACTGTAGGCATGTTTTACTCCTTTCTTATGCTAATGCAGCAGGATTGATTGCAGCGTTTTTAGCTTTAACTGCATTTTTAACAACTACATAGCTGTTTTTTGCTCCTGGTACATTACCTTTAATTAAAATTACATTGTTTGCTTCGTCATATTTAACGAATTCAAGATTTTGAACAGTTTTTTGAACACCACCCATACGACCTGGCATTTTCTTACCTGGTTTAATACGAGCTGGGTTGATAGAACCCATTGAACCGATACCTCTATGGTATCCTGAACCGTGAGCCATAGGTCCTAAATGAGCATTATAACGTTTGATAATGCCTTGGAAACCTTTACCCTTAGATGTACCTGTAACATCTACTAGTTCACCTTCAACGAAGATATTTCCTTTAACCTCTTGTCCAACTTCAAACGCTAGCATTTCTTCCCCAGCGATTTCTTTAACGAAGCGCTTAGGGGCTGTGTTAGCTTTAGCAGCATGTGCAACTTCAGCTTTAGTAGCATGCTTTTCTTTTTTGTCTAAATAACCTAATTGAACAGCATTGTAACCATCTGTTTCCACAGTCTTTTTTTGTAATACAACGTTTGGAGTAACTTCAATAACTGTAACAGGGATTAAAGTGCCTGCTTCAGTAAAAATTTGTGTCATTCCGATTTTCTTACCTAAGATTCCTTTGGCCATGAGCTTTTCCTCCTTTTACTCTATTTTAATACGATGTCGACACCAGATGGTAACTCTAAATGAGCTAACGCATCCATTGTTTTTGGAGTGATATTTGCAATATCAATTAAACGTTTGTGAGTACGACGTTCAAATTGTTCACGACTATCTTTATATTTGTGTGGTGAACGAAGAATTGTAAATACTTCCTTTTCTGTAGGTAGTGGGATTGGACCTGAAACTGTTGCTCCAGTTCTTTTCGCAGTTTCTACAATTTTTTTCGCAGATTCATCTAATAATCTGTGATCATAAGATAATAATCTTATTCTTAATTTTTTTGCTTTTGCCATGTTTTTTCCTCCTAGCTTGATTTAATAAGCTTTAGGCTCAACACGAATTCCCTGACAAACGCACTACTCGGCAACTCTTCCGTGCGTATCAGCAACCTCGCATATCACTGCCTCTTTTTTAGCCTATTATATTATACTCATTTTCGATTTTTTTTCAAATTAATTGCATTATTTTTCTAACTTTTTTATAACTTTTGATAATCATAAAAATAATTGTTTAAAGAAAATTTCCTATAACAAAAAAAGTAGTAGATTTATCTACTACTTTAAAATATTATTGTTAGGGTAAACATCCCCACGAGCATTAGTATTTTATATAATGGGAATTTAAATGTTCTTAATTCTAATAAAGTTGTTCCTAAATATCCAATAACAATAATACCAAATAATAACCATGTTTCTATTAAGCCAGATTCAACTGATATCATTATCGTTAATAATGAAAAACAAAGAGGGTTTAAAATCTTTAACCCAAAATTTGAAGTTGATATTTCTTCAGCTTGTTCTGGTTTTCTTTTCTTAAATAAAACAAATAATAAGATTATTGCTGCAACACCAATAATAGCTAAGAATATTAAATAAATAGGGTTAAAAGATCCTACGTATTTATCAAGCCATTCATCGTAATTTAAGATTGTTGTAGATATACTAGGGTTTTGCTCTCTTATTCTTACATAATCATAATAATCGTATCTTGCTACTATTAGATCATTAAAATAATTTCCATATCTTATAAATGGCATAAATGGTAATGATACAAAATGAAGTTCAGATACATCAATTGCTAATAATTTTATATCAGTTGTTGATTTTATATCAAATATAAGTACT
>JAZRJK010000028.1:0-52283 GCA_045645765.1 Candidatus Gastranaerophilaceae bacterium
ACATTGGCAGAGAAGCTTTGTGCAGATAAAGATTTTCCGAAAGAAAGGATTCCAGGTATACTTAGTTATACCAACGAACAAAATATAACATTGGCAGAGAAGCTTTGTGCAGATAAAGATTTCCCGAAAGAAAATATTGCATATATAATTGAGTATACCAACAAACAAAATATAGAAAGTAAAATTAAAATATATGATTTATTAAAAAAGAATAAAGATTTTCCGAAAGAAAGTATTGCAAATATAATTGAGTATACCAACGAACAAAATATAACATTGACAGAGAAGCTTTGTGCAGATAAAGATTTTCTGAAAGAATATATTGCGCCTATACTTATGGGTCAATTGTCAATTTCAGAATATGAAAATATAAAAAATATTTTAATTTATTTTGATAAAAATATCGACTCTTTAAAACACCAAGATATGGATGTTACGAGAGGCTTGGTTGCAGAATTAATTGTTCAAAATAAAGAGGGCGTATTTAATATTGTCAATTTAATTGGAGAACCTGCTTTACGTCACGCAAGTGAATTAAGATATAAAGGTTTAAAACAATTACTTGAAAATGCTAAGACTTTAGACAATTTAAGTGAGGATACAAAGAATATATTAAAATCTAAATTAGAACAGTTGCCTCATCCGGAACAAAAACTAAGTAAATTAGAGGTTATTGCAGCTATTTCTGGAAAACTTGAAGAAGATGCTATATTAGAAATTATTAATAAAATAAACAACCCTAAAATGACTACTGAACAAAAAGAACTAGCTGATGAAATCTTCTCTACAAATAAACCTTACGAAGAACAAATTAATGATTTTATTAGAGCTTTTAATGTTCCAGAAGAACGAAAAAGCAAAGTTATAAAATTCTTATTAGAACAAAAATTAAACGAAAAATATGTAACACCACCATCTACAAAAAAACAAATTGCTATCATTGATAAAAATATTAGCAATGACAAAATTTCTCCTGACAATAAACAAGCATATTTACAACAAAAAAAACATCCTGAAGAATTTACAAAAGCTAGGATTAATAATCGTGCAATTAAACTTCTTGAGGCACAAGTAGAAGCTCATATAAATTTACCAAATCAAAACAAAGAATTCTCAAAATCTATTAATGAACAAATATATAAAATCTTAAAAATAGACATTACTGAAGATCTATTAACAGATATTAGTTATGATAGTAAATATATTTCCAAAATATTTGGAGGTGTTTCTAATGAAGGTTTTAAAAACAATTTTAATGAGTTAATTGAATTAATTAAAGCAAATCCTAATAAAAAATTTACTGATATTATTCGAAATTTACCTCATAATATTGAAACTAAAAAATTATTTGAAGCAAATGGTTTAGACTTTGATCGTTGGATTACTTTTGATGCAACCTCTAAACAACCATTTACTGTTAAAGTTGATGTTGAAAAAGCTGTTAGAACTGCAAGTGTTAATCTAAGAAATGAATTAAATTCTGAATTAGCAATGCGACTAGATCAAAATGAAATAGCTAAATTAATTCAGATTTTAGAAGATAATAATATTGATACTGCTACTCAAAAAGACTTGCCTAAGATAATGAGATTAATTGAAAAAGAATTAGAAACAAATGAATATTGGCAAGGTAGTTCTCCAGATATTAATACATTCAAAGACCACATTAAAATTCACAAGAAAAATATTCATGATGTTGAACAATTAAAAGATATTACTGAAGAACTTTATGTCAGACTTTGGGATAATGATGATGTTGGACGAAATATTTTCTTTGGTAACCATGTTGGTTGTTGCACATCAGTGGGAAGCTGTAACTCATTTGCAGCACCACAACACTTAACAAATTCTTTTGTAAATGGTATTGAAATTGTTGATAAATCAGGAAACTCAATGGGTAATTCAATGTGTTATTTTGCAAAAGTTGACGGACAATTAACATTTGTAATTGATAGCTTTGAGGCGAATGGTAAACTTGGTGCTTCTCCAGAAGTAACAGATGCCATTATAGCTTATGCGCAAAAAGTTTGTGATGAAATGGGACAACCTAATGCCAATATAATGTTTGGTCCAAATTATAACAAAATTGATTTCACAAGATGTATTGAGACAGGAGGTCATTCAATAGAAGTAATAGGAAAAGCTCCTACTGAAACGTACATTGATGCTATTGGTGGAAAAGACTTTATAAATAATAAATATATAAATAAAAGAATGTACGAAATTGTAGATCTATAATCTTTATATTTCCCCTTATTAACCACTTCAATATGTTACTCGCTTTGCAATATAAACAAGAGTTGTTTCTAGAGATTAAAAATATCTTCTATACATTTCAAAAGTATTATGGTATTATTAAGTTCTAGAGAGGTCTCAAAAATGGGTTATAAAATATTAGCAAAAGTGAATTTTGTCTAAATCAATAAGAGTTAAACATGGATTCTATAAAAAAGACCGATTCTAAAATCGGTCTTTTTTACTTATCCTTTCACGACTATATTAACTAGTTTTTTCGGAACTACAATAACTTTGACAATTTCTTTGCCTTCAGTTATTTCTTTTATTCTCTCACTAGTCAATGCTAGAGCTTGCAATTCATCATTGCTTGCCCCCTCATCAGCTTCAAGTTTGTCTTTTACTTTGCCGTTTACTTGAACAACTAATGTTATTTTGCTTGCTTTTGCAAGGTTTTCATCCCATTCACACCAAGATTCTTCGTGAATAGAAGTCTCTCCTCCTAATTCTTTCCAAATTTCTTCTGACATATGAACAGTTACAGGTGCCATTAATTTGATTAATGAAATAATTGCAAAGCTTAGCACGTTTTTATCTTCTTCCGAAAATTCTTTTTTAGTTCCTACATAATCGTAAATAGCATTTGTAAGTTCTCTATATTTAGATATTACAGTGTTGAATTGGAAATCATTAGAAATATCGTTTGTAATACCTTTGATTGCCATATGCACAACGCGAACTAAATCATCATTTTCTCTTGTAAGTGGGAATGATAATTTATAATCACGTGTTAAATGTTCAAAGTTATCAGAAACTAAGCGCCATACTCTGTTCAAGAATTTATAACATCCTTCGACACCCGCATCTGACCAGTCAAAGTCTCTAGCTGGAGGTGAATCTGAAAGAATAAATAACCTCGCAGTATCAGCACCATAGTTTTCAAAGATTTCGTCAGGGTCTACAGTATTACCTTTAGATTTTGACATTTTCGAACCATCTTTAAGAACCATACCTTGTGTTAAAAGGTTTTTGAATGGTTCATCAAAGCTTAATAGGCCTAAATCTTTCATTGCTTTAGTAAAGAATCTTGAATAGAGCAAGTGAAGAATTGCGTGTTCAATACCTCCAACATATTGGTCAATTGGTAACCATTTATCAGCTAAAGTCTTTGCAAAAGGTAATTCTGGATTTTTAGCATCAGCAAATCTTAAATAATACCAGCTAGAGCAAACAAATGTATCCATTGTATCCATTTCTCGTCTAGCTTTTGCTCCGCAAATTGGACAAGTTGTTTCTGCAAAAGTTGGTGATGTTGTAATTGGAGACTTTCCAACTACAGAAAAATCAACATCTTTTGGTAGGAGAACTGGTAATTTTTCTTCTTTTTCTGGAACAATTCCACATTTATCACAATAAACAATAGGAATTGGAGCTCCCCAATATCTTTGACGAGAAATCAACCAATCTCTTAATCTATATTGAGTTTTGAATTCACCAAAACCTTCATCTACAGCTTTTTGGGTTATAGCTTTTTTAGCTTCAGTATTTTTCATACCGTTGAATTCATTTGAGTTAACCAAAATCCCTTCTTCTGTATATGCTGCGTCTTTACAGTCAGAAGGTTTTTCTGGATTCTGGATAACAACTTTTAAAGGCATATTGTATTTTTTAGCGAAATCGAAGTCTCTTGTATCATGAGTTGGAACAGCCATAACTGCACCTGTACCATATTCAACAAGAGCATAATCTGCTGTCCAAAGCGGGAATGTTTCTCCAGTAAATGGATTTAAACAATGAGTTCCAAGAGGTACCCCTGTTTTTACTCTATCGGTAGAAAGTCTTTCGATTTCGGTCATTTTACGAGCATTAGCTCTATATTCTTCAACAGCTTCTTTGTTCTCAGTAGTTGTAAGTTTTTCAATATCCTTATATTCAGGAGCTACAACAAGATAAGTAATACCATGAACAGTATCAGGTCTTGTTGTATAGACAGGAACTTCCATTTTTTCGCCATTTGGAGCATCAACAACAGGGAATCTGAAAATTGCACCTTCAGATTTTCCTATCCAATTAGCTTGCATAGTTTTAACATTATCACCCCAGCCATCAAGCAAATCTAGGTCTTTAAGAAGTCTTTCTGCGTAATCTGTGATTTTGAAGAACCATTGTGAAAGATACTTCTTTTCAACTATATTGTCACATCTCCAGCACTTACCATCAATTACTTGTTCATTTGCAAGAACTGTTCCACAAGTTTCGCACCAGTTTACTGCAGCTTCTTTTTTATAAGCTAATCCTTTTTTATAAAGTTGTATAAACAGCCATTGAGTCCATTTATAATAATCAGGTTTACAAGTTGTAACTTCTCTTTCCCAATCATAAGATAGACCAAGCATTTTAAGCTGTTTTGTCATATATGCGATGTTCTCATCTGTCCAAGTCTCAGGGTTTGCACCGTGTTTCATTGCTGCGTTTTCTGCAGGGAGACCGAAACTATCCCAACCCATAGGATGAAGTACATTATAACCTTGTGCCTTTTTGAATCTTGCAATTACGTCTGTTATAGTATAGTTCCTAACGTGTCCCATATGCAATTTGCCGGATGGATATGGAAACATTGATAAAGCATAGTATTTTGGTTTATTATTTGAATCTGGGGTAAAGAAAGCTTTATCTTTTTCCCATTTGGCTTGCCATCTTTTTTCTATTTCTTGTGGAAAGTATCCCTGTTTCATTTATATATCTCCTCTAAACAAAATTAATTTTATAAAACTATTGTATCATAAACCTTAAATATCTAAATCTTCTTCTACATCTGAATCTGGCGCATCTGGTTCTGCAACAGTTTTAGTTAGTTTTTCATTTAATTCTTGTAGGGTTATTGATTTATCCATTTTCTTTAAGGCATTTAAAACTGCAAGTCTATAATCAGCATCAGCTCTGTTTTTTGGATTATCAACTATTTCGCCAATTTTGTGGCCGAGAAACCCCATAACAATAATTGCTGGGATCAAGACTGAACTGGTTGAAATAATTGCATGCAAATCAATGGTGCCTATTTTAACAAACATAATTGTTCCAATGACAAGCATTGTAACCACGACAAAGAAATTGCGAAAATTTTCTGTGTTATACATTATTTATTAGAATTCTCCATATCTTTTTTCATACAGAATTGAACTAAAGTCATTTTATCAATGTTTGATTGATTAGTAAATTTACCAGAAATTGTATAAAGACCATTTTCGCCTTTTTCAACCCTTATTAGTTGATATTTACAATTAACTTCATGCTCATCATTTAATTTAATAGAAACTTTGTATTCTTTTTCGATGTCGATATTTTCAGTACTTTGAATTTTCATCCCACCTGCTGATAGATCGAGAGTTCTGATTTTATGCACTGTATCGCCAAATACGAGTTCTAGGTCTTCCAAAAATTTAATACGAGTAAATTTACGTCTTTGTAAAAATCTATGTTTAACAGGATTTGCGATTGAAATAACATTATTTTCTAAGTTTTTTATATATGACTCAAAATATAAGTATCCGTTATCTGTCATAGAATAAAAATCGCAAATATGGTTTTTGATTAGTCCTTCAGGTTTGTATTTTAGTTCCATTCTAAATCCGTCCATATCAACATCTAAAACGCGGCCTTTATTAGAGTTTTTAAAGTCTTGTGGAATTATAGTAACAATTTGTTCTTTTTTTATTAATTCTCTCATACATTTAGCCTTTCTCTATTTTTTAGTTGTTTCTACTTTAATCATACCGACAGATTTAACTTTAACGTTTGGACTTATTTCATTATATGACATAATTGCGATTTGTGGATAGGTTCTTTCAACCAATTTCCTAAATAAAAGTCTGATTGGAGAAGAACAAAGTATTACAGGTTGATTTCCTGTTGCTGTTATTGCTTTTTCTAATTCTAAGTTCATTCTGTCAAATAGCATTCTTGTAAAACTTGGTTCTAAAGTTACGCTAGTGCCATCAGGGCTTGCACCTTTAGCAATAATGTTTTCAATATCAGGAGAAAGAGTTATTACATATAATTCTCCTGTATCAGCAAGGTTCTGTTTGCAAATATTCCTAGCTAATGCTTGACGAGCATGCTCGGTTAAGAAATTAGGATTTTTATTTATCTTAGATTGCAAGCTAATAGTTTCTAAAATTGTTTTTAAGTCCCTTACGGCAACACCCTCTTTAAGTAAATTCTGGATAACAACTTGGACTTCTCCGATAGAAATATCTTTCATTATGTCGTTAACATATTCTTCTGAGACTTCTTTTTTAAGATTGTCAATAAGTTGTTGTATATCAAACCTAGATACGATTTCATATGCGCATTTCTTGATAACTTCAGTGATATGTGTGGAAATTACTGCCGATGCAGATACTACAGTATATCCAGACATTTCCGCCAAGTCTTTATCTTTAGCTTCTATCCATAAAGCAGGGAGTCCAAAAGCTGGTTCTATTGCATGAATCCCATTTATTGTTAAGTTACCTACAGGATCTCCAGCGCACATTGCTAAGTATCTTTCAGGATATACATCTCCAGCTTCAAGTGCTACTCCTTTTAATTTAATTTGATATGAATTAGGTGATAATTGTAAGTTATCTCTTACTCTTATTGAAGGTAATACTATGCCCATATCTAAAGCCGTTTGACGACGAATTTGTGCTATGCGTTCAAGGAGGTCGCCTCCCATTTCAACATTAAGAAGTTGAACAAGTCTATAACCAACTTCAATTTCAATTGTATCAACATTAAGGAGTTCCATGACGCTTTCTTTTGTAGCTTTTGCTCTTTTTTCTTTTTTGCCAAGTTTTTCTTGTTGTTCTTGTTGAACTTTTTGAGCTTCTTCTGTTTTTATTTTTTGTTCTTTCTCTTTTGTTTTCATAAATGCCATTCCACCAGCGACAGTAGCTATTAATAGGAATGGTAAAGTAGGCATGCCTGGAATTACACCCATGAAAGCTAATAATCCGGAGACCACACCAAGAACTCTTGGATCAGAAAACATTTCATTTTTAATATCTGTAGATAGAGATTCCTCTTTTCCACTTGCCCTAGAAACAATTAAACCAGTTGCGGTTGAAATTAAAAGAGCTGGAACTTGAGAAACTAAGCCATCACCTACCGTTAAGATTGTATAAGTTCCGAGTGCTTGTTGAATATCCATGTGAAGCTGTATTACACCAATAATCAATCCCCCAACGATATTTACAATTGTTATAACAATACCAGCCGTTGCATCGCCTTTAACAAACTTAGAAGCACCGTCCATTGTACCGTAGAAATCAGTTTCTCTTTCAAGTTTTTTACGACGTTCTTTTGCCTGTTCTTCATCAATCAAACCTGAATTTAAATCTGCGTCAATACTTAATTGTTTTCCAGGCATTTTGTCTAATGTGAAACGTGCAGAAACTTCTGCAACGCGGGTAGCACCACCAGTGATAACCATAAAATTGATTAAAACAAGTATACAAAATATAACAGCACCAACAACGTAATTACCTCCGACTACAAATTCGCCAAAAGAGTTAATAACAGATCCGGCTTGTCCTTGTAATAGGATTAAACGGGTGGAACTAACGTTTAAGCCTAATCTAAATAGAGTTGCAATAAGAAGTACTGTTGGGAAAGAAGAATAATCAAGAGGTTCTTGTGTGTATAAACAAACAAGTAGAATAACCACTGCTAAAGAAATATTAACAGTTAAAAGTATATCCAGTACAGCAGGAGGTAAAGGGATTACCATCATACAGACAATAACAACTAAACCTATTGCTAGGACTATATCATTATTTTTAAGTATATTTGATAATTTAGAAAGCTCCATCCTCTTTTACCTAACTTCCCCTTTTACTATTGTACACATAAGCAAGGATTTCAGCAACTGCAACATATAAATCTGAAGGAATAATACCATCGACCGGAACGGTATTGTATAAAGCTCTTGCTATAGGACGGTTTTCAACAATAGGAATATTGTTATTTTTTGCAATATCTCTAATTTGAAATGCTAAATAATCTACTCCTTTTGCTACAACAATCGGAGCCGGAGCCTTTGTTTTATCATATTGTATTGCTACAGCGTAGTGAGTTGGGTTTGTTACTACCACATCAGCTTGTGGTACAGCTGACATCATTCTTTGGCGAGCCATTTGCATTTGTATGGATTTGATCTTAGCTTTAATTTTTGGATCACCTTCTGTATCCTTATGCTCGTCTTTGACTTCTTGTTTTGTCATTTTTATAGATTTTTCATATTCATAAGTTTGGTATTTTTTATCCAAATATCCTAAAACAAGCATTGCAAGGCACATGTTAATAATCATATTTATAAGAACTGAACAGATGATATTTAAGGCGATAGGAGTTTCCAGCCCAACTAATCCTAATAAATCACCTTTTCTACTATTTACTGCAGAATAACCACAAGCACCAACAATAATAAGTTTAAGTATTGATTTTGCAAATTCAACCATTGAACGTGGCTGAAAGGGGTTTATTAAACGTTTAGCATTTTGCAACATTCTTCGAGGGCTGAGATTCTCTAAATTAAACTTAACTTTTTGTAAAGAAAAGACATGACCTACATCCATTCTTATGACAATAATTGCAAATACAAATATTGCAAAGAAAAATGGTAATACAATTTTACCGAGATACCTGAAATATGGATAAAGAAGCCCTACAATGCTGGATGTATCTAATAAGGCTGGATTTAAATTCACGAAAGTGTCATGAAGCATGCTTTGAATGTTTGTATACATGTACTTAGCAAAAACACCAAGAAAAGCAATCCCGCCAATCATAACCATTGCGGATTCCATATCTTTACTTTTAGCGACATTTCCTCTTTCGCGTTCTTTCGTTCGCCTTCGGGAGGTGGCTTCTTCTGTTTTTTCAGCTGCTTCGTTTCCCATTTTTGTTATCTAATCAAGCGATTAGTAAACTCCTTTCTATTTTTTGTTTTAAAATATAGCGGCAATTTTAGTTAAAAATTGTTCTATTATTACGGCCATGTATTCTGCAACTGGGCGCATAAATATTAGTGATAATAATAAACCTAGGTATATTTTTAAAGGTAATGAAACCATGAAAATATTCATTTGTGGCATCATTTTTGATGTAAATCCTAATAAAATATCTGTAATAAATAAAATCCCAAATATAGGTAATGCAATACTTAACCCCAGAGAAAAAATTTGCCCTGTAATTACAACAATTTGTTCAATAAAACTTGGTGAAATCTGTATCACATATCCTACTGGCATGCTTTTAAAGCTATTATATAGGGCAGAAAATAACCATTGATGAGCTCCAAGCGCAATAAACAACATTGATGCCAAATACGTAAAAGCTTGAGTTAATACTGGTGAATTACCACCAGATGCTGGGTTTAATGCTTGGTCCGCTGATAATCCCATTTGAATAGTGAACGTATTAACTCCAAGCTCTATTCCAATAAAAAGTATATTAGCACAAAACCCTATAACAGCACCTATTAAAAATTCTTTAAATAGAATTAGTGTAAGTGCTGGAATTGATGTTGGAGTTACAAATTGTACATTAGCTTGAACAATAGGGAATAATATAAAAGCAATTGTTGCAGCAAGCCAAACCTTAACTTGTGTAGGGATTGGATATGTAGAAAATAATGGAGCTGTTACAAAAAGTCCTGACAATCTTGTAAATATTGCCATAAATAAAATTATATTCACAGTTGAAAATAGGACATCTAAATTAAACATTCTACATTGCACCTACAAGTTGTGGTATCATCGACATAAATTCATTTACAGTTGTTATAAAAACATTAACCATCCAAGGCATTAAAAATATAAGCAAAATCACACAGCCTACAATTTTAGGAACAAATGTTAATGTTGATTCTTGTATCTGAGTTACTGTTTGAAAAATACTTACCATTAGACCAATTATGACTCCGATTAAAAGGACTGGAACTGACATCTGTAACGTAAGTATAAACATTTTTTGTAATAAAGTTATGACTATATCTTGCATTTTAGTTTATTAACTCCTTTTAGACCTTTACAAAACTTTCTACCAAAGATCTTACTATTAAGTACCATCCATCTACCATTACAAACATAATTAGTTTAAACGGTAAGGCAATCATTGAAGGTGGCAAAAACATCATACCCATTGACACAAGTACTGATGATACAACAATGTCAATAACTAAAAATGGAAGATATACAACAAATCCAATCGTAAAAGCTGTTTTTAATTCACTTAAAATAAAAGATGGTAAAAGTACATATGTCGGTACATCTTCTTTCGTTTTTGGTTTTTCTATTTTTGCCATTCTAACGAATAAAGCGAGTTCTTTTTCATGGGTTTGTTTAAACATGAAATTTCGAATAGGTTGAATTCCTCGATCTAAAGCAGTCTGTTGTGTTATTTGGTTTTTCATATAAGGCTGTAGAGCTTTTTCGTTAATTTCATTAAAAGTCGGCGCCATGATAAAGAATGTTAAAATCAAAGCTAAACTCGTAATTACTTGGTTAGGAGGCAAAGCTCCAGCTCCAATGGCCTGACGAGTTAATGCTAGAACAACAACAAGCCTTACGAAACAAGTTGTCATAATTAGAATACTTGGAGCAAGAGTAAGTATTGTTAACCAAATAAGTATTTGCAATCCATTCGTAAAATCTTGCGGAGTATTAGCTGTCTGCATCCCAATATTTATATTTGGGAAAGTCATAGCAGCTGAAGAAGGCAAGATTGTTAACAACAATCCTAAAAGTCCAAAGCTTATTTTTTTAATAAAACTCATACTATCTTTTCCTTTAAAAACAACATTTAACAAGGTGTAAATATCTCCCCACAATATTTTATATTATTAATATCTAATAGGGCAAACTGTTAATTTATATTAAATATGGTTAAGTTTTGTAACAATTTACTAAAAAATACTAAAGTTTTATAAAAAAATGTCGTTAAACAAAGTGTAGAATAAATAAAAATAGAAAAAGTTTTAAAGAAAGGAAATTTTATGGACGTTAGATTTACAACAGGAAAGTCTCCTAATACAACAAAAAAAAATGTAGATAGCAACAAACAAAAAAACAACGAGGTTGGAAATACTACGATTGAGAAACAACCTAAAATTGATATAAATTCAGCAAAAAAAGGCTTTTTGGCTTAGTGAAATTTTTCTAAAAAAGATGACAAGAAGCTTTTGACATCTTGTCATCTTTTTTTTGATTCAATTAGTGTGCTGAAGTAACAACTTTATCAATTAGCCCATACTCAACAGCTTCTGCTGCAGATAAATAATGGTCTCTTTCGCAATCTTCTTTAACTTTTTCAAAAGATTGACCAGAGTTTTCTGCCATAATGCCGATAAGCATGTCTTTCATTCTTAAAATTTCTTTTGCTTCAAGTTCAATGTCTGTTGCCTGACCTTTAGCCCCACCTAAAGGTTGGTGTATCATTATTCTAGCGCTTGGTAAAGCCATTCTTTTTCCTTTAGCTCCGGCTGAAAGTAAAAATGCTCCCATAGAAGCGGCTTCCCCCATACAAATTGTTTGAACGTCTGCTTTTATAAGATTCATAGTGTCATAAATAGCCATTCCTGCAGTAATAACTCCACCAGGAGAATTAATGTATAGCATTATGTCTTTTTCAGGATTTTCACTATCTAGTAAAAGCATTTGAGCGACAACTGAATTCGCAACATCATCGTCAATTTCTGTTCCTAGAAAAATAATTCTTTCTCTTAACAATCTCGAAAAAATATCAAAAGACTTTTCTCCACGCGAAGATGATTCAATTACGGTAGGGACGTAACTTAATATTTTTTTCATATCTGTCATAAAAACTCTCCTTTTGTTAAACCTATTCTATAATAAATTTTAGCCTCTTGCAATCCATAGAATGATATAGATTAATAGCAAATTTCTTTATTTTTGTATTTTTAATTAATTGAAAGGTTGCATTTATGAAAATACAAAAATCTAATTACATATCTTCTACGCAATTTAAAAGTAAATTCTTTGAAACCTTAATGCAACCCGCAAACTTAAAAAAGCCATTGAATAAAATGACAGTAATGGATACTCATTGTTTATTGTCATATATTAACTCTTTAAAATTTAGAGTAGGCATGACTCAAGGAGAAATTAAAGAGTTGTTATCTAAAAGAGGTTTAGAATTTATAAAAGAATCTGAGAAATTTTTTAAACAAAAAATCGGTTTTAGCGATACTATTGTTCCTCCAATAATTTTAATGGAAGGAAGTTTAGGGGGTGCGCCTAGTTGTTATATATTGGAACAAAATGCTATATATTTGACAGATACGTTTGAAAATATACCTAAAGCTCAATTGTTTGGGCTTCTAAGACATGAGTATCAGCATGCAATTCAGAACCATAATATTTTAAGAACTGAAAATTTAGGAGATGAAGCTGTTGAAAGTTATACTGAAAAAACTTTTAATAAACAAAAAGAGATTTTGCTAAATTATGCTAAAAATTATTCGGTAAAAGAATTAATGGCCCAAGGTTTAATTACTGATTATGGAGTGATTTTGGTATCTGAGTTGAGTCGTGCATTGCAGAGCAATGATACAATAGCTGTTGATAATATTTTAAAAGAATTTAGAAAGAGTATTACATTAGGACTTAATGAATTTAAAGAAAAAGTTATTAGAGAAAAAGGTATCATAAAAGCAGGAACAAAAGCTGCAGAAGTAGCAGAAAAGCATTTTCGTGAGTTTATAGATTCTGATTGCTTTGACAAAAATGGGGATTTAGACATTGGGAAGCATTCTTTCAGAATAACTGAAGGAGAAGCTGAATGTTCTCAACTTATGGCTGAGTCAGAACTATCAAATTCTTGTTATATTAGGTTACTAAAAAATAATATAAAAGAGTCTTTTAACGACAAAAAAATTGCGGATTCAATAGAAAATGAATATGGGAAATTTTGTAAAAATTAGTTATTTTTTAGTGCATTCTGTAGAGCTTTTTCCAAAACTTCTATTTTAGATTCTAGTACTTTAACTTTAGCAGCATTTTCGTCAGAAGAAATTGATTCTTTTTCTAGCTGTCTTTTGTAAATATTGATTTTTTTATTTTTAATTATTATAAATATATTCATTAATAAAATTCCAAAAATACTTCCAAGTGCAAATATAAGTGAAGTTTGTGTAGTAAAATTTAAATTTAAGAACCAATTAATCATAAAAAAACCTCCAAACTTAATTTTACAATAAAAAGCTATTTTATGGTAGAATGTTATTATAAGTCCAACTAGGTAGAATAAATGGGTGATGAAGATAAACAGTTTGATGCCACTCCCCAGAAGCTTGAGAGAGCAAGAAAGGAAGGGCAGGTTGTAAAATCAAAAGACGTGTCAACAGCACTGTCTTTACTTGTAATGTTCACCTTTATCAACTTAATGGCGCCATTTATTTGGCAAGCAATTGTTGGGTTATTTAGAACTCTTTATGAACAGATACCAAACCATACATTGCAGGAGATTGGTTTAACGTATATACTTTCAGTAACTTTAATACCGACTGTGCTTATAATTGGTTCAATTCTTTTTGTCGCAGCTTTTATTGCAATATTAGGCGATTTTATGCAAGTTGGCCCCCTTGTTGCGACTGCACCCTTGGTACCCAAGTTGGATAAGCTAAATCCAACTAAATATTTTAAAAATCTATTTCAAGTAAAAACTTTATTTGAGCTTGGTAAAAATATTGTAAAAGTTGTAGTTTTAGGTCTTGTAGGCTGGACGGTTTATAGCGATCATTTGGAAGATATTTTATCTTTAGCCGCAATAGATAACAATTTTGCTATCATGATTGAGTTTGGGAAATTAATAGTAGAATTTATTTATAAAGCCTGTATTGCATTCTTGGTTATTGCTGCTGCAGACTATGGTGTCACAAAGTGGAAGTTTTTAAAAGATCAAAAGATGTCTTTTAAAGAAATTAAGGATGAATATAAAAACTCTGAGGGTGATCCTCATGTTAAGGCTGCTTTACGCCAAAGACGCATGCAAATGTTGCAAAGGGGTGCAATGGACTCAGTACCTGAAGCCGATTTTGTAGTGCGTAATCCTATTCATGTGGCGTGTGCAATGAAATACGATGCAGAAACAATGCAATCACCAACTTTGACTTGTAAAGGTACAGAGTTGATTGCAAAACAAATCATTGATATTGCTACAAAGCACAACGTTCCAGTTATTGACAATCCTCCTGTTGCTCGTGCTTTATATAGAATGGTGGATTTAAACCAGCAAATTCCTCCAGAATTATATAAAGCTGTCGCAGAAATCTTATTGTTTGTCTATGGCCTAAAAAATAAGCAAGGCAAGTCTTAGATTTCAACTATTTAGACTAGTAAAAAAACTTGAATTTTTTGTAGAATCAATGTAATATTAAATAAGGTAAATTTAGATAAGAGATGATGGATAGCAAGACTTTAATCAAGCAGTACGTGGGAATCGTACAAAAAATAGCGAGAGTAGAGCATAGGCGTATACCAAACCACATGATAGAGTATGAAGAGCTGGTTAGTATAGGTATTATTGCCATACAGACTCTTATCAAAGATAAAACAGAGGAACAACTCGAACGTTATAATGAAGCTTATGTGGGTACGGCTGTCAGGTGGGCTATAAGAAATGAACTTAGGCATCGTTACAAGTGGTACACATTAAAACATAAGCAAGAAGATGAAGGTTGTGCAACAGATGTGATGTCTCAAGATTCAGTTGATTCGGAAGATATGGGATTCTCTATTTCACCAGCAAAAGTTAGAGAAGCTGTTTATGAGACAATACTTTCGATCGATGGTCTAGCTGCCGCAGCGACTGATAATGCATCGCCGTTTGATTTTATAAAAGATCCTTCAGCAATGCCAGATGAAAAAGCTGAAATTATTGAGATGAGCCGTCTCGTTAAGCAGGCTATAGCTAGATTACCTCAAAAAGAACGTACTGTTGTGGAGTATCGCTTTTATAGAAATATGCAGGCAAAAGACATTGCAACAACTGTAGGGTTATCTCCATCTAGGATTACAAGGATTATTCAGTTTTCACTCAACCAAATTCGTGAATATTTAAAAGCTCGTGGGCGTGAAGATTATTAAACTTTATTGATAAAACTTGCCAGTGTTATGCAAATCTGATAAAATCTTTTTATGGCAGATTTAGTTGAAAAACTTAAAGAGATCGGGTTTAATTCGTATGAAGCGAAGGTTTATATTGCGCTTTTGAAAAAGTATCCAGCTACTGGTTATGAAGTTTCTAAGCTTGCAAATATACCTCAAGCTAGAACCTATGATACTTTAAAAGTCTTAGAACAGAAAAACGTCGTAGCTGCTAGTAATACAAAACCGATTTCTTATACTCCAATAAAACCGAAACAAATTCTTTCCAGTTATCAAAAGAGGATGTCTTCTACATTAAATTATCTTGAAAAGCATTTACCAGAGGTAAAAGATAATTACAATGACCCAATTATCACAATTTCTGGAACAAGAGAAATTCATAACAAAATAATAGATGTTATACAAAATGCAAAAAAAGAAATTTATTTAGAAATTTGGTCTCAGGATTATAAATATTTTGAGCAAGAACTTTTAAATGCTTATAATCGTAATGTCGAAATACGAATAGTTGGCTATGATAATTTTCAAACACGTTTTGGGCAAGTTTTTGAACATGCTTTTGCTAAGGATATTGAAATCTCATTGGGTGGAAGAATGGTTATTATAGCAGCTGATGAAAAAGAAGCTGTTGTTGGTAAAATATCTTCCTTGAAAAATGATAATTTTGACATTAATATTATTTATACTCAAAATAAGGGTATTGTTTTTATTATAAAAGAATTTATTGTGCACGATATGTACTTAATTGATGTCGAAGAAAATTTAGTTGAACAAATGAAATATATTTATGGTAAAGGGTTTAAACGCTTAAAAGACAAAGTCTTAGGCAATAATCCTACATATTTGATTCATTAAATAAGCTTATTTTTTTGCAAGGATTCGATTGTTGTTTTGATAGCAATCTTTGTATTATCAATAAAGTTTTGAGCTAATGCAGTGTCAAAATTTTTCTGAAGTACTAGTAAAACTTCAGCTTGTAAATATTGATAGATCAAATTTGATTTTACAATTGTACTTACTAGTTGTGAAGAGAAAGTCCCTTTTGAAAGCATTGATATTATTTCGTTTATATTACGAAATTCTTCTTTTAAAAAATCATCTATTTGTATTTTGAAAGGTTCTGTGAAAATTAAAGGGGATATTGGTGTTACATTTGATAAATTTAAATTGTCAAATGTAGAGCTTTTAACACCTTCAATGTAAGCGCCAAAAGTGGTTAAATTATAAATTTCGTGGTGATTTAATTCTTTTATTAAAGATTCGAAATGATGAATAAAAGCTTGATAATCATCTCTTGTATGAACCGGAGTTCCGTTGACAGATTTTACTACAACAAGTTTTTTGGGGATATTATCGACTATAATATCTTCTTGTGAAGTTCTTAACATCGTTGTTCCGTTCGAATAAATGACATTGTCTTTAAAAGCCAAATCGACGCCTGCAAAAACGATTTTTTTAAATCCCATTTTTACAGCAGCAGTTAAGGCTAATGTAGAAGCAGTTCCTCCTGTTTCATAAAATTTAATAAACGAATTGAATTTGGCAACTTTTTTTATAAAGAAATCTGTTTCTGAAAAATTAACAAAGAAGTTTTTAAAATTTTTATCAAACACTGAACTATCAGTTCTTATATCAACTATTGCCGAGGTTTTTGTTAAAAATTCTTCTAATCCTGACAATGTTCTATCCATATTCTCTGCATCTAGGCAGACAATATAATCTGGATAAATTCCCTGTTGGTATAGATAGGATGCGTTCTTGTTAAGAGCAAAAATAACAAACTTGTCTCTATTATTTTTTATATTATCAATGTTGTCTGCTAAAGAAGGGCCAGCGCCTGCAATCAAAGCTGTTTTCTCAGTGTATTTATTTTCTAAGTCAGATAATAAATATGCATTACCGTTATTTATTTTTGAAATATTTTCAATTGTATTTAACAGCCATTTTTTCGAGAATCTTGTAATAGTGTTAACATCAACCATTTTGCTTTTGCAGACATCAAAAACTTTTTGAGTAAGTAATAGAAGTTCATTATTTTTAACAACAGCATAATTTTGAAGATATACAATTTCGACTTTATCTTTTGTTAAATAAACAGAACCAAGTTTGTTAATAAATTCGTCTAAATCATTCGAAATATAGATTCTACCGCTAGCTAAGTGTTCTGAAATATCAACATTGCTCAATACAAAATGTAACAAATTTAAGTCGGGCTCGTATATAAATATCTTTGAACTATAATTATTAAAAGTTTCATCAAGCAAATATCCAAGACCAATTCCAAAATTGATAATTATGTCATTTGGTCCCATTTCTTGTTTAATATTAGCTTTTAATATTTTTTTAGCAGCTTCTCTAGGATTTTGTAAATCATCTGAAGGTAAATCGTTTTTTAAAAGAACATAATCATTTGTCGGTGTAACGCAATAAGAAATTCCAACTCTACTTTCTATAGGAGAGATTTTTGCCAATCTACGTTTTAAAGCGATGTTATCAATGAGCTCTATGTTCTTATTAAACATTTAAAAAAAATCCTTTTTCTCTTTAAAGTAGCACGATTTGCAGGAAATGTAAATGATTTTTGTAATAAAATCAACTGTTTTAAGTAGAAGCGTCTTGTCTTTTATCGATAATAGTTTCAAACTCTTTAAAAACTTCGTTTCCGACAAGTTGTTCTAGTCTAGAACGTTTTTCGAAGAACCCACCTCTTGCTTTTTGCTGTACATCTAAGGCTTCTCTATAGAATGTATCCGTCATTAATACAACAGCTTTAGACATTTTTTGTGAAGATTTATAATTATCGTGGCTTCGAAGAACCATTTCTGTTGTCATATTATAGAGGTTTCTAGATGTCATATAATCGTAATACATATCTACAACTTTCTGTTGAAGCTCCTCGACTTTTCTTACTAAAATAATCATGTCAGCATCTGTAACTTGTGTATATTTGTAGTTTAAAGCTTTTGTGTCAGTAGACATTATTCCTAATGTATTTCCTCCAATTAGAGCTGCGCTTGCTAGAACAGGATTACCCATTCCCGCACCAACCATTGTTGACATTCCTGCAATTGTGGTAAGAACCTTTTTAACTGCTCCTGTATCAGGTTTATCTTTATCTGGATTTGATAGTTTATAAATTGCGAATTTTATTGTGTCACTTCTCATTGCAGCGCCTTGCCATAACAAAGATAAATCTGCTAACATTTCGTTATAATCAATTTCGATTTCTTTAGATATTTCTAATGCCATTTTTTTTATGCTTAAATCTGCATATGTCATATTTTGTGAATCTTTGACTGTAACTTCTTTTTGTATAATAGGTTTTATTGTTGGCTGGATCTCAAAATTATATTTAATTTCAGGTGAGTCTGTTGTACCAAGTCGATAGAATGTGTCTTTTGGGGTTCTTAAATCTTCTATTGATAAAGAAGCAAGAGCACTTAGGGGAGAAATTAGCAATGAAACGAGTATAATAATAAAAATCTTTTTCATTATTTCCCTCCTTCTTTATACAATACTGAATCGAAATCATATTGATACATGTCTAAATTGTCAACAGCTTTTTTACCTGCAAGTCTTTGTAATTGTATGTGATATTTCTTTGCAGACTGTTCTAATTCATATTCTCGTAATCTCATCGAGTCATATAAATTAGTAGAAATAGCAATTTCCATAACATCGTTTCCATATAGAGCATTGTTATAATTCCTACTATATAGAAGCATTTTTGAACGTGTTGTCTTTAGTTGTGTAAGAGTGTTTTTGTAGTTATAGTATGAACTAATAAGTGTATCTTGCAAATCTTCGACCATTCCAGCAAGCTCTATTAATTCAGTATCAGTTAAAGGTGTTTCTTGAGGAACATTTTTTTTATTTAAAAGACCTTGAGCTAATCTCCCAGCAGAAAAAGCGGAAGTTTGTATCGCTGGATTTGCACCCATAAGGCTTGGTACAAAAGAAGCTCCAGAAACAATTGCGGATAGCGTTTTTGCCATGAGAGAAGAATGTATTCTTCGCTGAGATTCAGGGGTTGCAAGTTTTTTTAATGCAAATTCTATAACCTGATTGTTTTCGACGGTTCCTTGCCATAGACGTTCTAAATCTTTTAAATCGTGCTCTTTTTGGTCGTCAATAATCCCAGCCAAGGTCTCAGAATCATTTACCAATAATGAACCTTGTAGTGAAGTGTTAACTTTTCCCGTTTCTAATTGAGGTTTTTCTATGCCAGATTTGTCAAGCGTTACCACATCAGCTCTTATTGCTAAAACTGGTAGGATACTAAAACAAATTAAAGCTATACTCCCTAAAAATCTCTTAAACATAATATATATATATACCCTAAAAGCAAAAAAAAAACAAAAATGTAACAAAATTACTTAGCCAAGCTAGTGAATATAAAAAAAATAATGATATGAAATTATAACAAAAAGGAGGATTGCAATGATGAAATACATTTTTGTTTTATTTTTTTTGCTTTTTAATTTGATACAAGTGAAAGCCGAATTTATTACAACTTATCCTAGTTATAATTACTTGAATTCGCAAGCTATAAATAAAGACTTAAATGCTCTAGAGAAATATGCATTGAATAAAACTTATAGACGAGAATCGGATTTAGAACGTTTAGAACGTTTGGAAAATCTAGCATTTGGAGCGACACAATTTGGGGATCTTGATAGAAGGTTTTCTAATGTAGAAAGGGCAATACTTTCTCGGCCAAAATCTCAGCCACAGCAATCTTTACTTAATAATTTAGCAAATTATTTTTCAGGTCAAGCAACAGGTTTCACCCCGAATTTAACCCCTTATCCAAGAATGAATAATTTGGGTGGTTTTACATCAAATCCATATTTGTTTACCCCGAATCCAAATTATAATAGCAATCGTTTCGAAAATTATTCTAATGGCTTATTTGGAGGAGGTTGGAGACAATCTGGTCATAATTTTGGAACAGGTAGTTCTATAAGAATTCTTGATTAAAGACACTAAAGCTAAAGCTTTTAAGGCTTTCATGATATACTTAAGTAATGAAAATAAAAAGCTTATCTTTAAAAAATTATAGAAATTGTGAGCGAATTTTTTTAGATTTTTCGAAACAAAAAACGCTTATAATTGGTAAAAATGCTCAAGGAAAAACAAATATACTTGAAAGCATTTATTTCCTTTCATCTTTAAAAAGTCCAAGAACATCTACTATATTAGATTTGATAAAATTTAACACAGATTGTTTTGAAATCAATTCTATTATTGAAAAAAATAATACTGAAATCGAATTAGATTTTTTGTACAACAAAGAAAAGAAACGTGATATTCAAATTAACAAAGTTAAATCAACCGCAAAAGATTTTAAATTGGCAATCAAAACTGTTCTTTTTTCAACTAGAGACTTATTGCTTTTAAGAGGAACTCCACAGGATCGTAGAGATTGGTTGGACAGAGCAATTTCTCAAATTTATCCGGCCTACGATGAAAGATTATCAAAATATGAAAAAATTAGAATCCAAAAAAATAATTTATTAAAGTCTGAATATATAGATGAAGCACTTTTAGAAGTTTATAATGAACAGTTGGTTATAACGGGTGCTAATATTGTTTTTTTACGAAAAAAATTTTTAAAGGAAATTGAGGTACTTGCACAGGTTAAACATAAAGCCATTAGTGATACAGAAGTTTTTACGTTAGATTATACTTGTCCAGAAACAGAAATAGATGCTATTTGTTCATATTTAAAAAATGAGCTTATGCAAAAACGTTTGGAAGAATTTGGGCGCAAGCAAGCTTGCGTTGGGCCTCATCGAGATGATATTGAATTCAAAATAAATGGGATTGATGCAGTAAAATTTGCATCTCAAGGACAGCAACGAACTCTTGTTCTTGCATTGAAGCTTGGAGAATTAGATATTATTAAAGAAAAAACAGGGTATTCTCCAATTCTTCTTTTAGATGATGTTTTGGCAGAGCTTGATGAAAAACGCCAAAATTATCTCTTAAAGTCTATAGAAAATGGAACGCAAACAATTATTACATCTGTTGATACATTGCTCTTTGAAGAAGAATTTTTGAAGGATGTTAAAATATATAACATTGAAAAAGGAGCTATTAAACCATCTATTCAATAGTCGTAGTGTCAAATTTATAAGCTTCGAGTGTTCTTGAAAAATAATTAGGGGGTAGTCCAGCTTTTTCTTTTAAAGAATTTAAGAAAATATCCTTTTCTGGTAATTGTTCCCAGACCACTGGAAGATATACGGCACGTCTATCTCTTTCAGCTATAATTATTCCGTGTGGATAAATTTTAGATAATAAGTCTCTTTCATCTTTAAAATTAATTCTTTCAATTGAAGAAAGTATTGATATAGAAATTTCTAAATTAGATAGCTCGTTGGCTGTTAAAGGCTCAAATCTTGGGTCTTGAAATGCCGCATTTTTAGTATTGTCTATCAAGTCTAGGATTAAAGGTTTTGTTGGATAAATTGAGCCAATACAACCTCTTAATTGTCCGTTACGTTTCAGAGTAATAAAAGAGGCCCCATATTGGGTTAGAACTGAAGGTATGTCGCGAGGAATAAAATCTTCTCCGTTAAGTGCGGATACTATAGTTTTTTTAACGATTTCGAGAACATATTTGGAATGAAATTTTTCAATATAGTTATTTTTTGTATCTGTGTACAAAAACCAAGAACCATACCCGACAACTTTATTTGTTTCTTTTGGATTTATATCTCCAGAGTTATACATCATTGCTCTAATTAATGCGCAATCGTTATTATTAGCAAAATCTACAAGTCCCATAATTCCGATTATTCCACAAGCTTGTTGTGTTTGAAAGTTTTCAAGCTTTCCTGTTTCAATAATTGTGGCCGTATAAGTATCGATTTGCCTACACTCTTGCTGTGGATAAAAATGGCTGAGATCTGATGATATTACAAATGACGAGTTTTCCCAATATGTTGCAATTAAATCCGAAATAAGTCTGTAATCACAATTCCCAACTAAAATAGGTACTATTTTTATCTTGCGACCAAATTTTTTAAGGCCTTTAACAAAATCTATTGCACTTTGGCTTTTGGGGTAAAAAACGTGTTGTAAAAAAGGAAGCTGAACTTCGATTGAATGTTCGTTGTTAAAGACATCATTATTTATTATGCAAGGGAATTTTTCTGCAATATCTTTAATTAATCTATTATTGACCTCAAGGCTACCTAGTGGTGTGTCAAAATAAGTATATTCTGGAAGTGCAATATTTTTAAAATCTACGTGATGAGAAGGGGCGATTATAAAAATATTTTCATTAATTTCTAACCTTTGAAAAGCTGACATTGCAGCATTTCCAGAGTAATAAACTCCGGCATGTGGTACTATAATAGCTTTACTCTTATACTCTATTTTTTCTTCTGTCATATAAGAATTCAAGAGATTGTTTAATTCTTCTGTTTTTTCTGGATAAAAACTTCCAGCAAATGTAGGTAATTTATTCATTTAATCCAAGCTCCTACATAGATTCTATCACATAGAATATTAAAATAGCAAAAAAAATATTTACCGGATTTAATTTAAATATGAATATAAATAAAATTAACGAAAAGATATCATTTAATGGTTATAAAAATTTGATTTCATATTCTTTTACTGAAGATAATGTTGATTTTGGATTGTCTTATATGGCCATGAAATTAAATAATGATGGTGGTCATAAAGACCTAAAAGTTTGGAAAGAGATTCAATCTACTTTATTTAAAGGCGAACCCAAAACTGAGTATTTAATTTTAACACATGGTAATCTTGGGGGAAAGGATTTATTTGTATTAAATAATGAAGCTTTAAAAATCGAAAAAGCTGAGAATAAAGATATTGAAACGGCAATGTTAAAAGCATATACACTTCTTGCATCTTTAACAAGAAGGATTATTTTTACAGTGCATCATCCAGAAGATAGGGAAATATATTTAACGCTGTCTAATTTAATTAAAAATTTAGCGATACAATATGGAGATTACGATAGAGCATCTTTTTTATCGACATTAGGTGCAAATAAGCTTGTTAAGCATCATAAAACTGCTGAATATATAAATAATAAAATTAGTTCAAGAATGACAAGATATTTTAAATTATAATTTTTCATCAATAATTTGTTTTATATATTGTTTTAATGCTGGTGTTATCAATAAATTTGGTTCTTGAACGCAGATTTCGTCTAATGTATTAACCCCTTTTCTATATTGTTCGGTTTGAATATATAAAAGGCCTAGCTTTATTCTGTCAAAAACATCTTCGGACTGTTCATATTCTCTAATTTTAGTTTGGACAATATTAAGAGCTTTATAGCATTCAACAAGATTCATGTAATATTTTAGGTTTAATCCATAAAGCCTTATTGCATCTTCAAAACATTCTCTCGCAGCATCAGGATAGCCTATAAAGTTGTAAGTTTCACCTAGGTTATTATAAAAAATTGCGCTTGCTTGTGTCGACGGGCTTAATGATATTGCTATTTTAAATTCTTGTATTGCTGCATAATAAACTCTGTCTTTTAAATAATTAAGTCCAATATTATTATGATAAAAAGCATCCTTTTCTGCTTGAATTACGTATTTGTATGGCTTTTTGTATCCACTACAAAAAAACATAAATAATACGAGAGAAATTGTTAAGAGTGTTCTTATCATAAAAGTGAAATCTCTAGCCCTTCTGTTGCCATTATTGCGCTTTCGTCTGCATATTCCTCTGCGAGTAAATCAAGTTTTTCGTCATTATAACAAGGATCATAGTGGAAATATACTATTTTTTCAGCTTCAATTTGTCGTTTGCAATCAAGTGCCATTTCGTATGTTGAATGTCCAAATCCTTGTTTTGGCACATATATGCTTAAATAATCTTCAGTTGAATATTGAGCATCATGTATAATTAAATCGCAACCTTTGGCAAATTTAACCAGCTTTTTATCTCCGCCAGGGTAACTTTCTTTATCTGTTGCGTATACCAATGACTTACCTTTATACATAATTTTGTATACCAAAACTCCATTTTGAGGGTGTGCATATGATTTATAGCATGTTATAACAACGTCATCATCGCTAATGTCTTCATCTTTTAAATCATTGACTCTAATAACATTTGGTAAATCTTCTCCTTTTTTGAAAATTATATAATTAGTTTCATTAAGATCCATAATTTTTAAATCAGCTGCAATATCGCCTAAATCAAGAGGGAATGATTTTGTGAATAACAACTTAGCTAGTTCATCTTCTAGGGTTTCATTATAATTTACTCCTCCAAGTAGCGCCATTCTTGTAGAAGCCAAGTGGCAAGGTCTAAAAAAAGGAAATCCTTGTATGTGATCTAGGTGAATGTGGCTTAGTAGTATTGAACATTTAACAGGTGTTCTATCAGTAATAGTAGTTCCTGATTCAATATATTTTTGCATAAGCTCATTACCTAGACTTATTAAACCAGTTCCTGCATCAAGGATTATCAAATGTCCACCTACGTTAACTTCAACACAAGCGGTGTTTCCACCATACTTTAAAAAGTCCTTGTTGGGTACTGGATAACTTCCTCTTACACCTCTAAACTTAATTCTAAATTCTTCCATTTTTTATTCCTTATCTTTTTTCTTTTTTATTTCAAAACTTGTGTTTCTGTCATATTCTTCTCCGTATAATGAGCTAACACCTAGCAATCTTAAACGAGAACGGGATTGAATATCTTTTAAATTTGTTTCTTTTAAAAATACATCTACCATTGTGCGATCTTTATTTGAATTAATATTAATAACTCTAAATGCATTTGGAAAAGTAACCAAAGATGGTGAAGAAACATATACAATATTATCCTTTTGTTTTGCTCTAACGCAATGATAATGTCCTTGAAGGACGATTATTGGATTTGTATAGTTATTTAAAAGAGTTTTTATTTCGTTTTCATTAACCATTTTATGATTAGAACTAGAATAAGGCTCGTCGATAGGAACATGTGTGCATAAAACAATAACCTCTTTTTTATGTTCATCAAGTTCTTTTTTTAACCATTTCATTTGAGCGTTATCTATTTCACCATTAGAAGTCAATTTGTAGTCAATTATAGAATCCAGGCAAAGAACTCTAAACCCTTTTTTGGGTGTAAATGCATAATATAATTTTTGATTACTCATATGTTGATTATGACAATTTAAAATTTTTCTAAATTCTTCTTTTGTAAGCGGGCCATCATATGCTATGTCATGATTTCCATTTATTGCATACCAAGGGCAATTTATTTTAGAAGCGTGTGACAGAAATTTTACTAATTGATTACTCTTAGGTTTATTGATTAAATCTCCTGTAAATATAACAAAATCATATGGTCCAGATGTATTTATTTGAAAAATGGTATCGTCTAATAGTTCTGGAGATTTTTTTAAAAATTTATATGAAGTATTTTCTTCAGAGGTTGAAAAATGCACATCACTAACTTGAGCTAAACGCAAATTATTGTTTGCGGCAGTGCACATTTGAGAACTAATTGCTACAGCAATTAGTATTGTTAAAACAAAGTTGGTAAACTTCTGAAAAAATGATTCTCTCTTTTCTTTTTTATACGATTTTCTTCTCATAATAATTATTTATATAATAAAACATTTTAGAAAAAAAATCTACAGTTGGGTACTAAAAAGACTATTATTGTGCAACTTTAATTGCCCCCCAAGCTCTTAAAAAACCTTTTTCATAACGGATTAAATAATATCCGCCATCTTTAATGTAATCAATAGAAGCTTCTATATGTGTGTACTCTTTTTTTGGCATAGTAGTTCCAGTTTCACCATACTTAGCTTCAATAATTTTGCGCTGTCTTTCTTGTTGTCTTTTTTTTCGTTCATTGCGTTCAACTTCTTTTTTTTCCGCTTTTGTAAGTTTTTTGTTTTTATCTCTGAATTTTTTTAGCTCTGTTTCATTTTCTGCAAGTTTAAAAACTGGTATAACTGCAATTAATTCTCGAGATTCAATAAGATAAAGGAACTCTCTATCGTCAGAAAGAGCAAGTTGATAGTAACCTGGATTAATAAAGTTGCCATTATAATCTGGAATATAATCTTTGATTAACAGAACCGGTTGCTCATCTGTAGGAATAGCATATCTATAAATAGGCTTTTGGTGAATTGTAATTCCAGAAGGGTACCTCGGATAAGGAGCAGTTGGTGCTAAATAATCAATATCACGCAGTGCTGGTGTTAAAACTCCTTCAAGCATTGTGTATTACACCTATTAATTTTGTCATTCCTTTTTCTATTTCATTAAAGTTTTTATTTAATAGTCTTGTTGATGCAACAAAGACTAATGATATGTATTTTGAATCAAAGCCTTCATTATTTTTTATGTATAAGCGTAAGCTTTCTCTCATTAGCCTTTTTATACGATTTCTTTTAACTGCACGTTTGTGGATTTTTTTGCTTACTACAAATCCGATTTTAGTTGGTGTATCAATATTTTTTTTCTTACCGCAAAAAACTGTAATTCCATCTTTGTGAAATGAAATTCCAGTTCTATATGTAGCATTAAAAGCGATTTTTTTCTTTAAACGATATTTCTTTGGTAACATACTCAAATAATAACTTAATATTAAAAGTTTGTAAAATTATTGAACTTAAAAAGTGTAATATTAAATATTTGCAATATGTCTACTCATTAATTGTTCAATTATTATAAAATCATCAGGTTCATCTATTTCATATGATGTATATTCTGGCATTTCATAAAGAGTCATTTTACCTGAGATGCGATTTTTTTCTTTCAAGATATTTTGAACAGAATTTATGTAACACGCTCCGTTCTCTAACATATAACCTTCAAAATCTTGTCTTCGTGGACGATTTTTATAGTCATAATTTACAGGTTGTGCATCCTTTGTCCAAAAAAAGCGTTTTGTAAGAACACAAGAAAACGCTGAATCAGTTTTTTCTAAAAGAAATTTTTCATACATTTCATCAATATGTTTTGACTCTAACATAGGCGAAGTCGCTTGTATTAAAAAGAATTTGTCAGAAGAATTTAGACTTGCTTCTTCGATATATTCAAGCATTACACTTTCTGTAGAAGACGTATCTTGGGCATTCTCCGCTTTTCTATCATAAATTTGCACTTTAGAAAACTCAAAGCTTAAAACAACAGTCTTAATTTCTTCACTATCAGTTGCAATTATAACTTTATCTATACATTTTGCATCATTAGCTGCCTTCGCTGTCCAATAAACTAAAGGTTTGCCACATATTTCTTTAATGTTCTTTAATGGTATTGACTTACTACCACCCCTTACTGGTATAAATGCTATATTCATAACCCTCCTTATAAAGCCTCAAACAGTTCTATAGCTCTAGCTATAGCTTTGTCCATGTCATAATATTTATAATCCCCAAGACGACCAAAGAAATAAACATTTTTTAAAGTTTTTGCTTTTTCCAAATATTTATTATAAAGCTCTATATTCTCATCTTTTGGTATAGGATAATATCTATCATTTTTACCTACTTCAAAGAATTCTGAATATTCTTTTGCAATAACAGTTTTATCCGATTTATCATTTAAATAATGCTTGTATTCATGTATACGAGTATAATCATAGTTGCAAGGATAATTTCTAATTGCTCCTGTTTGATAAAATTCTCTATTATATTCTTCAAGCTTAAAGTTAACACTTCTATATGGCAATTGTCCCAATTCATAATTAAAATACTCATCAATTGCTCCCGAATAGAATATCCTATCAAAATTACCTTTTACGTCTTTAAAGTCAGTGTTCAATTGAACTTTAATATTTTTATGGTTAAGCATAGCCTTAATTGTTTCTGTATAACCATTTAACGGAATCCCTTGGTATTTATCCTGAAAATATCTATCATCCTTACTTAAATATACAGGGACTCTCGCAGTAACTGAACCATCCACTCCTTCAGGAGAAAATCCCCATTGTTTGGTTGTATAATGCAAGAAAACTTTTTCATACACATATTTTGCCAAAAATTTTAAATCTTCATCATCTTGTTTTTGGAACTCTAAAATTGGGATTTTAGTATTATATTCAAATTTAGCCAGTAATTTCTCTTCGAGTCTATTTGCTAAAGTTTTTGGAAAAACTTTATGTAAAGTATTAAAATTAAAAGGTATCGAAGTTTCAATTCCATCAATCATAGCTCTTGTAATATGCATATATTGATTAAAATCGGTAAACTGTCTTATAAAACTCCATACTTTTTCATTTGAAGTGTGGAATATATGAGAACCATATTTATGAATCATGATTCCATTTTTATCTCTATAATCATAACAATTACCACCTATATGATTTTTTTTATCAATAACTAAAACTTTTTCTCCAAGCTTATCTGCAATTAAATTTGCTAAAACAGCCCCTGAAAACCCAGCTCCGACAATTAAATTAACTCCCATTTTTAACTCCTTATAACTTAAAAATATTCTTAATATTATGTTTAATAATTTTGAATCTATTAAAAGATTTATAGTCCTCTTTCATTATTCTATCAAAAAGTTTTTTATTTTTACTAGAAAAATATTTAAAATTAATACTTACATCGATTAATTCTTTTAAAAATAGTTTCATTTCATTATAATAATCCTCTTTAAAATCAAAAGAAATTCTTTTAAAGAAAAATAAACATCCGCCTACAGCTGAGTCACAGAAATATTCCTTTATATCGCCAAAATACAAATTGTTTTGTTGTAAGATTTCATAAGTTTGTTTTTTACGTTTTATGTAATTAATTAATTTTCTACTACCGTTATTGGTAGATGAGCCATTTGCATCTAAACGATAAAAATACAACGGTTGATTTACATACAAAATTTTCTTCGCTTTTGATAAAATCATTGCATTCCAAGGTTGATCCTCATAAGCACCAAGACCATCTTCTAACATTAAAATATTATTTTTTAACAAAAAAGTTTTTCTATACAAGCTTTTCCATGGATAAGCTTGTTTTGAAATAATATAAGGTAATTTCTCTATATTAAAATCAACAATTGATACATCCTGCTGCTTTAAGTATGAGCAATATTTAACTTTGCCTTTTTTAAGAAAATAAAAATCACTTATTACCATATCTGCATTAGTATTTTTTATTTTATTATACAAAGTCTCAGACATTGAAAAGTCGCAGTAATCATCAGATTCAACAATCTGAATAAATTCACCTTTAGCATTTGCCAAACCTAAATTTATCGCGCTTGCGTAACCACCATTCTCTTTGTTGATTACTTTTATTCTAGAATCTTTTAAAGCAAAATTTTCAAGTATTGCCAGCGAACCATCTGTAGAACCATCATTAACACATAATATCTCAAGCTCTTTTAGAGTCTGGTTTAAAACACTATTAAGACATTCTTCCAAATAGTTTTCGACATTATAAATCGGTATAATTATAGATACTTTAATACTCAAGTTAGACCTTTTCTTTTAAATAAGCTTTTGTTTGCGTACTTGAGACATCTGGAGTTCTTGGTAAATAAACTACTTCACAATAATCTTTTAAGAAATCGAATTTACCTTCCCAATCATCTCCCATTACAAAAATATCTGCTTGATACTTTTGTACGTCACTTACTTTTTGTTCCCAATCATTTTCAGGAATAACTAAATCTACATATCTACAAGCTTCTAAAATCATTTTACGTTGCTCATATGTATAATACGATTTTTTATTTTTTATAGCATTAAATTCGTCACTTGATAAAGCTACAATCAAATAATCACCTAGAGCTTTTGCTCTTTTTAATAAATTTATATGACCATAATGTAGAACGTCATATGTACCATATGTTAAAACTCTTTTCATAAAATCACCTCTTTTTTGCTAATTCCATTATAAAATCTTTTTCCATATCAGTAAATTTTGTAAACATGCAATGGCCAAAACCAAATTTTGAAGGATATTTTAAATAATCACCATAAACTTTTCTTAAATAACTTTCTGTATTATTTATACAAGGAAAAAGAAGGTTTTCAAACACGACTTCCTTTAAAGGGAATATATCATTTTTATCAATAAACCAATTCTTCCAATGATGATTATAATCTATACCCCAGAAATAAATACTTCCACTATTATAATCTTTTAACAGATTTACTCTTTCTTGATCTAATATTTTTATCAAATTTTCTTTCTGAGTTACATTACAATATTCTTTTTCTAGAAATTGTCTAAGATCTTTTATTTTTTTTGTCTCTTTTAATTGTTCCTCATGTGATAAAACTTTAGACATATTGTCATAGGGAAAAATATCTATAAATAAGTGTTCACATTTTTTATGCTTCACTTTTAAAATCAGCTGGCAAGGTTTATTTTTACATTCGCAAAAATCAACATAAATATTAGAATCCCTAACGGAGTGCTTAAATGCTTCAATTAATTTATTATAATCATCCCTTGGCATCCCTAAATCAATATCGTCGTCCCAAGGAATAAATCCTTTATGTCTTACTGCTCCAAGTAAAGTCCCAAAATCTAGCCAATAAGTTAGCCTATTTTGTTTACAAACATAATCCATTTCTTTCAAGAGCACTAAATTTGCGAGTTGAATATCTCTAAAAAACCCTTCCGCGGGTGGTATTTTAGTAATATCAACTTTTTTTTGAGCAAATTTATAAAAATTTTGTTCTTTTTGCACTTTTTTAACAGAGCTCTTAGGATATTTTAACTTAATACCTAAAAAAGTTATAATATTATGAGTTTCATTATATGTTTTTTTAGAAAAGAATTTCTCTAACATTTAATCTCCTGGGCTTGTAAAACTTTTTCCCATTCATAAGCGGATTCTATACTTTCATTTAAGCTGTAAGAAGGTGTCCAGTTAAGAATTTCTTTAGCTTTATTATTGTCAGCAACCAAACTAGAAGGGTCACCAGCTCTCCGAGGAGAAACTTTCACTGCAATTTCTTTATTACAAACTTTTTCACAAGCTTTGAAGACTTCTTTAACAGTATCTCCATCTTTTGTCCCAAGATTAAAGAAATTAGTTTTGCCTCCTTTGTTTAAATATTCTAATGCTAACAAATGGGCTTTAACCAAATCTTCTACATTTACGTAATCTCTTACGCAAGTACCATCTTTAGTAGGATAATCATCGCCAAACATTTCAAAAACCTTACCATTATTGAATGTAGACTTCAGAATATTAGGCACAAGATGAGTTTCTATATTATGCCATTCTCCGATTCTAGTCTTCGAATCAGCACCCACAACATTAAAGTATCTGAGCCTTACAGATCTCAAATTGTAAGCTTTACTATAATCATCCATAATTTTCTCAACCATAAGTTTACTTTGGCCATAAGGATTAATTGGATTTTGTGGATGAGTTTCATCAATTGGGACATACTGCGGTTCGCCATATGTTGCAGCTGTTGATGAAAAGACAATTTTATCAACTTTATGTTTAAGCATGGCTTCTAACAAATTCAAACTACCAACAACATTATTTAAATAATATTTTTGTGGATCAACAACCGATTCTCCAACTAATGCTAATGCTGCGAAGTGAACAACGGAATCTATTTTATAATTTTCAAAAACCTTAGCTATATCAGATTTATTTTGCAAATCACCTTTTACAAAATTAATGTTCCCATATTGTCTTAATTTATTAATTGTTTCAATATGTCCTGTACACAAATTATCAAAAATAACTATATCATTTCCTTGCTCAAGGAGAGACAAAGCACAATGACTGCCAATATATCCCGCTCCACCTGTGACTAAAATCATGATTTAACTCCTTTTAATACTGGTTTAATATAAGTATAGTATACCGCTTTATAAAACTTTGGTCTCAACAAGAATAAAGGTCTGTATCCAAGATAAAAAAACAATGACGCAATTTCATTAACTTGATTCCAAAAAATTTTTCTAACCCCTTTTAATGCCCAAGGTGTTAGTTGTAAATATTTAAAATAATAAGATTTATGAAAACTATAAGACCCAAAATGCCAAGGTTTCTTTTTAGATATAAAATGAATTCCTTTAGGACTGTTTGTATAAGATGAACGATTTGTAAAATTACTTGATTGCACATTCCAATCATCATTTAAAATCTTAATTTGACCTCTACAAACCTCATTTATTATTTCTTGATCTCCACAAGTTATATTGGCTGCATTCTTTAGTGTCCAATTTAAAAATTTATTTTCTAAACATAATTCCTGAAAAATTTTTATATCAATAAGTAGCATGCCAGCATTGATATAAGTAGGATTTTTTTTAACCATGCTCTTTTTTATATCTAAAACCCCTGCAATGGGTTTTCCTTCTAAATCGATATTAAAAAGAGGTTGGAGACTTTCATTTACAACAAAATCACAATCAAAATATAAAACTTTTTCGACTTGAGATAACAGTGATGGTAGTTTTAAACGATAATATGTCGCTATAGAAATATAGCTATGCGTTCTAACTTTCTTATAATCCTCAAAAAGAGAGTCATCTATTTCAATAAAATTAATAGTACATGATTTAATTTCTTTAAGCTTTTGAACATTTTCCCTATTTTTTTCACTTATACCACCATCTAATATATAAAAAGTTAAGCTGTCATCGGCATCTGCGTTTGATAGTATTGAAGCCATTAATACGCAGGCATGCTTTATGTAATTATCATCACTAGCTAAACATATATTAATTTTATTATCTGACTTCATAATTAAAAATAGCTCCTATCTAATAATAACATAAAGATTTTAAGTTGTTAGGAAGAATAGCTATATTTTTATTTTAGAAATACTTGATTTTAAATTTTGTCCATGATAAATTAATACTTGTCCGAAGTCGAGCTTTGGATAAGCCGAAATTATGGGCTGCTAGCTCAGGTGGTTAGAGCGCACCCCTGATAAGGGTGAGGTCGGTGGTTCGAGTCCACTGCGGCCCAGATTAAAAAAGACAGGTCTTGTACCTGTCTTTTTTAATCTTTGTTGTATGTGCGAGAAACACTTCAGTGGTTCGAGCGCGAGTGAGCTGAGGCTGGAGTGCTTTTGCCGAAGATTGAAAATCTATAGGCAAAACACGGAATTGCCGTTAAACGCGAACGAGCAAGACAGTCCACTGTGGCCCAGATAAAAAAGACTCCTAGATTATAGGGGTCTTTTTATTCTAATTTTTAGCTTAAAAATACCGAAATGTTTACAAAATGCTCGCCGTAAATAGGTCGGGTTGAAACCCGACCTATTTACGGCATGTTCATTAACATCTCTAATCAATTTAGAATAACAACTGTGTATCTTGGATTATAAAATTTAATTAGCTTGTGTTAATATGTAATAAAAGATTTATTCAGGAGAACTATAACATGAGTTTGTTGTACTTATATATAACCATTTTTACAATTTATTTCCTTGCACTAATGCTTATATCAACTAAATCTGAACGTAAGGTTCGTGACAAATACACACCCAAAGATGCAAATTTATGTGTCGTAATTTATGCAACTGGAATTTCCGAGACTTTAGAAAACTTAATTAAACAATTAAAAAATCAAACTTATCCAAAACAATCATACACAATTTATACGATATTAGATAAATGTGAAAACGTTTCAGAAGTAACTTTGCAAACAGATTTAAATGTTAATGTTGTAAATATAAACAATATAGAACCAATTGGAAAAAGTCAAGCTTATTCTATAATTGCAGAAAGGCTACAAGATGTAAAAAATTTAGATGCATTTGTTTTTCTAGATTCTGGCAATTATGTAGACTCTGATTTTTTGGAAAATATCAATTTCTATCTAACAAAGCACAACGTTATTTGTCCAATAATTAATTATTTACCCAAAGAAAATTCTTTATCTTTTTGGCAAAATGTTAAATCAGCTTATTCAAGATATATTAATAAATTTATATATAAATCAAGAAACTCATTAGGTCTTACTAATATAATTAATACCAATTCTTTTATTATAAAAAAAGATTTGCTAAACAAAATTGCAACTTTTGATTTTAGAAATATCATATCTGAAGTCGAATATACATATAAACTCATCAAGGAAAATGTAAAAGTTTTTCAACCACAAGATTTATGTGTTTACAGATCAATTGAAAACTTTGATTACAGAATCCCCTCTTTATCAAAAAGATTATCTATCTTTTGGTCTAACTGGATGAAACCACAACCTTTACAAGCTAGAGAATTTTTATTTTCTTTAGTTAACCCAAATTTGTTAGTCTGTATATTATCATATTTTTTATTATTAAAACATTCTTATATATTCCCTTTTTGGGTTGATTATTCAACAATCTTAATAACATCGATTATTTTAATATTGGCTTTTTGTATGAGCTTGTTAAATTCTAAACTCTGCTCTAAAGAATGCCTATATATACTTGCTTATCCAATATTATCGTTAGCTAAAATTACTTATAACTTTCCGCCTTTTAGAGGCGTTCGAAATATTATTAAACAAACAACTCGGAAACACATTATTGAATCAGAGACGGTAAACGTAATTGTTTCTGACGGCAGAAATGATTTTCCTTGTCAATTAATTTTAATTTCTGATGACGGATTAGCAAAAGTTACTTTTATTAATAAAGGTAAAAAATATACTACTAAAAATAATCACATACGTATGATTGATGCTGTAAGAGAGTTAACTGTAAAGCTTTCTGATTACGGACTAACTCTTAAAGTTTGTCAATGTTGTAAATATTTCCAACCACTTGTTGATGGTTCCACAAACATGGTAAAAGGATGTTGTAATTGCCAGTTCCAAGGCAGAACCCCCGGTGATATGATTCCAACATTAATTTGGAACACTTGCCCTAAATTCGAACAACATAATGTTGTGAGCTTATTTTAATCAATCATAACATCTTCTATAAGCTTAATTCTAAAATTGCTATTTGCTGGTATTGAAATGTGCCCTCCTTTACAAAACAATGCACATATTGGTGATGTAATAGCATTTATTCCTAGGCATACTGTACCATATGCAAAAGGAAAAGGTGTTAGTATCAAAGTTGAGCCTTCTGCACCTAAACCAGCAGAAACAGTCAACATTTTATCAAATATTGTTCTACCCCAATTACCTTTTCTCCAAGTAGTTTTTAAATATGTTCTTTCACCTTTTATATTGTTAAAAAAGATTTTTTTGTCATTTGCTCTTGTAACATAGCCTGTTACTGGGATTTTATGGCCTTTATGTAACATATAATCAATTTTTATTACAATTAGTCCACCATTACAAGTTAATTGAGGTTGATGTGAATCTATAATTTCTCCAATAAATACAGTTTCACTAGGTATTGTAAAACCTTTACCATAAGTATTACCTTTAGTTTTAAATTTAACAATTGTACCTTTTCGCTGCCAGTCAGAAATTGAAGCTGTATTAACAACATTAAAAGATGTTCCAGATTTTACTCTTATTGTACCTGCAGTATAAATAGTTGACGGAATATCAATATCCGGAATATCTGGTTGTTTAACATTGTTATTTTTATTGGAAATATTAGGAAGCGATGGAAGATTTTCATCAGCAATAGAAGTCTTAGGTTCAGAAATAGATTCTAATTTCATATCAAGAGCTGAATCAAAACCTTTAACATCTTTCATTAATTGAGCTGGGTTATAATTCTTACGAATTTCATCATCCACAGTTTCATCAATATCAAAAGCATGCCCAGCACATATTGATGAGATATATAATGATGCTACAATGAGTGTACTTCCTACAATTCTTTTCATGCTAAACCCTCAAAATATCTGTATTTTACCTAATTGTAACAAATTTGTAAAGAACTAGCAAATTTTTTTTTCCTTTGTTTTAAGATAAATGTGTAGACATTTTAAAAGATTGGAAACTATGATGAAGATTCATACAACGCAAAATCTGGAATTATCAAATCGTAATATTTCAGCCAACAACAAATTTAACAACAAGAATGTAACTTTTTCTCTGAGAAACGATGCTACTAATTCTATCAATGAACCTGAGAGTACATCTATGAGCAGTATTACATTTAAGAAGAAACTGCCTAAGAACTCGGAAAATGCTAAAAAGATAGTTGATATGGCAAAAAAAGGTTTTAAGGATATTAAAGATAAGGCTATGCCTGAAATAGAGAAAGGAGACAGTGTATACAAGAGCTCCTTTTTTAATTTTTGGTTAAAATTAGCAGCTTCAAATGAAGCAGTATTTTCAGCTGCATCTGCAGCAGTTGTTTGTATTGGTTTAAGACCATTAGCTATTATGGCTTTACCATCTGGTAATAGTAAGCCGAAATCAAAAGTTGAAGATGATAAAAATAAAAAAGATGAAAATAAATCTTTAGATACTAAAAAAGAAAATTCTGTAGCAGAACTAAGTTCTAAAGAAAACCAAGCTCCATCTTTTAAAGCTAATGATATAGTATTTAAGGGTGGTAAAAAAGAACGCTCAGCAAAGAAAACAAATAATATGTATGCTGCAGCGCAATCAATTTCTTCAGGGTTAGCCGGGGTTGTTGCAGCTATTGTGGTTACTAAACCATTTAAAGGTGGTGCTGATTATGTTACTAAAAATATACATAAATTTTTAAGTGCAAAAAAAATTAAAAAGATGTATCCATGGGTAAAAGAATCTTCTATGATTGGTGTAGATGGTAAGTTATTACCAATGGATGAATGGAAGAATGCAGCTGATGGATTAAAATTTGTATCTGATATGAAAGGCTGTGCCATGTTGCCAGAATTTAGAAAACTTGCAGATTGCTCTAAAGAAACTTTTGAAAAGATTTTAAAACTTGATATAGATTTTACTAAACAAAAAACGTCATCATTTAACGATGTTGTAACTAAAAATAATAAAAAACTATATGATGTTATTGATTTTAACAAAGTCGGTATTGTTGTAAAAGAAGAAGGCTTTGGTGATACGCAAATTTTATTAAAAGATCTTGATAAATCTTATTTAGAAAAACTTATTGCGGATTCAAAAGGTGTAAATGAATGGGGTAATTTAGATATTAATTCCGTATATGAAAATGGAATTGTTAAAGATTTTAGAAATTGGAAGTCTTTAGAAAGCAAAAAATGGAAATTAGATCTTGATACTATAGGTATACCATCTGAATTAGAAACTACAAACTACAAACCAAGATTTTCTGGGGAAAAGCGTTTTGATAAGCTTGATCAAGAATGGAAGTTTGTAGCTCACTTAGATAATGGTATTAATGGTGGTCTTGGTACTAGAATCACTAGTGATATGGTAGAAGCTGATGCAACAAATTCTGTATTAATTAAATGTTTAACTTGGTTGCCAGATCTTACTTTCAGAGTACCTATTGCGGTTGGAACAATTGCTTTAATACCTTGGGTTCTAAAGAATGTATTTGGTCTTGAAAAAGTAAAACCCGCAACTCCTCAAAAGGAGAATAATGTTGAAAATTTAAAGAACAAAAAAACAGAAGAAAAGGTTAATTTTAAAGCTAATAAAATTAAAAAACAATCAGAGGCTGTATCCTTTAAAGGAGGTCAACCTAACCCAGAAAAAGCATCTTGGTTAATAAAAATATTAGCTAGATGGTATGGTAAACCTCTAATGGAATCACCAAATATGAAGAAGTTCTGTAATTGGCTTCTAAAATTACCAGGAGATGCATCTGAACATATTGTTGTTCTTGGTTCTTTAATACAAAGTGGTGTATATGTTAATAGAACGCTTTCAAATAAAGAACTTGATGAAGATAGAAAGAAAACACTAGCTATTAACCAAGGTCTGTGTTTTGTAATTCCAACATTCGCTGGTTACATCGTAAATAATGCTTTAAATGGAGTTATAAAAAAAGCTGGATATAGATACAAAAATTTAATGACTCAAAAAATTGCAGAATTAAAGAATGCTGGTAATGAAAAAGCCGCTCATGAAGCAGCTGTAATGGCTGATAAGTTGCCAAAGAATGTTAGGGCTGTTGGCGCATTAGCTAGATTAGCAACATTTACTTTAATATATAGATTCTTAACTCCAGTATTAGTAACACCTATAGCTAATAAACTTGGTGATAAATATTTTAGCAAAAAAAATTCATAAAATAGTTTTTAATAATATTAAACAGTAAGGAAATAAAGCCTTGCTGTTTTTATTATGTTGTAAAAGTATTTAATAGTTTATTTATTATATAATTATTTTATGGAGCTTTTGTATTTAGAAACAGTCGATTCAACAAACAAATATGCTAAAGAAAATTTAGCAAATCTTTCTGATAAAACTCTTGTTTATGCTAATACTCAAACAGCAGGCAGAGGCCGTATGAATCGTAAATGGAACTCTAATTCTGGAGAGAATTTTTATGCTTCTATAGTTCTTAAACCTTCAAAAGAAATGAGAGATATTTATGCGAACTTAACTCAATATTTATCTTTGGTTTTATCAGAAGTTTTAGAAGAATATAACACAGCACCCCAAATTAAATGGCCAAATGATGTGAGAATAAATGGTAAAAAAATATCCGGAATTTTGGCAGAAAGTGTTATAGAAAAAAATGAACTTCAAGGAATTATTTTAGGCGTCGGTATTAATCTTAATTGTAGAAAAGAAGATATTGAAAAAATCAACCAACCTGCTACATCTTTAAACCTTGAAACCAACATGGAAATTGATAGAAATGATTTTTTAAAAAAGGTTATAAATAAGTTTTGTTTGAGATATAATAAATTTATTGAGGAAGGATTTTTATTAATTAGAGAGGATTATATAAGAAGAGCCGAATTCCTTAATATGCCTGTTACTGTAAAGGTTTTCGACAAAGAAATTTGTGGAATTGTGAAAGATATAACAGAAAACGGTGCGTTAAAAATAGTTGATAAAAATAATAAAGAACATGTACTTTTAATAGGAGATATTTTATGAATGAAACAATTATGCAAGGTGTTTCCGTAATGTTAATCGGTATGGGAACAGTAGTTGCATTCTTATGCATTACAATTATTTCTATGTTTGTAATGTCTTTTGTTGTGGGAAAATTAAACAAATTATTCCCAGAAGCTATACCAGCTACTGCTGGCGGAGCTAAGAAAGTTACTACATCAAATGATGATAGTGAAATAGCAGCAGCAATTGTTGCAGCATTATTTAGAAAATAGTTAAAAATTCTTGATCACTTGATCACTTGATCACTTGATCACTGATAAGGAAAGGTTAAAAAACAATGAGTAAAAAACTAATTAAAGTTATGGATACATCATTTCGTGATGGTTTCCAATCGATTTACGGGGCAAAAGTTTTAGTAGATGATTTTCTACCAGCTTTAAAATCTGCTGTAGACGCAGGACTAAGACACTTTGAAACAGCTGGTGGTGCTAGATTCCAAGTTCCAATCTTTTTCTGTAATGAAAACGCATTTGAAACTATGGATAAAATGAGAGAAGCAGTTGGACCAGATGTTAAATTACAATCACTTTCTCGTGGGGTAAATGTAGTTGGATTAAATTCACAACCTAGAGATGTAATTGATTTACACGCAAAAATGTTTGCTAAACATGGTGTTAATGTAATCAGAAACTTCGATGCATTAAACGATGTTAACAACTTAGTTGATTCTGCAAACTCAATCAAAAAACATGGTCTTGAGCACGAAGTTACAATCACAATGATGGAACTTCCTTATGGTTGTGAAGGCGCTCATGATGTAGCATTCTACGAAAGAGTTTTAAGAAATATTTTAGATTCAGGACTACCTTTTGATTCTTTATGTTTTAAAGATGCATCTGGAACATCTAACCCAAGAAAAGTTTACGAAACAGTTAAAATGGCTCGTGAAATTCTTGGTTCTGATGCTCACATTAGATTCCACTCTCATGAAACAGCTGGTACTGGTTTAGCAGCTTACTTAGCACCTCTAGATGGTGGTGCTGATGGTATTGACTTAGCTATGAAACCTGTTTCAGGTGGTACTGGCCAACCAGATATTGTTTCTATGTGGCACGCTTTAAAAGGTACTGAATACGATTTAGGCTTAGATATTAAGAAAATTATGGAAACAGAAGAAATCTTCAAAGAATGTATGAAAGATTACCCTCTAGATCCAGTTTCTTTAGCAGTTAACCCAATTCTTATCCAAGCTCCACTTCCAGGTGGTGCGACAGCTACAACTGTTAACCAATTAAAAGATATGGGACAAATGGATAAATTCCCTGCACTTATTCAAGCAATGAAAGAATGTGTAGAAAGAGGCGGTTTCGGAACATCTGTAACTCCAGTTTCTCAATTCTATGCTCAACAAGCATTCTTAAATGCAACTCAAGGTGCTTGGAAAGTTGCTAACCCTGGTTACGCAAAAATGGTTCTTGGTTACTTCGGTAAAACACCTTGTGAGCCTGATCCAGAATTAGTAAAATGGGCTGAAGAAAAAATGAATATGGCTCCTACAACTGAAAAAGTTGTTGATATTAATGAAAAAGATCCAGAAAAAGGTTTAGAAGCGGCAAAAGCTAGATTAGAAGCAGCAGGTCTTCCTGTAACTGATGAAAATTTATTCATTGCAGCAGCTTGTAAAGATGGAAATGTTGACAAAGGTATTGACTTCTTATTAGGTAAAGGTCAAGTTTCAGTAAATAAGAACGCAGCTAAAGTTACAGCTTGTCAAAACAATACACCTTCAACAGGTGAATACACAGTTACAGTTAACGGTAAAAAATACTCTGTTAAACTTGATAGCGACGCAAAAGCTACAGTTAACGGTAAAGCTTATGATATCGCAGTTAAAGACGGTATTGATTCCGCTCCGGCTTCATCAACAGGAGCTGGCGAAGAAGTTAAAGCTAGCTTACCAGGTGCAGTATTCAAAGTTGAAGTTTCTGAAGGTGATACAGTTGCAGAAGGCGATGTTTTAGTTGTTCTTGAAGCAATGAAAATGGAAATTGAAGTTAAAGCTCCAAAAGCTGGTACTGTTCAATCTGTTTTAGTAGCTCCTGGCGATAAAGTTGTTAACGGTTCACCATTGGTAACTTTAGGTTAATAAAGGGGGATTTAAGAAATGAATATTCAAGAAGGCTTAATGAACCTATGGAACTCAACAGGTATTGTAAACTTTGTATTACCTGCTGATCTTAGTATTACTAATCCATTTGAACAAGTTTTACATATGCATGGTCAATGGATAATGATTCTAATCTGCTTATTCTTACTTTGGTTAGGTATTAAAAAAGGATTTGAACCATTATTACTTGTACCAATTGCATTTGGTGGTTTGTTATCAAATATTCCTGTATGTGATATTGCAGGGCCACACGGCTTCTTAGGCATCATCTATGAAGCTGGTATTCACCAAGGCTTATTCCCATTGATTATTTTCATGGGTGTAGGTGCGATGACTGACTTCGGACCGTTGATTGCAAACCCTAAAACTGCTCTTTTAGGTGGTGCAGCTCAGTTCGGTATCTTTGGTGCTTTATTAATGGCATTGTGTATTTTTGGATTCACATTACCACAATCAGCTGCTATCGGTATAATTGGTGGTGCTGATGGTCCAACATCAATTTTTGTTACATCAAAATTAGCTCCAGAATTATTAGGTGCAATTGCTGTTGCTGCTTATTCTTATATGGCATTAGTTCCAGTTATTCAACCACCTATAATGAAAGCATTGACTACAAAAGCTCAAAGAGAAATTCAAATGACACAATTGAGAGAAGTTACAAAGAGAGAAAAAATTGTATTCCCTCTAGTTATTCTTATTCTTTGTGCAATATTCTTACCAGATGCTTGTCCTTTACTAGGTGCGTTATGCTTTGGTAACTTGTGTAAAGAATGTGGTGTTGTTGAAAGACTTTCTGACACAATGCAAAATGCTTTAATCAATATTGTTACAATATTTTTAGGTTTGTCTGTTGGTTCAAAATTATCTGCGGCACAATTCTTAAATGTACAAACATTGTTCATCTTGGTTCTTGGTATTGTAGCATTCTCATTAGCAACTGCAGCTGGTGTAATTATGGCACATATTATGAATTTATTTAGCAAAACAAAAATTAACCCACTTATTGGTGCCGCTGGTGTATCAGCAGTTCCAATGGCAGCTCGTGTTTCTAACAAAGTTGGCTTAGAGGCTAATCCTCAAAACTTCTTGTTAATGCACGCAATGGGACCAAACGTATCAGGCGTTATTGGTTCAGCTGTAGCAGCTGGTGTGTTACTTGCTCTTTGTGGCTAAGTTAATATTAGTTTGGTAAAAAACTGTTCTAGGGTTATCTAGAACAGTTTTTTTATTTCTTTTTAACAATCATAAAAGATTTTAAAGCCCTACCAGTATCACCAGCTTGCTGGGTTGATATTAAATGTATATTTTTATAATCCATAGAGGTAGAACTTCCTCCGTCAAAAGCCATTGCACTATCTAATCCATAACTTGCACATAAATCTCTCGCTTCATAAATATCCATAGGATGTTCATTAGTCGCAATAAAAACATGAAGTTCTTGTTCTCCTTTAGGCAAAGATTTTATACCGATTAACGTTCTTGCAGTCTTATGTAAAACACTAGCTGATTCTCTTATTATATTACCGTTAGAATCTTTTACTATAAAGAATTCTTCTTCAAGTCTTAATGTTGGCAATAATTGCGGCCCTCCTTGAGCAGAATTTTTTATTGAACATAAAAAATCTACTTTTGAATCGTGAGAAGCTATTTCATATTTTAGCTTATCATCACAATCAAGAATTCTTAATTCACTACGATTAAGAATCGCCTTCATATTTTTTCTTAAAAGCGGATTTAACATTAAGTCTGTATTAAAAATAGGATCTTCAATTGTTTGATAGTCATTTACGATATAAGATACAGTTTTTTGATTTTTAGGATCAAAGAACCCTGTATTAATAGTAAATAAAGAATCCGCATTATTATGGGCTTCTCTATTTGTTATCAGATTAGGAGATGATACAAATTGAATCTGCTTTTTTATTTTATCACCTGATAAAACTGCATGATAAATTCCATCATCATATTCAACATTTATTCCGGCATGGGCTGTTGAAAAAGAAAACATAGCAAATAGTGCAAAAGCTAATTTCTTCATTTCTTCTCCTTTATAAATCTTTAGACTTATAAAAAGCAATAATCGCACCTAAGAAAGCTAACGGAGGAAAAGCCGCACAAACCAACGGCGGAAGAACACCTTTTTCTGCCAAAAGATCGAAAAATGGTAAAGTTATATAATACACAAATATACATCCGATAGCTATTGTAAATCCAATCAATCGTTGTTCTCTTGGTTTTGAAAAACCCAACAAACATCCCATTATTGCTAATAACACACAAACAAATGGATGGAAAAATCTTTGCAAATATTTATTAAATAACAAGCGATAATCTTCATCCAAATTTTCTTTTTTCAATAGTTTTATATATTTATTAAGCTCGCTATTCGTGATATCTCTATCACGCTTCGTAGAATTAATCATTATGCTATAAGCATTTTCCGCAACATCGCCTTCTAAGATATTAACGGTATCAATTTTATTAATCGCTTGAAAAATCCCCTCGTCATTTATATCATAAGATGTCACATCCTTTAATATCCAACAAGGTTTACCATTTTTGTTAACCCCTTTCATACCAGAAGATGCTACCATAACGTTTTCAAGTCCATGTAAATCATGAAAAATTTTATCAGCAAAATCTAAAACTATAACATCAGACATAACCCCATTAAAAAACTTTGACACAATAACGGCTTCTTTGGGGCGTCCTTTCTCATCCTTTTGCGTGTATATATATTGAGTTAAAGTTCTACTTCCTTTAATATCTTGTAATTTCTGGCAAGAATAAGGAATCAATTTATCATAAGTAATAAAACATAGCCAAGTTATAATCAAACTTAAAACTAGCAATGGACGTAATATTCTACCAAAAGACATGCCAACAGCTCTAAAGATTGTAAGTTCAGAATCTTTACTTAATTTATCAAACGTAAATAATGAACCTAATAATAAACCAACAGGGAAAGCTTTACCTAAAATCTGAGGGATTTCATAGAGTAACACAAGAACCCCCGTTTTTGCTGAATAGACTCCATTTAGAACTTTTTTTATAGTGCTTAATAGCATTTCTGGAGCGATCCAAACAATTGTAAACAAAAGAATCGCAACAAGCGTTGTTATAAGCACCTGCGTGAAAATATATTTATCATATACAGTAATAAATTTTTTCATATTATAGTTGGAAATCCTTTCCTAAGTAGAATTCCTTAGCAACAGGATCGTTTGCGACATCTACACTCTTACCTTGAATTTTTATTTTTCCATCAAAAATTACATATGCTCTATCAGTAATAGAAAGAGTTGCTTTGGGATTGTGGTCAGTTATTAAGACTCCTAAACCTTTTTCTTCAGAAATTTTTCTAATATTATCTTTAATTTCCCCAATTGCTATCGGGTCAATACCAGCAAAAGGCTCATCCAAGAGCATAAAATCAGGACTTGCAGCCAGCGCACGTGCGATTTCTACACGCCTGCGTTCTCCACCAGAAAGTGCAATAGCAGGATATTTTCTAAGTTTTAAGACTCCAAATTCGTCAAGAAGTTCTTCTAACTTTTGTTTCTTTTCATTAACAGTTAATTTATCATTCATCTCTAAAACCAACTTAATATTGTCTTCTACTGTTAATTTTCTAAATATAGAATTTTCTTGAGGCAAATAACCTATACCCGCCTTAGCTCTTAGATTCATAGGCCAATTCGTAATTTCATTACCATCAATAAAAATTTGTCCAGAATTAGGCTTAACAAGGCCTACAATCATGTAAAATGTTGTAGTCTTACCAGCTCCGTTAGGGCCTAACAAACAAACAACTTCTCCTTTATCTATATAAAAAGAATTATCATTTACAACACATCTGTCACCATATATTTTTACAAGATTTTTTGCTTCAATCCTCATAAAACGCCCTCTATTTATAGATTTCAAGAACATGATACTACAAATAAAATTTAAGTTGAATTATAACAATTGTAAACTTTTGTTAAGAAAAAAACATAAAAAAGGCAATTTTTAAAAATAAAAAAACTTTATATATATGTAAGGTTAAAAGGTTAATTTAATACAAGTTTTTGTAGGAGGTCGCTATGACTCTAGGTTATGGCATATCAGGAATAGGTTTAAACCCGCTGGGTACTATGGGACTAGGAATGTCTGGCCAGTATGCTTCATATGATGCATATATGCCATCAATGATGGGAACTAGTTATATGGCAGCTATGACAAATCCTATGTTTGCAGCTGGAGCGATGAGTGGTGCTTATGGAATGGGCATGGGAATGGGCATGTATAATCCTACTTACTGGGCAAGCGCACAACAGCAAATAGAGGCCTCTCAAATTAAGCATGCTGGTAATATGCAAGGACTTGTTTTAAACAATGAAGTTAACGGATTACAAAATACAGATACAGCTTTAATTAGTAAAATCCTTGTAAATGGTGATATTACACAACGAGTACAAAATTTATATGACAAAGTACAAGAAGGTGATCTAGACGGTGTTTGCGAAGAATTTGATAAATTAAAAGCAAATCTTATTAAAACATATAAAGATGAGATTCAAACCAAAGGAAATAAATTATCAATAAATGCTGGAGCTGTAGAAATTATTGAACGAATTTATGGACAAATGGCAACATCTATGGCTGGCGATGGCAGAGTTCATAGCTTACGTGACGATATTCGTAGCAAAGGCGATAGCGCGTTTGAAAATGGTTTCTTTAGAGGTTTAAAAAGAGATCACCACAAACGTTATGTCGAAGAAGCAATGAATCATTGTTTCGGCTTGCCAATCGATCAACAAGGCTCGAAAGAGTTAGATAGAAAGATCGGAGATGGTTGTGGTAGAGTTACTAGCGTTATATCAAAAGCTGGCATGGGTGCTGTTGGTGGTGTAGCTGTAACTGGATTAGCCTTAGGTGGTGCTAAATTAGTTACATCATTAGCTGTTCCAGTACTATCTAAGATTCCTATGTTTAAAAATCTGTCCAATTTCTCTTGGTTAAAATGTATGAAATCAAGCTGGAAACCAGCATTGATAATAGGCTCTTTAGCTGCTATAGCAGGCGATATTATCTGGCAAATAAGTAATTCTTCTGAAAAATAATATCTTATGAAGTGTAGTATTTTTATCAATAATTAACTCCTCTCCCTTTAACCATATAATCATAGGTGGTAGAATCCAAATTTCTACCGCCTATTTAATTTAAATAAAAAAAAATACCTTGACAATCGATATTGATATTCTATTATATATAAGTAACCCATTGGGGCGTCGCCAAGTGGTAAGGCACCTGGTTTTGGTCCAGGCATTTCAGAGGTTCGAATCCTTTCGCCCCAGATTTACAAGATGATTAAGTCCTTTAGCAAATATGTTAAAGGGCTTTTTGTATGTATAGTCTATGTTTCCACCCTTCAAGGTAGAGTTCTGAAGTAACATATTGAGTATACGTTTTTTACCCCCTGTGTCATGTATTTTATTGTCCGTTTTGGTCGGAAGTGTTTTTCGTCATTGCGAGGGCGAAAGCCCGAAGCAATCCAGTTCTTATCGACTTTAAACGGTCGGAAGTTTGTTATTTCAAAACGGACGAAAACGGTCTTTTGATGGACTCAAAATTCCATATCACCCCACCTTAATCCTCCCTATCCAGGGAGGAAATCTAGACTGATTCTATATTTACCCCCAAGTCCGTAGAAAGTCCGATTTGGGGATTTTGAAAGGCGGAACATGAAAAGTCTATTGTAAAATACCTCTACAAAATTGTAAAACATTTATGATACAATGCTTCTAGTACATACAATCGAACAATTTTATGAGGTATATTATGCTTAAAATTTTTGCACCAAAAACTATTAATAGAATCCTCATCAGCAGCCTTGAAGAAAAAAATCTTCATCAAGAATTAATACAAGCAAAAGGTGTTATGGATAATTATATGAAAGATAAACACTTTGTCGTTAAGATAGGTCAATGCCCTTTGGATGATGAATATGTGCAATTACAAGCTATGTCTGATACAAGAAAAAGCATGTCTTCTGTTTCTGTAAGCAAAAACGGTGAAATCCCTTTTTTAAGAAAAATTTATAGTGCAATAGAAATGTTTGCAAAAGACTCTGATATTAACAAAAAATAGTCTTTGGTTTGTAGAGTGCAATTTATTGCACCAAAAAATTATCAAACTTGTAATTCTTTCTTCTCAAACAGTGTGTTATTTTATATCGGAAGCGTTTTTATTTATCAACCCCACAGTTCTTTATTCTCAAACCGATATTTTTTTATGCTATAATAAATAAAAGAGGTGTTTATGGTTTTAGAAAACAAGCTTGGAATAACTGAATCTGGGGAACTTGCAAGAGAAGAAGAACGCATTAGTAAAACAAAAGCATTAGAGCTTTTTGAAAAAGGTATTCTTGATTCACTAGAAGCTGGAAAATTTAACTCGCTTTCTAAAATACATAAGCACTTGTTTGACGAAATTTACGCTTTTGCCGGCGAGATAAGAGATGTTAATATCGCAAAAGGAAATTTTAGATTTGCACCGATTATGTATCTAAAGCCTGCACTAGAGCATATTGATAATATGCCCCAATCAACTTTTGAAGAAATAATTGATAAATATGTAGAAATGAATGTTGCCCACCCATTCAGAGAAGGAAATGGTAGAAGTACGCGTATTTGGCTTGATTTAATTTTAAAAAAAGAAATCGGGAAGGTTGTTGATTGGTCAAAAGTAGATAAGGAAGATTATCTATTAGCTATGGAACGTAGTCCGATTAAGAGTGTTGAAATTAAAGAACTTTTAAGGCAAGCATTAACAGAAGATATAAATAATAGAGTTGTTTATATGAAGGGGATTGACGCAAGCTACAGCTACGAAGGCTATTTTATTTTTAAAACTGAAGACATGGTTTAATTATCAAACTCCCTGTTCTTTCTTCTCAAATAGAGTGTCAAAATACATGTCACTCAATAGGTAACACCTCTCAATGTCACAAAGTGTAGTTAATATGCCCACTCCTGTAGTCATATAGTCGTTATTACACTTCTCATAGGCTTGTATAGAGGTGTTAATAGATGTTAAATCATTAGTCCATTTATTATGTCTTTCTAGCCAAAATTGTTCTGAAATTATCCCGTCTAGTTTATCAAGGTAAATTTTACTTAATCTATCTTTTAATGAATCTTTTTGTTTATTTAGTTCTGATACTCTTTTTTTACAAATTCTTGTTCATCTACTAGACTTTCTCTTAAAGCCTGTATTATCCATTCTTTATGCTCTTTAGTTAATTGTACACGTCTAAAAGCTGCAATATATTGTTTTTCTAGTTCTTCTTCTCTAATGTAAACATGCTTTTGTTTACATTCTCCTTTACCGTCAGTACAGCTATAATATACATATTTACATTCAATATTTTAGTGTTGCGATTGCTTCTTGAACTCAGCCCCTTACAATTTGTAAATTTTTGTAACAAAAAACTTAAAATAGCTAAAGTTTTTTTTTAATCTGCCGATATATATATTAATAAAGTTCGGAAAAAGGAGTATCAAAATGACAGATATGAACCCATCATTCTTTAGATTCTTGGCTTCATTTGGCAGTAGCGATAATGTGAATGGCTGGATAAAAGAAGCTGATCAAGACGGGGATGGAAAAATAATGCGTTGCGAATTCTATGATTTTGTAAAAGCAAAATGGAATGGTGAAGAAACTCTTTCTGATGATATAATCTGCAAATTCTGGCGTAATGTCATGGATACTAATAAATCTGTTGATAAAATTAAAGGTACTACTTTAAGAAACCTAAATGCTCTTGATAAAGAAGAAGAAAAAAACATGGAAATAAAACTTCAAGCATATGTTACTTTCAATGAGTATATTAACGAATTATTTGATCCAACAAATGCTATAAAATGGCCTGAACACATTAAATCTTGGAAAGATGATATGAAAGACAATTTGCAAGGGGTATTGGATAAATATCTTCTTGAAGCTGGACAAAACTATGATGAAACAACATTAAAAAACTTAATAAAAGATGCTTTTAATGAAAATCTTATCGATTCACTTAGTGACTATGTAAGAATTGAAGTCTCAGAATTTTTTAACAGACAAATAAACTATTCATTAAGAGATTATCCTAATTATAATATACAAAAAGATAACGACCTAATTAATTTGGTTAATGTTGCAATTGCTGATTTTAAAAAGAATATCGGAAATAATGATGAAGCTGGTTCTTTTGATAATTTAAACCAGCTAGGTAAAAATCTAAGAACTAGAGTTGATCAAATCGTTAAAGAATACATTGAAAATTCTGTTAATCTAGAAAAAGTGACAAACCAAGGCGAAGAAACTTATACTTTACAAAAAGAAGTTCTTGAGAAAAAAGCCATTAATCTTATTGTTGCTGAGAAAGATAATATTTTGGCTAATGTATTTGAGCTAAATAACGCTTCATCAACACTAATAGACAGAATTTGGAATACCTATATTGAGAATTTACCAAGCACAATTGAACCTTATATAAATAAAATTACTTCATCTCAAATGGACTACCAAATGGAAGTAGATGTTAATTTAACAGCTTCAACTATCGCAAATGAAGTCATCAAACTTGCACCTGCAGAATTTGCTAATATTTATGTTTCAGAATATGAATACGCAGAAGAAGCTGCGAACTATGTCGTTGATAATTTTTTAGCACCAAAAGAATCAAACACAGATCTTCTTAACGAATTAAAAGAAGATTTAACCGAAACAGGCATTAAAGCTGTTAATAGATATTATGACAAAATGATTATAGCTCAAGCAAACGGCGAATTCGATGTTAAATCAAATGTTTTTAATACTTTATACTTAGGTTATTTAGATGGCTCAGCTTTGACTAATATCAAAAAGAATTTAACAGATAATCAATTGAACTATGGAAAAATTAATCTTAACACTAATACCCCTTTATATGTGGATGAACTAACATCTTATCAAGAAGCATGCATAAAAAAAATAGAAACTCTATTCTTGTACCCAGAACCTAAAGATGGGTATAAATTAGGCGATAAAGCTATAAATTATGATAATTATCAAGAACTTATTAGCTCATACACTGATGCTATACAATTATACATTGATATGAATGCATTGATTAGTAGTATTAATCCTATTAATTATTTAAACAATCAGACTCAAATAAAAATTGATTCAATTGATATTGATGATTGGAAAAACACATCCTATCTAGACTTCCAAGTTTATGGCTTAGAGGGAGGTGTTGATACTAAGAAAAATATGGCTGATTATAGTTTTGCTGAATTATATAACAGTGAGGCTGTAATAATGTTAGATAGTGGTACTAATAAATTTGATACTATTAGCAATAGTACTGAAAGTAAAATAAAATTTATGTTAGCAGAAGTAATGCTAGTATTAAGCAATGCAGGTTTTGAACTTCCTAATTATTTTGTTGAAGATTTATTTCATAGATTAGTACGTGGCATGTTTGAATCTGACTGTAATATACAGGAAGTAACCTCTGTAGATATCACTTCACTCGGCATCTATGCTGCTAATGAAATAAAGACCAAAGATTGCGAAGAAATTTTGGTTGTAAATGATACTACGAATAGACCTGCAGATTTACTTAATAGCCTAGGAATTATTAAACCATTAGAGTCTGAACTTAATAGCCTAGGAATTATTAAAGCATTAGAGTCTGATGCATATGTAATGATGATTAGCTTTAAAGATCTAGTAGACAAGATTCTAAAATCTTTCGGATATATGTAACTAAAAAACAGGGTGCTTTAAACGGACTGAAACCCTAAAACCGACCTTTTTTATTTTGTCTAGTTTTAGGGTTTCAGTCCAAAAAACTGAATATAATTTTAATTCTATGCGCTTTCTGCTTGGGTTTTATGAGGCATTTGAATTAAATCAGCAGAGGAACCATTTTCTTCATTGTTCGCCCCTTCGTTTACCCCTTCTACCATTTCTTTTGTAATAGTAAACTGTTTGATACTATCATCAGAAGGGACATCATACATAATATCAAGCATCAAGCCTTCTACAATAGATTTTAATGCACGAGCTCCAGTTTTACGTTTTATAGCTTTTTGCGCAATCAAATCAATTGCTTCTTGTTCAAAATCAAGTTCAACACCATCCATTTCAAGCAAACATTTATATTGTTTTAATACAGCGTTCTTTGGCTCAGTTAAAATCATTTTTAAAGTATCTTCATCTAAAGCATCTAGAACTGCATATACTGGAATACGGCCAATAAATTCTGGAATTAAACCAAACTTTAACAAGTCCTCTGGCTGAAGCTTTTTCAACATTCTTGCAGCTGCAAGTTCTTTTTCAGCTTGAGTTGGAGCAGATTTTCCAAAACCAATAGAAGATCCGTCTTGAACACGATGTTCAATGATTTTGTCCAAATCAACAAACGCACCGCCTACAATGAACAATATGTTCTTTGTATCGATTTGAATCATTTCAGCTTGAGGATGTTTTCTTCCACCTTGAGGAGGAACATTTGCAACAGTACCTTCAATAAGCTTCAACAACGCTTGTTGAACACCTTCTCCTGATACATCACGAGTAATTGATGTGTTCTCAGATTTTCTTGCGATTTTATCAATTTCGTCTATATAAATAATACCTTTTTCTGCTTTTTCAATGTCAAAATCTGCCGCCTGAATAAGTCTTAAAAGGATATTTTCAACATCTTCACCGACATAACCAGCTTCTGTTAATGTAGTTGCGTCTGCAATAGCAAATGGAACATCGAGAATTTTTGCAAGAGTTGAAGCAAGTAAAGTTTTACCAACACCGGTAGGACCTAATAAAACCACGTTGCTTTTACCAATTTCAACATCTGTTTCTTCTTTTTTA
>JAZRJK010000029.1:0-37681 GCA_045645765.1 Candidatus Gastranaerophilaceae bacterium
TAGCAATATAACTTTTTTAATAGATGTTAATTTTTATGATGATTTACCTCAATCTTTTAAAGATGAAATAGATAAAAATAATGTGAAAATTTATCCTGAAAATTAGAATAAAAATAGAAAATTTTTTATCAAAACTTCATAAATAATCAATTGTAACAAATTGTAAATATGAATTTATTTACGCCTCAAACCCTGTCATAATAAAAGAAATCTGTTTATAAGTCGAATTTTGATGAACTATACCATTAAAAACTAGACAAAGTAAAAAGAGTGGTTCATAAAACATTTAATAAATGATTCCTGTACTTAACGGGAGTCATTTTTAATTTGCTCCATAGATATTTTAGTTGAAGAATTTATGTTAAAATTTGTTAACAATTATTTGGATTTTTAGCAATTTTTTATTAAAAAAATACTTTAATATACTATAGTGTGTTAGATAACGTGTAGTGGTTTAATGAGTTTTAATTATAATTTCCCCATAAAACTGAATATCCCACGTATTCCATTTAAATCTGCTTCTGCAAAAATAAATCCAAAATTACAGACGCAGAAGGATGGGTTTGCAACAAATCCTATTTATGATAAATTTTCGACGAAAGAAGAAATAGAAATTGTTGCAAAGTCTAATCCGCGTATTAATGAACTTTTAAAAGAATATAATTTACCAATTAAAGTAAATATTCAAGAGCTGGAAAAGTTAAAACAAGGACACATGAAGGATACGCGAATTATTTCCGCCAAAATATATTCTTCGCTTCCTGAAGATTTGAAAAAAGAAGTTAGTCTTCCGCATTTACAAGAAGCGGCTATGCTACATGATTATGGAAAAGTTTTGATTCCAAATAATGTGCTAAATAAGGCTGGAAAACTTTATGGGCAAGAACAAATAATAATGGAGCTTCACTCTGAACTAGGTTATGAATTATTAAAAAATAAAAATCTGAGTGAAAAAACTTTAAAATTAATAAAATACCATCATCAAAACCGTTTAGGAACGGGTTATCCATATAATAATAAAGATTTTGAATATAACCTTGAAGCTGAGATACTTAGTGTTGCAGATAAATATAGTGCATTACGAGAAAAAAGGAGTTATAAAAATCCTCTTGCAAAATATGAAGCACTGGAAATTATTGCTAAAGATGTAAATAAGGGTGAAATTTCCCAAGATGTTTATACAGCTTTATTAAAAAGCATATAAAATGGTAAATAATATTGCAACAATAGATTCAATCTGCTATCATGAGGATATAGAGTAGTGTCCTGTGGATTTTTTATGGCAATAGCAAAACCGAAAAGAATTACATCCCAAAATTATTTAAAATATTATTACGATGTTCCTTACGAAGGTAAGACTTCTGCTGGAAAAGCTTTGCGTAAGTTAAAAAATATAACTTGTCCTTATCGAGGTGTTAAAATAATTTCAACAGATTTAATTAAAGGTTTTGAAAAGAATCTAGCTAGATGTAAAACTGCATGTGAAGCTGTTGCTTTGCTTGCGCCATATCAAGCAAATATGTTACCTGTAGAAAAGTCTATTTATGCTATTTTTAAAGATTTTGCTTTGCTAAATCCTGATGATAATTTACAAAATTGTCTTCAAATGATTAAAACGAATTGTTTGATGAAACTTAAACTTGAGGAAATGGAAGTCTTGGATGATGTTGATATGATCACAAGAAAACTTTCTCCGCAAACTGCAATAAAAATAAGAGAAAAAACTACAAGATGTCGTCAAATAATTTTAAGCAATTGCAAGCAGGATTGTTTTAAACGTAAAACTTTTTTAAACTCACTAGAAGAAATAATTCCAAAAGAAAATGAACGAGAAATATTTAATGATATTAAAAATAAAGCTTTATTTTTACCAACATCAGAAAGTAGTCGAAATGCTTTTGTTGTAAAGTATTCAAAAAGAAAACATGTTGAGATTGTGAGACGTTTATTTATTTCTTCAACAGGTTCTATTGAACATGTAACCCCACAATCATTGGGTGGAATTAATACAATTGGAAATTTTTTGCTAACTACCGCAAGTGGTAATAGGTATCGAGAAAATATGCCCTTAGTGGAGTATATTAAACGGCACCCAAAAATTCCAAAATATATGCAAATGTATGTTGATGATATTATTCGTGAGATTCATGCCGGTAATATGCAAGGAAATGAGACTTATCCATATAAGATAAAAATGAAGCTTATGGAAGAATCCGAAGGTAGAATAATGATAAGCCTTTCTGGCTTTAAGTATTCCGAAGAAGAAGCTGCAAAACTTGTGGAGCAATATGAAAAACGTTGGGAGAAAAATTAATATTTTATATAAGATTATTTTATGTTATACTTTTAGCATAGAACAATTGATATGTGTAAAAAATGTTAAATTCAATAAATAAGTCAATATTAACTCCTAGAATAACGTCTTTGCCTAAAGGATTAATTTATAAATTTGCAGAAGATGATGTTTATAGATTAATTGAAACTAAGACTGGAAATTTAATTGGTGAAATGATTGCAACTCCAGAGAAATATGAGTATCAGAAAATTTATCGGATGTTACCAAGTGAAAAAATATTTAGAATTCATTTATTTGAAATAAAAGGATTTTATCGTCGAATGAAATGGGGTTGCTATTTTTTTAATTTTGCTAAAAATGAAAGTTATAAACAAGGTTGTGAAGGTAGATTATCTTTAAACGCATATAATCCAACAAGTCCTCCACAAATTTTTTATAAAAAACAAGGACTTGTTGCTGTAGATAAAAAAGTAGATAAAAGTTTAGATTTATATTTAAAAAATGGTTATGGGGTTATAGATACCTCACCTTGTGAAATGTTTTTACCTATAGATACTAAAAAAAATTCAAAAGATTTTATTAAAGATTTAAAAAAGTTTTTTAGATTGAAAAATAATTAAAACTAACTTTAAGCTTGATTTTTTTGTATTTAGCTGGTAGTATGAACTTATTCCATTAGTATGGAATCAATTAAATATTTATGGCGTTAAGGGCTTGTGGCGCAGCGGTAGCGCAGAGGACTCATAATCCTTTGGTCGTGGGTTCGAATCCCTCCGGGCCCAAATAAGGAAGACTTCCAAACTTGGAGGTCTTTTTTATTGCATTCTTGTTACTCATTGTTACAAATTGTCTTGCAGTTTGAGAATTTCCGACTGCAAAATGAGAATTTTTCTTTTGAATTTGAACTGTCCGACACCTAAAATTAAAATGTTATACAATAAAATTCAAAATTAATATATCTACTCCAATAAATTATTTTTGTAGTATAATTTATTCACTAGATTAAGGAGTAGTGTATTATGAGTATGATTACAAGAATTGGTTTTTCTACAAGAACTCTAAACTCACACATTAGACCTATCAATGCTCAATTTTTTAGACAGCCTAAAGAATGGTCTCGTATGCAAAGACTTGGAGATTCTGTTTGGAATATCATTGACGGATACAAACCCGTAGTAGTAAAAGGTATTGATAAATCAACTGGGAAAAAAGTTGCCCTAAGAGATGATAAAGGTAGAAAACTTATTAACTGGGTTAGAAATATTAAGAAAGACAATTTTGTAATAACCGATACACTTAATTTCAACGGAACAAAAATTGTAACTGCAAAAGATATTAATAGTGGACAAATTGTAGCAAAAGAAGTTGCTAAAAGTAACAGGCAAGGCTCAGACTTCTTTAAATCAAGTTTTGAAAATGGGAAAGTAAAAGCTATTAGGCAATTTACTAGTAAAATTACTAATGGAAAACAAGAATCTATGTCTGAAATATTCTGGATTAGAAGAAATAGTGATGGTAAATTAAATAAAAAAGTATTTGAAGATGTTTTAAATTGTCCTGTTCAACAAAAAGTTAAGAAGTTTTTGGCAGAGAATTGCCCAGAACTTAGCTTATTTAACAAATAAGGAGTAAAAAAATGAAAGTACAAGCGATAAATACTAATAATTATCAACAAAATAAGCCTAGTTTTAAGGCATTATATTTTTCCAAAAAAGTTCCAACTTTGAAAAATAATTATGAAAATCAAAAAATTACTGCAACAGGTTTAAAATATGTTGAAGATACTTCTGCAAAATTAACTCAAGAAATAAAAGAAGCTATAGCAGAAAACCCATTTATCAAAAGAGTTGCAGAAAAATTTGATACATTTGTCAGCTATGTTGGAACAAAGTTTGATTCCAATTTTAAAGAATTTTCATCAAAAACAAATGTTTATATCGTTAGTCCTGACCAAAAAGCTATGGAAACACACGTATTTCAAGCAACAGATAATCTTACTCCTGAAGGAGCACGCCTAAAACTTTTGGCAGATATGGCAAATGAAAAACATATCTATCAAGATTGTATGCCTATGGATTTTGAAATTCCAGTGGATGTAATGGTAACTATGGCTCGCAAATTAGAACAAATCTTACCTTGATAAAAAATCTAAGTAAAGCAAAGTCAGGTGGACTTTAATCCACAAAAAGAAAATAAGGAAAGACAAATGAAAGTACAAGCGATAAATACTAATAACTATCAACAAAACAAGCCTAGTTTTAAAGGGATTATTAAGTCAGAAGCTATAAAAGACCTTATGACTAGAACTCCTGTAATGATTCAAGATAAATTCAAAGCAAAAGAATTTTCTCCAACAAAAACTGCTCGTTTGATGGACAAATTCATGAAAGCTTTTGAATCTATAAATGACCGAGTTCATAACCTCAACTTTTATACAACATTAGAAACTCAAGGAAAAGAACTTAAAGAAGTAGTATTAAAAAATAGATGCTCTGAATATGTAGAGCCTTTGAATTTCAAATTTGCTGAAAAATGTGATGATTTTAGTAATGAAGTTTTTAGAGCTGAAGGATATAAAATAGCAAATGTATCTATAGAAGAAAATGTAGATATACTCACAGATTTAGCAAATTGTTTGGAAAAAGTTGATTTTCATAGTGTAGAGGCAAAAATGGTATTACATTCTGATAATCCTAGTTACATACGTGATGATATTAGAGAGACTTATAAAAATCAAGTAAAGTAGGTTAAAATGCAAATCAGCCCAATTTTGCTATAATATACTTATGGCAAACAATAATAAATTCAACAATATTAAGATTAAAGGGATACACGATTTTGCAGAGGATTATTTGACAACTATCTTTTGTTTATTAAAATCTGCAGAAAAAAACAAAAATAGCGATGATGTATTTACTTATACTTTACCAATAATTATTCTTTCTGTATGTTTTTTAGAATCAAATATAAACAATATAATTTATTTGTTTTCTAAGCCAAATAATATAGTAGAAAATTATGCAAAAGCTAAATTTATTTATGATATAGCAAGTGATTTTAAAATTATTGATAAAAGCATTCTTGATAAATATCTACTTTTGCTAAAACATTACAAAAACAAAGATATAAAATCTGATAACAGATATGAAAAAGTTTCTAGAGTTATTGAAGTTCGTAATGCCTTAGTTCATGATAAACAAAAAAATGATGAGCAAGCAATAATGCCAATAGTAAAGAAAATTGAAAAATTATATCCTGATTTCATAAAGGATGAAAACATTAATGGAATAATTCCCCCTTGGTTACCATATTTGGGATATAACTCAACTTGTTGGATGTTAAAATGTGTGTTTGAATTTTATATATATTATACAGAATTGTTATTTGATAAAAGCTTAATTGCATATGAATTAAAAATTAAAAATATTCTAAAACATATAACTAAATAATTACGATGTTTTATTTCTGATTACATTTTGAATAAAATTTTCAAATAAATCACATTCAATAAATTACATTGGTAGAATAATTATTCCTAAATTTGCCTAATTTTGAAAATTTGACAAAATTTGGTTCAAAGTCTTTCTGCAACTCTTTTTTAATCAAATTTACCCAAATGTAATTAAATCATAATAAATTACATTTGATGTAATTTATTCAAAACTTCTTTCAAAGTCGGAAGTGCATATCACAAGAGGGAAGTAACCACTTCCCTCAAAAGTGGGAAGATGTAATCAATGTAATCCAAAATGTAATTATAAAAATAAAACGAATTCTTCTTACTGTCATCCTGAATTTATTTCAGGATCTATCCAAAACTCAAGTAACACGCCATATTAGCAAGATGCTGAAACAAGTTCAGCATGACATTTTAATAGACATTTTCCCTCAAATCCAACCCAAGTAAAGTACGCAAAAGCGACAGAAAGGACATAATTACATTGTCTCAACAAAAGTAAGGGAATCACGGCATAATTTAAACACCGAGCGAGTTACACCCCAATAAAATAAATTACATTTTTTTGAAAATGTCCTGTCTGCCTATACTTGTGTATGACTTTTATACTTTCAAACAAGCTGCAAAATGTTGAGGGGCTTTAAGTTCTAATTTCGGATTTTGAATGTCGCATAATCCTTTTTCAAAAAATTCACACCTAGGATGAAATTTACAGCCAGATATTTGTTCTTGAATGCTAGGTGGTGCGCCAACAATTGTTTTTAATTTTAAAGCTGGATTTGTGTTTGGCAATGAATTTAAAAGTGCTACCGAATAAGGATGTCTTGGGTTTTTAAAAAAATCTTTTGCGTCTGCTTGTTCTACGACATGACCTGAATACATAACAGTTATAGTATTAGCATAATTACTAACAAGAGCTAAATCGTGTGATATAAGTAAAATTGTAGTATTGGTTTCATTTTTAATATCTAGAATTAAATCCATAATTTGTTTCTGAATAGTTACGTCTAAAGCTGTTGTTGGTTCATCAGCTATAATGAGTTCTGCGTTACAAGCAAGTGCCATGGCAATTATTATTCTTTGTTTCATTCCACCAGAAAACTCATGTGGGTAAAACTCTAATTTTTTATCAATATCAGTAATTTTAACCATATCCATTACTTCTCGCGCTTTTCTGAGGGCTTGGCGTTTTGTAACTTTTGAATGAGCTTGAATCGCTTCAATAAGCTGATCGCCAATTGTATATAAAGGGTTTAATGATGTCATTGGATCTTGTGGAATTAATGCAATTTTATTTCCACGTAAATTCCTAATTTGGGATTCTTTATAATCTAAAAGATTTTCCTTATTAAAAATTATTTCACCATTTTTAATAACAGCTTTTTTGGGTAAAAGTTGTATTATAGACATTGCTGTCATTGTTTTTCCACAACCGGATTCTCCTACAATGGCATGAATTTTACTTTTTTCTAGGTTTAAATTAACATCATAAAGAGCTTGAAACTCTTTTTCTTCGCTTTTAAAAAATAAATCTAAATTTTTAATTTCTAAAATATTGTTCATAAAATAATACTATAATAACTCGGTTATATAATCACTTAATCAGTTGGTCATTTTAAAGATTCAATTGCTTTTTTATAATCACTAGAACCATAAATATAACTTCCTGCAACAAGAGAATTTGCACCCAATGAAGTGCAAATTTTAGCTGTTAAATTATTTATTCCGCCATCCACTTGTATAATTAAATTATCAGTAGCTTTTTCTTTGATTTGAGGAATCTTCATTGCACAATCATGCATAAATTCTTGACCGCCAAACCCTGGTTCAACTGTCATAACAAGCACGAGGTCGATTTTACTTAAATAAGGAAATATTATGCACGCTTCCGTATTTGGCTTAATAGAAATTCCAACTTTCTTTCCAAAAGATTTTATTAAATTTATTATTTCATCAATTTTATCGGGACAAGATTCATAATGAAAAGTTATTAAATCAGCTCCAGCTTTTGCGAATGCTTCAACATATTTTTCAGGATTTTCTATCATTAGATGTGTGTCTAAAAACATATTTGTTTTTTTTCGAATAGATTTTACAACAGGAACACCTATAGAAATATTTGGGACAAAATGCCCATCCATAACATCAATGTGAATCCATTCAGCGCCTGCGTTTTGGACGGCTAAAATCTCATTTTCTAATTCCATGAAATCTGCTGATAATATTGATGGTGAAATAATAGTTTTATTCACAATATTTTCTTAGCTCCATTCTTTCTATGATAAGTTTTGAAACTATTTTATCATATTAAATTCTAAAGATGAAGTCCTTGTTATTTTACTTTTGATAAGCTATAATATTAGACACAGAGAGGCTTTACATGGATAATTTAAAAACTGAAACCCAAGAAATTAAAAAATATTTAAAAAAATTGAAAAAGTTTATAGAAAAAGATGCTAATCTTTGTTTAGGTAAAATAAGGATTGTCGATAAAAAACGCTTTGACGATATTTTTTGTTGTATAGAGGCAAATTGGCCAGAGGATTACAAAAAATATCTTAATTTTATAAATGCAAGAAAACTAAAGAGTCCAGTTATTTATAATAAGTTATTACAAGCTACTAAGAATAAATTTTTCTTTAGCACATCTTTATATTCTATAAAATATTCTGATGCGATTAAGGCGATTGATCAGCTTATATCATCAATTGATTATGATATGAATTTTATTAAAGACTCACAAGTAAATAACATTAATTGACAATTAATCTCGGTTTATTGTACAATTTAAGAAACTATCATATAAATTCATGGAGTAAAAAATGAATTCTCAACAAGATGTAATATACGGTTTAATGAATGAGTTGGAAGAAGCTTTGGATAAAGGTTTCCCTTTGCTTGGTTATCATTTTACTGTTGTTAAAAAAGATACAGTTACAAGCATTTTAGATAAATTGTATGCAGCTTTACCTGATGAAATTAAAGAAGCTCGTGCTTTATTAAGAAGAAAAGATGAACTTCAATATGAAGCTCAACAAAGAGCAGAAAAAGTTGTTGCTGATGCTCAAGCTGAAGCAAATAGACTTTTAAGTGAATCGGATTTGTTGAGAGCTGTTCAAAGAGAAGCTGAAAAAATTAAAGAACAAGTTATTGCTGAATGTGATGAAATTAAACGTAAATCTTATGAAGATGCAGAAGCTTTAAGAAATCAAGCAATTGATGAAGCATTAAGAACAAAAGACGGTGCATCTGTTTATGCGGAACAAGTTTTGGTAAGCTTGGAACAGAATTTAAATCAGCTTCAAGAAGTTGTAAAAAATGGACAATTGCAGCTTGAAAGACGTAGAGCTGAATCTGATGGACAAATTCCAGGAAATTATACAAATCAAAGGGCGGAATTTGCACAAGATTTTAGAATGATTTAACGATACATAATATCCGAGAGAGTCCATAAGGACTCTTTTTTATTGTAAAAAATTATAGTATAATACTTTCATAAGAGAGGTAATTATGAAAGAGAAGAGTGTTAAATATCCGTTTTTAACTAGAGATGTAAAAATATATGAGCAAGAAAATGGTCATAAGATTGTTCTTGCATATAAAGAAGGTGGAATGGTAAATGTTTCAAGTTGGGTAAAAACAGGCTCAATTAATGAAACAGATAAAAATAATGGAATTTCTCATTTTCTTGAACACTTAATGTTTAAAGGTACGCATAAGCATCCAGCAGGAGAGTTTGATCATATTCTTGAAGCTCGTGGTGCGATAGTTAATGCTGCAACATGGAAAGACTACACTTTTTATTATGTTACTTTACCAAAGGGGGAAAACAACGAAAACTTTAATCTTGCGATTGAATTACACGCAGATATGATGACAGATCCAGTTATTCCTGATTACGAAATGGGTGCACCTTTTGATGTTAATGATAAAAATGTTGTTGATAAACGCGAGCGTCATGTAGTTATTGAAGAAATTCGTATGCGTAAAGATCAACCTTGGACAAAGGTTTATAATGCAACTAACCATGCAATGTATACTAATCATCCATATAAAAGAGATGTTATTGGAACTCCTGAAATAATTTCTCAAGTTTCTCAAGAAGAAATCATGAATTATTATAAAACATTCTATTCTCCAGAAAATGTTACAACAATTGTTGTTGGAGAATTTGATTTTGAGGAAGTATTGGAAAAAGTAAAAAAAGAGTTCTCTTGGGGAGAGCGACCTACCCCACCTAAAAGAAATATTAAACCTGATAAACCTGTTCAAGAGACTATTTATATTGAAAATGAAGCTAATATAAATTCTTCTTTTATGATGTTTGGATATTTAGGTGTACCTGCAAAAGATTTAAAAAATTTGATTGCACTAGAAATGCTTGCTATTATCTTAGGTGAAGGTACAAGCTCAAGACTTTATGTAAATCTTGTTGAAAAAATGGATGAAAATATTTTCAACATGATTGACGCTGAAAGCTATTCTTTCCGGGATGGAAGCAATTTCTTTATTCAAGCAAATTTCAATCCACAATATAAAGAAAAAGCAGTAGAGCTTATAAAAGTAGAAATTGAAAAACTTAAAGAAAATATTTCTGAAAGAGAACTTAATAAAGCGAAGAAAAAACTCAAATCTCAATTCGCTTGTGAAGTTGAAACTGTTTCTGAGATTGGCGAATCAATTGGTTACTATATGACAGTATGTGACGATTTAGATTTAGCAGAGCAATATATTCCAATTTGTGAATCTTTAACAACAGAAGATTTGCAGAATGTCGCTAAGCAATTTTTAAATATTAATAATGCTGTAATTTCTATCTTAAAACCGAAATCATTATAGAGAAGGATTGAAAAGCATTGAAAAAGAGTTATAATAATCATGCAATCCCAACCAGCGAGGCTTCAATATGAAGAATTACGGTATCCTAATTGTGTGTTTATTATGCTCAAGTGTATTACTGTCAGCTTGTGATGCAACGCCAAAATCGCCAATTAAATATGAAAGAAAGCTTGAAAAGTATTTTGAATCAGAACAAAAAAATACAGGTGGAACAATTGATTTGAGTGAAGGTCCAAAATTACGATATAACGCAAATTTTGGTCCAACGGATTTGAATTTTGACTTTAAAATAATAAATCCTTACTAAAACATTATGGATGGAACTAATAATAGAAAATTTGTTGGAAGATTAATAAATGCTGTATTAACCGAACGTATGAATGTGCGTGAGGCAATTAAGCTTTTCCCTGAAACTAAAGATGTTAATATAACATGCGCATATCATGCGCTTGTTCATTATGCGGCAGATGAAGAAATACGTTATTTAGATATTGAATATCGCGAGGCTCAAGATGATTATTTAGAGTTCTTGGCGCAAACTCTAAGAGAGGGTAAACCTTTGCCTAAAAATATTATTGATGAATACAAACCTTACTATAAGGGAACAGCAAAACTATGGCAAGAAGGATTACAAGGCTTTTGGAATGAATTCAAAAGGTTTATTAATATTTAAGTGATGTTCAGAGAATTTCTATTTGAATTTAAAAATATGATATAATAAGTTTTATTGGAGGGGAATGTATGACAAAAAAACGAGCAGTAATTATCGTAATTGATTCTATGGGTATCGGTGCTTTACCTGATTGTGCGGAATTTGGTGATGTTCCTGAATGCAATACACTAAAAAATGTTTGCAAATTTAACAAAGGACTTGATGTGCCAGCCCTTGAAGCTATGGGTTTGGGCAATATTCAAGAATTTGAAGGTATTGAAAAAACTTCAACTCCAATTGGTCAATATGGAACACTACAAGAAAAATCTAAAGGCAAAGATACAACAACTGGTCATTGGGAAATTGCTGGACTTGTAAGTGAAAAAGCGTTTGCAACTTTTCCAAATGGATTCCCACAAGAGTTATTAGATAAATTTATTGCAGAAACAAATTGTGGTGGTATACTTGCAAACTGTCCAGCAAGTGGTACTGCAATTATTGAAAAACTTAATAATGAACATCATGAAACTAAATATCCAATTGTTTATACATCTGCAGATAGTGTTTATCAAATAGCTGTTGACACAGATATAATTTCTCTTGAAACACTTTATAAATGGTGTGAAATTGCACGAAAATTGCTTGATGAGGGTAATTATAACGTAGCTCGTGTAATTGCTCGCCCATACAAAATTATCGACGGAAAACCTACTAGAATTTCTAAAGATAGGCGTGATTATTCTATGGCTCCACCTAAGAAAACTATCTTAGATAAAGTTAAAGATTCAGGTGCAAAAGTTATTGGTATTGGTAAAATTGAAGATATTTTTTCAAAAGCCGGAATTACTCATGCTATCCATACTGGTTCAAATAAAGAAGGTTTAGAACTAACTATTAAAGCTCTTAAGAATGAATTACCTTTAGTAGAAATGAAATATCTGGGGGTAAATATTACTGATGAAAGTAGAGAGATTATTTTCACAAATCTTGTTGATACAGATATGCTTTTTGGTCACAGAAATGATGCAGAAGGTTATGGAAAAGCAATTGAAGAAATTGATACATATTTAGAAGAAATTTTACCATTGATTAACGAGGATGACTTATTAATTATTACAGCTGATCACGGTTGTGATCCAACTGTTGAAGGAACAGATCATACAAGAGAATATGTTCCAGTTTTATATTATTCTAAAGGGATTGAACCAAAAGATCTAGGATTAGTTTTAGGTTTTGATTCTATAGCTGATCAAGTTGACAAATGGCTATTTTAAAAAATATTTTTACATGTATAATAAATTTAGTGCTAAAAAAAATCTACTAGAAATAGAAATCATAGAGGTTGACCTGTTGAAGGAAATTTTAATTAGTAGTTAATACCAATGTCAACCGACCATATATTATAAAAAAGGAGAAAATGAAATGAACGTATTAGTAAATGATTCTTGTATTGGATGCGGTGCTTGCGAATCAATTTGCGACGCTGTATTTTCAGTTGAAGATAGAGCAGTTGTTAAAGAAGCTGGTATTGCTGGCAATGAAGACTGTGTTAAAGAAGCTGCAGATGCTTGCCCAGTAGGAGCAATTGAAGTAGCTTAGTTTTTGTTTTTATATAAGAAGGGGAGTTACATTTGTAGCTCCCCTTCTTTTTTGCACAAATTTGGTAATTTTATATTTTAGTTCTATAATTGAATTAATAAAAGGAGCATAAAATGAAAAAAGAGCTTATATTTCTTGGTCCACCTGCTTGTGGAAAAGGAACTCAGACTAATAGATTATCTGAATATTTAAATTTACCTCATATTGATACAGGATCTCTTTTAAGAGCAGAGATTTCTAAAGAAACTGAAGAAGGTTTAGTTGCAAAATCGTTTATTGACAAAGGACAGTTAGTACCGATTGATTTGGTAGCAACAATAATTGGTAAAAAATTGGCAGGCGAAGATTGTAAGTTTGGTTATGTGCTTGACGGCTATCCAAGAAGCTTGGAACAAGCTGAAAAATTGGATGAAATTAATGCTAAAGTTGATAATAATAATCAAGTCGATTTTAAAGCAATTTATTTTGATATAGATACTGAAATCCTTATCGACAGGATTGTTAATCGTCAATCTTGTCCAATTTGTGGAGAAATTTATAACAAAAAATTTAAGCCTTCAAAAGTAGAAAATATTTGTGATAAATGTAATGTTGAGCTTAAAACCCGCGATGATGACACAGAAGATGTTGCCAGAAAACGCTTTGAAACATATTACAAACAGACAGCTCCGTTGGTTGAATTCTATGAGAAAAAAGGCATTCTTCATAAATTGGATGCCAATGGCTCAATTGATGAAGTTTGGAAACGTTTGTTGGAGATTATATAGTTTGATTTTTAAAATAATTAAACTAATTAACAATACTATTAGGTAATATTCAATAACTGTTATTTAGATAAAATACAACTATGAGGACTTTTTTTCTTATAATTTTTTTATCAATTCTACTTCCTGTGCTTGCGTATCAAGTCTATATGCCAAATGAATATAAATATGCTGATACTAGTGATAAGCTTTTGTTTATAGTTGATTTTTCAAACAGTATGGGTGAATATATAGAACACAAGACAAAAGTAAATCTTGTCAAAGATATGATGAAAAAAATACTTCCAGAAATTTCGCCTGAAACAAAACTTGGGATTAGAGTATATGGTCATACTTGTAATATTTTTGCTTACAATGCTTGTAGAAGTTCGGAATTACTTGTACCTTTAGAAGAAAATAGTTCAACAAAAATAAATTCAGCAATCTCAAAACTCAGACCAAGAGGCATGACACCTATTACTTACTCATTAAAACAAGGGGTAAACAAGGATCTAAAGGGGTTTAATGGAATGAAACATATTATTCTTCTCACCGATGGTGGCGAAAATTGTGATGAAAGCCCTTGTGATTACGCTATAGAGCTTATGAAAGAACGACGAGATATTAAAATCGACGTTATTGCTTTTAATGTGCATGATTCAAATGATTTAGATCAGTTGAAATGTGTTGCGGATGTTACAAGCGCAAAATTTATCCAAGCTGATACAAATGCACAACTTATGAATTCAATGCAAGAATTAATCCTGCCGCATAAGCAAGTAGAAGCTTTATTATATGGGATAGAATAATATATGCTAATCTTTCCAGCTCATTCAAAAACCCTACGCTTGCATTTACCCCCTTTTTCAACCGTCTTTCCAGCTTATTCAAAAACCCCATGCTTGCATTTACCCCCTTTTTCAACCGTCTTTCCAGCTCATTCAAAAACCCCGCGCTTGCATTTACCCCCTTTTCGTGCTCTAATTGATATTGATAGATAAGTTTTGCTATAAAGATTTATATAGGAGAGATTATGAACGCAGAAGAAAGAACATTTGTTGCAATTAAGCCTGACGGAGTAAAAAGAGGACTTATCGGTAAAATTATTAGTAGATTTGAAGATAAAGGATTCAAAATTGTTGGGATGAAAATTCTTCAAGTAACTCCTGAGCTTGCTGCAAAGCATTATGAAGAACATGTCGGAAAATCTTTTTATAACAGACTTATTTATTATATTACAAGTGCTCCAATTGTAGCTATGGTTGTTGAAGGTTATAATGCTGTAGAAAGTGTAAGACATATGGTAGGTGCTACAGATCCTTTAAAAGCTGATGTTGGTACAATTCGTGCAGATTTTGCTCAAATTATGCAATATAACGTAGTTCACGCATCTGATTCATTAGCTAGCGCAGAACGTGAAATTGACATTTATTTCCGTCCAGAGGAAATTTATGACAACTGGCAATCTATGCAAGAGTTAATTGCTTATGATGAAGAAAGATATAATCAACAAGGTTTATAATTTGAAAAAAGAGTCGATTTAAAAAACTCTAAAACTAGATGAAGAAAAAATTGGTTTTAGTTTTATTTAGAGTTTTTATTAGGTTAAACAAATTAATCAGGAACTGTTGAAGCAACAGTTATAGAATAGAGTTTATTAAAATCATCTTCTGTCAAAATAATGTTCCAAGTACCAGTTTCTTCATCTTCATATCTGCTTTCAAAACATTCTGCAATACGTTTTGCATTATTAGATTCTTGTAAAATTATTTTTCCATCTTCTGTTATTCCAACAATGCTAAATGCGTGCCTGCCTTCGATTTTACCGTTGGAAATATCGGAGAGCCCTATTCCTATTACTATTGCTGCTCCATTTTTAAATGTGTCAATAATATCTTGGTAACCTGTATCCTTATTACGGTAGTTATTATATTTTGGGTGTAATGTGGTTGTAATAATATTTTCTTTATCAGCATAGATTTTTTCTTCTGAAGACTTTGCTTCTTGACCTGTTATAATTTCATATAATCGTTGAACTGTATTCCCATTTAAATTTTTATTATCATTATTGATAGGGGTTTCATTACTTTTTTCTTCTTTTTCTTTTTTTTCTTTTTCTGTAAAATACATTTGAATAGCGATGTTATATGCAGCTATATCTAAATCACCATCGCTGTACAATAAATCTTTTAACATATAATCTGGTATTATATATATACCTGTACCATTTTCTCCTCGTTTGAATTCTTTTGCTTCTCCTAAATAAACTGCAGTAACACCGTGTTTTTGATCACGGTAAATATTTTTAGAGAGTAGTTTTTTTCCGTTTTCTGTCGCAGCTAAAGAATTAAGGCCTCCCATTAACCAACAATTTTCGGTTAATTGTTTTGCACTACCTAGTTGTACTTCACCGTTAATTTGAGCTCTACCTTCACCAAAGGATTTTCTTGTATATAATATATCATTTTTTGCAAAATGGTTTTCACAAGCTTGCATTAGTAGAGTTTGTGTGTCGTCAGATTTTGATATAGGTTTATTTTTTATTTTTTCTTTTTCTGCAACTTCTGCATTATAATCTTCCATTTTTTGTATAGCTACTATTAAAAGATTTATATAGCCTGTAAAATTTGTTTCTCTATGTGATGCAGCTTTTGTTAAGTCTTCTTCGTTTACTTTTAATTCTTTTGCTTTTTCTAACAAAAGATTTTCAATTACTTCACGGCCTTCATTGAGTTTTTTTTGCTTTATGTTTTTAGTCAACAACATGTCACTGCATAAATCTATTAATGTTAGTGGATTAATGTCTGATATGTTTTCAAGGTTTAAAGATTTTATAATTTTGTTATAATCTTTTTTATTAACTTTTTCTTGGTTGGAAAAAGAGCTTACCTTTTCTTCGATTTCTTGGATAGATAATTCATCTTTGTTTTTTTTAATATAATTATTTTTTAATGATTCATACAAATTTTTTAAATAGTCATATATGTCCTTATTTAAACCTTGCGGTTTTGGCATTCCATAGCATTCTATATCAAAATCATCCATTTCACCGTTTAGATAAGCTCCTAATTGATCAACCTCTTTTTTGCTGTCAATTTCATAAATGCTAGATGCATTTTTATCATAACTAGAAATCCTAAATAAAATATTATTAAGTACAGAGTTTGCGTTATTCATAATTTTTTATTTTCCATTACATTGTCTAAAGATTATTTTCTTTCTATGTATATCGGCATTTTTTTTTAAAACTTTAGGGAATATAGAAAAATGTTAAGTTTTGTTACGCATATTTTATAAATAATTAATCTTTTATCGGCGCAGATAGAAGCTTTAAACCTTTATTATTAATCATTTTATCGTTTATGAATCTAGAAAAAGCTCTCTCTATTTTGTTATCACTAAAATCTTCTTCTAATAAAAAATCTTCATCTATACTATTTGAGCTAGAATAATCACTGTTATAATTTGCGTTTTCTAACATTTTGCTAGTTGTAGTAGGGTTGCAAAAATGGTGTATATTTGATGTTTGTAAGTAAACCTCATCTTCTGTTGCAAAAGACAGTGATGTTAAGGCTAAAAACAAAAGTAATGCGCGAAATATCTTTTTCATGACTAAATTTTAGCATAAAATGTGCTAAAATAAGTTTATGAGTAATATTTCTATTGGTAAAAATGGTGAAAAATTAGCGCAAGAATATCTTATCAAAAATGGGTATAAAATTATTGATACAAATAAAAGATTTTCTCGTTTTTGTGAAATTGATATTATTGCGCAAGATAAAGATACATTAGTTTTTTGCGAAGTAAAAACCCGTAAAACCAATATTTGCGGAAGTCCGTTTGAAGCAATTACAAAATCTAAATATAAAAACATAAAATCAGGCGTATATTTTTATTTACAAGAAAATCCATCTTATAAAAAATTTCGTATTGATGCGATTTCTATAATTCTTAAGCCCAAATTAGAAATTAAGCATCTAAAAAATATTTAAATATAGTTTATATTTCTTAATAACTAGCCTTAATTCCCTATATATATTAGTATTAGGATAGGGAAAATAGTATCCGAGGAGAGAATCGTATTAATTTTTTTTAAAATTAATATGTTTAAGGGGATTATTGTGAGAATTAGAAATATATTTATAGCTATATTCATTGTATTTATGAGTATTACAACGGTTTTTGCACAAGAAGCGAGCATGGAATTTTTAATCCAAATTCCAGAATACGTAAAAATAGAAACGGTTACAAATCCAGTTTTGACTGCTAATATTACAGATGATACAGGTAATTTATATGCACCACTTTCAAGCCGATTTAAAGTCGTTTCAAATAGTTCAGAAGATAGATATTTATATTTAAAAGCGGAGTCGATTACAGAGAGTGGAATAGAATCTTCTATGTTTGAGATGGGAGGGCGAGTCTATATTGCGTTTACAAATGTAAGTAATAGACCAAAAAGCGAATCTCTAGCCAATTGTAAAATGGGAACTCATCCAAAATTTAGTCCTGGAGTGGTTGCTTACCCCATAAATTCAATAATTGGTACAAAAACTCAGTTTCAACGAGGTAATAATAATTACAAAGTTTTAATTAAAAATGGAACAACAGATATATTAGTTAATGTTGGATCACATGTTTTAAGAAATTCGTTTTATAGAAACGATCCAAAAGGTTTTTATCAAGCAACTTTATCATTAACAGAAGCTGATATTTAAAAATAAATAAAAAGGAAGTATGGGTTTAAAATTTAAACAAAATAGAGGTTTAATATTTAAATTGGTAACAAGCACACTGTTATCATCATTTCTGTTTAATAATTCGGTATATGCTGATGGTGAATTATTTAGTTTTGAACCTATTAAAGCCCCAGTTATAAAACTTATTAATCCGAATAGCTCGGAATTTTCCCAAGCAGCAAACGCTGCTAATACAGATACATATATCCCATTTTATTTAAGAGGTAGTTTTGATGAGGCGGATTATTTTTCTTCAAATATAGAAGATATTCCACAAACAAAGCCCCCGCCGCCACTTGATTTTGCAAATTTACCGACTCCTAGCGAATATAAAAATGTAAATTCATTGGTGAATAGTCAAAAAGAGGATTCAAATATTCATACGCTAGAAGAAATTAAATCGCCTGAAGATGTCCAAGGCGAAACTTTTGTTGTGCAAGAAGAAATACCAACGGATATAAAGCCTTTTGAAATTATTGACGATTCAGTCTATTCAGCTTCTTTAGCTTCATTTTCTGATATTGATTTAAATGGAAAAAGAATTTCAAAAGTTAGATTCTATGGATTAAAAACGATTAATCCTAACGCCATTTTATCAAGGGTAAAATCTCAACAAGGTGCGATATATAGTGACGAAATTATACAGCAGGATTTACAGAATATTTACCTAACAGGTTATTTTAATGATAATTTAGCTGTTGAGCCAGTTTTGAATCCTGATGGTACTGTTGAGCTAACATTCGTTTTAGAAGAAAATATTTTGATAAAAAATGTTGAACTTGTTGGAAATGATGTGATTTCATCTGCTGAATTAATTCCTTTTGTCGCTGATTTGAAGAATAAGCCACAAAATTTGTTTAGCATAAATAATGCTATAAAAAACATTCAAGATTATTATCATCAAAAAGGATATACAATTGCTAATGTACATTCTGTAGATGATGATTCTGAGGGCAATTTAAAATTTACTATTTGGGAAGGCATTATAAATAGAATAGATATTGCAGGGAATGAACGCACAAAAGATTATGTCATTCAAAGAAATATTATGACTCAATCTGGAAGTGTTTATAATGAAGAATTTTTAAGAAAAGATTTAGCTAAAGTTTTTTCAACTCAAATTTTTGATGAAGTAAATAAAGAAATTAAACCGAGTGAAGAAAATATTGGGACTTATGATGTAACAGTAATTGTTGTTGAAAAATCGACTAATAGTGTAGGTTTTGGTGGTGGTATTGATACTGGGCTTGGAGCTTTTGGTTCAATAAGTTTGCGAGAAGAAAACTTTTTAGGTAGGGCTCAAAAAGTATCTTTATCAGGAATTTTAGGGTCAGGAATTTTATTAAGCGATGCTTCTATTAAAAATCATATGAATTATCAAGCAGAACTTAGCTTTTTTGAGCCATATTTCTTAAATGCAGATAATTCTTTAATGGCAAAATTGTATTTTAGAGAAATGGGCAGTTGGAATATTCCACTTGCAATCGAGCGTAGAGTCGGATTAAAAACGGGAATAGAACATAAAGTTAAAGGCTATGATCATTTAACAACAAGTTTCTCGACAGGTGTAGAGCATATTTCTCTTAAAGAAGGTGATTTTAATAGAATTTCAAGGCTCTATGAAAAACATAATTTAAATATTTCTGATAGAGCGAAACAACTCTCTGATGGTTTTTTTATGTATTTAACTCCTGGAGTTAAATATAGTAATCTGGATGATAATGAAGTTCCAAGGGAAGGTATTATTGCTCAAGCTCAGTTCAATGAAGCGATTGGATTATCTGATTTTAATCACACAAATGGTAGATTATCTGGTGCTGTAACAAGATTTTTCCCTGTGTTTAAGAAATCATCATTCTCTCTTACAGGTAAAGCTGGTATAAAAGTTCATGGAGATGATATGCCTGAAATTATGGCGTATCGACTTGGTGGTCCATATTCTATAAGAGGTTTTAGAATGAATGGAGTTGGTACTGGTGATTCTTTCTTGATGGGTTCTGCGGAGCTTGCAACGCCTTTACCTTGGACTGATAGATTAAAGTGGGACTTTATTAAAAAAATGCGTTTAACATTCTTTGTTGATGCAGGTAAAGTCTTTGATCCTACAATTACAAATGTGTTGTATGATAGACCTTTACATGCTATTACAGCAGGTATTGGTTTAAGAATGTATATTCCTGGAATCGGTCCAATGTCCATCGATTATGGCTTGCCGCTTATTAATCCTGGTAACTATGGTTCAGAACACGGTTACTTTACATTTGGTACTGGTGGCATGAATGGTATATATGGATATTAGGAGATTATTATGAAAATTTTTATGATTCTTTTATTTTTATTAATATTTTCAACTTCTTGTTTTGCAGCGGGAGTTGGTTATTTGAATTATGAAAAGGTTGCATCAGAATATCAATTTGCAAAAGCTTCTATGCGTGAAATTGAAGTAAAAGGCCGTGAAATTGAACAATATTTAAAAGCAAAAGAGGCAGAGTTTAATAAGCTTGAGACCCCTTTGCAAAAGCAAAAATTTCAAGAAACAGTACAGGCAGAATTAAAAACTAAAGAGAACGCTTTTAATGATTTTCGCAATAAACGTGAAGATGAAGTCTATAAAAGAATTTATGCTGTTGCAGAAAAAATAAGATTGGAAAAAGGATTGGATGTTTTAATTGATGCTAGAGGAGTTTTTTCCGGTGGTGTTGATATTTCTGATGAATTAATCCAAAAATTAAATGCAAATGGATTAAGATAGATTGATTATTTCAGTGTTATAAAGAATTTTGAGCAAAAATATTTTTTACAAACATTATAAATAATATGAAGATTAGTTATCAAACAAATACAACATTTACTTCTCGCAATGCAAAAATTCGTTTTGCTGATAATCTTGCACGTAGGGTTAATAACGAATTTCCACGAATATCATCTACTAAAGTTCAAACTTTATCAAAAATTAAGGATAAAATGGCTGTTTTAAGTAGGATTCAGAAACAAATAATTCTTATGCGAGATGAAATTAAAACAACAATGAATAAAGATACCCAAATTTATAGCCAAGTAAAAAGTATAATAAATCTTATAAAAAATGAAAAAGTTGGAAACTGTAGTGAATCTTCTTTTTTAACATTAGTTTCAGCACGAGTTAATGGCTTAAAAAATTGTTTTTTTGGATATGTTGAATCTCCCAAAGGTTATAATTATGACCATTCATTTATAATTGTTGGTGATGGCGAAAAGCCTTATATAATAGACGCTTGGTTTGGTTTTGCAGATTATGTTCCTAATACAATAAAAAGGTATCAAAATGAATTTCGTCATTGTTTTGATTTTAAAGAAGCCAGAACTAATGAAATGGTAATAAAAATAGATAATGATACTGTTTTTGATTCATTTAATAAAGAATTTGATAAAAAAGATTTAAGAAAAATTAAAAAAATAGTACCTAATTTAATTGCAAATAAGGATTAGAATTTGTGAAAAATTAGAAATTTCACATTATTAGATTAAATCTTTGTAAATTCTATTATATTTTTCAAGTATTGTAAATTTCCAATTTGAATCTTTATTTAGACAATTTTTGATTAATAAATTCCAGCTATTTGGATTATTTTGGTATAAATTTAGAGCTTTCATTAATGGTATTAAATACTGTTCATTATTATCTTCTTCGGTTAAGAAGCTAGTTTTGGTCTTAAAACCACAACCATTAGAAATATCATCAAAAATATCAGAAATAGTATCATTTAATATACCACATCGTGAAGCAATGGGTATGCAGCCATAATTCATGGCAATAAAATGTTCTGACGATATTACATTTGCTCTTTTGGGAAGAAGAATCATATCAGATGATGCTAAAAATTTGGGAAGGTTAATTTCACCATCAATAAAAACCCAACGGCCATTGATATATTTATTTTGAGAAAGAAATTCTATCCAGTTTCTGATAAAATTAGTTTTCATTCCGTCTTTTATGCAAATGATTACTTGAATATTTTTATGTAATTCAAATAATTTTAGTATGCTATTAAATAAAATATCAATTCCATTTGCAAAAATTTCTGTATTGGCATTTGCAAATAATAACGGAGCATCATAAAAAGAATCTAAATAACCGAATATTTTTGCATTTTCACCTTTAAATAATGTTGGGTCAACAAAATTTGTTTTTATCCTATCAGAGCTAAATTCTTTTAATATAGTAACTTTATTTTTCCCTCTCAATTCTCGAAAGTTTTCGGAATTAAAATTTTCATAAATTTTTCGTGTATTTTCTTTAGGATATTTTGATAAATTACAACCAAAAGAAAGATAATCACTTTTTCCCTTTGTTTTTTCTATTTGGTTAAACATTTTGCCAGATAATTTTGGATTTTCAAAAATTTCTTTGTAATAAGTTTTAGAATATGTAGCCCAAAAATCAGCTTTTTTAATAGTATATATCATTGAGTTGTAATATAGTTCTTCTCCATGAGCAATATTTGGAAAAAGTTTCATTATTCGAGCATTTAATCTGTTAAAAATAATATTTTCGTCGATGTCTTCACCTTTATCAATATATTTTCTGAATTTATAATAATTTTTATAAATGAAATAAAGGCAATCTTTCATCTGATAAAAACGCTTGGTATTATGAAGATTAAATAAATTAGCTACATACTTTTTTATAAGTTGATCTCTGCATATTTTTTTCATTGCATTTTTATCGGCTAAATTAATCGCAGCCCAAAAGGCTTCTGATTTTGCGATATCAATTTGGGTGAAGTCTTTAATTATTTGTAAAACTTTTACTTTGGAATTTTTTCTTGTTTCGAATTCACCACCTAAATAAAAAGGTATATTTTCACAATGTACAATGTCTGGAGTGAAATTCTCTTTAGCTAATTTTTTTATTGTAATTCTAGAAGCCTTTAGAAAAGGTGCTAAGTATTGTAAGCGCGATAAGTCTGAGATATTTTTAACTCTTGAAAAAAATGGGGAATAAATTCCATACACTTGAACATTAAAATTATTCTTAGGAAATTTATAAACAGTTGCTGATTGAATTCTATTTTGGAGGAAAAAATCAAAAGAAATAGATGTCTTTTCTAAAACTCTTTGTTTACCTTCAATCTCTATAGATAATTTTTGAGTTGTTCTAAAATCTTCATCAACATTAATAATTGGGATAAGAACCCTTATATCATTATCTGGGTATTGTTTCTGCATCTCAGTAATGTATTCAATTGGCCCATCTTCTTTATAAGAATTTGGAGTATATGGAGCACAATCCAGTGTTAAATAAATAACATTGGTAAAACTTTTTTGCATTTTTTCTCTAACGATAGATGTGTATTTTTTTCTTAATAGTCGTATATACATTTTTAAATCATGAAGTACATCTCGATTTTCTTCAAAAATAATCTCATCAAAATCGTCAGAATCTTGGCTAAAAATAGAATCAAGTTCTTCTTTTTTATGTGATGCAGTACTATATGGATTTATGTCTTCTGAATTTTCCATAGTTTTAAATTATCATGCAATGGTCTCTAAATCAAGCTAGGCTATTGACATTAATTAGTATAGCGATGTATACTAAAGCCTATGAATAAGAAGTTTATGACAATTGCATCATCATCCTCAGCGTCCAAGTTCTCGTCGGGACTTGAATGATTTTGATGTGTAATTTTAGCATATATTAAAATTGTTAAACAAAAGAGTCCTGACGGTTACGTTCAGGGCTCTTTTGTTGTTTTGAAAGGTATTTTAATGAGAATAAATAATATAAATAGTAACTTGAATTTTAAAGGACCTCTTGATGGTCTATTAACAGGTGTTTTAAGAACTTGCGATATGAATGAAATGGTAAATGCTGTTGGGCTTGATATTGGTGCGATGGTTATTCCAAGAGCATATTATGATACTGTTCATAGAAATCATTATGCTGGTACTGAAACTTTTTTTAGAGAAGTCAGTGGTACTTTTATTAACTGTTTAGCTGCTGGTATTTTTGCAAAAGGGATTTCTAAGCTTATAACAAATAGAATTATGCCAGAAATAAAACTTAGCTCTGATACTTGGTATTCTTATGATTCTTTAAATACTTTAAAAAATATTTGGGATAAAACAGAAAATATTAAAGATTATACAAAAACTGTTCTTGAAAATATTTCAGGTCGTGATGGTTATAATATAAATGAATTTAAAAATATAAACTGGCAAAAAGTAGAATGGATTGATGAAAAAAAATGGAGCAATATTAAATGGAAAAATCCAGAATATAAAAATATACAGCAAAAACTTGTTACAAAAGAGGGGTTTGAAGAAACTTTAATCAAGCTTATTTATGATAAAAATTTGCATGTTAATGATAAACAAAAAGTTTTAGAAATAATGGATGCGAGATTAACAAATGCTCTAAGGGCTGGCCGTGATACACAATTAAAATTTGGTAAAGATAATTTAAACGCCAAGATTGAAAATATTTTACGTGATACTTGTGATATGGCAAAAGATATTTTTACGACCAAAAATAAAACTGATATAGAAAAAGCTATTCAAAAAGCGACTAAGATTAATAAAATTAAAGCTGGTGGAGCAATAAGCTTGGCCTGTTTATTAGGACTTACAAATCAGTATATTAATAGAAAAATTACTGAAAAAAGAACAGGTAAAAAAGGCTTTGTAGGTGATGTTGATTTTGCAGATAAAAATAGATTAGAACGTAAAAAAGATAAATGGCTTATTGCTAAGAAAATCGGTGCAAGTGCGCTAATGGCAGGTATGGTTTTTAGTGTTATGAGAGTTAAAAATTTTAAGGATTTTGCAAGAAAGCTTGAATTTACTGGTAATATTACAAGTGGAAATGCTATTAAAACAGTCTACGCATCAAATATTATTGGAAGATTTATGGCTGCGGATAATGATACAGAGCTCAGAGAATCTATGACAAGAGATATTTTAGGGTTCTTCAATTGGCTTGTATTTGGAGGCTTTGCAGCAAAAGGTGTGGCAAATCTTTTGGATAAAAAAGGTGAAAATTTATTTAATTATACTAAAAAAGGTAAAGGTATTAAGCATTGGTTAAATGATATGAGTTTAAAAACTCATAATGAAATTGCTGCTAAGGGTAAAGATTTTGCAAAGAAAAACATGTGGAAAGTTAATTTGGCGCAAGCAAGTGGAATTGCTTATTCTGCAATAACTTTAGGCCTATTATTACCAATGTTAAATGCTAAAATTACAGAAAGTAAAGCAAAAAAACAAAAACTTGTAGCGTAACTTTGACCACTAAAGGAATTAATTAGACGACGTTAGTTTATAAGGTATTTAAGTCCTTTTTTAGCAATTAATCCTGAAATTAATCCAATAGAAGTTCCACCTATCGGCAAGAAACAAAAACCTGCTACGGCTGTTGTAAATGGAACTGGTCCCACTTCTTTTGCAAAAGCGCTAACCCCTTTGGTTAAGCTTTTAACATGGCTATTGCCTTTCGAACGAGCATTTTTGCGTGCGCTTGAAAAAACTCTTTGTGCATTATTGCAGTCTTCAAATACTGACTTTGTTAAACTTGTCTTGTTACAAGCTTTACTAATGGATGACGTTAAATATGATGAAACGTTTTCTATTGTATTTATAACTTTTCCTATTTGCATATAATAATTCCCTTATATTAATAAAGTATTTTAATATCAAAAAATTGCCTTTTTTATAAAGGATTATTAAGTTAAAGTTATATTTGTATATTTTTAGGCGTTATCTTCTACTGAAAGCTTAACTTTTCCAGCTTCGGGGTTCATTGCTTCTATGACAATTTTATTTGTGCCCTCAACAACAGATGATTTTCCGCTCATCACTAGCTCACCGCTTTGTCCGAGTCTAAATGCAATTGGATTAGCTTCAGAAACCTCTGTTCCCAAAAGTTCTTGGCCATTAGTTATAAATTTAACATCTTTTGGCTCATAAACAACTCCGTTAATTTCTACATAATTAAAACCACTAATAAATCCTGGGCCTAGCACATTTTTAAGAACAATGCTTGCGCCATCGTCAAGTTTTTTTAAAGAACCTTTTTGATAGATTCTTTTAATCAAAAATTCAGGAACTACGACCATTAAATCACCTCATATATTATTTAAACAGCTGATATTTCTTAAATGTACCTAATTTTATTTTAACATTTTTTAGGTCGAATTTAAAGCCCCAAAGTGATTTTGTGTTTCTTTCTTTTGCCCAAACAACAATTTCTAATGTATTATGAGGTTTTAAAAATTCATTTATTAAATAAAACTTGTCCTGTACGTGAGTGCGTTTTATATAACGTCCGATTTTTACGCCATTTAAGAAAATTGTCGCCCTTCTGCATTTAAAATCCTCTAATGAAATATATTTAGCAAAAAATTCATTTGCTTTAAAATCAATGTCAAAATGCGCTGTAATTTTCGCTAAGTATGGGCTATCACTTTCTCGCCAATCTTTGCGCTCCAAAGATAATTTTTCACAAACACTAAACTCCAAAGGGATTTTTGGTGTTGTTTCACAGAAGACCAAACCTCTTGGATTATTTGTATCACCAGAAAAGCCTTTATCAAAACCTAAATTCTGTACAAGGATAGTAAGCTCATTTTCTTCTCTTGTTAAAATACGTTCACAAAGTGGTATTGATATAGTTTCTGGGACATCTTGAAGCTTTTCTATTTTATAACTATTACGATTCAAAACCTCTTTACCATTAATATATACCGCAAATAAATGTCTTGCGCTTAGAGTTAGTTCAGTTAAATTATTAGGGATTCTTGTTTTATACCAAACAAATTCATCATACAATTCGCAGGCTAGTGAATCAGTTTTATTGCTAATTTTTTTCCAATTAGAATAATCATAGTCTACATCAATTTCCGGAGCGCAATATTCAACTTTTGCAATATCTAATGTTCTTGGCCAATTATAATCCCAAAAACTATCTACAACGCAAGCTTTTGTAGAAAATTTATTTTCTAAATCATAATATGCAATTTCAGTATTTTTATCTACAGCTACAACTCCGTTTGGAAGAACGTATTCTGCATTAAAAATCATTTTATCTCCTAAAAGCCAGCTTTTATCAGCTAAATCTTTTGTTAAAAATACGAATTGTGTTTTTTTGCCGTCTTTTTGGAGTGTAAAATTGTCGTAGTTTTTTCTATCACCTGAAAGCTTTTCACAATCTTTCACGTATAAATTTGCGTTTTTATCAGCAATTAAAAAAACAGTTTCTTCATCTTGATTTTGTAATCTTGCAAAAATTTCGATATCAGAAAATTCTATATCACAGCCTTTAAGTTTAAGATTTACTGCACAAATCTTCATATCATAAGGTTTTAAGGTTACAATTTTACCATCAGGAAGATTAACATCAGTTGTTTCAGAGTTCATATTGCGTAAAAATAGCCAGTCACAATTATTAATATTATCATGGCGCATTTTTATATAAATATTTTCTTGAGATAATTCAAAATTTTTAGGCTCTGTACAGGTTAAATCAAAAGATTCTAAGAAATAATTTATTTCTTTTGCTTTATAAAAATTGCTTTGAGGAACGCCAAATTCATCCAACGGAGCTGTAAATTCATAACTTGTATAAACTTCATCACAAGCTAAATCTCCCCAGTTTGTTCCACCGGCCACCATATAATGATTGAAAAGTGTGACTCCTTGAGATAAAGCTGTTTTGGTCATGATATTAATATGTTCATCGCCCAAAGCTTCACGAATGTGGCGATAGCCAGAACCATCCCATTTATCAAACCAGCCTGACTGCATTTCTGCGATAAATGGTGGGGAATTTTCTTTAGCACAACGGAAAATATCTTCAACATTATCTAAGGTATCAAAACAAAAATTATCCTGTTTCCAATTTTGATTAGGATTAATATATGGGTATAAATCTAGTGCATAAATATCTACGCAATCTGCCCAAAGACCTGCAAAATACGCATCATTATGGAAAATTGGACAAGTAATACCACGTTCACGAGCCATTTTATAAAGCTCACGCATGTAATCTTCTTCCATGGTGTCAGTCGCATATTCATTTTCTATCTGGAATAAAATTACATTATCAAACTCTCTAATAATTGGAATAATTTGGTCATACCATTCTCGAATATATTCCATGTATTTTTCTGAATAATTATATTCAGTGCCTTTACGGTTACGCGGAATAACGTCTTCCATTTTCAAAAGCCAAAAAGGAAGCCCGCCAGCGTTTACTTCGGCATTAATAAATGGCCCCGGTCTTGCTATTACAAAAAGCCCGACATCTTGCGCAGCTTTGAGTATCTTGCGAATATCTTTAATACCGCTAAAATCATACTCGCCTTGTCTTATGCTGTGATAATTCCAATTAAAATAAATATCAACTGTATTATATCCGCCAGCTTTCATCTTCATAAAGCGATCGCGCGCCATTTCTTCGCCAGGCGTACGGAAATAATGGAAAGCCCCGCTTTTTATAAAGACTCTCTTGCCATTGACCATTAAGGAATGTCTATCGAATGATACTTCCATAATTTCATTTTAGCGCTTTTTTTTAGAAGTTACAAGAGTGTTTATATATTTGTTTTTAAACGCTAAATCTAGGTATTTATCTTTAAAAACTATATCAATCTTAAAAATTATGTTACAATATTAGCGAAGTAGAAAAAGGGTTTTGAATATGTTTAAAAAATTGCTTTTAACTTGTACTTTATCTTTGACGTTCATTGCATCAGTTTTTGCTGTAGAAATTCCACTAGATGCAAAGCTTGATTATAATCAAGGGATTGATTTCTACAAACTTGGAATGTACGAACGTGCAATCGAATCTTTTAGAAGCGCTATAAGAACTTACCCTGATTATATTGATGCCTATTATAATTTAGGTACAATTTTAGAATATTTAAGAAATGATTCTGAGGCAATTGTTATTTTTAAACAGATTTATATGAGAAACCCTCATGATTACGAAGTTATTTATAAGCTCGCTAAACTTTCTGCTAAAATTCAAGATTACACAAAAGCTGGTGAATATTTAAGCTTAATTCCACCATCAAGCGAATATTATAAAAGCGCACAAGAATTGGCAGAAACTGTAAAAGTAAATACTGTTCAGCCTCAAGTTGAATCTAATACACCTTCAAGAATTGCAACTCAAACAGGGATTTATGAAAACATTGTAAGTCCAACAGGTGTTACGACGGATAAGAATGGTAATGTTTATGTTGCAACATTTTCTGACAATTCGATTATAAAGATTACACCAGATAATAGAAGAATGGTTTTTTATAAAAGTGATAAAATCAAAGGCCCTATTGCTTTAGCTAGTGATGAAGTCGGAAATATTTATGTTTCAAATTATAGTGCAAATAATGTTTTAAAAATTACTCCTCAAGGAACTTGTAGCATACTGGTAGAAAGACTAGATAAACCTTACGGGCTTCATGTTAATGGCAACATGCTATTCATAACTTGCCAAGGTTCTAATTCAATATATAGACAAAAAATCACACGCTAGGGGTAAATTTTTATAATGAAATAATCCAAAGCCTTCTTTTATTTATTAAACAACAGGGCTTTTGGATAAAAGGATTATAGCTTCTTCTGCTGTAGTTTTTAATTCTGAATAATACTTTTTCTCGTAATTATTATTTGTGATTTTTATTCCTTCGTCACAAATTTCAGTAATTTGTTTTAATAAATCTATTGTCATAGTAATTTCTTTAAATAAACTTCCTTCGTCTTTAATCGGATAAATACCTGAATTTTTAATAATATTAGCCCAGTTTTCGGTGGAGTTAGTCTTTTCACTATTTAATTTTGCCCAGTTGTATAAATGAGAAACAGCTCCATTATTAATTTTTATTTCTCTGTGATTAGAATCAATTTTAGACATTTCACTATTATATTGATTAATTTTGTTTGTTTGATTTGATACAAAGAAATCTATATTAGAATTTTCATGGTAAAAAGTGGTATTTGTATTTTTTGAATTATTATCTTTCTTAGCATCATAAACTAATTCAATGTTTGCCATACCTCCAATAGCTCCAGCGAGTTCAATTGGATTTAAGTTTGCAAAAACTTTAGAATCAATTGCATTGATTATCGGAATTTGTTCATAACCGTTCAGTTTAGTAACTAAATAGCCTTTTGTTTTTAATTCGTGATTAGAATCCATATAATCAAATTTTCTTAGAACTTTGCGTTTTAGTCCAAAATTTTTCATAAAATCTTTTTTCTTAGCATCAGAAACATCTTTGCTTTTGTCGTATACAAAGAAAGACCTATTACCGATTTCTCTAATTAAATCATCGGTTTCACAAATATCATAATAGCTTGCGATAAAAGAATAGTCTGGATTATTAAAAGCGCTTTCTAGTTTATTTGGTTCAGATAAAATTAAGCTATCAAATTCGGCTTTTTGTTCTGAGTTCATGCTCATTGTATAACAGTAACCTTTTGTATCAATACCTCTCCTACCAGCTCTACCAGCCATTTGATGGAATTCATTAGGAGTAAGTTTGCGTCTACCATTTAAAGCATTTTTTTCTGAAGTTGGTTTCATATATGAACTAATCACTGTTGTCTTTGCTGGCATGTTTATTCCAGCAGAAAGCGTTTCTGTTGCTAAAACAACTTTGATTAATTTTTTTTGAAAAAGTTCTTCAATTAATTCTTTTTGTGTTGGAAGCATGCCTGAATTGTGTATCGCGTAACCACTTTCTAAGGCTTTTATATTTAATGTCTCTCCAAGATATTTACCTTCTTTTTTATATCTTTTTAAGATTTCTTGAATTTCTTCAATTTCCTTTTCAGAATTTAATTTGTGTCCATAATGAACCAAATAATCTAATGCATTTTTACAGCCTTTTTTGCTAAAAATAAAGAAGATAGCTGGCAATTGATTCTTTTTTTTCAATTCTGAAACCATATGTTTATATTCGGCTCCCGAAGGGGTTTGCATTGAGAGGGGTGTTTTATAAGAAGTTTGGGATTTACTAGATTTTATCTTGGAACTTACTTTTTTATTTCCGTTGATTAAAATATTTGAAAAATTTAAAGGTACATGCCTGTTTTCACTAGGAACATTGATGAGTCCTAAAGCTTGTTTTGGAGTTTTTTGTGTTGAATTAAAATCAGAATGATGATTTTTATCAGTAGAAATTTGTGGACTAAAATACTTTAAATTTCTAGATTCAGCCATCCATTTTGCAACATCTATATTGTTTCCAATTGTAGCAGATAATGATAATAATTGAGTATTAGGATCTGAAAAAATTATTGATTGTTCCCAAATGCCACCTCTATCAATATCTCCTAAATAATGTAATTCATCAAAAATAACGGTTTTTAAATTATCTAAAATAGGATTATGTTCTTTAAATTGTTCGCCAAAAATCATATTTCGATAAACTTCTGTTGTCATTATTACAATTGGAGCATCTTTATTAATTTTTACATCACCAGTAATTAGCCCTACATTTTCTTCTCCATAAGTTTTTTGAAAACTACGAAATTTCTCATTGCTTAGAGCTTTTAGTGGAGTAGTATAAAAAGTTTTCTTTCCTTCTTCAAAATTCTTAGTTACCACATAATGTGCAATAGCAGTTTTCCCTGTTCCAGTAGGAGCGGTTACTAAAACATCATTGCCATTGTATAAATAAGCAGCACTTGCTTTTTGAAAAACGTCAGGTTCAGCCCCTATTGGTAGTTTAAAGTAATTTTCTTCTAAAGTTCTTTCAAAGCTTCTATTTTTATTTATAGAAATAGCAGCAAGACCTGCTGTTGCTAATCCTGCTAAACCAAGCATTTTTTGAGGTATATTTTGATTTATAATAGTTTGGGTGATATTTTTTGAAGGTTTTATTATTTTCCCATTAAAGTTGGTTGATGAATCAATTTTTAAAATTTGCATATTGGGTCCTTAAATTAAATTTCTATATACAAACAAAAACCTATAAAAAAATTTTTTGCGCAAAATTTTTTATGTTTAGTTTTTATGTTTTATATGAACAGAATTTGTCAATTTAAAAAACCTTTAATATGCATAAAGAGAATTAAAAAACTTCCTGAGGAATTAATTTATAAATATCCTTATAATATTGCTGATATTGAAGGTTTTCATAGCTTTTCAATGTTTAAAACTAATAACCCTAAATTTTGTTGTAGAATGTTAACATTACCAGAATATATTGATAGAGATGGAATAGAAGGTGTTAAATCTCTTTATATAAATTATCTTTTTTCTAACCCTCCTCGCAATGGTTTAGGCTCTAAAATGTTCAATTTTGCTAAAATCCATAGCAAACAAATGAATTGTAATGGTAATATACACTTAGAAGCATGTGGCTTTCTTGATATATATAATTTACCTCATATTTTTTATAGAAAACAAGGAATGAATACAGAATCAAAATCTATAAACAAAAAATTAGATAAATTTATAAGAAAAAATAAAAATGCAACATATTTAGATTTTGATAATGCTACAATGTATTATCCTCCAGTAATCGAACAAAAAACAAACTTTGAAATGTTTATAGAAAAAGTTAAAAACAATATCAAATCTTTACCCTTTTTAAAATTTAGTATAAAATAATTAATCATGAATATTGTAGAAACAAAATTTTTTAAGATTAGTGAACCTATAATTTTAGAATCGACTCGAGAGCTTAAAGAAATAGATGTTGCTTATGAAACTTATGGCAAACTTAATGAAAAAGCTGATAATGCAATATTGTTATTACATGCACTAACTGGAGACGCGCATGCTGCAGGCTACCATGAAGGAGATAAAAAACCTGGTTGGTGGAATGATATGGTGGGTTCAGGAAAAGCTTTTGATACTGATAAGTATTTTGTAATTTGTTCAAATATGCTTGGTGGATGTAAAGGAACCACAGGACCAAGCTCTATTAATCCTGATACTGGTAAAGAATATGGATTAGAATTTCCTGTAATTACAATAGAAGATGTTGTAAAAGTACAGAAAAAATTAATTGATTTCCTTGGAGTAAAAAAACTTACAGTAGCCGGTGGTTCTATGGGTGGTATGCAAGCTTTGGAATGGGCCCTAGCCTACCCTGAAATGGTTTCAAACGTTATTTTTATAGCGTCAACCCCTAGACTTTCTGCACAGGGTATTGCATTTAATGCGGTTGGGCGTAATGCAATATTATCTGATCCAAATTTTAACAATGGAAATTATTATAATAAAGAACGCCCTGAAAAAGGCTTAGCAATTGCCAGAATGGTAGGGCATATAACTTATTTGAGTGAAGAATCAATGCATAATAAATTTGCTCGACGTTTTCAGGATAAAGAGTCACCTAATTTTGATTTTGGAATTGATTTTGAAGTGGAAAGCTATCTAGCTCATCAAGGGCAGACTTTTGTCGATAGATTTGATGCAAATAGTTATCTTTATATTACAAAAGCAGTAGATTATTTTGATATTTCTCAAAAATATGGTTCTTTAGAAAAAGCCTTTAGTAACACTAGTGCTCGCTTTTTAATAATATCTTTTTCTTCAGATTGGTTATTTCCATCAACACAATCTAAAGAATTGGTTAACGCATTAATGCGTAATAAAAAAGATGTTTCTTATTGTGAAATTCAATCTCCATGCGGACATGATGCATTTTTATTAGAATTTGAGACGCAGACTAAAATTATAAAATCATTTCTTAAAAGTGAGGATTTCTAATGAATAAGCATTATAGTGAATCAAAAGGATTACATCTTAATTATTCCATAATACGCGATATGATTGAAGCAAAATCAAGTGTTTTAGATGTTGGATGTGGTGATGGAACGTTGATGAAAATGCTTAATCAAAAAGGAATTCAAGCAACTGGGATTGATATTGATCAAAATAATATTGTTAAATGTTTAGAAAAAGGTCTATCAGTTATTCAAGGGGATATTGATGAAGGACTGCAAGGTTATCCTGATAAATCTTATGATTACGTAATTTTAAATCAAACTTTACAATCTACTGAAAAACCAGATTATGTTATCCAAGAAATGCTTAGAGTTGGAAAAAAAGTTGTTGTAAGTTTCCCTAATTTTGCATATTGGCGAGTTAGATTTTATTTAATGTTTAATGGAAAAATGCCTAAATCTAAGATGTTACCTTTTGAATGGTATGATACACCTAACATTCATCTTCTAACAATGAAAGATTTTTATGATTTTGCTAAGCGCCATAATTTTAAAATCGAAAAAAAATTATGTATGACAAGAGGAAAATTAAAAAAAGATTTTTTAAGAAATATATTTGATAATTTTTTTACAGAAGAAGTTATTTTCTTATGTAAATCTAATTAATTAGTGGTTGTATATACAACAGAAAAGTTATTTAATAAATGTTAAAATAAAATAGAGCATTGGAGGTAAATTATGATTAATGAAAAATTACAAAACGAATTTAATATTCAAATAAATAAAGAACTTTATTCTGAATATCTTTATTTGGCGATGAAAACTTATTTTATGGAGCAAAACTTAATGGGTTTTGTAAATTGGTTTGATGTTCAAGTTCAAGAAGAACATGCACACGCTATGGGTATGTTTGACTACTTAAACGAACGTGGCGGACAAATTGAACTTATGTCAATTGATAAGCCTGAATTTTCTGGTAAAACTCCATTAGAAATTTTTGAAGAAGTGCTTAAACACGAACAATATGTAACATCTAGAATTAATACATTATATGATGTTGCAGAAGAAGTAAAAGATCGTGCAGCTATGAAATTCTTAAATTGGTATATTGATGAACAAGTTGAAGAAGAAGCATCAGTAGATGGCGTACTAACAACATTAAAATTAATTGGTGATGATAAAAACGCATTACTTCTTTTAGACAAAGATCTTGCTACAAGAACTTTTGTTGCTCCTGTAATTGGATAGGGGGTAAATATATAAAATTTGCGATAAGTGCAGAGATTTCAATCTCTGCATTTATTTATTATTTGCGTTACAAGTAAAAAATGTTAAAATCGTAATATGTTAGATATTAGGCAAGAACATCCAAAAGGATTATATTTATTATTTTTTGTAGAAATGTGGGAACGTTTTTCATATTATGGAATGCGTGCTCTTATCGTGCTGTATATGATTCAAAATCTTACGTATTCTACGCAAAAAGCTGGAAGTATTTATGGACTTTATACAGGACTTGTTTATCTAACTCCACTTATTGGTGGCTACATTGCAGATAGATATTTTGGTCAAAGAAGATGTATTTCTGCTGGCGCAATATTTATGGTATTAGGGCTATTTTTATTAGCGTTTGGGCCTAAAAGCTTATTTTTATTTTCTTTGTTTTTAATGATAATTGCAAACGGATTATTTAAATCCAATATAAGCTCTGTTTTAGGAATTCTTTATAAGGACAAGCCTGAAAAAAAAGATTCTGCTTTTACAATTTTTTATATGGGAATTAATTTAGGTGCATTCTTTTCACCCTTAATTTGTGGAACTCTTGCAATTAAATATGGCTATGAGTATGGATTTGCTTCAGCAGGAATTGGAATGCTAATAGGGCTTGTTTTATATAAATGTTTTGAAAATAAACTTCTTGGAGATAGCGGAGCTTATCCAGTAAATGTAAATAATAAAAATAGAGAACATACTACAGATAATTCTATAGATGAGATGTGTAGACTAAAAGCGCTTGTAACCCTTATGTTGTTTACAATTCCGTTTTGGATTTGTTTTGAACAAGCTGGGTCATCATTAACACTTTTTGCTCAATATCAAACGGATAGAAATTTTATTGGCTATGAAATCCCAACGGGATATTTCCAATCATTAAACCCTTTGTTTATTATACTTTTAGCTCCAATAATTTCATCTTTCTGGGGATTTTTAAGAAAAAACTCTAAAGAGCCAAGTTCTGTTGAAAAATTTGCATTAGCACTGTTTTTAATATCTTTTTCATTTATTATTTTAGCTTACGCAGGGTATTTATCTACAACACATTTAGTATCACCTCTATGGCTAGTTATAGGGTATTTTATAATGACTGTAGCAGAGCTTTGCTTATCTCCAATTGGTTTATCATTAGTTACAAAACTTGCTCCAGCTAAATTCTTATCTTTAACAATGGGAACTTGGTTTTTAACAAGCTTTTTAGGGAATCTAATCGCAGGAATATGGGGTGGAAATTATGAAACACTAACCCCTGTAAAATTATTTATTGGATTAGCAATTCTATCATTAATTACAGCATTTTTATTAGTAATATGTATTCCTAAATTGAAGAAGATAATTAAATATTAGTTGTTTCTACTTAAATTATTTTAAAGAATTGAATCTATGATTTAGTTTTTTACAATAAAAAATTTACCCCTATCCTAAATCACTTATACAATTAGGACATTTTTTTTTTGCAATATTCTATCCCTCTCCCATCAAGAGGGAGAAGGATTAGATACAATTAATTTATATTTACTCCCGACCATCAAGGGAGAAGGATAGATTTTTTTTATAAATCACTTGTACAATTAGGACATTTTTTTGCATTAATAGAAATACAAGAACAACAGAATGGGCACTCTTTTGTTGTTGCTTCTGCTTCTACAACTTCTTGTTTGCATACTTTATCTTTTAGAGTATTAATAGCCTTAATGATAGCAAAAATTGCACAAGCAACGATTAAAAAACTGATTACATTATTTATGAATGCACCATAGTTCATTGTAACTGCACCAGCAGTTTTAGCAGCTTCTAAAGATGGGTAAGTGACATCTGTTGGGCTGATTTGCCAATATAGGTTTGTAAAATCAACTTTACCTAAAACCATACCGATTGGCGGCATAATGATATCGTTTACCATTGAATCAACAATACTTTTGAAAGATGCACCAATAATGATACCGACAGCCATGTCTAGAACATTACCGCGTAAAATGAATTCTCTTAATTCCTTCGCTAAATTTTTGAACATATAAATCTCCTTCCAATGAGAAGATTATAGCATAAAAATGGCAATAAGGTGATCAAGTGACCAAGTGATCAGGTGATCAAGATTTTTCTTATTCACTTGGTCACTGTTTTCTTGATCACTGCTTTACACCAAACCATGTTCATGTCACAATATTTCTAACTGGAAACAGTATAAATCGTAGTAGTATTAATATAAAAAGGAAAAAGAAAAATGGCTAGAAAAACTCCATTAGAAAGAATCAGAAATATTGGTATTGCTGCTCACATCGACGCAGGTAAAACCACTACAACTGAACGTATCCTTTTCTACACAGGTAAAACTCACAAAATCGGTGAAACACACGACGGTGCTGCTGTAACTGACTTTATGGAACAAGAAAAGGAAAGAGGTATTACAATCCAATCTGC